>CAWIGY010000090.1:0-102178 GCA_963835565.1 uncultured delta proteobacterium
CATTTGGAAGTCCTGGCCCAGCTCGCACCGGTGTGGACCAGTTGTTATCCCAATGCCGGCCTGCCCAACGAATTTGGTGGGTTCGACGAAACCCCGGAGTCAATGGCGAGCGTGCTTAGCGAGTTTGCTGAGCAGGGTTTACTGAACATTGTCGGTGGCTGTTGTGGCACCACAGACCGACATATTCACGCAATTGCGGAGGTAATGCGGGTGCAGCCGCCACGCAAACCGCCTCCGAGAGACAGCCTACCACGATTTAGCGGTCTCGAAACCCTCACAATTCGCCCCGAATCTAATTTCATCATGATTGGGGAGAGGACTAACGTGACCGGCAGTAAACGTTTTTCAAAACTGATACAAAGTGGAGACTATACGACGGCGCTTCGAGTGGCACACGAGCAGATAGTAAATGGCGCCAATATCATTGACATCAACATGGATGAAGCCATGTTGGATTCCGAAGCGACCATGGAGCGCTTCCTGCGCATGCTGGCAACAGAGCCAGATATTGCCCGGGTGCCCATCATGATCGACAGCTCAAAGTGGTCAGTTATTGAGATCGGCCTAAAGAACGTCCAAGGCAAGTCGATCGTCAATTCAATCAGCCTAAAGGAGGGCGAATCCGAGTTTCTAAGCCGAGCCCGTACAGTTCGTGATTATGGAGCGGCCGCAGTGGTCATGGCCTTTGACGAACAAGGGCAGGCTGACACAACTGAGCGAAAGTTTGCAATCTGCCAGCGGGCCTACAAATTGTTGACGGAACAAGTAGGTTTCGAGCCGCAGGACATAATATTCGATCCCAACGTGTTTGCGGTGGCCACCGGGATTGAAGGCCACAATCGGTTTGGAATGGCATTCATGGAAGCCGCTCGGCTCATCAAGCAACACCTACCGGGAGCGTTAATTAGTGGAGGAATCAGCAATTTGAGTTTCAGCTTCAGGGGCAATGATCTCATACGTGAAGCGTTCCATTCTGCGTTTCTGTTTCATGCAATTGCGGCTGGTTTAGACATGGGCATCGTCAACGCGGGACAGCTGGCAGTTTACCAGGATTTGCCAAAGGAATTGTTGGACGCGGTGGAAGACGTGCTATTCGATAGACACCCTGATGCAACAGAAAGAATAGTGGAACTGGCTAACACCTACAAAGGGGATGCGAAGAAAAAGACGATTGACATGTCGTGGAGAAACCAGCCTGTTGCAGGGAGGATCCGCTTCGCGCTGGTGCACGGCATCGTAGATTTTATTGATACTGACGTCGAAGAAGCGCGTGAGCAGGTCTCGAGTCCGTTGCTGGTGATTGAGGGGCCCATGATGGACGGAATGCGCGAAGTGGGCGATCTGTTTGGTGCCGGAAAGATGTTTCTTCCTCAGGTAGTCAAGAGTGCCCGCGTCATGAAACGAGGGGTCGCTGTGCTTGAACCCTACATTTTGGCGGAGAAGGCCCAAGGGCGTGGACACGGAAAGGTAGTCTTGGCCACGGTCAAGGGGGACGTGCATGACATTGGGAAAAATATTGTCGGCGTCGTGTTGGGCTGTAACAACTTCGAGGTAATTGATCTCGGTGTAATGGTACCGACCGAAGTAATCCTCGATCGAGCACAGAAAGACGGTGCGGACGTAGTCGGTGTCAGTGGTCTAATTACGCCGAGCCTTGAGGAGATGATCAAGATTGCGCGAGAAATGGAACGCCGAAAACTCTCGATACCTCTTCTGATTGGTGGGGCCACCACAAGTCGCAAGCATACGGCGATCAAGATTGCTCCAGAGTACAGCGGTGAAGTTATCCACGTGCTGGACGCTTCTCGGGCGGTCTCGGTCGTTTCGGCCCTCATGCACGAGCGGAGGCGAGCTGAGTTGTCGCTCAAGAATCGCTCTGAGCAGTCCGAACTGCGAAGCCTGCGGAGTACCAAACAAGAATCTTTGCTTGGCTTTGACGCTGCAAGCAAGAATGCGATGCGGCTTGACTTCGGTCCCGACAATTGTCCTGAACCGAGTTTTCTCGGGACTCGAAGAATGGAGCGTGTATCGCTTGGCAAGATTGCCGAGTACATCGATTGGACCTTCTTCTTCACGGCCTGGGAGCTTGTAGGAAAGTTTCCCGAAATATTGGAGCATCCCCAACGTGGTGCTGCAGCGCGCGAACTTTATGACAACGGTCGGCGCCTGTTGGACCAAATCATTGCAGATCAGTTATTAGAGGCGTGGGCCGTGTACGGGTTCTGGCGGGCCGCGTCGCTCGGGGAGAGTATCGAAGTATCCGTCGATTCAAGAGATCGTGCGGCCTTTACAATCTTTCCAATGTTGAGACAACAACGGGTTCACAGCACTGGAGATTCATGCCGGTCACTGGCAGATTATGTCGCACCCAAGAATGCTGGGCAGAAGGATTACATGGGAGCTTTTGCCGTAACTGCGGGTATCGGTTGTGAAGACCTGGCTCGGCACTTCGAGCGGAAGTTGGATGACTACTCGGCAATCATGGTAAATCACTTGCCGATCGACTGGCTGAGGCGCTTGCCGAAATGATACACGAGCAAGCGCGCGCCGACTGGGGTTATGGGCGAGTTGAGCAACTCTCGAAGAGCGATCTCATTGCAGAACGGTATCGGGGAATTCGACCCGCATACGGTTACCCCGCGTGTCCGGACCACACTGAAAAGGGACGGCTTTTTGATATTCTTGGGGCGCGCTCGGTTGGGATGGATCTAACGGAGCACTTTGCAATGACGCCTGCGGCCAGTGTCAGCGGTCTATACTTTGCACACCCGATGGCGCGCTATTTTAACGTAGGAAAAATTGGGCGCGATCAGGTCGAGGACTACGCAGCTCGCAAAGGTTGGACGCTGGCTGAGGCAGAAAAGTGGTTGGCGCCAAATCTTGGCTATGAAGTGATTCTCGGGCCGTGTGGCTATTCAAGCAAATGCCAGTCCCTAGACCAATTGGACAGGCCATCCGTCTACGGCGCTTGACGACTACCTACTTCAGCTAAGCCGCTCTGCGTGACTGAACAGGGCGTAACGTGGACAGTACGCTCTTGCCGGCGACGCTGGATGCCTAACAGACATTGTTGACCTGCACAATGGTGACCATGGGTTGATAGCTCGATTTCAGCAGAGATGGGGCTTCTTTCAGGTGGGAGAGCGATCAAGTTGGCAAGACAAGCAGGCTCCTACTCTTGGCCATTTGCATCTTCAACGGTTCGGTTACCATTGGACATACGCTGCTCGGACTAGTCCAATCTGCCCAATTGTCCGGTAGCGGACCGGGTAAAGCTGGCTGCTGTGTTCGCTCGAATAATTGAAAATCGTGGCGGCAGTCAAGGTGAAGGCTACGGTCAGACGTGAGCCCGTTAGACTCGAACCACGCTTTGGCGCTGGCGGCATTTCGGAGTAGCAAGAAATGTTGCGGATCAATTTTGGCAGCTGACACCAAAAGCTCCTTCATGAGACTATAGTCCCCTCGACGTGCCGCTAAACATGCACGCGCATTGAGCACCAGTCCCGGCACCGGTGAATCCAATTCCTGAGCCCGGTTCAAATGGTATTCGGCTGCAGCGAGCTCGCCCGACTCGATGAGTGCTTCGGCTAGGTCTAAGTGAGCCGCATGGTGATCACCGAGCACGGCCAGAACTTCGCGCAGTTCTGCCACAGTGGGAACATGCAACGCTTGTACGCCCCGATGCTGCAGGAACCAATCGTTCATGATGTTTGCGTCCTGCTCGGTGGCATCGAATGGCATCTTCAATTCCTGGAATTTCCCAGTAAAGTAGCTTTCTGGGACGACGCGATGGGCCCGCACCGCGTCGTCATAATCGTCAGTACCGGGATAAATACTCAAACAAGAAAATATGTAGCTGCTAGGCCGAGCGCGCTCCAAAAATGCCAAACTTTCCCGGAAAGTGGCCTCGGTTTCGCCTCGATTGCCAAGCATCATGTAAAAACGCGTGCGGATTCCGAAACGACGGGCCGCTTCAGCCGACTTGATTATTTGTTCAACGGTAATGCGCTTTTTAATGGCGCGTAGAATCTCCGGTGATCCGGACTCGACACCCAAGCTAAGTCTTTCGCAACCGGCCAGGCGCATTTCTCGAAGCAGTTCATCATCGAGCACGTCCACGCGCGTGTCGCAACTCCACAAGAACTTCAAATTCCTTTGGCGTATTCCCCTGCATATATCAATGACGCGTTTTCTATTTGTAGTGAAAGTGTCGTCCTTCACCAATAAAATGCGAACTTTCACGCGCTGCAAAGCACTCTCGAACGAATCCAGAATGCGGCTGACGCTCAGAGTGCGAAAACCGCGCCCCCAGCTAGTTTCGGCTCCGCAAAACGTGCAATTCCACGGACACCCCCGAGACGTCATGACAATGTGGGTGGGGAAGAGGTCATGAACGCTAGTGAGATCGTTCAATTCCGCTACAGCCGGTCGACGCGGGCCCACACAGATATTGTTGGCCGTGCGCGTTAGAGCGCCGGGCAAATCCGTCATTGGCAATTTGTGCTGAAGCCGGTCGAGCAGTTCGAGAAAGGTTGATTCTCCTTCACCAATTACTACGCAGTCAACTTCTCGCCAATTCTCAAGTATAGGTCGTGCCAAAGGCGTTGCATGAGGACCACCGACGACGACATACGCGTTTGGATTGTAACTCTTGATTACCTTTGCCAGGAGATGCACACCGCGACGATTGGCCGTCCAGCACGATAGTCCGACGACATCGGCAGACAATTGGGCCAAAATCGTTTCAATCGACGACCAGGCATAGCTCGATAGATTAAGTATCTTTACTTGGTGACCATTGCTGGCTGAATTCGCTGCCAGACTAAGCAGACCATATGGAATCTGGAAAAAGTCTGAATCCAGATCGCCGTCCTGGTAGTCGCTGGGAGGTCCGTCTACCAAGTCTGGGGGCTGACCCGGATCGGGAATCTTCCACGGGGGCGGATAAAGGAGAGCAACACGCATAGCCTGCGTAAGCATACCCGCCAATACGCAAACATGTAAGCTCGCAATTCCCACGCGTAGGGTCGGGCCCCTGCGCGCAATTTCTGGCCCGAACGCGGGGTTTCGCCGAGAACCATCCCCGCTCGCCTGCGGGGGTAACGGCACATGATTGACGATATTGGCTACGCGCTGGGAGCGTCCCTTTTCGGGGGGGGGCGCTCCCGCGGTGACGTAAAGGGGTCATGCGGTCTTGACTTCAATTTTTCGAATTTGAAATGGTTCACTCTTGGGTAAGTGGACTTCTAGTACGCCGTCACTTAGCTTAGCCTCGATTTTACTCGCATCTACTGATGGGTCCAATTGAAAGTTCCGAGTGTACAGATATTCTAGTTGCTTTTCGGTGGCGACCACACGGCCCTCGATCTTCATTTCTGGATGATTGACTTCGACCGTAAGCGAATCGCGAGTTACACGCGGTAGGTCGGCCAAGACCAGTAATTCCTTGTCATTTTCGTAGATGTCTACGGCGGGTGTAAGTTCAGTTACGCGCAAAGCGCTCTCAACTTGCGAATTGCGCGGCGTTTCAATAATACTCTGAGTCATGATCTTCGCTCCTTCGTTGATAAGCAACGTCTATATTAGCCAGCTTTCACCGGAATGTGCTTGGGTTGCGCGTTCGGCGATTTGGGTAACGTCACCGTCAAGACACCATCCTGGAGTTTGGCTTCTGCCTTCTGCATTTCGACAGGAACTGGGAGTTTCCAGGCATGTTCGTACTTGTAGGCTGCGCGCTCTCTGCGATGAGTTGTGTAGCCATCAGGTACCGATAGATTACGTGATGCCCGGACAAATATATTGTCGCCGCTAACCGAGAGCTCTACGTCCTTTTTCGAAACTCCCGGAAGGTCCACGGTAATGACAACTTCATTGCCCGTGTCGCGCAAGTCGGCATTTTCTTGATGGTTGAAGGGACTGGCAACTGACCGCTCGTAGGCGCCAAATAGCCGATCGAGATCCTGGCGAAGGCTGCCAAACGCTCGCCAAGGAGATTCCCAATCAAGTAGTGCAAATGGAACATAGCGCGGCAAATCATTGGTATTTCGATATCTCGTGAGCATGATAGACTTCTCCTTACGTTTCTTGTCTGGCTACCTCGAGGTGGGGAAGAACCCCATCAGATTCACACAATGCAACTACTGGCGACTCGTGGAATCCTGCTTGCCGAACGCGTTAGGCGTGCCCTCATTCGGGCGGTACTGTGAACTCGAGGTGTGATGTCGATGGTCCCAACATGTGCACGGCCAGTTTCGCTGGCAAGGGGCAAGTAGCAATTTCCCTTCAGAAAGGGCATCAGGGATGTAAGTTAGCGGAACTCAAAGATTTTCGGATCCGGTTCTAGGTAGCAGCGTTGTGCCAGGAATTAGCTGGGGAGCGCTTGTCCTAATGCTCAGCGCTTGCCCAATAGCACGGTACAGCTCTCGTCTGTCGTAGGGTTTGCCTAGGTAGCCCACGGCACCTGCCGCTAATAGTCCGTCAACATCGCCATGTTTGGCATATCCGGAAGCAATCAGCACACAAATGTCGCGGTTTACTTCCTTCAGCCGTCTAAAGCAGTCGATTCCGCTCATGACGGGCATTGCAACATCCAGAATGACCAAGGCAATCAACTCTTGATGCATTCGATAGGCGGCAACCGCTTCCGCCCCGTTGGCGGCCGTGATGACATCAAAGCCCATTCCCAGGATAAGGCGCTTACCCGCTGAGCGTAACAAAGGTTCGTCGTCAACCAGCAATATATGGCGACGATTATCTAGATGGGCTGGAGGATGAACGGAGGGTGGATGCTGGGACTTGCTTTTGCTGGGCAAAGAGGGCAGGAACACCGAAATTCGGGTACCTCGACCTACTGCGCTATCGATTGTGATGGCTCCCCCGTATTCTTTGACTGTTCCATAGGCCATAGACAAACCGAGACCCGAGCGTTCAGTGCTCGACTTTGTCGAAAAGAATGGTTCAAAAACCCGAGGTAAGACGTCGGGTGCGATGCCTTGGCCCGTATCCTCTACGCAAATCTCAACATATCTTCCAGGATTGAGAGCCAGTTTCTGGGCTGCGATTTCCGCCAACGGACGATTTCGAACAGTCACTCCGAGCCTTCCGGTGCCGACAATTGCATCCACGGAATTTATGCAAAGGTTCATCAACACGTGACTCATTTGTCCGGGATCACCCTGCACGTCGTCCAAATCAGCGGCGACTGCAAAAGAAAGCTCGACTTGCTTCGAGATCGTTCTTTGCAAAAGTCGTACGACTGATGGAACGGTGTCACTTAACTGGAATCGCTCTCGGCAATGGGTACCTTGCCGAGCGAAACCAAGTAAGTTGCGCGTCAAAGTGCTCCCGCGCCGAGCTGCGGACAGAATGTCCTCCAAGTCTTGGCGCAGTGGGTCCTCGACAGGTACCCGGTCGGTGGCTAACGACACTACCGACGTAATTGCACCGAGCACGTTATTCATGTCATGTGCGATACCGCCCGCCAATACACCCACTGCCTCTAATTTCTGGGCCTGGCGAAGTTGATCTTCGAGCTTTTGCCGACGCTGCTCCATCTCTCGATGTTCGCGGAATTGTTCCTCAAGTGAAAGAAGGGCTTCTTTCAACGATTGTTTTTGATCTTGATCTCGTTGCCGAAGAGCCGAGATGCGTCGATGACTTCGAACTCGACTCGTAAATACACTGGCGGATATAACCAGTCCCGCGAACATCATGGTCAATACGACTGGGATTTGAGGTCTTGGCGTAATTACCAACACAGTTGGAATTGCTAACGCTATCGTGAATGAAATGGCCGACACGAACCAGACTGGTGACAATAGAACAACCCCAGCGGCAATCAGTACGAACGGCAAGTAGATGATGTCGATGGTCTTTTTTTGAAGTACTTCTGTTGCGACTATGTTCAAAACAGTAACCAGATAAACCATAGCAGCGAATAATGGTGCCCTTAGCTCGGGCACTTTGGCGCGAACTAGCACCATCAGCGCCGGTCCAAGTATCAGTAGTGTTCCAATATCGATTAGGATAATCGTCTGCGCGTGCGGTTGAGACAGATCTCCAAAGTTCAGCGCTACGTGGACCGCAATGATCGCGAGTACGCAGCCAGTGAGCCACTTGAGAGGTTCAATGATCGTAAAGGCGGAGGTTGCTAGTTCGCCTCCTGAAGAATGGCGAATTCGCGTCAGTGCGGTAGGGATCAAGTTGCGAGTCACGGTGACCTAAGATGGGAGCGCTGATCGGCTTGTGGCGTTCGGCGCCAGGGGTGAGTCGGGCGCACTCCATCCCTCGTTACGGCAGTGACTCGTCGCGGATAATGGCATCGGGATCACGAATCCTAATGCCGGATGGCCAGTGGGCCAACTTACCCAAATTCACGAAGAAACTGGCCTATTTTTGCGGCAACTCCGCCGTCTCCAACGGTGCCAACCCGTACGGATACCCGGCTCAATTCGCGAAGCGAATTCACGTTTGGACACGCCTAAGAAAGTGCGTCTGTCTGCTGGCGAAGAACTCAGGAGTCCCGAAATATTCTCAAGAAAAAGCGGCGCGCAGGGTCGGGCGGCGCAGCCAAGACGATCGCGAAATGTCAGTGCTCTACCTCGGGAAAGCGGCCGCTTGCCGCTAATAAGTCAAGCCTGGCTTGTCGCAGACTATCCTCTGCCACGGCCGCTTGAATCGCAGCGTCGCGCGAACGTCGTTCGGCGTCGATCATTTCGAGATTGCTGGTCGCGCCTGCGCGATACGCAATGGTAGCAAGTTCGAGCGCCTGAGCAGCCAAACGAGCAGCCCGCTGCGCTGCTGCGAGACCTGTTTCCGCTCGCATCGCCGTGTCAAAGGCCGCGCGGACTTCGGAGCGTGTCTGACGCAAGCCGCCTTCCAAGTTCGCGTGTGCTTGCATGGAAAGTGCTGCGCGCTCATCCTCCTGCCCATAGCGTAGACCCCCATCGTAGAGCGGAACTGTCAGCACCAGCTGCGCTTGCCAGCCAGTGAGAGGGGTAGTAAGCGATGGTGGATTTTGATAGAACGGTTGGGCTATTGCTGTAAGAAACGGCACGTAAGCCGCCCAGTTGAGGGATTCGGAATGCTGCGCGGCGTTCAGCCGATCTTTGAGCAGTCGCACGTCGGTACGGCGCGTTTCCGCTTCGCTGAGAGCCTGGGGCAAGGGCGGCGGCGTGCCGAGAGTTGGTTCCGTGGCATCGACCGCCGTTTGCGTGCCGATCAGCAGTCCGAGCGCTTCGCGCGCCTTGACCAACGCGGTTCGAGCCGTTTCCACGATCCCTTCGTCAGTCGCCAGCTCTTGCTCCGCACGCACCAAGTCCACGCGATTCCCGAGCCCGCCTTCATGCCTGATCCTGGAGTATTCGTAGTGGGCGTGCGCCGTAACGCGAGCGTTTTCGCTCACCTCCAGTACCCGCTTCTGCGAGACCACCAACAAGTACGCTCGGGCGACCGCCAGCGCCACTTGACGCTGCACGTCAGCGCGGCTCGACCGCATCAAATCGATCTGGTCGCTGGCTCGCGACGACGCTGCCCAGCTCTGCGGCACGACCAGAGGCACCGAGAGCGTAAGATTGGCTGACAGTTGGTTAGCCGCCGAAAGTATGTGTCCCGAGAACACGCGATCGTGGTCGAGCCGGGTATAAGCTGCCGTGCCGAAGAGAGTCGGTAACCATCCGGCGCGCGTTTCGCGAGCAATCGCCTCGGCTCGGCGGACTTCGCCCTCGGCCACGATGGCGCTCGTGTTGCGCAAGAGGGACTGTCGGATGGCTTCGTCGAAGCTCATTGCCGCAGCTGCGGGCAAAGGCGCTGGGGCCGGTGTGGCCGTTGCGTTCCTGTGCCGGTGGGGTAACGACTTGCTCAGCCGGTTGCGCGTGGGCAATCGGAGCAAAGCCAGAGCACCGCCATCAGCACGCGGCTCAACCTACGCATGGAGTCGACTCCGGATGCACGCTGTCGCCTTCTGCTTCCATGTCTCGCTCGCGCCGCGCGAAGCGCTCGAACAGCGTGTAGAGTGACGGGATCAGAAACAGAGTAAAGAACGTCGAAACGGTGAGACCGCCAATCACCGCCCGGGCCAGCGGCAGATTGGTTTCGCTGCCTTCGCCGATGCCGAGCGCCATGGGAACGAGGCCCACGATGGTGGCAATGGTGGTCATGAGAATGGGCTTGAGGCGGGTCTTGGCGGCTCTCACCGTGGCCTCAATCAAGGGCACTCCGCGCTCGCGCAGCACGTTGGCGAAGTCCACCAAGAGAACGCCGTTCGAGACCACGATTCCCACCATCATGATGATGCCCATGAAGCTATTGACGCTAAGAGCAGTATTGGTGGCCCACAGCATCGCGAATACGCCTGACACACCGAGCGGCACGCTGAACATGATGACCAGAGGATCGATCAACGACTTGAACTGCGAGGCGAGCACCATGTAGACCAGGGCGAGTGCCATTACCGCTGCGAACATCAGGCCCGAGAATGCCTCCTTCTGTGCGGCTGCCTGGCCGCCGAGGCGCGCCTGAAAAGCCTCTGGAGGCGGCGTCTGGTCGAGCACGCGGTTGACCGCCGCGGAAGCTGCGCCGAGATTCTTGCCGGGCTGAATGTTGGCGGTGACGTCCACGATGCGTTGCAGGTACTTGCGCTGAATGACCACCGGTCCTGAGCCCCGATCGACGTGCGCCAGCGTATCCACACTCACCATGCCGCCTTTCGGCGTGCGCACGAAGACGTCGGACAGGTCGGCGGTGCGCGAGCGGTACGGGTCATCAAGCCGCACATTGATGTAGTATTGATTGCCGGTCTTTTGGTCGATGAACGGCACGGGGAGAAAAGCTGGTGTTGCCGATCAGGCTGGTCAGCACACTCTGCGCAATGTCCTGCTCGCTCACGCCCAGCGTGCCTGCCTTCTGGCGATCTACCTGTACGTCGAATTCAGGATAGTTTTCCTCGCGGCTGATCTGCACGTCGGTGAGCAGCGGGCGACCATCCACGTCACTCAGCGCTCGGAGCCGATCGCTAATCTTCGCGGGCGTAGTTGGCGGCGTCGTTCAGGTCGTAGCCGAGGATCTCCACGTCGATTGGGGCGTCCGACCCGAAATTGAGGATCCTCTTTACGATGCCGCCCGTAAAAAAGTAAAGTTGGGTTCCAGGAACGGCGTCCTTGAGGCCGGCGCGAACGCGCTCGGTTGCCACGACGTCGCTGATGGGACGCTGCACTCGCGGCAACAAGTTGACCGAGCAGCTGCCCGCATGGGGACCGGTGTTGGCGCTGAACAAGGCGGCCCGCCCGACGGGCAGGCCGCTGTCGCTGATGATGGTCGTGTAGAGCTGCTGGCTGCCCTTGACCGCCAGCGACCGGTCGATCACGTGCTCAATGACTTTGGCTGTCTCCTCGGTCTTCTCCACGCGGGTGCCGATCGGCGTCTTGTAGGTAATGCTGAACTGGCTCTCGTCGCTGTCCGGGAAGAACTCGGTTCCGATGCGCTTGACCAGTCCGAGCGAGGCCACGAACAGCCCGAGGATCCCAGCGATCACCAGCCAGCGATGGCGCAGAGTCCGCTCGAGCAGCCCGCCATAGCCCTCGTCAAGCGCGTCGAGCCAGCGCTGAATGCGAGCCGGTACGCGGGCTGCCAGTCCCCGCGGCGGCTCGGAGTTGCCCGCTGCGTGGGGCAAGACCTTCATCACGTAGAGGCAGAGCAGCGGCGTCACCGTCCGCGACACGAAAAAGCTCATGATCAGCGCGAAGGCGATGGTGAGCGCCAGCGGCAGAAATAGGTTACGCGCGATGCCGAACAGGAACAGAACCGGGAAGAACACCACGATCGTAGTGATGGTCGACACCAAGATCGGCATCGCCACTTCCTGAGCTGCGTCGAGTACGGCTTGGCGCCGGGGCTTGCCCATCTGGAAATGCCGGCTGATGTTCTCGAGCTCCACGATCGAGTCGTCGACGAGCCGCCCTACGCCCAGCGCCAGCCCGCCCAACGTGAACACGTTGAGCGTGTTTCCGGTGAAGAAGAGGAGCACGAAAGTTGCGACGATGGAGAGCGGGATGGCCACCGCCACGATGGCTGTCGCGCGCCAGCTCAACAGGAAGATGAGAATGACTAGCACTGCCAACAGGCCGCCCTGTACGGCCTCGTGCTCCAGGGCGGACACCGCGGATCGGATGTAGTTCGACTGGTCGAAGCCGATCACGAGTTTCACGTTCGCCGGGACGCCATTGAGCTTCGGCAATGGCTTTGCGCAGACCATCGACCACCGCGATGGTGTTCGAGCCGGGCTGCTTCAGCACGCGCAGGTACACGCCGCGCTGCCCGTTGATACGCACGATATCCGTCTGGTCGGCGGTGGAATCCTCGACCTTGGCCACGTCCGCCAGACGCACGGTGGCACCGCCGGGCTGTCCCGGCAACGCCCGCGCTTTCGCGGATGACCACCTCTCTGAGCGGCCGCGCCTCGGAGACCTGGGTGTTCGAGAAGACGTTGTAATCTCGCCCGCCGACCCGCAGGTTGCCGCTCGGCAGCAGCACGTTCGAGAGCCGCACAGCATTGAGCACATCCAGGATCGCGAGCCCGCGCGCGCGCAGACCATCGCGATTGACTTTTACCTCGATCTCCCGCTGCTTGCCGCCGCCGACCGTGGCGCTGGCCACGCCCGTGCAGCCGCTCGAGCTGCGGCTCGATCACGTTGTAGGCGAGATCGTAGAGCTGCTTTTCGTCGAGCGAATCGCTGTTCACCGCGACCTGACGCCACCGGAATGTTGGTGATGTCGAACTTCATGATGAACGGCTGCTGGATGCCCGGCGGCAGGGTGTAGAGAATCTGAGCCACGCGCTGGGACACCTCGAACTGGGCGTTGTCGAGGTTGGTCCCGAACTGGAACCACACGCTCACCAGCGACACGCCCTGCTTGGACTGGCTCTCCACGCGGTCCACGCCGGGCGTTGCGGCGACCGCGCGCTCGATGGGCTGCGTGATGGATTTCTCGATGTCCACCGGGCCGGCGCCGGTGTAGAAAGTGGCCACCCTGATCACCGGGATGGTGATGTCTGGGAATAGATCCACACTGAGGCGGCCGAGCGAAACATAGCCGAGCGCGAGCACCATCAGCGACATCATCAAGATGAAGACGGGATTCTTGAGAGCGAGCCGAGTAAGCCACATGGTGGATAGATTGGGTGCTCAGCGGTGCTGGCCGGCAAGTGCGGCAGGGGCCACCGGTGCGGAAGGACGAGGCCAGATGGTGTGTCCTGAGAGGCTCCGGCGACGCGCGGCGCTTCAGAGGCCACGCGCACGACGCTACCTTCTGACAGGCCGTCAGCTCCGGCGATCACGACCTGCTCGCCTGCAAGCACGCCGGACTTGACCTCCAACCACTCGCCAGCATCGTAGCCTGTCTCCACGAGCTTTCGCCGGACTCGATTGCCTTCGAGAACGAAGACGTACCGCTGCTGGTCGCTCATCTGCATGGCAGCTGCTGGCAACACGGTGGCACCAGGATGACGTTCCAGAGTGATCGAGCCGCGACCGTACATGCCCGGCCGCAGCGTGCCGTCCGTGTTCGCCAATTGAACTTCGGCATCCAGCGTTCTGGTCGTGGGATCGAAGAAGGGCGCCAGCCGAACCACGGAACCGTGAAAAACTCGACCGGGCAGAGCGTCGAGCACCACACTCGCCTCCTTACCCACCGCGACCTGCGCCGAGTCGCTGCTCATTGACGGTAATGAAGACGCGTAGCACGTCCGTGCGCACCACCGTGATAATCGCTCCGCCTCCGAGCGGACCCACCAGGGCGCCCGGATCGAGCTTGCGCTGGATCACATAGCCATCGAGCGGGGACAAGATGCGCATTTCGCCGAGCCGCACGGCGAGCGCACCGAATTGTGCCTGGGCGGCCGCTTCCGCCGCGGTGGCCGATGCCAAAGAGGCTTCGGCCTGCTGCAGTTCTTGCTGCGACACCACTCCGGTGGGCGCGAGATGCGAAATGCGGTCGTGATTGGTGCGCGCCAGATTCAGGGAAGCTTGCATTTGCGCCACCACGCCCTTGGATGCCGCCAGCTGGTCGGGTAAATCGCTCGGTCTAATCAAGGCAACCAATTGACCCGCTTTCACTTTGTCGCCGCGGTCAACCAGCACGGCATCCAAGTACCCGAGGGTCTTCGAGCCGACATCCGCCTGGAACAGCGGCCTGAGGTCAACCGGAGCGTGAACTTCTACGTCCACATCCCGCTTTTCCAGAGTGACCACGCTTATTAGGGGTGGCGGGCGTTCAGTCCTGCCTTGTGCCGACTTACTCGAACAACCGGCCAAAGTACAGCTAAGCACCAACAACAGCTGGATCATGCCGGAGCTGGCAGATCGGAGGCTGGTCGTGAAGGCCATGGCCGCCCATCTATAGCAAAATCGTTGCGTTGGCAACTGTTGCCTGCGCAACCGAATGGGTCGCTCGATCGTTTTACATCTAGTGGCCCGACTTGTGTTAGAAGGGTCGCCCATTGTGAGTCTTCCAGCGACTGTCAAACGGTTCAATCCGCGAGTTGCCAAGCGAACAAGTTCCGTTGCGGCGTCTGTTTCGACGCGCACGCGTGGCAAAGCTGTGTCGAGCGACGGATCGCGGGGGCCGAGTGCTTCATCTTCCAAATAGCGCGAAACCGCGAGCCCGCTGCACCGGTCCAGATCCCAAGCTAGTCCGCGAGATTAGCGTTCTATTCGGTCGAGCCAAGCGTTTGATCTTCGACAAGTTTGAAAAGCAATTCGAATCCGCAGGCGAATCTGTCCAGACTTGGCGTGCGCTGAGCCAGCTGAAACACCTCGGTAGAGTGGCGCAATGTGAGCTCGCCAGGGCGCTCGCGCAGCACCCCGGTGGCATTTCGCGCTTGCTCGATGAGATCGAGAAGGATGGGTTGGTGAGGCGCCACCGCGACTTATGCGATCGCCGGAAGGTCTGGGTCGAGCTCACCGCTCGTGGTCTTGCCCGTTACGAAGCGCTGCGTCCCGCTGCCACGCGCGTGTTGCACCAGGTCTTGGCGCCGCTTTCGAATGACGACTGTCGCACCCTTTCGCGCCTGCTCAGCAAGATAATGGAGCCTAGCTCCACTATATACGCAGGCTGATTGACCTGTCTAGACTTAGGAGAAACGTCGGAATTCCAAGGATTCCGTGCCGTCAAGACCATCAAACTAATGTTCGATTGCAATCCCCGATACAAGGTTCTCTTAGGCCGATAACTTGGACTTGACCGCCGCACAATTCGGCTTGTCAGGTACCGTTATCGGAACGGCACCTGTTTCCACTGGTGGACAGAGCAAGTGTCTGTTACGTCTACGCTCCGGGTGCGAAAGGAATGAATATGCGAAATTTTGGGCTGTCTTGCAAAATTGGTGGGTTTGTGGCCCTGTTGGTGTGCGGCTGTGGTGGCGGGATACAGCAAGAGCGTCCCCAGGTTTCGGCGGTTCCGCAAGTCAGCGCCGGACCTGGCGATCCCGCTCACAATCTGCTTAAGCAAAGTAACTTCGACTCCGGGTCCATGTTGCCCTGGATGACCAGCTTCACGGAGCCAGTCACCGGCGAAGGTCGCGTCAAAGACGGCGCGCTGTGCGTTAATTTTGACCAAGCGGGAGCCAATCGGTGGGATGCGCAGATCCGGCACCGTGAGATGGTCGTCCAGAAGGGTCACACGTACACGGTGAGCTTCAAGGCTTGGGCGAGCCGCAATACAAGCCTTACGGGAAAAGTGGGCATGTCTGGGCCTCCGTATCAGGATTACTGGACCAAGAAAGTTGATCTGACGGACAAGCCTCAGCAATTCGCTTTTCAATTCAACATGACCCAACCCGACGACACGACCGTGGAATTCGCGTTCCACTTCGGCGGGTTGATGTTCCAAGGCAAGGGGCCACTCGATATTTGTTTTGACGACATTATCTTGTCCGATCCCGCCTATACACCGCCGCCTCCGGCACCCGCTGTCGCGTTACCGCAAGTGCGCGTGAACCAGTTGGGCTACTTGCCGAAACTCGAGAAGGTAGCGACGGTAGTCAGCGATGCAAAGCTTCCGATCGAGTACAAGCTACTCGACGCCAAGGGCCAGGTCGTCAGCAAGGGCCAAACCCAGGTAATTGGCCTAGATTCGGCGTCCGGGGATTCCGTTCACGTTATCGATTTTTCGTCGTTCACGACGCCGGGCAAGGGTTTTGTATTAGAAGCGGGGACCGGCAAGAGCGATCCCTTTGACATCGACGCGGGGATTTACAACAAGCTCAAGTACGATGCGCTCAAGTACTTCTACTACAACCGAAGCGGGATTCCAATTGACAAGGCCTACGTGGCCAACCCGGCGCTGGCGCGTCCCGCGGGTCACCCGAAAGACGTGGCGTCGTGTACGGCCGATGCGGGGTGCAACTACACGCTCGACGTGACGGGTGGCTGGTATGACGCCGGTGACTACGGGAAGTACATTGTGAATGGCGGTATCAGCGTATGGACCCTCATGAACTGGTACGAACGTGCCAAGTACCTTTCAGGAGACACGGCCGCCTTTGGGGACATAAAAGGCTTCATTCCAGAGAGTCAGAATAAAGTGCCGGACATTTTGGACGAGGCGCGCTGGGAGTTGGAGTTCTTCCTGAAGATGCAAGTGCCCGAAGGCAAGCCCAACGCGGGAATGGTCCATCACAAGATCCACGACGTGGAATGGACGGCCCTGGGACTCGCCCCTCATGAGAGCAAGATGGCGCGCCAGATTCATCCCGTGAGTACTGCTGCCACATTAAACTTTGCCGCAACCATCGCTCAAGCCGCCCGCATTTGGAAGGACTTGGACCCAAAGTTCGCGAAGGTCTGCTTAGTTGCCGCGGAGCGCGCCTGGAAGGCCGCTAAGCAGAATCCAGGCAAACTTGCATCCCAGGCGGATCACAAGGGCGGCGGCGCCTACGATGATAACAACCTCGCCGACGAATTCTATTGGGCGGCAGCAGAACTCTACGTTACTACTGGGCAGGACGCCTATCTCGATGAACTCAAGAAATCGCCCTTAGATTCGGAGTTCTCGGACGGGACAAAGAGGGATGCCGACACTGTTGGCACGGCGATGACTTGGCAGCGCGTTGATGCGCTCGGCAAGATTTCATTGGCTGTTGTACCGAGCAAGCTGCCGGCGGCTGGGAGAGACAGGTATCGCAAGCAAATTGAGAAGGCGGCCAAGGAATACGCGACAATTGCCGAACACCAGGGATACCGTGTACCACTAGAACCCAGCAAGTCGGGCAAGTATCCTTGGGGTTCTAACTCATTCGTGATTAACAATGCGCTCACGATGGCGCTGGCGTACGACTTCAACAAGGATCCTCAGCTCTTGCGCGCGGTAGCGTGGGGCATGGATTACGTGCTTGGACGCAATCCGATGGCTAAGTCCTACATCACTGGTTACGGCACGCGACCGCTGGAATATCCGCATCATCGATATTGGGCATATCAAGCCAACGCCAAGTATCCGAAAGCACCTGCAGGCGTTGTATCCGGTGGCCCCAACTCCGGCCTAGAGGACCCTTACGTAAAAGCCGCGGGCCTGATGGGTTGCGCTCCGGAAAAGTGTTTCGTCAACAATTCAGATGCTTGGTCAACCAACGAGATTGCGATCAATTGGAATTCGCCGCTAGTCTGGGTCACGGCCTGGCTCGACGAGCACGCGAAGTAAACGAACGTAAAGCAGGGCGGGGCCCTTGCACGCCCAATTGCCGAGAGAGCTGCTCGACTGGTGTCAAATGTTTAACGCCCAGCAACCCAACTAGATATCCCCCAAGGATGGGGGATTAGGGGGTTTGAAGTCCCGCCCAGCGGGCGGGATTTAGGGTGGGAGAAAAGACTACCTGCACTCCGCAAGGTAACGACGCACCGTATCTGCAAGGCCATATTCAAGAGCGTCGGCGATTAGCGCATGGCCGATGGACACCTCAGCGACTGGGCCCACCTCTCGCAAAAACAGCGATAGGTTTTGGAGATTGAGATCATGTCCCGCATTGATGCTGAGTCCGCAGGCGCGGGCGGTTCCGGCAGCCATGGCGTACGCGACGATTGATTCGGCGCCGCGGCCCGCCAGCATGGCTGCCGCATACGGCTCGGTGTATAATTCAATGCGGTCCGCCCCTAGTTCTTTAGCTATCGGCATCATCTCTGGTACTGGATCCAAGAACAGGCTGACTCGCGCGCCCAATTCGTGCAGCGCTTCTATTGTGTGCGCCAGTGCGAGCTGTGAGTGTTTGTCAAGTTCCACCAAGTTCCAACCGTGATTACTCGTGAACGCCTCTCGAGCGTCTGGAACAAGCGTGGCTTGATGTGGACGCGCGCGTTGACAATGCTCAAAAAGCCCGTGAAACGGATTGCCTTCGATATTGTACTCAGCTTTCGGATAATTGGATAGAAGGTTTGCGAGCGCGTCTACGTCGCTTGAGCGAATGTGTCGTTGGTCGGGACGTGGGTGAACGGTGATTCCATCGGCGCCCGCGTCGAGCGCGAGCTGGGACAATCGGACAACACTCGGAATCTCAAGGCTTCGGGTATTGCGCAGCGTAGCGATCTTGTTGACGTTGACCGAAAGCTTGGTCATGGGCCCCCCAGCAATAACCCCAACCCAAGCCCTAATCGAACCCTTGCCGTTGAGGGTGCGACGAAATTCGAATCGGCGAAGGGTACGTTGGTGGTGTCGCGATGCGATAGCGGAAGCGCGCTGCCTGCACCGAGCCAAAACCAGCACGGCAGTCCTTCGGGGTGCCATTGCACGTTGGCTAACCATTCCGCAGGAACCGCACTGGCTCCCTTGTTTGATGGCACGTCTGTTGTCGGTGCGGCAATCAATACTGGATTGGCCCAAGCCTCCAATCCAACGGACAAGACATTGTCGGTAATAATGTCACGCGCGAATCCAAGCCCAAAATAGCGGACGTTCCCAATCGGACATCGCCAAACCGTGTAGCCGGTGCGGACCGCACACCGATGTCGAGAGCTACGGACCAGCCTTCGTCGTGCCAAACCCCGGTTGTCGCTAGCGTTGACGTAACCGAGAGGTCCCCGGCGTAATGAGTGTTGTTACCCAATGGCAAGGTCCATTCATTGCGAAGCATCAAGCGCCATTCGCGAAGATTAGACGGTAAGAGGCTAGCGCGGACACCGATGCGAGGATCGCCGAGTGCCGCGCCCTGGAAAGCCGCCGGCTTTTGCGTGGATATGGCGTCCGCCCCCGCACCCCGAATATCAACGAAAACCGGCGCGGCTAAAGTGAGATCCAGACGACTCCCAATTCCAAATGCCGCGCGCCAATCAATTACGGTGGAGCGTGACACAACGTCAACGGTGCGTCCCGCAGGATCAGGACTTGAAACAGCCAGCTCTGCCGGACGTACGATGTACCAGCTGTTCGCACTTACAGCAAAGGACCCGGCTGGCAGCGTGCGCCCAAGGCTCAACGTACGAAACGGGCCGGGTTCAGCAGGCCCCGTGACGCCCAGCACGGAAAAGCAGCCTGCCAAAGTCGTCGTTCCGTAGCAATCCGCCGCCTTCGCGTGCAGGCTGGATAAGAGTAAAAGCAAGGACAATGACAAGCGACGAGCAATCACGAGCGTACCATAGCGACAACTGACGGTACATTTCCAGCAGAATGAACCAACCTTCGCTTCCGACCTGGAAGTCCTTCGGACGTTTCGATTGCGTGGCATCGGAGCCGGACCAACCCCTGCCCCGAACGCGGCTTTTCAGTGAACTTGGCGCAAGATCAATGCGATTTGTGCAAAAAGATAGCGGTTGTGGCATGTTCGCCGTCCCTTTCTCACGGACATTCATGTTGACCATTTCAAATTCAAGTCCTTTGTGCTTGGGATCCGCCTCTCCGCGACGCCGGGAATTGTTGACCGCCCTGGGCCTACCTCTGCGAATTGTGGCGGCCAATGTACAAGAAGAGGCTTTTGCCGGGGAGCCACCCAAGGAATACTTGGAACGCGTCGTTGACGATAAACTGGTGGCGGTACGCAATGAACTCGGGTCCAATTGCGACGTTTCGGCCATTCTCGTTGCGGACACAATTGTAGTTATAGAAAATGACATATTGGGCAAACCAACCGATGTGAAAGATGCGGTGCGTCTACTCGGACGTTTGACGGGACGCGATCATATTGTTTACACGCGTTATGCAATTGGAGTCATGCCGGACTTTACGACGAGGGCCAAAAAACGTACGGTGGCTTCCCGAGTTAGCCTTCGAATAGCGGCAGAATCAGAAATACGGCGCTATGCGGCGACTGGCGAGGGGCTGGACAAGGCAGGTGCCTATGCTGCACAGGGGATTGGAGCATATCTCATAGAGCGCATCGACGGGTCGTACTCGAATGTCGTCGGGCTTCCGCTCTGTGAAGTCGTGCTTGATTTGCAGGCGCTCAATCTACTTTCGGATTTTCCATGACAGCGAACCTAGGGACAGACAACGCTCGCGCTCGTCAGGAAGCGAACCGTGATGCTTGGATACTCGCGGGTGTCGCGCTCTTGCTTCGGTTAATCCTGGTTTTTTGGGCAGCCTCACGCTTTTTGCCCGCTGAAGACGGCAAGTACTACCAGATTGTCGCCTGGCGAATCGCACGCGGCCTCGGCTATACGTGGTTATGGCCGGACGGCGTCGTCACTTATGCAGCTCATTATCCTGTCGGCTATCCTGCCATCATCGGCGGTCTTTACGCACTATTCGGGCGGCGTGCCTGGCTTGCCATGCTGCTCAATGCGGTCCTAGGTTCGCTTGCCGTCGCTGGGGTGGTTCAGCTTGCGTCAACTGTGGCCACGCGCCGCGGTGCCATAATGGCAGGCAGCATAGCCGCCTTACATCCTACGCTTTTCTTTTACACGCCGGCAGTGATGACGGAGATTGTTTCAGCGAGCCTACTTGCCATTGGAGCATGGATCGCGATCTTAGCTGCCTCCCGTACACGGACGCGCAAAGCAATCGCAATAACCGGGCTCGGATTGCTGATGGGAATTGCCGTGCTGGTTCGGCCACAACAAATCGTATTCGCACCGGTGCTGGGCTGGCTGGCAATGGGAGGAGGCGCGTCCAATTTGCGAATGAGTTGGCGACGGCAGCTGACGGGCGCGTGCGTCACGACTGCGCTCGCAATCGCTTGCTGCCTGCCCTGGACGGTTCGCAATTGCGAACGCATGGGACGTTGCATGTTGGTCAGTGCCAATGCCGGCTGGAATCTCTTGATTGGAACCGCTCCGGAGGGTAACGGCGCTTGGGTGGCCGTCGATAAGGCTGGAATTCCACCGAAGTGCCGTACCGTTTTCGATGAAGCCAAAAAGGATGTCTGCTTTGGCGACGGTGCTCTGGAGCGTATTGTTGAGTCTCCGCGCCGCTGGCTGGCATTGATGCCGAAGAAACTTGAAAGAACTTTTGACGACGTGGGGACGCCCGGCTGGTATCTGCATTCCTCAAACTGGCAGCTGTTCCCAGAAAACTACCAGACTGCCCTAGGGACTGCGGAAGTCATCGTGCAGCGGCTCGTAATGCTGATGGCCTTTGCGGCAATCATCCGTGTTCGAGCTGAGCGCGCGTTATTGCGGCGAATCTTACTGTTCGCGGGCGCGGGTTGCGTTTGCTTTCCGATTGCCTGGGTCGGCGTGTTATTGCTCGTTATGGCCGCGGCGACGCTGGGATTGGAACTTCTGAATGAGCCGCCCCTTTTGCTCGCGAGCTTGGGGCTGGGCTCGACTGCCATCATTCACGCGGTATTTTTCGGTGGGGCTCGCTATGCGATAGTCACGATGCCCTGGACGATTGCTTTGGCCGGATGCTTTTTGAGGCGCAAAAGCGTAGGTCAGTGAGCCGGCAGACGGGCCGATTGCGCCCGAAGCGCCCGTGTTTTGACAGCGAAGGCAGAACCGTTGGATAATTCGCAGTCTAGGAGTTCCGCCAATGCCCATCGAAGCCGAGGACGCAGCCCGACGACTTGCGCGCGCCATTGCCAGCGACTTGTCCTTATATAATGAAGAAAAAATCGTCCGTGGCATCGAAAACGATAGCCTTTTCGAAGAGCTCTCGGAAGAAATCGAAGAGGGGCGGGCCCTGTACAAGAGCCGAGTGGCACCAGCGCTTTACAAGCGTAACTTCTACGATCGCGCTTTAATCGATATCTTGGTCAAGTCCAAGGGCCACATTCGCAGTGCTATTTGGTGAATTGCCGGCACGGAATGTCGAGATCCGTGACTAGTAGCGCGATTCCACTGAAGTGATGGGTCCTTCGGACCCGGCCGCTGCGCGGCCAATCGCGGCACTATCCTAATTTCATTGGGCATTCGCCCAAACCTAAAATCGCTCCGCGATTTTCTAGTACATCGATTCAAGAGAATCGATGTACTAGTGATTGAGTGACACTTCGATTTATTGCAGACGAATCTGCCGAGGGTCATCGCGTTGATAAGTGGCTTGCCGCAAGGGTGCCCGATGTGTCACGCGTCCGGATCCAGGCTTGGATTGCCGAAGGTCGCGTTCGCATCGATGGATTAACCTGCCGAGCGCGTGCCGCTGTGTCCCCCGGAAATGTGATTGAAGTAGAGCCGGGTGAACCGCCGCCGAGCGGAGCGGAACCGGACAGCAACGTCTCGGTTGATGTCGTATATGAAGACGAACACTTGCTGGTGATCAACAAACCCGCCGGTCTAGTAGTGCATCCAGCGAGGGGTCACGCGATGGGCACGCTCGTCAATGGCCTGTTAGCTCGCGGGGGATTTTCACGGCAATCGGCTGACGCTCGGGATAATCTCGGGCATTTTCGGCCTGGGATTGTGCACCGGATTGACAAGGATACGAGTGGTCTGCTCGTTGTGACCAAGAGTGACGTGGCGCGGGAGGGTCTTAAGCTTGACCTAGCCTCGCATCGGGTAGAGCGCTCTTATCAGGCCATTACCTGCGGCGTTCCGCGGGTCTCGGAAATTCGTTCGATGTACGGACGGCATCCAACCTCGCGACTTCGCTTCACGTCAATGCTGAATCAAGGAAAAAGTGCCGTAACGCAAATTCGCGTACTTGAAGTGCTAGCGGCGGGTCACGCCGGGCTAGTCGAATGCCGACTTGAGACGGGTCGAACCCATCAAATTCGCGTTCACCTCACGGAGCGAGCACAAACGCCGCTCTTGGCGGATAGACTCTATCGCAATGCTAAGTCCGGAGACGTTTTATTGAAAGAGGCGTCCGCGATAATTGGCCGACAAGCTTTGCACGCCAGTGTACTCGGCTTTGAACACCCGGTAACCAAAGAAGTTCACCGTTTCGAAGCGCCGCCTCCGGCGGAGTTTCTCGCCGCGGTTGAAGTATTGAGAAGAACGACCGAAACCCGGGACTAGACTGGGTACCGTTACTGCATCCCTACGCTGGATTTGGCTTCACTTCGGTTGCACTCTGCGCGGGGTTATCGTCGCGCAGAGTCAGACTTGGATAGCGACTCCGCAGCAGGATTAGAGCCATGAAGCCTACGAGTACCGCCCACCACAGCGTTGCAAATCGAACCAATATCATCGCCGCAGTGGCCGAGCCCGGCGCCACGCCGCCGAGCCTTACCAGCTGCTGCTGAATCATGGTTTCCGCGACTCCGAGGCCACCTGGAACGGGAATTACCGCACCGGCCAGGGTTGCCGTTGAGTAAAAGAAGACTATGAGGGAAATGGGCGCGTAGATTCCGAAACCCACCAACAGATAGTAGAGGGCAAATCCCTCGAAGGCCCACGCAATGACGCTGAGGAAACTCGGCCATAGGAGTGCAGCCGGGCTGGCAAGAATTCTGAGGCTATCGACTGCCTCACGCGCCTTGGGAGCTAGCTTTCTCAGTTTTTCTGGCCCCCGTTCCAGGTAGCTCACCAGCGCTTTCAGGGGTCGTTGCCAGAGCACGAAAAAAAGGCCGACAACCACCAATATCGAGCCGGCAATCGCCCACCCGAGGCCTCCAGAAAAGCCTGTGGATCCCAAGATAATCAGAATGATTACACCGACCAGATCCGTAAGCCGTTCAGCGAAAACAATTGGAGCCGTGCGTGCCGCCGATACGTTGTGGGTACGTGCCAGGACCGCGCTCTTGAAAATCTCGCCGACTTTTCCGGGGGTAACAGTCAGAACGAATCCGGAAAGAAAAATCAGAGCGCTATCAAATTTCGGAATACCGCGAATTCCGAGGCGCGCCAGATAGTACTCCCACTTGAGAATTCTTAAGCCATAATTTGAGGTTGCCATGCCTAAGGCGATCGCAAAGGCACTCCAGTGGAATATAGAAAGGCTAGCTTGTATTTTGTGATAACCTGTGATGGCCACAATTACGCCGTACAGGAGCACCCCGAGCAACATTGCAGCCACAACGCGGCGAAGAAATCCCGTCACTGTGTGGCGATCCGTTTCGTTTTGGGCGGCGTCGCGCTCAAGCTCAACATGGTTGACGATTAGCCGGTCAGCGCGGTTGAGGCAAGGCCTAGCAAAAAAACGTGCTATTGTGCCGGCCCTGTGGAAAAGGCTTTGGACTCGTTAACCTCGCCCGTGGATGAACTGGCACTAGTCGAACAATGCGCCAGGGCCTGTCGGGACCTCAAAGAGCAGTTGTCGAACACGGTTATTGGCCAAACATCGGTCATCGACTTGATGTTAATTACCTTGTTGGCTCGGGGACACGCATTACTGGTTGGAGTGCCGGGTCTTGCAAAAACGCTGCTGGTCTCAAGTTTGGCCCGTGCCCTTGGTTTATCATTTGGTCGCATTCAATTCACGCCCGACTTACTTCCCGCCGACATAACCGGCACTGATGTGCTCAACGAGGTCGATGCCGGGGGTGGACGTATCAAACGCGAAGTGGAATTCATGCGCGGGCCAATATTCGAGAATTTGGTGTTGGCGGATGAGATCAATCGCACGCCGCCCAAGACCCAGGCCGCGCTTTTGCAGGCGATGCAAGAACGTCAAGTTACCGTGGGCGGCACTACCCATCTTCTACCCAATCCATTTCAAGTATTCGCGACGCGAAATCCCATCGAGCAAGAAGGGACTTATCCGCTTCCCGAAGCACAGCTCGACCGATTCTTGCTCGAAGTTCACGTCGATTATCCTTCCGCATTAGAAGAGGTCGAGATCGCGCGACGAACCACGTCGGGCTCTATTCCGGAGATTCGTTGTGTGGTTTCAGTGCAAGGAGTCCTAGATTTCGGGCATCTGGTGCCGCGTATTCCCATAACCGATGAGGCCGTTGATCTTGCCGTGCGCATCACTCGGGCGACGCGTCCCCACGATCGCGATGTGCTGCCGGAGGTGGCTCGCTATGTGCGTTTCGGAGCTGGCCCGAGGGGCAGTCAATCGTTGGTCCTGGCCGCCAAAGCCAAGGCTGCCGCCCACGGCCAACCCGCGGCAGATGTGGATGACGTTGTGAGTCTTATCTTGCCCGCGCTGCGCCATCGCTTGGTGCTGGGGTATCGAGCTGAGGCGGATAATGTGCACGATGCGGACATTCTAAGGCTAATTGGCAAACGATTGGGCGTGTCTTGGAAGGAAATATAAGGTTGTGAACGGCCGGTCAACAGCACCGTTTTATATCTATGCTCAGGTTAGCGACCTTAAGGCGAGAAATGCGTTCTTGGGGCAGGGGCCCGGAAAACCAACACAATCAAAACTTCAGAAGGAACGTCATGGAACGTGAGCCCCTCAAGCTTGAAGTCAAACGGTTGCTGATATCTGAGCTCGATCTTCGAGGAAGAAGCGAAGCGGATATCGCCGATGATGCTCCACTTTTCGGCGGCGGCTTGGGACTGGATTCACTGGATGCCTTACAACTGGCGGCTGCGCTGGAGGAACGTTTTAGCATCAGCATTCCCGATGGCGACGCAGCACAGGTTATTTTTGCGTCCGTGGAGGCAATTGTGAATCATATTATCACTGTGTCCGCAGCTCATGAGTAATCAGCGTTCGCGGGTGGCCGTTACGGGTCTAGGCGCGGTAACGGCACTTGGCCAAAACATAGCTGAGACGTTTGCGAGGCTGACGGTCGGGGAACGTGCCTTCAGCGACATCAGTGAGTTCGACGTTTCGTGCAGCAAGATTCGTGCGGCCGCTGAAATCAAGAATTTTCGGGTCTCGGACGTAGCTCCTGTGGGAAGGTCCGGCTTATTTTCGCGTGCGGACGCGCTGGCAACGGTAGCGGCCGATGCGGCTGTGCGCCACGCTGGCGTTGTCGGACAGGACATGTTTCTAGCGGTTGGAGGTACCAGCGGTGGCATGCGCGAGGCCGAGCCCGTCCTAATGGCGGACATTGCGAAGTGTATGGAACGCAAGGCTTGCACAACGGCTATTGGCTTACCCTCTATTTAGCTCGGCGAAGCGCGTTATGGACGTCATTCACAGCGTGCGCCACTCGGCTACGTTTTGTTCGGCTTGCTCGAGCAGCGCGACCGCCATCGCCCAGGCGGCCATTTGGGTGGCTTCGGGGCGCTGCAATTGCGCAATTGCGGGTGGCACCGACGCTTTGACGCTGCTGACGCTCACGGGTTTTGCGGCCCTCGGCGCCATGTCGAGTATTCCGTGCCGCCCCTTCGACAAATCTCGCAGTGGCATGTCGCTTGGGGAAGGCGCCGCATTTCTCGTGCTGGAGAATGAAGCGCATGCAATGAAGCGTGGTGCTGACATTTTCGCGTGGCTGGACGGATGGAGTTTGGGCGCTGAGGCGCATCACCTCACGCATCCCGAACCGAGTGGCGCAGCGGCTGCCCAATTAATGGTCTCAGCCGTCCACCACGCGGGGCTTGAGTTATGCGACGTTGGGTACGTCAACGCGCATGGTACTGGAACAATTCCGAATGATTCGATGGAAGCTAACGCCGTAAGAATCGCATTCGGCAATGAGGTTGACCAGGTCCACGTGTCAACCGCAAAGGGGCAACTCGGGCACACCTTGGGTGCATCTGGAGCTATTGAAGCCGCCATTACTGTCCTCGCTCTTTGCGAGGGACGCCTTCCGCCAACCATGGGCCTGACGACACCCGCCGAAGACACGAAGCTCAACCACATCACAGGCGCGGCGATATCTGCAAATTGCCGCCACGCGCTCTCGAGCTCGTTCGGGTTTGGTGGGCTGGGTGCTGTATTGGCTTTTTCTCACGTGGACACCTCTAATAGAATCCCGAGCGGGCTCGCCAAGACATTGGTGATTACCGGAATGTCCAATCGTGTGGCGACCGCAATCCCGAATTTACCAGAGACCGTCGAAGTACCGCCCGCAATTCCGGAAGGTTCCGAGCAAGTCAGCACGCAATTCTCGGACCCCTTGTCAGAGTTGGACCCTGATCGCTCGCGTCGATTTGATCGAGCCACAGCCCTGGTATGTATCGGTGTGAAGCAAGCATTAGCCGGCAGCGGGCTGGATGTCGCCCACGTGGGAATGATGGTCGGTAACGCGCTAGGCAACGTCGAACGCCTGCGGGGCTATCTATTGCGCCTAAGCGCGAAGGGATTGCGCGGAATTCCCCCGGCGGAATTCCCACATTTGGTTCCGTCAGCACTGGCCGGCAATGCTTCCATCTATTTGGGGCTAAGGGGTCCCGTGACCACTTTATCCGACGAAGGCCTTTGCAATGATATTGCGTTGGACCTTGCCTGTGGTTGTCTGCAGTTAGGCTTGGCAGAGGCCTTGGTCGCAGGCGTGGTTGAATCGCGGGATGCGGGTGTAAACTACATCGCAGATCCCTTCGGAGCCCATTCGGGTTCTGCCCCGAACCGCAGTGACGTTTCCAACTGGTTTCTGCTGCAGACTCAAGATCTTGCTCAAGCGCGGGGTCAGGTGGTTTTGGCCCGAATTGTGGACTCGTGGATTGGGCAGGGGCCCTGGTGTCAATATTTTATTGAACACGAGGCGCCCACGCATCGCTCAAGCCTGCAGATCCTGTGCAGTGGCGTGGATGCGCAGGCTTTCGATCGAATAGCTGAACTGAAACGATGGCGTAACGCCGCGCGATTCGATCAAATCGGGATTGGGCAAAGTATTTCGGGGCAATCGGGCGCTGCTCTGGCGACGGCTGTGAGGCTAATCTCCCACGGCGTCGCTGACGAGGTCGTGCTGATTTCCCGATCCCACTCGCATAGCTCGATTGTTCGCCTGGAAAGGCCCGATCGCTGAGGATTTCCCGCGAACTTTACATCCTGGTCAGGGCCCGCCGGTGGTTTTGATTTGGTCGCTCGGTCGGTTTGTTTTGCCTTGGACTTCGTCCTTGCGGTGTTGCGCGGGGAAAGTCATCGTTCCGCGCGGAATACGCCTGCCTCGAATGGCGTTGCTGGCGAGTCGAGATCTCTACGAATGAATCGGTTCAAGATGCGCGGGTTCGCACTGCTAGTCACATTGGGAATTGTTGGTTGCAACTCGCAAATGATTCCGAATACGGATGTTGAAGACACCAGCTACAATCGAGGCGTAATTAATTTCTGCGAATTATATCGTCACGCGGTTGAAGAGCGCAACACCGCACTTTTGCTTCAGATTGCCGCGCCATCATATTACGAAGACGGGGGTAATGTTGAACCCGACGGACGACTTGGATTATGCTGGGCTCAAGGCGTATCTCGAAGACAAATTCTACAAGACCAAGGCAATTCGTTACGAGATTCGCTACCGCCGTATCGGGCATGGGCGGCGTGACGTAGTCTTCGTAGATTACACGTACAGCGCGAGTTACAAGTTATCGACGGATGAAGGCGACGTGTGGCGTCGCACCGTCGCGGACAATCGACTTGAGCTCGTTCCGGACGGTGAGAAATTCAAGATTGTGGCTGGAATGTAAGCTCCTTAGCCCAGGGCTAGGCACGATCCTGCGCGCTTGGTGGGAATATGCACGCTACGCGCCTACATTGAATCTGCTTCGCGCCGGATCCACCCCAATGACGCCGCTTATGGCCACGTGCCGCGATATCCATTAGCGTTGAACATGTGATACAATTGAACAATTCGCGAGGCACTGTAGTGGAGTTGCTGAAGCAGAAATGGGGCATCGGATGCGTTGGCATCGCGCTGCTCGGGCTCTCCCTGGGATGCGGGGCTATTTATCCTGAAATGAGCACACCCATCGGTCCGCCTCCCAATACCGACTCACCCAAGCCTCCGCCGCCCGATGATTACGTTTTTTTATATATCAAGAGCGCCCGAATGCCGTCGCAGACGCGCGACGGACGCAAGTGGGGCAAGGGCGGCGAGGGCCTGCCGAATCCCTACGCGATTTTGTCAATTGATGGGACCGAAATTACTCGCACGGCTGTGGAAGAGAACACCTTGCGACCCACCTGGCCCAATCAGAAGCGAGCCAATTACAAGATGCTGAGCAAGACGCGGCTGCGCATTGAAATCTGGGATGATCACGGCCTATTTCCACACCCAATTTGCTTGAAAGAAGTCCAAGATTTGCCGAATTTTTTGGATATGGGAGAAGCCGAAATTGATTGCGACGGGGGCGCCCGGATAACCTTCGGTGTTGAGCCGGCGCATCCTCGTTGGGGCCTGGGTTTTTATTTCGAGCTTCGGAGTTCCACCGCGTACGTGACGCGCGTGATTGCTGCGTCCGCAGCTGGGCGGGCGGGTCTGAAACCTGGCGATCAGATACTGTCAATCATGGGAAAAGCTGTCGCACAAATCGATAGCGGTGAAGTAGAGAGTTTGATTCGAAGTAATTCAACTACCGGGGTTGAGCTCAAAATATCTTCGAGCGAAGGTTCGGCTCGTGAGGTGAAACTCAAGGACGAAGCGATATATCCCTTAGTCGATGATAGTATTCCGGTGAATTAGGGCCCGAGCCCGCGCGCGGCGTAACTCTGAAGTTGGGTCCGCAAGTGTGGGGTTGCAGGCCCGCTTGACGAAGTTCGGCTCTTGCCATACTCGCTTGGAGGCCATGGAATTTCTTAGCCGTGTCGATTCAGGCGCTGGTTTGTTGAGGCGTCACACGCGCTCCGGTTTGCTGCATGTCACGGGCCAAGATCATAAGAATTGGCTTCAGGGGATCATTACTGCGGATTTATTGAATCTGCCAGACCGTGCTTTTTGGGGTCTGCTCCTCCAGCGTACCGGCAAACTGCGAGGTGAGGTTATAGGCATCGTCGAAGATACAGGCATGTGGCTCGCGGTGGTGGGTGGAGAGTTGGTCGACATACACAAGTACTTGGATTCGCTAATAGTGATGGATGATGTAAATCTCAATATCGATCCGGCTCGGTCGTTATGGGGAATCCATGGGCAGCATAACCATACCCCATTGTCGCCGTCCAATCTCTCAAGTGCCGTATGTCAGGGCATGCTCAATTGGATCAGCGGTGATGATTGGGTGTACGCAGTGCCAGAAGCTGTCGAAAATGAATGGCTCGCTGAGTTGCGTGGCGTGGGAGTTGAACCCACCGATGAGTTAACTTGGGAGCAATATCGTGTCAAAGAAGGATTGCCGAAATGGGCAGTTGACTACTCCTCTCAGGACACACCCCATCATGCTGGACTATTCGGCCGCGCCGTAGCGCCCAATAAGGGTTGCTATATTGGTCAAGAAGTAGTCTGCAAAGTGGAAATGCGCGGCCATATTTCTCAACGTGTGACACGCGTACGGCTGGAATCCCTGGCAGGTGTGGCCGTTGGCTCAGATGTACTGGATAAGCAAACCGGTGAGTCGGCTGGTGTGATTACAAGCATAGCGCCCATGCCAGTCGAGCATAATGGTTGGGCCATTGCGCGCATCAAGTCGACACTGATAGACAAGCGTGGGAAGGTGCTCGTTGGTCAAGTAGAAGGTCAGATTGTAGATACGCTATTAGGCTAAAGCTCATGGACCAGCGACCCCCGGTTTGCCCCGAGATACCGCTAGACGAGCAGCAGGGACAGACATTCCCTTACCTGGTGCGGCTCATGCAGCGATTGCTTGCGCCCGATGGATGCCCCTGGGATCGAGAGCAAGACGAGAAATCACTGCGAAGCTATGTACTTGAAGAAGCTTGCGAGGTCATTGATGCTATTGATTCTGAAGACGCAACCGCGCTTTGCGATGAGCTAGGCGATTTGGCGCTCCAAATTGTGTTTTTGGCGGAACTGGCAAGAAATAAGCGTCAATTTGGTCCCGACGACGTCGTAAGGGCGATCTCCGAAAAACTCGTGCGACGTCATCCTCACGTGTTTGCTCAAACTCAAGTCACAGGCGCCGCCGAGGTCGTCAGGAATTGGGACGCCATCAAGCGGACTGAGAAAGCCGCGCGACCGCTACTGGACAGTGTTCCGCGGGCATTGCCTGCTCTGCAGCGGTCACAGCGGGTTAGCGAGAAGGCTGCACGCGTCGGCTTCGATTGGCCGAGCCCCGCCGGATCGCGCGCTAAGATCTTCGAGGAACTGACGGAACTCGACGAAGCCGCGAAGGGATCGGACGCCGAGCGAATTCAAGAAGAATTGGGGGACGTGTTGTTTGCAATCGTCAATTTTGCGCGACATCTCGGGATTGATGCTGACGCAGCGCTGCGCGGGACCTGCGAGCGATTCACAAGACGCTTTGCTTGCGTGGAACGCCACGTAATTGAAAAGCATGGCGCCTGGCCGTCTGTCGACGGCAGCGTAAAGTTGCCTTTGAACGAGCTCGATGAATATTGGGAGAAGGCCAAGCTTGAGGACGCATGAGCCATTCTCGATTGCCAACACTTCCAATTCTGGCCGCGCCTGATGATAGTGATATCCCCGCGAGCAGTGCTGCGGGGACCAATTCAATCCACGCTTTATCCCGACTACCAGAGGACTGGCACGCGCTGCTTGACTCCTGGGGAGAGCCCAACTATCGCGCCCAGCAGATATTCCGTTGGATCTTCACGCGACGAGTCTTGGATCCCGACAAGATGACGAATTTGCCCGCCACATTGCGGGAGCGTCTAAAATGTCATCCAATCGGCAGACTTCCTGACGTCGAGTTCGTCGAGCGTGCCACCGATGGGACTCGTAAGCTCTTATTAGCTCTAGATGAAGGTTCACGTGTCGAATGCGTTCTCATTCCTATGGTTCCCAAAACATCCTGGGACGCCGATTGGCTTTATATCGAGGACGACGAGGAAGAACAATCTGACAAACAAACTCGTGTAACCCTATGCGTTTCGACTCAGTACGGTTGTGCCATGGGTTGCGTGTTTTGTGAAAGTGGTCGAGCGGGGCTAGGACGGGGCCTACGCGCTGAAGAAATTATCGCACAGGTACTGATTTCAAAATCGTATCTAGAACCAAAAGAGAATCTCACCAATCTTGTGTTAATGGGCATGGGTGAACCCCTGCATCATTACGATGTTACGGCCCGGGCATTGCGCGTGCTCACACGCCCCGAAGGCCTCGACATGAGCCTTCGACGGATTACTGTCAGTACCGTGGGACTGGTACGCGGAATCGAACGACTTGGGCAAGATTTTGGCGGAAAAATTGGGCTCGCCGTTTCATTGCATGCTCCAACCGACGAACTTCGAAGTCAGATAATTCCAATTAATCTTCGTTACCCCCTTCGAGAACTAATCGAGGCTTTGCACCATTATCCATTGCCACGCAGGCGGCGCATCACCATTGAATACACGCTGATCGCTGGGTTCAACGATGGTTTCGAACAGGCTCGTCAATTAAGCCAACTGCTACGGGACCTTCCAGTCAAAATAAATCTAATTCCCATGAATACGATTAAAGGCTCCAATCTTCGGGCGTCGAGCCATGAGCGCGTAGCTGAGTTTCAAGACTATTTGGCGCGAGATGGCTACAGCTGCTTTGTTCGAACACGTCGCGGTGGCGATGTCGCGGCAGCCTGCGGCCAATTGGCATTTCGCTCGGTCGCGCAAGCCCGAATTGGCCACGACGATTGACGGATAGCTTCTCACGCGTCATACACCGCGCATGTTCTCGCGAGTTCTTATCGCCAATCGAGGTGAAATCGCCTGTCGCATCGCGGCTACTTGTCGTCGGTTAAACGTGCGTTCGATTGCGGTCTATTCGGAGGCTGATGCGGGAGCGCTGCATGTGAAAGCTGCAGACGAAGCCCATTGTTTGGGGCCCGCTCCTGCTATTGACAGCTACCTGAATCAAGCCGCGCTAATCCGCGCAATAAAAAAAACTAAGGCTGATGCTGTGCATCCGGGCTACGGGTTTTTGAGTGAAAACGCTCCATTTGCGGCAGCGGTGATGGCAGCAGGCGCGGTATTTGTGGGACCAAGTTCACAGGTACTGGAGATACTAGCGGACAAGGTGAACGCGCGTGAACTGGCAGCTCGTGTGGGACTGTTGCCGGTTCCAGGGAGTATTGGAAGTGTAGCTGTCGATGACTTTGATAAACTGTTACAAGTTGCGAATCGAATCGGTTGGCCACTACTGATTAAGGCTGCGGCCGGTGGTGGTGGAATTGGTATGCAGCGGGTGAGCAGTGCGGACGAGCTATTGGTTGCAGCAAGCTCGGCCGTTAACACTGCGCAACGAGCCTTTGGAGATGGTCGCGTTTATATTGAGCGATTCCTAGACCATTCCCGCCATGTTGAGATTCAGGTATTGCGTGCTCACAATGGATTTCAGCGAGTTCTGGGAAATCGGGAATGTAGTGTGCAACGGCGTTATCAGAAATTGGTTGAAGAATGTGCATCACCGGCTCTGAGTACCCTAAGTTCAGAGCGACTACGAGAACTTGAGTTGATGGCCTTGAGATTATTGGAATCCGTTAATTATGTGGGGGTTGGAACGGTCGAGCTGCTGCAGGATAACCAAGCCGGCCACCATTTCTTGGAGGTCAATGCGCGCCTTCAGGTCGAGCACACCGTGACGGAAATGGTATTTGGAGTTGACCTGGTCGAGCAGCAACTACGAATAGCTTCCGGCGACGACGTATCTGCGGAATTGACACAAACGCAGGCTCATGGGCACGCTATCGAGGCTCGAATATACGCCGAAGATCCCGCCCGGGGTTTTTTGCCGCAGCCAGGGCAGGTGCACGAGTTGAGCTTTTCATTGGCGGATGGCATCCGTATTGATAGCGGTATCGAAAAAGGCAACAGCATACCCCCATACTACGATCCGCTCGTCGCTAAAATTACGGCTTGGGGGCAGACCCGCGTTGAGGCTACCGAGCGACTGCTCCGGGCGCTTTCTGAGTCGCGGTTGCATGTCTGTTCCAATCACGGGTCGCGAGCTAACAATCTTGGATTATTGCAGCAGGTATTGACCAGCACTGACTGGGAATCGGGCAATTACGATACGGGCTTGGTCGAAAGGCTCATTGCCGATGCGCTTTGATTCTGTGTAAGCTTGGACCATGGCGAATATCCCGTTCGTGGACCTGGTCAATCGCGCACGTGACTGGGCCGACTCTGACCCAGAACCTGGGACCGCACGGCAGATTCGCCAATGGATTGATGCCTCAGATGAGCAGGCGTTACGCGAATGTTTTGATTTGCCTCTCGAGTTTGGCACGGCGGGGATTCGAGGCGTTGTCGGTCCAGGTCCAGGTCGTATGAATTTATCCGTTGTTCGCCGAGTAACCAGGGCGCTCGCCGAATATCTTGGGCAAAATTGTGGAGAGAGCAGCAAGGTTGTACTCGGTTGCGACGCACGCCTTGACAGCGATAGATTTGTCCGAGAAACAGCGGCAGTTTTGCAAGCCGCAGGTTGCTCGGTGTTGCAATTCAGAGAGCCCGTTCCAACTCCCATGGTAGCCTTCGCAGCGCTTCAGGAGCGAGCGGCGGCTGGTATTGTGGTGACTGCCAGTCACAATCCACCTGAATATAACGGGTACAAGGTCTATGGCGAAAATGCCATTCAAATCGTTAGCCCCGTCGATTCACTAATTGCCGATCGTATGCAAGGGTTGCCGGCTGCGCGAGATATTGGAACAACCTACGACGATTTAGACTCGCCAAATAAACTCACGGTACTCGGCGCGGAGTGCTTGGCGCAGTACCAACAATCGGTCCTCATGTCGCGACCCGATTACATTCAATTTCCTTTGCGCATCGCCTACACGCCATTGCATGGTGTTGGATGGGGCCCATTGCGAGACCTGTTCAGAAAGGCTGGACACGTCGATCTGCAACCCGTTCCGGCACAGGTCAAGCCTGATGGTCGATTTCCAACGGTCAAGTTTCCAAATCCTGAAGAGCCTGATACTTTGGCACTTGGAATTCGAATTGCGGAAGAAATTCGTGCACACATTCTGCTCGCCAATGATCCGGATGCGGATCGCCTTGCGGTGGCATTGCCGGACGACGGCGGCAAATGGCATGTGCTTTCCGGAAATCAGCTTGGAATCATCATGATGGATTACTTGTTGGGTCGAGCGCAGAAAGCCTCAGTAGCGCGCCAACCGCTGGTCGTAACCACTCTGGTATCAACCCCTATGGCCGATGCCGTGGCGGCTGCCTACGGCGCTCGCATTGAAAGAACGCTGACGGGGTTCAAGTGGTTGTGGACGGCGGCTCTTGAGATTCTTAAGGACGAATCTGTGTCGTTAATCCTGGCGTGGGAGGAGGCTCTCGGCTACTCGACACACGGAGCGGTGCGAGACAAGGACGGGATAGCGGCGGCGTTGCTCGCTGCCGATTGGGCGGCGGCCTGCCATGCATCGGGAACATTACCGTGGAATAGGCTAGGTCAACTCCACAGGCAATACGGGGCCTGGGCTAGCCGGCAAGTAAATGTTCATAGGCCCGGTACTCGAGGTGCAAACGAGCTAAAGTTGGCGTTTGAGCGCTTTTCTAGCAGTCCCCCCAACGACATAGACGGTGTTAGAATTGTGGACGCTGAGGACTATCGTACCAATTGCACACAACGTCCGCCTTGGCGAGGCGGTTCGGACTTATTGATTTTGCGTCTAGCGGACCATTCGCGACTGGTCGTGCGTCCAAGTGGGACAGAGCCTAAACTAAAGCTCTACATCGACGTTCCAGCTGAGGTCAAAGCCAACGTTGACCCGTTCTTGGTTATACAAGGTGCCAGCGAGCGCGCCGACCAAATGGGTAGATGGCTAATAAATTGGCTTAGGTTCTAAGTTCACAGATCCTCTGTGTCAAAAGGAATTACTTCGGTTTCCGCATCAGGGATCACATTTTGAACTTCGGACAGCACGCGGTCATTAGTGCCGACTATCGCGACGACCAAGTGCGATGGATTCAAGCGACGTTGCAATGCAGCATTTACATTTTCTAAACGAATTTCAGAGATCCGCTTCGGATACGATGCGTAGTACCCTCGCGGTAAGTTAAACATTATCTCGTCCAAGGAAAGCCCAAGGCGTTTCGAGGCCGTATCGACCAAGAACGCATAGGACCGCGTAAGCATGTTTTTGGCACTTCGAAGCTCTTTTTCAGTAATCCCTTTGGTCACCAAATCATCCAACATTTGAAGCTCGAGTTTCAAACAGGCGGCAGCATCTTCCGACTTGGGGAAGGTCCATATTGTAAATGCCTGGCGATGTCGATCCAAAGGCAAACTGGAATAGGCACCGTAGGACCAGCCGCGCTGCACGCGAATTTGCTGCATCAGGCGCGAAGAAAACATGCCTCCAAATACAGTATTGCCTATGTGCAGATCGAGGTGGTCGTCGTCATTTGGATGTGAACCTTGTAGACCTACATAGATTTGGGTTTGCGTTCTATCGGGCTTACTTACAAAAACCAGCTTTCGGCCCTGTCTAGGGGTTGGTTCCTGTGTATCAAAGGCGGCCGCCGTTGCATCATTAACACTTTCAACCAGGCGCTCTGCAAAGCGGAGTGCTTCGGTTTCTTCAATATCTCCTGATATTCCGATGAGCAGATCGTCCTTGTGCAACAATGTCCGATAAAGCGAACGGACGTGGTCCGGTTCAAGACGCTTTACCGTAGATATTGTGCCTCCGACGCTACGCCCGTACGCGTGATTAGCAAACAGGGAGCGACGCAAGGCACGCGAAGCTAGCCCGCGATCATTGTCCTGTCCCTCGATAATTTCTGCCAGAGTTTCCCGCTTGAGTCGGCCGAATTCTTCGTCAGACAAGCCCGGTTTTCCCAGCGCGTCCGCGAGTATGGACATACCTGATTCGCAAGAGCGCTTTAGAATTACCGCTGCCAGGGAGACATTGGAATAAGAGGTATCCGCACCTAGGGAGATTCCCAGGCCGTCCAAGCGCCGTTCGATTTCCGTTAACGGCACGCCACCAGCGGTCCGACGCATCAGACGTGCGGTCAGGCGGGTAAGCCCGTCTGCGCCCGGCGGATCGGCGGAGGCGCCGCGACGCGTCGCGACACTGACATGCACCAGAGGAATTGTCTTGGAGGATTCGACCAGGACCTGAATGTTGCCTATCGAATGTGGCTGAGGGAAATGTGGATTCATCGAGCGCTCTCCAGCGCCGAGGGCAATTCGCAGCGTACAAAGATACAGGTGCGTGCGCCCGGGTTAAGATATCGCCGGGCGGCTCGCAGAATATCGGAATGGTTTACACGTCGCATGGCGCTCAATCGGGTAAAAGCTGCCGCCGGCTCGCCTAGTAGCGTTTCGTAGAAACCAATAGTCGAAGCCTTGCCATCCACCGTATCAAGACCTGATATCAAACCCAATTCGAGCCGAGCCAAAGCTCGTGCAATTTCCTCGTCGGTTACCGGTTCTTCGCGAATACGGTTTAGCTCGGTGTCAATCTGGGCCAACAGGGCCTCACCGGTCTGCTGACCGCGGGCCGAAGCACCAATCTCAAACAGCCCCGGATCGTGGAATGGCCCCACGCTCGCACGAACATCAGTTGCGATTTCCAATTCGTGCACAAGCCTTTGAACCAGGCGACTTGCCCGCCCCCCGCAAAGCACTTCCGCAAGCACCGACATGGGACCGTAGTCAACGTCACCTAGGGCCGGCGCGCGATACCCGATACACACTTTCTCCGTGGGCGTTGGTTTGGTGATTTCTGCACGGCGTTCGGAGGTTTGCGCGGGCTCCGGACGTACGTCTTCGATGGGAATTGCACTAGCCTTCAGCGGGCCATACGCTCGCGCAATAAGTTTCAAGAGGTTCGACGTGCGAAAGTCACCTGCGACTATAATCGTTGCGTTGTTAGGGGCGTAATAGGTCTGGTAGAACTGCTCGCAATCATCAGGCGTCAGTGCCAATATGTCTTTCATCCAGCCAATCGTGGGGCACTTGTACGCGTGATGCGTAAACGCTGTCGACCATAGCAACTCGCTCATAGCACCTTCTACATCATCATCGACCCGATATCGGCGCTCATTGGCTACGACATCCTTTTCACTTGCGACTTGAGGTTCGCGAAGCACAAGCTTTGAGAGGCGCTGCGCCTCGAGACTTACGACGAGTTTTAGTGCCTGTCGCGGTGCGTTTACTGAGTATTGCGTGAAATCGAGCCATGTGGATGCATTGGTTTCGGCGCCGGCTTCCTCCAGCATTTGGTCGTAGGCACCTTGCGGTAGTTCTTGAGTCTCATTGAACATGAGATGTTCGAGCAAATGGGCAAGCCCCGTTTTTGTCTCCCGCTCATGGCGGGAACCGACGCGGAGCCAGGTATGATAGGACACAACCGGGCTGCTATGCTCTTCGCAGGTCAAAATTGTTAACCCATTGCTAAGCTTAAATTGGTCTAATCTTAGGCTGTCACCAAAGGCATTGCTGGATACCCATTCCAGATGAATTGCTTCACCAAACGAGTCATTCAACGGCCCAAGCTCGACAGGACAGCGGGGTGCAACTGAAGCGGACCTAGTGCGAGCGGGCATTATAAGTTAATTCCGGTCTAACATATGCATAAAGCTAGTGCACGAAGGCTTTACTTATCGAGTTTGAGAATGGCGAGAAATGCTTCCTGGGGAACTTCGACATTCCCGACCGACTTCATGCGACGCTTGCCTTCTTTCTGCTTCTCGAGCAGCTTTCGTTTGCGGGTGATGTCGCCCCCGTAGCACTTGGCGGTCACGTCTTTACGCATGGCCTTGACGGTCACACGGCTGATTATCTTCGTGCCGATCGCCGCCTGAACTGCCACCTCGTACTGTTGGCGAGGAATGAGCTCCTTTAGTTTGCTGGCTAGGTCTCGCCCGCGATAGTAGGAATTGACCTTGTGGACGATGACGCTAAGCGCGTCCAAAGGCTCGCCATTGACCAGAATATCGAGCTTGACTAAGTCTTCATTTCGATAGCCGGTGAATTCGTAGTCCATGCTCGCAAAGCCCCGAGACACGCTCTTGAGGCGGTCGTGAAAATCGAGAATCACTTCAGCCAAAGGCAGTTCATAGGTGATGACGACATAATCTTGGGTTGCGTAGTGAATACCTTGTTGGATACCACGACGTTCTTCGCAAAGTGTCACGACGGGTCCTACATGCTCGGCTGGCACGTGGATGGTCATCTTCATGATGGGCTCTTCAATGGCCTCCAGTTCGTTGGCGGGGGGCATCTTGGACGGGTTGTCAACTACAATTACTTCGCCGCCCTTTCTATGGGCTTTGTAAACGACACTGGGTGCCGTCGTAATTAGATCAAGGTCATACTCACGCTCCAAGCGCTCCTGGACAATTTCCATATGTAGCAAGCCCAGGAAACCGCAACGGAATCCAAATCCCAAGGCTTCGGAGGTGTCAGGCTCAAATTCAAAGGACACGTCATTGAGATGCAGCTTGCTCAATGCGTCGCGCAAGTTCTCGTACGCGGCGGCGTCGGTTGGGAACACACCGGCGTAGACCATCGGTTTGACCCGCTGAAACCCCGGCAATGCCTCGGCGGCGGGCCGCGCCGAATGAGTCAGCGTGTCACCGACTCGCGTCTCGTCCACGCTCTTGATTGCTGCCGACACGAACCCAACTTCCCCTGGGCCCAATTCTTCAAGTTCAGTTGGATGGGGCGAGAAGCATCCGATACTGGTCACTTCGAAACGTCGCCCCGACGACATGAGCATGATCCCGTCCCCTTTGCGCAGTGCACCATCCACGACGCGCACGTTCATCACTGCGCCACGGTAACTATCGTACCAGGTATCGTAGAGCAAGGCGCGCAATGGTGCTTGTGTATCGCCCGCTGGTGGCGGTATTCGACGGACAACTGCTTCTAGAATCTCCTTTACGCCTTGGCCGGTCTTGGCGCTGCAGAGAAGCGCACCGCTGCAGTCCAGGCCTATGATCTCTTCAATTTGCTTTACGGAACGGTCGATATCCGACGAAGCCAGGTCAACCTTGTTCAAGACTGGTATAATCTCGAGGCTGTTTTCCAGAGCCAAATACACATTGGCGACGGTCTGTGCCTGTACACCCTGGGATGCGTCGACCACGAGCAATGCCCCTTCGCAGGCCCGCAGGCTGCTTCTGACTTCGTAGTTGAAATCCACGTGTCCTGGTGTGTCGATTAATTGAAGCTGATATTCTTCACCGTCGTCGGCGCGGTATCGGAGCCGAACCGACTGGGCCTTAATGGTAATGCCCCGTTCGCGTTCCAGATCCAGCTTGTCGAGGAACTGGTCAACACGCTCGCGAGCGGTAATTGCCCCTGTCACATCGAGGATACGGTCCGCAAGCGTGCTCTTGCCGTGATCGACGTGAGCGATTATTGAGAAATTCCTAATCCGACTTGGGCTAGTGGGCATGTTGAGCTGAGCCTCACTGGGCCGGGGATTTCACGCCTAGCGCGCCCAACGTGGCGGCCGGGTGTAGCGCGCCCGTGGTGCACCCACCACCTTTGCGACACGAGCCACGGGCAAATTGCTGGCCTAGCTATTTCTTTCCACTCGCGCTTGCTTGCTTCGCTGCGGCGTCAACCAGGCTCATCTGGCCGGGAAGTTCGTGCTCGTAGCGTTTCAAGGCCAAGTCAATTCCTTCGCGAATGTACACGGCCACCGGCACCTTGGTCCGCGTGTGGAGCAAATGCAGCCGGTCGTTCTGTTCGGGCGTAATGTAGACCGTCGTCGAGATCTTTTTGCGGGACATCGGCCTTGCTCCCCAGGAACTTGCCAGCCGTTACAATAGATTCCACTACGTATGTTGTCAATGGTCCGCGGAGCGCCCACCAATCTAAAATATTTAGTAGTTTCAAAAGGTTATGAGTTCAAGGTCGCCCTGGAGAAGGCCGATTGGCCAATCTTGATCAAGTTGTACGGTGAACGACTTAGGGCGAGTATCTGGCTGCCATTTGGGGCTGGCGATCTTCATGGGGTCATGCACCCACTGGAACACAATTCACGGGACCGCACACGCCCGATACCGTTGTATTCAGCGTCATTCCCAGGAAGTTCGCAAAGATGGAACGCCTAGCCGAACGGGGTTTGCTGGCAACGAGTGAGCCGAAGTGTCTCGTTGCCGGCACGGTTATTTTATTTCCTGCTCGAAATCACTGGGTTGGAATTAGTATGTGGATGTCGTCAAGGGCATCGGGAAAATATTAATGTGCCCAACGATGGGGTATTGGCTACACCGTTGCTAGGCACAAGAGGGCGCTTATGATCAATCTCGCAGTTCGACTGGGCAGCTTTCCGTGGATTGCGAAAATCGCTGCCGGTGGCTGCTTGCTTTTGGGAATGTCATCGGTTGTCGGTTGCGGCGGCGCTTCCGGCAAGATGGGTGCAAATGGCCCGGGTGTCGGGCATCGAGACACAGAAATTCACCACCAAGCTTGTGATATCGCATCGCCCCACGCACAGGCAATTGATGTCAATGGTGACGGGCGCGCCGATTTAACAATAGTCATGGAGGGTGGACGCGAAGTCTGTCGGGCCGCCGACCTTGACTTTGACGGACGTGTCGATGTTTGGACGTACTTTGATGCGAGCGGAAATGTCTCGCGCCGCGAGTTCGATTACGATCGCGATGGGGCAATCGATGAAATTCAGCTGTTTGCAGGCGGCCAAATTGTAGAAAAGCAGCGAGCATCGACGCTCTCACACCATCTGGACACTTGGGAAAAATACGCAGGTGGCCGAATCGTTAGCGCCGAAAGGGACTCAAACGGGGACGGCCGAGTTGACCAATGGTGGGACTACAAGACCGCCGATTGTCCCATCATTCACTCAGATGTTGATGGCAACGGTCTGCCGGATCCCAATTCCACGGTCGACTACTGCAAAGAAACGAATTACAAACCTCCAGAGCAGCTCGAGAGTTCCCGTCCCGAGATGCTTAAGAAAGAAACGGACGCGCTGCCGACCGAAACATCGAATACCGAAGCTGCGGCGGGTAGCGCAGCTTCCGCGAAATCGAAGGACCAGTCCACCAAGGCGCCGAGCGACGCCGCAAAGCCAAAATCAGCTGTGCCGAGTACCGGGTCCGGAGGCAAGCCATGAGGATTGTCGCTGAATTGCGCATGATTGCTTGGGGCTGTCAGTTTTTGGTGACGGGTTGCCAAGCGAGTGCAACAGCCGGGTCGCAGACCCCGGGGGCGCGCTCTGCGCCCCTGGTGGACGCTGTTCAGGCGGGTGGCGATATTTCCCGTTGCGAATTCAAAGGGCGGGCCGATCGCGATGTTGAGGAAAGTTCAAGCCGAGACTCATTGCGTCCGAACATCAGGCGAGTCTACGCCTTGGTGGGTCAAGGCGAAGATAGGCGAAAATTCCTGCTCTGCCGCGAGGTTGACACGAATTTAGACGGCATAAAAGATGTAGTTCGGACCTTCAACGATAAGGGCGAAAGCTTGCGTGAGGTCGCGGACGCCAATTACGACGGAAAGATCGACACCTGGATCACATTTGGGCACGGTCGCGTCGTGAAAGTTGACTTAGATCGTGATGGGAATGGACAGCCCGACGAATTTCGATACTACGTTCAAGGCAAGCTCGCGCGCATACAGCGCGACACTAATCACGATGGTCGTCCCGATGTCTGGGAGATTTACGAGGATGGCCACTTAAAGCGAATCGGGTGGGATCTCGACTTTGACGGTCGGGTTGATCGATGGGATCGTGACGAGATTGCTGAGCGCGTCGCGCTGGAAAAGGAAATTCAGAGCGAAGAGCAGCGCAAACAGGACGAAGCAGCCAAGAAGAAAGCCGATGACGCAAGCGATAGCGCGGCCGGAACCAAGATGCCTACCAAATCTGACAAGACGCCTGTCTCGGGCCATGTCAGTGCCCGCCAACGTCAATAAATAAATCCTCCCAGCCGGTGAAGTCCTGTTTGCTATTTCTATTTGAAATGCCGGCACGCCGTGCGTCTGGTTTCGTTGGTGACCCAATCGTCCGTTCCGACGTTCTTATCATGTGGGGTGTTCCGGGTCCCGACCCGGAACACCGCATCAGGAAAAGTTCATTCAAGATGAATGGGTTCCGGGCTTTGTTCCCCTTGCCAACCTGACACGTCGATCCTCAACGACCTTTGCCAATTGAGCTAACCCGGTGAGCGAAGAGCGACTCCAAAAATATCTGGCGCGCGCAGGCATTAGCTCGCGACGGCACGCGGAAGAGTATATTTCGGCGGGTCGCGTTCGGGTCGATGGGCGTCTAGTTACTGAACTTGGTACCAAGGTCGACTCGATGCGAGCACGTGTTGAAGTTGACGGCAGACTTGTCACAAGTAAACCGTTCGTTTACATTTTGCTGCATAAGCCGCGAGGTTACGTGACAACTTTGCGCGATCCACAGGGACGCGCCACGGTCGCCTCACTAGTGACGGATCTTGGAATGCGGATTGTTCCGGTGGGTCGACTGGATTACGCGACCAGCGGCGTGCTGCTTATGACCAACGACGGCGAGTTCTTGGCCAAATTGCAGCATCCTAGTCAAGGTGCTAGGAAAGTCTACTATGTGAAAGTTCGCGGCTTGGTGGACCCGCGCGGCCTTGAGCGCTGGCGCAAAAGCATTGATATTCAAGGCCACGCAACGCGGCCGGCGGACGTCAAAGTGCTGCACATTGAAAATGATAAGACCTGGTTGGTAATCGCGATTAATGAGGGGAAAAACCGCCAAATTCGTCGACTGGGGGAGCAAGCGGGGCATCCCGTGGTACGTCTGATACGTGTTGAATATGCGGGACTGACTGTCTCAGGACTTCGGCCGGGTTGTTGGCGCTATCTGACCAAGCAAGAATTGCTTAACTTGAAGCAACGATTCGGTGTTCCACTTCGGATCCCGCGCGCGATGCCCGCCGCGCCGCCGACAACACGGCGCGCCGTCCTGCGCACGAAGAAATCGCGCAACCATCGACGCGCAGTGCGTTAATGTCTAGCGGTACCGGTGGGGAGGCTTCCCGTTAGTCAGAATTCGCATCGATATCGTCGTTAAGCTTGCTGGGTAAAGACCAATCGCTGTTGAAGAAACCCGCTGCCAAAACGTGAGCATGTTAACCTAAATATTTGTTCACCTCCGGCCGGGGCTACGTGTGCATCAAAAACCAGAAAATCCGGCAATAGCATCGGCAACGATAACGCTTGCCACAGGCCGCTGGCTGAGGGTGCCGTGATCACGCCAATAATGCCGCGAGAATCGTCCGGATTGGGGTAAACATATACGGCCCCCAATTGGTCGCCTGAGTATTTGTCGGCCGCCAAAACTTATCGTCTGTGCGTTGACAGCAATGGGCAACCGATTCGACCACTTGGCGAGCAAGGCATGGTCATTGGAATTGCCGACCAATACGGGTACTTGGCCGTCACGAGGTGCGGACATGTACTCAACGTCGCTGAGTACCGGATACATATAATCCGTGCCACCTTGTGGCGAAGCCAAGGCTCGAGCGACATTGAGATTTGCGCCGATCGTGGCTGGGCTACCGGTACCATATACAAATGCAATCGGTTCGCTCCACAAATCCAGCCAGGGGCCTTCGGCGTGGACGGCCTTGTGCAACCCTGCCGCAACTTGGCATTGAGTCCAGACCGAATCATGACGGCAAAAACGCAAAGTCGAGAGCGGAGCGGCCGTCAATTTTATGCCGTCAATATCGAGTAGTAAGGGAAGTTTGCGATCGATGTGCCGTGTTTCGCTAACTGCGAATGCTGTGACACCCTTGGTGATTACTTGGACTTGGTTGGCCACAACGACTTCTGCATCAATCGTCGAAAGCTCGGATTGGTTGTCCAATTCGATGACGTTCAACCAGTAGCTCTGAGCGTGTCGAAGTGCGGTGGCTGCTAGGGTAATTCTGGGTGGATCTGCGACACGCTCTTGAGTGCTGAGCCATGGGAACAGTCCTGCATGTGCCCAGGTTTTTTTCCAAACCGCGTGCCCTAAATCTGGCCAGTCTTCGATCAGGTGATATCCAAGTTTCTTGTAGCGCGTCGTAAGCACTCGCGAATTCTCCAGAGGCCGATCCTTCAGACCATGCGCTAAGTACATTGGGAGATACCGTCCGGAATCGGCGCTGCTTGCCGCCGAATTCCGGTGCATGAGTTTTCTCTCCCAAGCACGCAGCGGTTGCCCACTCGTGTCTCTTCGAACATAGTAACTCTGGTAACCGCATAGAGGCGCGTACGCCGCGAATTGGTCTGAGTAATGTAAAGCGATTTCGGCTGTTCCGGTGCCTCCCATCGACGCCCCGGTAATTGTCACTTTATTGGGATCAACGGGCAGCGTTTGAAGGGCCCAGGTGAGTATTTCCAGTACATCGCGCTCGCCGGGGCCACGATAGAATGCGTTGCCATGAGCTGCTGGAGCCAATACAAATCCAGGCACTTGCCGGGGCGATTGCCCAGGGGCGGCATCCAGAAATGCGTCGAGAATCCGCATGGGCGTTCCATTGTATCCGTGCAATACGAGGACTAATGGAAGCGGACCCTCTGCCTCGGAACGCTCGGGGACTTGCAACGCAAAGCGCTGTAAGCTTGCGTCGGCCGAAGCGCGCCAGGCAAGTTCGTGGATGCCCGGCTCAGTCCAAGGCATCCTTGCGTTGGCCACGGCTTCGCAAAGAGACTTTGCGTGGGCAATCGAGCGATGTTCTTCGGCCGAAGATATGTCTTGTGTTGCAGCCGCAGTCAGGTCATTTTGCGCGATTTGCAGCGACGCTCGGACGACGTCAAGCCCCACGGCAGGTTGCGAGGCTAAAGCTTGCAATTGTTTTGCAAGGCCCTGCCAACAAGTCAGTAATTCACGCGTTAGATTGAGTCTTCGGCGCACACGGTATGGGCCAGCGTTAACATCGATAAATAGCGCATTATCCTGTTTCGAAAACTCGTCAACGAATTCATTCAACAATCCAACTTGCACGATAAGCGGGGAAACAGACGTCGAGTTGCTCGGCCAGGTCGCCTACCGAGAATGACTTTTGCTCGGAGCCATCGGTGGCTCGCAAGCTAATTTTTAGTGGCTCACCCGCATACAGTGGGGTGCCCATTGGGGCATCGACTTTCACCCGCAGGCCTACGGGAGCCTCGGAGCTCAATTCGAGCGAGACATCGAATGGCTCAAGACTGCTCTTGGTCTGGCCGAAACTCGAGGGCAGCCGACCAAGCTGAACCTGCGGGAGCGCGGCCTGACTGATCAATGAACCTGGCCGCCAGCGACCAATGCTCATTCAACCTTCGACATTCGAGTCGCACTGGGTGAGAACCCGCCTTCAAATGCAGCGGGACTGCTTCCCAACCGCGCGCATGAGTCAAGCGGGGCGGTCCGATTTAACTGCAGTTTACCGTCAATCGTGACGGCGAGCCAGCCTTCTGCGCGCAATAGTAGCCAGCCTTCGACATCTGAACCAACTTGGAGCATTCCCCTAGCTACCAAACGTTCCGAGCCGCTCCTCTGAAGCCTAAATTGGGCGTTGAAGTCCAGCAGGCCACTACTGTTTGCATGGTAAACAGTTCCCGATGCAAGCTGCGGTGTTAAGGAACTTTCGGCAAGATTATGCGATAGTTCAGCGGTCTGACCGTAAGGGCCTTCAATCGAGCCAATCGCGAATGACTCCCGATTCCCCAAGGGTAATTCGTACATTGTGCTCCGCGACTGGCTCGGCCCTGAGGCTAGACGCCCAACTCAAGACAATCAAAAGCGCTTTCTCGACTTGACCTCGAATCGTCCGAGTGGGTTCGTGGAATAATCCCTTTCGCGCCATTGTTCGAATGGGCCCTCGCGAATTCTAATTTACCTGGCCATGTGCCAATGTTCGAGCCCCATCTTTGAACACAATGGTGATCTTGCCGCCGTCGAGTACGGTTGCCACGAATCCGTCGCCAAATTTTGGATGATGAATAAGCTCGCCAGAATTATAGGTCTTGGACATTGAGTATCGGGAAAAAGCAGTGACGGGTTGGCCAGCGATTCTTTGTTCCCATTCACTGGTGCGAGCTCCAATTCTTGTTGTCTTCGAATGCACCCGGGGACTGGGTGCATTCAAGGTGCGAACGGGAGAGAGCGTGCCGTCGCGATTGCGAATCACGGGTGCCACCGACGCATTGCCCGGCGCAGACGCTTTATAGTTGTGCACCGAACCACAAGTGCGGCACTCTACGCGAACCGGCTTCTTCCCGATCATTGCGACAATTCGGTGGCTCAAAAGAAGCCTACAGCGCGTGCACCAAGCATCGATTTCACTGCCTGCCACAAGAGGTTTCAAGGGTCTTTCTCCTGGGATTCGTCAAGATTCACGGAACTGGATTGCTCCGATGCAATTTCCAGATCGTTGCGGTTCATGGATACACTGGCCTTGGCAGCCGGCTGCAATCGGCCAGATCTTCCTTCATTGGGCACGAATCGCACTTGTGTTTTCACTTCCAGAGTCACACCCGTAAGCACACGCGAAATTTCGTCCGCCAAGTTGGCTCGCTCCAGAAACTCACGGACTTCGCGGACGACTACCTTGAATATCTCTGATTTTGCGTCCTCAACGTGGGACAGGATTGCAGTTAGTAGCTCTTTTGGGAGACGTAGGTCACTGGCCCATTGACGGACAGTCTCGGGACTTTCTGCTAGCCGTTCGACCCCGGTTTCTACTAATCGCTTGACGAGTTCGGGAATCAGTCGCTCAATTCGGCCTTTTTCGCGCTCGCGTTCTTCCCTTTCTCGGTTCGGCGGCGCTTCACTGGGCACGCTGCGAGCGTGCCGCGGAGAACGACAGGAGTCAATCGGAAGAATCAGCCGGGTGACTGGCGAGGGCGCCGGGCAGCAGCGCCTTTTTGCTGTAAATATACCCGAAGGCCACGGATAGATTCGACGCTTGCACTTTGCAGTCTTCGTGTGGGCGGTAAAGTACGTAAAATGAAACTGCCCTTCGAAGATCGCCGCCGCCAGGTTCTCGATGCCATCGCACCGGGTGCCATGCTGATTTTCTCAGCGCCTGTGACCTATCGCAACAACGATGTTGAACACGAGTATCGCCAAGATTCGGATTTCTACTATCTAGCCGGTTTTGACGAACCCGAGAGTGTTCTCCTGTTGAAATCGGGGCCGGATTCGAAAACTATCCTGTTCCTTCGCGAGCGGGACCCCGAGCGCGAGATCTGGGACGGTCTTCGACTCGGCGTAGAGCTTGCTGTCGCAAGGCTCGGCGTTGATGAAGCTTACCCGATTTCCGCACTATCCGCGAAGCTTGCCGAAGTTCTTGGCCGGTTGCGAACGTCTCTATTTTTCCATTGGACACAACTCTGCGGCCGATGAACAGGTTGTCTCGACCTTGCGGCGGCTTCGCCTGACCATTCGCCGCGGTGGCGTATGGCCGACGACGATAATCGAGCCTGGTGTTGATTTTGCATGAAATGCGACTTCGGAAAGACGAGGGTGAATTATCCTCGTTGAGGCGTGCCATCGAAATTACCGGTCAGGCACATCGTGCGGTATTTGCAGCAACTCGTGCAGGTTACTGGGAGTACGAACTCGAGGCCCTTTTGCGCTCAGAATTTCGCAAAATGGGTGCCGAACGGGTTGCCTACGCACCCATCGTTGCGTCCGGTGTAAACGCAACGATATTGCATTACCGCAACAACAACCGAAGAACTGTTCCCGGAGAACTCATCTTGGTCGATGCGGGATGCGAATTCGGTTACCAGTCGGCCGACATTACAAGAACCTTTCCGGCAAGCGGCAAATTTAGTTCTCTGCAGCGAGCCGCCTACGATATTGTGCTAGCGGCGCAGCAAAAGGCTATAAGTGCCGTCAAACCCAATGCCACTATAGATGACGTTCATGACATCGCAGTTCGTGAGCTTGTCACCGGACTAAAAGAATTGCGAATCATTGATGGCGACGTAGAAAGTTCGATAGCCTGCTGGGAGCTACAAGAAGTACTATATGCATCGAACCAGCCACTGGCTTGGCATGGATGTTCACGACGTTGGGGCGTATCACGTTTCAGGTAAGCCCCGCGCTTTGGTGCCGAACATGGTATTGACCGTGGAACCCGGCCTATATTTCCCTAGTTCCGATGAGTCCGTACCGGAGGAACTGCGCGGCACTGGTATCAGAATTGAGGACGATATTCTCGTGACACCTACGGGATTTCTTGATCTCAGCGAGGATATTCCCAAGGCTGCTGATGAAATAGAATCGATCATGTCAGAAAGCTAAGGAGAACACCTCTTATGATACCCTACGCGCGCGTGCCAGATATTACATTGGTACCTGCGCGACTGCTGGGTGCAAGATGGCCCGCCGACAATATTGCACTTCGCCCATTCGGACTATTGGTTGTAGTGGGCATATGGGTGGGCATAGGGTTGACATTGCACGCTTGTCGCAAACGGCGCGTGCCGATCGGTGCGGCAAAGTCCTATCTCATTTGGCATACTAGTATTTGGATTCGTGGGAGGGCACGTGTTCGACTTGCTCTTTTACTGCCCCCAATGCGTGTTAAGGGAGCCTCGGTCCCTTTTGCGGTTGTGGGAAGGCCAGTCTAGTTTCGGCGGTTTTATCGGTGCCGGTCTCGGAAGCTGGGCCTGGCGTTGTCGGTCGGGAATATCAGTCATTCCGTATGCAGAGGCAGTTTCGAGTTCATTTCCGGCGGCGTGGTTGTTTGGTCGAGTTGGCTGTGCCATCGTCCACGATCATCCGGGCCGGCTGTCTTCCGCGCTGTGGGCCGTGGCATACCCGGCGGGTGCCCGCCTGGATATGGGACTGCTGGAAGCCGCCGCGATATTGCCCCTCGCTCTTGCCTTTCTCTGGCTAAGACGCAAACCCCGATGGCCGGGCTTCTTTCTCGGGGTGATGTGCGTTTACTACGCGCCCATTCGATTTGCCCTGGATTTCGGCCGTGCGCGAGACGTTGCCGTCGCAGATGCGCGCTACTTGCAGCTGACGCCCGCACAGTGGGGCTGTCTCGGGCTGTTGATTGTTGGGGCTTTCTCGTTGGCGGGGGCGTGCGCCCGAGCCACTCGAGCCGCAGAAGGTTAGACCAGGATCCCGGTTCCAAAGCCAATCTAGGGGGCAATGTGGGTGCCGAATGGGAACCCAGTTCAGGAATTGTTTGCGTCACGACTTGACGGAACAGACACTGTAGATATCGTTTGAAGGGAAGATGCTCCCAGCCAATCGTAAGGGTGGGGAAGCTGTTCGGGTGGTTGCTCGGGAATCGCGCATGACAACAGAGGACGCACGCAAGTTGTTTGTTGCGGGCCTACCAGACTCCATAAATGAGGAAGTTCTGCGGCAGCTTTTTGAAGCAACAGGAGGCACGGTAAAGGAAGTTAGCTTACCCAGAGACCGTAGTTCGGGTCGCGCGAGAGGTTTCGGTTTCGTTACGCTCGAAACGCCGGAACAAGCCGAGCGGGCGCGGACGGCGCTCGACGGCTCATATCAAGCGGGGCGACCTATATCCGTTCGGCCGTTTCAGGGAGGCAGTGGCCGCCGAGATGCGCGGACACCGGAAGCGCCGGCAACCGGTAGCGTTGTGTCCAGTCCGGCTGAAGATCGAACGTTATACGTAGGCAACTTGCCTTACGACGCTACAGCCGAAGAAGTCGAGCAGCTGTTGACGCGATGCGGAGTGACGCCCGTGTTACGTGTACACTTACCAGTCGGGCCAGATGGTCGTCCTCGCGGATTTGGATTTGTAACCCTTTCGAGTCCTGAAGCTGTACAACAATCCTTAGGTGCTTTGGCAAGTGCCGACGTGCGTGGACGGCGTGTTATGGTCAAGGTCGCGCATCCTCGCGGTTCGATCCCAATGGCGTCAGCTCGCGCGGCCGGGTCGCCGCGGGCTCCCAGCCGTCCCTTGCCCAGTGAGCCCGCCAGCAGTCGATTCGAAAATGCGCGTGGCGAACCTGATGTGGAGGCGGCCTACAGACCTCCTCAACCATCAGGGGAATTTGAAGAAGACGAAGAAAGCGCGCGAGCCGCGGGCGGGCGCCCGCGGAACGAGAAGAAACGCAAAGGAGCCGCCACGGCTTCCAAGCGAAAGAGCGGCGGGTCTGACGACGACCGTCGTCGCGGTGGCGCTGCCTCATGGCAACGATGGGAAGACTGGGACGAGGACTAAACCACGCCCCGACACTGGTCTTCTGGCCGGTCTTTCGCCTCGCGTCAAGCCGCTGATTGCGTCATCGCATGGTGGCATGCTAGGAAGGTCTCGCGTAGCCGGCTGCAAGCCCTGCAGGACACACGGTCCATGTCGGGGAAGCCCGCTCTGCGAATTCGGTACCGAGCGTCAGAGAATCAATGATTTTCGACTGGCTATACGGTTTATTCTCCAGTGACCTTGCCATCGACCTTGGCACGGCAACAACGCTAATTTACGTCAAAGGCAAGGGGATTGTCAGTTGCGAACCTTCAGTGGTCGCCGTTCAACGGGACGCTCGAGGCGACAAGAGAGTCTTGGCTGTTGGCCGTGAAGCCAAAGAAATGCTGGGTCGTACACCCGGAAATATTCAGGCAATACGACCTCTTCGCGATGGCGTCATTGCTGACTTTGAGATTACCGAGGCCATGCTTCGATATTTCATTGCTCGGGCTCACAATCGCCGAACCCTGGTAAAGCCGCGCATCATTATATGCGTGCCGTTTGGAATCACCGAAGTCGAGAAACGCGCGGTAAAGGAAAGCGCGGAAAGCGCCGGAGCGCGAGAAGTTTACCTAATTGAGGAACCCATGGCTGCCGCCATTGGGGCAGGACTGCCCATCACGGAGCCCAGCGGCAACATGGTTGTCGACATTGGCGGTGGCACAACTGAAGTCGCAGTCATCTCCTTGGCTGGTATCGTCTATTCGCAAAGTGTTCGTGTGGGAGGCGACAAGATGGACGAGGCCATCGTTGCCTATATGAAGCGCAAATACAATCTCGCGATTGGAGAGCAGACCGCTGAAAGAATCAAGATCAGAATCGGTAACGCCTACCCCCTTGAGCAGCAGCTGACGATGGAAGTCAAAGGGCGAGATATGGTTGCCGGTGTGCCAAAGACGGTGGTGGTCAATTCGGACGAGCTGAGAGAGGCGCTTGCGGAGCCTATTAATGCGATCGTCAACGCCGTGTTGGTGGCCCTTGAGCGAACCCCACCGGAGCTCGCTGCAGATATCGTTGACAAGGGCGTGGTTTTGACGGGAGGAGGCGCTCTCCTCAAGAATCTTGACGTTCTGCTGCGCGAAGAGACGGGCCTGCCGGTCATGGTGAGCGATGACCCAATCAGTGCGGTTGTTCTTGGCAGTGGAAAAGCGCTGGACCACATTGAATTGCTCAAGGAAGTCGCCATCGGCTAAGGGCGATCGAGGATCGCGGCCTTTATGACCCCGCTCCGGCGGTATCGCGATATCGTGTTGGTTGTGCTGCTACTCGCAGTCCCTTTCTTTTTTCTACGAGCCAGCATTCGCCGACCTGAGGAAATGAACGCCGTTGACCGGACCGTTATGCGCGTGGCGGCACCTTTGCAGTACTTTGCCGCCGCGGCCGCTCACGGAATTTCCGGCATCATTGGCGACTACGTTTACTTGGTTGACGTCAAAGCCGACAATAACAAGCTTGCCTACGAAAACGCGCGATTGCGAACGAAAGTCAGAGAAATTACAGCGGTCCAAGTGGAAAACCGTCGGCTGCTTCGCCTGCTCGGCCTCCGCGAAACCATACCGGATGAAGTCGTTAGTGCCGCCGTCATTGGAAAAAATACAACGGAGTATTTTAGAGTTGCCGAACTGACACTGGATACGCCGGGTGTCGCCGTTCGGTCCAATATGCCTGTCGTGTCTCTAGATGGGGCAGTCGGTACTGTCATGCGAGTTGCTGGCGATCGTATCGATGTGCAGCTGACCGTGGACAGTGGTTTCGGTGTCGATGTTGTGGTTGAACGCACTGGGGCACGTGGTTTTGTACGCGGAGTGGGCGATCCAACGCGATATGCCGTACGAGTTGAATACGTACAGCGCGCGGATCAAGTGGATGTTGGCGATCTGCTGGTGACAAGTGGGGTGGGTTGTAGGTTTCCCAAGGGCATCGCTGTTGCGCGCGTCATTCGTGTTACCAAACGCGACTTTGGCATCTACCAAGAGGTAGATGCTGAGCCCACGGTAGACTTTTCTCGCCTGGAGGACGTACTCATTGTAATGACTGATCCGAAAGACTGCGCTCCCTCCGCGAAGAGGCACTCTCGTTTAGGCGGTTGAAAGATCTATGCGAAACGCGCTCTTCTTGTCGTTGGGAGTCTTTCTCGTATTGTTGCAGTCAAACCTGTATCGTGCACTTCAATTTACACACATTAATGGAATAACGCCCAGTTTGATTCTGCCGCTCGTCCTATTCTTCGGAGTGCATGAGCATTCAATGGCGCGCGGCGCTTTGCTAACCTTTGCCTTAGGGTACTTCCTCGATCACGTTGCCGGTGCACCTATCGGCCTTTTTACTTTCATTTATGTGGCAATCTGGTGGATGGCCCGAATCACGGGCGTGCGATTAACCACACAAACTTGGTTGGCGCGCGTCTCACTTGGCTTCGTTTTCACGGTGGTCGAGGCGGCGATCGTTCTCATTCTGTTGGCCGTGTTCGGCAGCGATACCCGAAGACCTCTGGAGATCTCACGATCCGTGATAGCTCACGCGGCGTCGACGGCATTCATATCGCCATTTGTGCTGCAGTTGGCTCTAAGGCTGCACCAAGCGAGTGTACCTGCGGGCACTACTACTGAGGGAGCCGGACGGTGAGCATCATCATGCAACGCTCCGATGTCGGAGAATTCCGACGTCGGTATCGGTGGATGGTCCTGTTCGTGATGGGGACCTTTCTGGTTTTGTTTGGTCGGCTCTTCATATTACAAGTGTTTCAGCGAGATATTCACCAAGCACAAGCTCGCAAAAATATTGTGCGCGAGATCAAATTAGCTACGCGCCGCGGCGTAATTCGCGACTCACAAGGTAAGGTACTTGCAGCAAGCCGACCCTCGTACAACGTGTATGTCGTTCCCGGCCAACTTAACCTCGAGCAAACCTGGCCGAGGGTGGTTCAATTGATGGGCCTAGACGCGCTGGAGGCAAACCGACTGCGCGCGCGTATTGTGGAGCTGAGCCGAGACAAACTTCGTCGGGACCAGCAGATGCTGCTTGCGGTTAACGTTGACCGTGACGTAGTTGCTGCACTGGAAACCCACGACTCGGAACTCCCGGGGGTTGACGTGGTCTCCGTCCCGGTTCGGTATTTTCCATTCGGCGAACTCGGTGCACACTTGATTGGCTACATGCGAGAAATAGATCCATCCGATTTGTCGGACCTGAGAATCGCGTGGCTACCGGGCTGGGGACAGAATCGGAGCCGTCGGAATTGAGCGACGTTGGGAGTCTTACCTCCGTGGCAGGCGCGGCTGGCGCAAGGTCCTGCGCGCCATGCGTCACATGAATGATCGTGAAGAGCTCGAGGCCAAGTATCTGGACGAGCCACGTCGTCTTAGTCCCGTGCCGGGTCGCGATATTTCACTTACCGTTGACGTCGAGTTGGAGCAGGCCATCGATCGGGCGATGCGTGGGCAATTGGCCGGAGCGGTCGTGGTCGTTGAGGTGCGAACTGGACGGATACTAGCCGCAATGTCCAAACCAAGCTTTGATCCGAACCCCACCTCGGGCGGAGCTGGAATTGACGCGGCACGCGATGCCTTCCGGCGATATTATGCCGACCCTCTCAAGCCCATGCTGGATAAGACCATTTCGGCGGCATACCCGCCCGGGTCTACCTTCAAGCCTTTTACGGCTTTGGCGGCCCTCGAGCAAGGTATCATCGATCCGGCGACTCAGGTCGACTGTCATGGTGGCTTCGAATATGGCAAAAGATTCTTCAGGTGCACCGGCTCACACGGGCGCGTTAATTTGCATAGTGCGATCGTGCGGTCCTGCAACAGCTATTTCTATTCAATTGGCGCCCACGAGAACATGCAAATCGACACCCTGGCCAAGATGGGACTAGCCTTTGGGTTTGGAGTAAAGACAGGCATCGGGACTAATCCGGAGGCTCGCGGCAGGATACCGACCCGCAGTTGGTACACGCGTCGCTATAAAGGCGCATTCCGTGGCGGGTTTACTCTATTGGCTGCGATTGGCCAGGGTGCCACGACCGTGACGGTACTCCAGTTGGCGTTGGCGTACGCGGCACTGGCGAATGCTGGAACATTGTATCAGCCGCAGGTCGTGCGAAGCATTGAAACGAGTGATGGAACCATAGTTCAAGAGTTTCCGCCGCGAGTGCGCCGGATTATTTCGGTGGATTCTAGGCAATTAGGCCTCGTTAAGGATGGGCTCCGTGGCGTAGTCTTTGAACGGGAGGGTACGGCGCATGCTGAATCGTTGCCGGGTGTGGACATGGCGGGCAAAACGGGGACGGCTCAAGTAAGTCACGTAACGCCGAAGGGCGTTGACACCGACCGGGTCTGGTATTTCAACCGGGACCATGCCTGGTTCGCGGGCTACGCTCCATCCAATGCTCCGGAAATTGCCATTGTCGTGATGATTGAGCACGGTGGAGGTGGTGGGAAAAATGCGGTACCGGTAGCCAGCCGGATTGTTCAAGAATGGCAGAAATTCCGGGAGAAGCAGAATTCGGGCAAAGCCGCCTCGCGCGATGATTCGGAAACAAAGGAACCGTAATGGTTGCTCCTAGCCGCATATCGTTCCGAAGCGGACCGCAAATTGACATGGCCCTGTTGGTATGTAGCGTAGCCATTGCAACGCTGGGCTTGGTAAATCTCTACAGTGCGACGAGCTATTACGTTGAAATGGGCAAGAAGGCCGGCCTCGCCGACATTTATGTCTCGCAGGTTTACTGGATCGTAGTTGGAGGCCTATTGGCGATATTGAGTGCCGTCATAGACTATCGGCACTATGAGCGACTTGCATATTTTCTTTATGGCGGGGGCGTAATATCGCTTTTGCTCGTATTCGTGCTGGCCAGTGATATTCGCGGCTCAGTCCGGTGGATACCTGTTGGTAGCTTCCATTTCAGCCGAGCGAATTCGTCAAAATACTGCTGATCATTGTACTGGCAAAGTACCTGCATAATGATCCCCATTTGGAACCCCGGCGCTGGGTTGATCTAATGGTCCCGTTGGGCATTACCGCGTTACCTGTCGCTCTAGTGATGGCGCAGCCCGACCTCGGAACATCGCTAGTCTATATGTTTACCACGGGTACAATATTGGCGATGATTCGTATTCGCCGCCGCAGTCTGCTTTCAGCAGTCGTTTTCATTTCTGTCGCTGCACCTTTGACATGGAGCTATCTGCTTAAGGACTACCAAAAGAATCGCATCACCAGCTTTCTCGATCCGGAGCACGACATCACCCGTACCGGGTGGCATGCACTTCAATCAAAAACAGCGATTGGCAACGGTGGGCTCTCCGGCTGTGGGTTCATGCAAGGAACGCAGAATCAATTTGGTTTTCTGCCCGATCAATATTCCGATTTCCCTTTCTCCGTATTTGCGGAAGACTGGGGACTATTGGGATGTGCCCTATTGATTGCACTTTACTGTTTTCTCTGTGTTTGGGCAATACACATAGCCTCGCAAGCGAAGGATCGCTTTGGGGCGGCTTTGGCCATTGGTGTGGGCGCGCTCATTTTTTGGCATGTTGTTGCCAACGTCGGAATGGCCTCGGGAATTTTACCTGTCGTGGGTATCACTTTGCCTCTGTTTTCCTATGGCGGATCGAGTGTTATGACGTTCATGGTTGGGTTGGGATTGTTGATGAATGTTTCAATGAGGAGATAATCTTCGCCCACCCTAAATCCCACCCCCGGGCGGGACTTCAAACCCCCTAATCCCCCCATCCTTGGGGGATATCTAGTAGGGATACTGGATATTACGGATTTGAGAATGATTGAGAGATTTTTGATGGGGATGATCTCAATTGGGTATCAGGTCGCTTTGAGGGGACGAAGTAGGGATACTGGAAGTTACGTATTTGAGAATGATTGGAAGGCTTTGAGACTGGCGATTCGATGACCATGAAGTTTTGCTGCGTGTCGGTGGACGTTGATGGGATTGATAGCTATCACGCTATTCATGGGTTGCCGGCGCCCGACGTGGCTACGGCGGGGCTTGTGCATGGATTGGCTGTGGATCGGTTGATCGCGTGGGCCAAGGAGATTCAGATTCCGTTGACTTGGTTCGTAATTGGTCGAGATACAGCCAATCTAAGTTTCGTGAACACGCTGAAATTGGCTGCGCTTTCCGGTCACGAATTGGCCAATCACTCTCAGGACCATCGATACGATTTGGTGCGACTTTCAAGTGAGCAACAAACAAACCAAGTAAACAGCGCCCAGGACTGCCTGCAACAGGCCTTCGGACAGCGCCCTTTGGGTTTTCGAGCGCCCGGATACACCGTGTCGGATGCCGTGCTCGATATCGTGGAACACTCGGGATTTATTTACGATTCGTCCGTGTTTCCCTGCCCGACCTACTATGCGGCAAAAGCGCTGGTTCTATGGGGACAACGCGTGATGGGCCGTCAGTCGATGTCACTTTTGGATTCACCGCGTGTTCTCACGGCTCCCATTACGCCCTATCGGCGGGGACGTCCCTATACGCGACGGGGCAGCGGTCTGCTTGAGATTCCGATCCAGGTGACACCTTGGGGGCGATTGCCGTTCATCGGAACTACTCTAACAGCTGCGGGACCGACGGTTGCGCGACACCTCGCGCGGTCCCTGGTGGGCGTTCGGCTTGTCAACCTTGAGCTACACGCGATAGACTTATTGGATGCTGGTGACGGCCTGCAGGACCTCGCTCGCTATCAGCCGGATCTACGCTTGCCAGTAGCGCGAAAACGCGCGGCTCTTACTGTGGCACTTGACGTCTTTCGCAAAGCTGGTTACGCGTTTGTTACTATGGCCGACGCGGTTCGGCGGATTAATCTTTAGTGCAGATGACTTGCGAACAGGTTGCTTCAGAGCTAACCCGAGACTGTCATGACAGATGATGTGCTTCGAATCGGCCAGCGTGCCTTCCAGAGCCGGCTCTTCGTTGGGACCGGTAAGTACGCGAGCGTCGAACAAACGCGGTTAGCCATTGAGGCTTCCGGGGCTCAGGTTGTCACGGTGGCCCTGCGCCGGGTTGATCTCAAGGATAAAAGCACGGGTTCTATGCTGGAGCTCGTCATGAGCGGCCGCTTCACCGTGCTGCCGAACACAGCCGGTTGTTTTACTGCGGACGACGCCGTGCGTACGCTGCGGCTGGCGCGTGAGCTTGGCATTGCGGATCTGGTAAAACTTGAAGTCATTGGTGACCCAAAGACCCTTTACCCTGACAATGAGCAAACCTTGCAGGCCGCGAGGATATTAGTCAAAGAGGGTTTTACGGTACTGCCCTATTGCATGGATGACCCGATAGTCTGTCGCAAGCTGGAAGAAATCGGCTGCGCAGCGGTCATGCCGCTCGCCGCTCCGATTGGCTCGGGACTTGGCATTCGCAACCCCTACAATCTGCAAATAATCTTGGAACAAGCCCAAGTACCGGTCATTGTTGACGCGGGTGTTGGTACTGCCAGTGACGCGGCGATTGCCCTGGAGCTAGGTTGCGACGGCGTGCTGCTAAACACTGCAATCGCCCAAGCCAAAGATCCGCTGCTGATGGCGGCGGCCATGAAAGAGGCGGTGAGCGCGGGCAGAAAGGCATTTTTGGCTGGACGGATGCCTAGAAAGCTATACGCAAGTGCATCGAGCCCAATCTCCGGTCGTATTGAGTAACCTGTGATCCACCGCAGCGCCAATGACAAGCGAGGGTTCGTCGTGTACGTCTTGCCGGCGTTGCTCTATGTTGCCTTCATATTCTGGATGGGAAGCATTCGCACGAATCTTACCATCCCGCAAGATCTATTGCCGCGGGACAAGGTCAACCATTTTGGGGCCTTTGGCCTTTTAACCTGGCTGGTGCTGCGCGCGTTGCACTTCGAGTTCAGCCCGATTACTTACGGTCGTCTGATTGTTGCCTCAATCGGTGTCAGCTCACTGATTGGTGCGTTGCTTGAGGCCTGGCAGTTGATGATTCCGTATCGTTCGGCGGAATTCGGCGATTGGGTTGCCGATACGCTTGGAGCAATTTTGGCCGGCCTGGTCAGCCTTTTTTGGGTTTGGTGGCGTGGGCGGCACGTGGCAACAGGTTAACCAGGCATATGGATGCACCCAGGCTGATCGCCATTACCGACACAACAGTATTGCCCATCAACGAGCTGTTGCTGCGGTCAAAGACGCTATGCGCTGCCTGCAGGCCGCGCAGTATCATGATTCATTTGCGCGATCGCGAGCTCGGTATTCGAGAACGCCTGCGATTGGGCGAACAGTTAGCCAACTTTACTCGAGATTATGACCAATCCCTTTGCGTCAATGATAGGCTTGATTTGGCTGTGCTACTCGAAGCACAGGCATTGCATCTCGGTGAAAACAGTGTCGGTGCTCGCGAAGTGCGACAACAAGTGGGCGACCGGTTTTGGTTGACGCGTGCCTCGCATGACCCGCTGAAATCTGACGCACAAGGGGCAGACGCAGTCTTACTGAGTCCGATCTGCGGCGCAAGAAAGGGCGTTGCCGCCAAGGGACTTTCCGCGATTACCGAGGCCTGCGCAACGTCATCAGTGCCTATCTACGCTCTCGGTGGGATTAGCCCGGATAACGCGGCAGCGTGCCTTCTCGCGGGCGCGACAGGTGTGGCTGCAATAGGTGCCTGGTTGGCAATAGATTCAGTCGAGCGGATTATTCATGCCTTGAATATTGCTAAATCAGCGACGTGAGTTTTCACGCGGACGGTGCTATAGCGGGGCCTTCATATGGCAGTAAAGTCCGTGTTTCAAGCCGTGCCCACCGAACTGGATTTTCCCCGCTATGAGGCAGATGTGTTGCGCCTCTGGCAAGAGCGAAAAATCTTCGAAAAATCGCAAGACACTCCGGCCGAGGCCCCCAATTTCGTATTTTATGAAGGGCCCCCAACCGCCAACGGTGTTCCCCACAACGGTCATGTTTTGACGCGAGTCATGAAAGACCTGTTCCCGCGTTACAAGTCGATGCGCGGCTATCGAGTGCTGCGCAAAGCAGGTTGGGACACCCATGGTTTACCGGTAGAGGTTGAGGTCGAAAAAGAGCTTCGCATTCATGGCAAAGCCGCCATTGAAAACTACGGCATAGAACCCTTTGTATCACGCTGCATCAGTAGCGTGTTTCGCTACACTTCGGATTGGGAGCGATTGACCGAACGCATCGGCTTTTGGGTGGATATGCCCGATGCCTACGTGACTTATCATAAGAGTTACGTTGAAAGTGAATGGTGGGCGCTAGCGCAACTTTACAAGAAGGGCCTCCTTTACCAAGGACACAAAGTGGTATGGTGGTGGGCCCAAGGCGGCACGGCCCTGTCCAGCGCGGAAGTGGGCTTAGGATACAAAACCATTGATGACCCCAGTTTATTTGTGGCATTTCCGCTGTTGGAGTCTCCGGACACGGCGCTGGTTGTGTGGACAACTACGCCCTGGACGCTGCCTTCCAATTGGTACGCAGCGGTACGCGGCGACTGCGAGTATCAGTACGTGAGCGTAGGCGAACCGCTTGCTAAGAAGATTAAAGTGGATGCGAAACATAAGGATGTCGCCGGTGTTCACACTTTGTCGTCCACGATAGGTGCTAAGACGTTAATAGTGGCGGCCTCACTTCGGGAAGCTCTCTCGCACAAGTTGGGGTACGCCCTCGACGTAGTAAGTTCGGTCAAGGGCTCGGATCTCGTAGGGCTTCGCTACCGACCCCCCTTCGACCTTTATTACGCTCGATTGGGCCAAACGGAGTTAGCCCTCAAAGATGGGGCAACGGAGCTTTTCGGTTGGCGAGTCATCGCTGAAGACTTTGTAACCTTCGATACGGGTACAGGCATTGTCCACGTTGCGCCCGCCTTCGGAGAGGACGATCATCGGGCTCATCAAAAGCAACTAAGACGCTATGCGGATCCCGACGCGGTCGAGCTTATCTGCGCAGTGAATGCCGATGGGACCTTCAAGGCAGAAATGGGTGACAAATACGCAGGGCGTTGGGTCAAGAATGCGGATCGCGACATCATTGAGGAGCTCCGGGACGACAAGCAATTGCTCATTTTGCAAGAGCAATATCGCCATGATTACCCCTACTGTTGGCGTGCGGATGAGGACCCGCTGATTCAAATGGCCCGACCGGCTTGGTACATACGGACTACAGCACGCATCGACCAGGCCATCGCTAACAACCAGCAAGTGCGTTGGTTTCCCGATCACATCAAGGGTGGTCGCTTCGGCGATTTCTTGACCAACAACGTAGATTGGGCACTGTCGCGCGAGCGGTACTGGGGGACGCCCCTGAATATTTGGGTGTGCACTGCCAATGAGGAGCACAAGCATGCACCTGCCAGCGTTGCCGAAATCGAGCGTTTGAATCCTCGAGCATTTGATGCTTGGACGTCAGCTAAGCTTGCCGATCCGGGGCTCAATGACCACTTGATGGTTCATAAGCCGTGGATAGATTACGTAACATTCCCTTGCCCAACCTGCGGCGCAGACATGCGTCGCGTGCCTGAGGTAATCGACTGTTGGTTTGATGCCGGCTGCATGCCCTTTGCTCAATGGGGCCTTCCGCATAAAAGTGGCTCAATAGCTAGATTCGACCAAGCATTTCCGGCAAATTTTATCAGCGAAGCCATCGATCAGACCCGCGGTTGGTTCTATTCGCTGCTCATGATAAGTACGCTGCTTTTCGACGAAGCCACGCAACGTGAACTGGGGCTAGCTCGGATACGCCGGTTTCCCCATCCCTACGAAACTTGCATGGTTCTGGGTCATGTTTGCGATCGCGAGGGCAAAAAGGAAAGCAAGAGCAAAGGCAATTATACACCGCCGGAAATTATCCTCGACCGGGTAAAGTTGGATTTTGGTGTCGTTATAGACATCTCGTCCGCAAAGCCTGCGGTCAATCCCCCGTGCGCTCCCGAAGGTGTGGCATTGATTGCCCCCGAAGATTTGGACGGTATGGATTTGAGCGATGGGTCCAAGGTGCGAGTGTATCGGCCGGATCAGAGCGATCGAGCATTGGAACTCGAGGTCAAGGTGGGAAAGAACTTACCGCGGAGGATCGTACTACTGTCAGCGTCCGATCGCGCGAAGCTCGGCGTAGTCGAGACTGCCAGCGGCCTGAGAACCATGCCGGTCGAGGTACCCCGTTTGCCCGAAAATGAACGGGTTACCATTGAGGATCCATCGCGACCTGCGCCGGGAGCTGACGCATTCCGATGGTTTTTTTATGCGTCAAGTCCACCTTGGAGCAATACGCGCCACAGTCTCAAAAATGTCCGAATGCTTCAGAAGGACTTTATCGTAAAGCTTCGCAACGTCTATTCATTCTTAACCATTTACGCGAGCATTGATGGTTGGGATCCAAAGCTTGCCGAGCACCGGGCACGACCCGTGAGTGAGCGCCCGCTGCTCGATAGATGGCTGCTCAGTGAATTGCAAATTGCGGTCAGAGATGTTCGTGCCGCCCTGGATGAATTCTCCGTTTACGATGCCGCGATACGGCTCATCGACGTTGCCGAGGGGCTTTCCAATTGGTATGTTCGCCGCAGTCGTGAGCGATTTTGGGGCCCCGGATTGCCCGAAGACAAACGCGACGCGTATTTTACGCTTCACGAAGCGCTGGTGACTACGGCATTGCTAATAGCTCCGTTCGTGCCATTTTTTGCTGAAGAGATTTATCAAAATCTCGTCGTTGGGGCGGATTTGGCAGAGGCCAAACCCAGTGTTCACTTGGCGCCTTATCCCGAGGTTAATGACGCGCTTATCGATGAGACATTGGCGCGCGAGATGCGTGCAGTTCGCGAGATTGTAAGCCTAGGTTTGAGTGTGCGCACGGCTAACAAGTTGCCGGTATTGCAGCCGCTTGAGCAGGCGGATATCGTTTTTAATGACTGGTCCGTGATGGAAACGGTGAACAAGCATCGAGCCCTCATCGAAGATGAACTGAATGTCAAGAATGTGCGTTTGATGTTTCAAGCTCATGAAGCGGGTGCCGTCAGCTTTCGAATAAAGGCAAACTTCAGAACTCTTGGCCCGCGGCTAGGTAAGAATGTGCAAGGTGTCAAACACGTGCTGGACCACGGTGACGGAAATGCCCTGTTCGCAGAGTTATCCCAATTCGGGTACTTGACCGTGTCTGTCAACCGTGAAGCCGTGAAGTTGGAGCGGTCCGAAGTGGAAGTGGTCGTGGAAGCCCAGCCTGGTTTTGCTGCCGAAACAGGGCGGGTCGGCGTAGTCGTGTTGCACACGACATTGACCGAAAGTCTGATTGACGACGGCCTTCTGCGAAGATTAGTCCGCAGGGTTCAGGAAAGTCGCAAAAAGAACCTGGCCAAGTACACCGATCGCATAGTCTTGACCCTTGAGCTACCAGAAGGTTCGCGCCTGAGGGATATCATTGAACGTAACGTCACACAAATTGAAGAGACTTGCCTTGTCTCACCCGGTAAAGTGCTGTTCGGAAATCTTCCCGAGGAAATTCCAGCGGTTCAAATTGGCGACGAAAGCCTTCGCTTTTCATGGACTGCAGTCTAACTCGAGACAACTTTTCGGAACCATAAGGGCGCGAGGCATGCCTCGCGCCCGGCAGGTCTCAGCGAGCAGCGGAACTTGAACGTGCCGTCACGACAAGCAATGAAAAGCAAGCGTTTCGTCTGGCTCGAGCCGGCGACAATCAACGACCCGTGAGACTCAATGTGGTTGCGTATTGAGGTTCGGTGCGCAAGCGCCGAGCGTACAAGCCCAACCGGTCTGGCAATCCGTATTGGAGCCACAGGGGAATTGACACTTCTGAGCTTGCAGATTGCACCTGGCTCCAATGCAATCGGCGTCCGATCTGCAAGCGGTTGCCAAGGCGTTGGGCGGCGGGCTGCCACCAGCCGTAGCAGCCGGCGCGGGCTGGGCCGTTGCTCCGGGTTGTTGCGGATACGCGCCGGGTTGTTGCGGATACGCGCCGGGTTGCTGCTGAGGGTAAGCGCCGGGTTGCTGCTGCTGAGGGTAAGCGCCGGGTTGCTGCTGCTGATAACCACCGGGCTGCTGCTGGTAGCCGGCGGGTTGTCCGTATCCCTGCTGCTGAGGGTAGGCGCCGGTATTCGGTGGGGGTTGGTCATCTTCCTTTTTGCATCCGGAAGCGAGCAACAAAGCACAAAGACCGAGGCTCATGGTTGTAAAAAGCGCGTATCGCATGGGTTGACTCCTAGCAGTTGGTTTGACGGTAGTACCGGTCGGGTCTATTCGGTCAATATTTTTTTCGGTTAGACGGACCTAAGTCCGGTGCCTGGCTTCTCTGAAATGGCCAGAGGACCTGACCACACAGTTTCGGCCGGTTGACGTCTTGAAGTCAAACTAGAAAGGGCCAGAAGAACTGCCAACGCGCCAAAGTGACTAACGGCACTCCTCCCAGCCGGTGAAGCCATGTTCGCTATTTCTATTTGAAATGCCGGCACGCCGTGCGCCTGGTTTCGTTGGTGACCCGCTCGTCCGTTCCGACGTTTTTATGATCTGGGTGTTCCGGGTCCCGACCCGGAACACGTCATCGGGAAAAGTTGACTCATTTGCATCAAGTGTCGCTCCATAAGTACGATAATGGACTCGGTCGACGTGAAGTAGTGTTATCCTCAGAGGCTGCTCATTATGGGCGATTCGGCCGAATTGGACGATCTGCTAGGGCCGCAGCTCGGGGATAGGTTGGAGACAGAGCTCCGGTCCTCGCTGCGCCGTCGCCCCGCGAATGAATCGCGGCTGGGCGGGGCTTTGCACGTGCTGGCGCCGTATTCCACACGACTCCGAGAGGCCTTGCTGGCGGCGTTGGATGTAATGGTTCGCCGTGGCGCTCACAGCCGCCCCCTGTTTTTACCAATTTTGCGGGGCCTGATAGCCAGCGGCGATGAGCGCGTGGCGCCACTATTATCGAAAGCCTTGAGCCTCGACGATGGCTCTGGGCTTGGCACGATTGCGGCGGCGGCCCTCTTCAAAGCCTCGGGCTTAGAAGAGCCCCTGGCAAAGCTTTCCGTCTCGCGTTCTCCACAAATTGCTTTTGCGGGCGAGCTGGCGCGAATCGCTCGCGGAGAATCTTCCGGTCACGCCTTATCTGGGAGCGCGCTTCGGATCAAGGAAAGCCATCGTCTCGAGATGTCCACTAGTTTAGTGTTGCCCTTGGTGTGGGAGCGACACGCCTGCTCGGGGGCAGCAGAAGGAATTCGAGTGATGCGCGATAGTGAGCGTCACTTGGGTCGTTGGTTGTTGTTCGCGCAACTAGCCAGTCAAAGTGGCGATGCCAGTGCCATAACGGCTGCCTGTGGGCAGGCACAGAAGGGGCCGGGAAGTGCCCGGGCGGCTTGGAATCTAGTCGCTTGGGCGTTGAAATCGGACCCATCAACACCCACGGTGCGACCCACATTGGAAATTATTGCAAGGCTCAGTGACCGCCCCAGCGCAGAACGCGACTTATCCTTCTTGTTTCGTATGGCGCAGGCTAAAGCACCAACCGCCCGATCCATGCTGGACAACCTTACGAATGCCCCGCACCTGACGGATGAAAATGCTGTGCGCGCCGCGGCCTACTTACTAAAGCAGGAAGATCGCGAGGATCTTCAGCGCAAGCTCATCGAGTTGGTCAAAAGCACGAAACGCGAAGAGCTGCGAGGCCTTGCCCTGGCGGGACTTTATGAAGCGCGACCGGCCATAATCGAAGACCTTTTGCCTGATTTTTCGCGGAGTCGGCAGCTTCAAAATGCCATTTTTTCGGCGTTAGTGCGGCTGGCTCAGAAGCGGCAATGCACGCAGGACCTGCTGTCGGAACCGATGTATCGTCGCGCCCAATTGGGTTGGCTAGACTAATCGCGATGCTAGAATCTCGGAGGATTGTCGCCGGGCGCTGCGACAATCGGGCCCCGGTGCGCCCCTGGTGCTGCTGCACCCCGGCTAGGGTTTGGCTCGCACTTCCGAGATGGTTTCGCCGCCAGGTAAGATACTCAAACAGGTACCAACCTCGAATTGCTTATTGGCCGCCCGGGGCTCGACTTTAGGCCGGATTCTCGGCCAATGTCGTGAGGCCATAATCGAACCACTGACGACTTTACCGCCGGCACCCTGTTCTTGCAGAATGCCGCCATGCCGGCGCCAAAAAAGCCTTCGGACCCCAAGAATACCGAGGGGCAGGTAGCCCCGACCAAGCGATCTGCCAAGCCCAAGACGTCTGAGCAAACTCCTGATGGTCAGGCGCTGGCTTCGAGCGAGCCTTCGTCGAGTGCTCCCCCAAAGTCATCCCCCAACGTGAAAAGTCGAGGGCGAAGCGCCTCGAAGAAAGCCGCCGCTGTGCCGTTGAGTGTGCCTGAAGCGGATACATTGCCGCTTGAGATCCTCGACGTAATCGCGGCTCCAATTGCGGCACAAGTCCCTACACCTGCGGCACCTAATGACGCGGCGCTGGGCGTTGAGGCGGCACTTGAAGAACCCAAGGCTGCCACCCCATTGCCCGCAGCTAAAGTTCCAGATTCGCAAACGCCAAGGCTATCGAATGTGGCCATTGAGGTCAAGGATAGTCGGACGAGTTCGAGCACAAAAAAACAAGCGCCCCCTGTGTTTCGTGCCAAAGATTCGCAGCCTCCAATCCCGTCATCACTGGCGGTTAGCCAGCGCCATGACGACGCGGATTCAGAGAAGTTGAGCCCACCCACAATACAACCGCGCCTGTCAGTGCGCCCTGCAAATTACTTGACTAGCTATGACTTGCCTTTGGACAAGGAGAGCCTGAAGCTGGGCGTAGCCAATCACATTGAATACACGCAGGGCAAAGACGAGTTTTCGGCGACGCAATTGGACTATTTCATGGCGGCCGCCTACGCAACCCGTGACCGACTATTTGACCGCTGGAACAAGACTCAGCAGACGTATTACAGAAAAGACCATAAGCGGGTTTACTACCTGTCGATGGAATTTCTCCTCGGTCGGCTTTTTGAAGATTCTCTAGCGAATTTGGGTATTCGCGAAGCCATGAATGCCAGCTTGAGCGAACTCGGTCTAGACTCGACGGAGCTTGCCGAAGCAGAATACGACGCTGGCCTCGGCAACGGAGGCCTCGGCCGCCTGGCAGCGTGTCTGCTTGATTCCATGGCGACGGTTGGTTTGCCCGGAATGGGCTACGGCATTCGTTACGAGTTTGGCATCTTCGAGCAGCAGATTGTTGGTGGGCGCCAAGTGGAGCGTGCCGACAATTGGCTGCGCTACGGCAACCCTTGGGAAGTCGCTCGCCCCGAGCAGAGATATTTGGTGCGCTACGGTGGGCATGTAGTTGAACAACTCGATCACGTCGGTCGCTTCACCTTCAACTGGGTCGACACCGAGGACGTTTGGGCCATGGCGTACGACATTCTCGTGCCCGGTTATGGCAATGATGTCGTAAACACCCTGCGCCTTTGGTCGGCTCGCGCAACGCGGGGCTTTCAGTTCTCGTACTTCAACGACGGCGATTACATTAAAGCGGTTCAGGCAAAGAACGCGACCGAGGATATCTCCCGCGTCCTTTACCCTAATGATATGGTGGCTCAGGGGCGTGAACTGCGTCTCAAGCAGGAATATTTCTTCGTGTCGGCCACCTTGCAGGATGCGATTGTGCGGCACCTAAAGACGCATACTTCTCTGGACACGCTCCCGGAAAAGGCCGTATTTCAGCTCAATGATACGCATCCGGCCTTGGCGATCCTGGAATTGATGCGGCTCTTGATGGACGAGCACGGCTTTGGCTGGGACGAAGCCTGGTACGTTACGGCGCGCTGTTTTGCTTATACCAACCACACGATATTGCCCGAAGCGCTCGAGAGCTGGGCCGTATCGCTATTGGACAAGACCTTACCGCGACATCTTCAAATTGCGTACGAGGTTAATCGGCGCTTTTTGGAGCAAGTGCGGGCGCGTTTCCCCGGCGACGAGGCGCGTGTCGAGCGAATGAGTCTATTCGCTGAGCGGCCTGAGAAGCGGCTGCGCATGGCCAACCTCTGCATTGTTGGGGCGACCTGCGTCAATGGAGTCTCGGAGCTTCACAGCCGCATTCTTTGTGACAAACTGTTTGCTGATTTTGCGGCACTCTGGCCTCAGAAATTCAAGTCCGTAACCAACGGTATTACTCCGCGCCGCTGGCTGCTCAAATGCAACCCTTCGCTGAGCGCGCTCGTGAACCAGACCATCGGTGAGCGTTGGATCACGGATCTTCACGAGCTTGAAAGATTAGCCCCACTAGTGACGGATGCGCAATTCCGGGCGGCTTTCCGTGAAGCAAAACACAAAAACAAGATCCGACTATCGAATGTCCTCAAACAGTTACACTCGATACCATTCGATCCGGAATCTATTTTGGATGTGCAAGTCAAGCGCATCCACGAATATAAGCGCCAGCTGCTCAACATTCTGCATGTTGCATTCTTGTATCTAAACTACCGCTCGCGCCCACCGAGCGGCATCTTGCCTCGCACGTTTCTTTTTGCGGGCAAGGCTGCACCTGGCTACGCGATGGCAAAGCTCATCATCGAATTCATTATTGCCGTAGGTGAGACGATTGCCTCCGATCCGGCTGCGCGCGAATGGTTGCGCGTCTGCTTTGTACCCAACTACAGCGTCTCCTTGGCCGAGCTCATCATTCCAGCGGCCGATGTCTCCGAGCAGATATCGCTCGCTGGCACGGAAGCTAGTGGGACTGGCAATATGAAGCTTGCTCTCAATGGCGCGCTGACACTGGGAACATTGGATGGTGCCACTGTAGAAATTGCCGAGGCGGTCGGACGTGATCATATCTTCATATTCGGCTTTACAGCCGCCGAAGTCGAGGGTGTGCGCGCGCGCGGCTACAAACCACGAGAGATTTACGCCGCGGACGCCGAGATCCGCACGGTGATTGACGCCGTTGCGGCGGGTGTTTTTAGTCGAGGTGATCGGCTGCGTTTTGCACCATTAGTCGAATCGCTCCTGCGCGAGGATCGATACCTCGTCCTAGCGGACTTTCAGAGCTATCGTTCATGTCATCAAGCGGTCTTACGAGCTTATGAGTCCGGCGAGGATTGGACGCGCCACAGCATTATGAATACAGCCAAGATGGGACGCTTTTCCAGCGACGAAGTCATACGCAATTACGCCCGCGAGATTTGGGAGGTCAAAACATGATGGAAACGCTCGGCGTCGCCGTGGTTGGTGTGGGGCGCTGGGGGTCAAATCTGCTTCGAGTGCTGGGACAACTCGACAATTGTCGAGTGGTCATGGTGCACGACGATTCACGTGAAACCGCGGAGCAAGCCACAGCCACCGTGACGGGCGTCGGGGTCGCTGCATCCTTTGACGAGGTACTCACCTCTAGGACTGTGCAAGCTGTCCTCTTGGCAACGCCGCCGGAAACACATGGCTCGCTGGCTCGCCAGGTGTTGGAAGCGGGCAAGCATGTGTTCGTCGAAAAACCCATGGCTACATCACTGGCGGATGCCTTGGCTTTGGAAAGAATCGCCCAGCGCACCGGATGCCTGGCGATGGCGGGCCATCTCCTGCGTTACCATGGGGGAGTGGCCGCTTTGCGCCAATTGGTCGCGCAAGGGCAACTAGGAAGCATCGAATGGGCGGTTTCGCGACGCATTGGTTGGCGCGCCTCAGACCGTTGCGGGCCTTGGTGGTCTCTGGCGCCGCACGACTTGAGTGTCCTGCGGGGAGTCTTGGCGGCGGAGCCCGATCAGATTGCCGCTACTGCCTGCTTGCCGGCAGCTCCTAGTCGCAACCCCATGCGCATGGTGTTAGGCGGTGGAACTCAAGTACCTGCCTCGATGCGCTGTCCGGTTCGAGTGATAGCCGCCGCCGCTTTCCCAGGTCTAGCCTCGGCGCTGATTGACGTGGGCTTATTAGACAAAAGCAAAATGCGTCGCGTCATTCTGATTGGGCGCCGCGCGATGGCGCGTTTTGAGGACGGGGAGAACGGCGGCCTGTGGATTCGACCGGCTAAACATGCACTCGATATTGCGCCGCTGCCGCCGCCTGACGGCTGCTTGACGTTCGAGTTGGCCAATCAATGCCTCGAACTCGTCGAGTCAGCAGCCAAGGGTGAGGGCTGGACCCAACTTGAATCGAGCTGGCCCGATGCACTTTGCACCGAGCTAAAGCAATTCATTGCGGCTTGCCAGAACCCGCATTTAGCCCGTGTGGAGATGGATGACGCCTTGGCGATCATGCGAGCCTTGGAAGTGGGCGCGCGCAGCATGCGCGAAGGCGGGCGGACGCTGAACGTGCCCAAAGCTGTGCGCCCCGCGTCGGGCGAACATGAAGGCATGCGGGGAAGTTTGTAACGCGGGTGGCCGAGGGAACGCAGCGTCAATCCTTGGATCTTGCGGCCCTTGCCAAACAGGTCAAGGGTCCCATTGTCGCTTTGGCCTGTCTGGGGACCATTCGCATTCTTGCGCTCCCGCTGGCAGCCTATTGCCTGACGACCGGGGTGCCTTTGTATGCGCCTCTGGCGCTCGGACTGGTGCTTGAACCGCTGCGCAGCGCCGTGTCACTCATTTGTCGTCGCCGGGTCAGGCGCGCGGCCATGGTGGGTTTTGCCACCGAAGCCTTGAGCGCTTCGCGACTTCGGCATCAGGCACCGGCGCTTCGAGGGCAGCTTTTTTGGCTGAGCGCGCCGTGTCAGTCGATGCTCCGGGTTTCATCGCCGGGTACTTGGCAACCCTTACGCTGCTTGTGCTCAGCGCGACGCGGCTGGGACTCTCGCTGGTGGCAGGGGTTCTTGGCGTATTGCTCGTCACAACCGCCGTTGGCATCTTCATGCAGCGGCGGCGTCGCCCGCTGCATAAGGCTGTCGTGGATGCTTTGCGAGTGCTCGGGGCTTTTATGACCGTCGCTACTACTGATCAAGGGGAGGTTTCTGGCGAAACGGCACGCAGACAATATTTGCGAAAGGTTGCACGCTCCAGCGACGCATGGTCGGTGGCTGAGGCGCGCCTTGAGCGCTCACGCTTGCTGCTGCGCGCCGGGCTCGGCCTGCTGATAGTCGCGGGTCTCGACTGCCGTGCTCGTGCAAGGCGACGTCCGCGGCTGCTGCGTGAGTTAACCGACATAAAAGATAGCCTGCTCGTGAACGTAGCCGATATGATTGTGCTAGCGAGCGCGCTGCCGAGTCTAATTATGGGAGCCCGACATTGGGACTCGATGCTCGGCGCGCGCTCCGAGCTAGACGCGCTACGCCCGGCGCAGCGCCCCCCGATTGAAAGCATTTGCAGGCTCGAAAAGCGGCCTTCAACACTTGCGGTATCGAAACTCGAAGTACGTTACGAATCAGAACTGGGAGTGCGAGTCGAAGCGCTCGAGGTTGCTCTCAGCTTGCCCCTGATTTTGGTGGGGGCCAATGGCTGCGGCAAATCCACGTTGCTCGGGACGATCGCGGGCGTTCTGGAGGCGCAAGCGGGCTCGGTAACCATCGATTCAAACCCTGCGGAATGTATTGATCGAAGTCAGGTGGCTTTCGTGCCGCAAGAACCGGTGCTCATCGAGGCCTTGACAGTGCTCGAGAATGTCCAGCTCGTCGTGCCGATGGTTACCGAGCTGGAACTTACGTCCTACCTTGAAGCATTGGACTTGAAATGCGATATCAACGATGCGCTCGGCAATCTGTCGCGCGGCGAGCGGCGTCGCGTGGCGATTGCGCGAGCCCTGCTCAAGTACCCGCGGCTGCTACTGCTGGATGAGCCGGATGCTTGGCTCGATGCCCACGGGCGTCAACGACTGCTCGACGCGCTGCGAGCGATTCTGCCGGACACAGCGATTATCATCGTAACGCACCGCCTCGAGATAGCCCGCTTTGGAAAGACCATCGTCGTGCTCGGGCCCGATCAATCCGTCGAAGCCGTGGGAGACATCGAATCCTTGCGCGAGAATTCCCCGACGTTTCGAGCAGTCGTCGGAGGCTAAGCCGCTACTACTCGGCCGAGGCATGCCTCGCCCGAGCTTGGGATCCCGGCGATTTTACTTGGGCTAAAACCGGGAGCTCAGACGAGATATCCTCATCGACGACGCTTGACGGATCAAGTCAGCAGCGAGGCAACGCCTCGCTGCTGCTGCCTGCCGCCCGCCCGTCTAATCCGAGTCTTTGATCAACTTAAACTCAATTCTCCGATTGCGTTGGCGACCGACGGCCGTGACGTTGGAGTCGATGGGCTCGTCGGGTCCCGCACCTTTTGTTTCGATGCGGGACGGGTTGACCCCCTTTCCGACGAGGTACGCCTTGACGGCCTCGGCACGTTCCTTGGAAAGCTGCACGTTCTTCTCGCGAACGCCGGTGTTGTCCGTGTGACCCGTAATCAAAACCCGCAGCGAAGGATATTGCTGCGAGCACGGCGGCGCTCTTGTCCAGCGTTGTCGAGGAACCGGGCGTAATACTGGCCTTGTCTCGGTCAAACTCGATGCCTTGAATCACGCCGGTAAATCCTTGACCTGAGCGGGCAATTCATCCGGGCAGCCGTCGTCGTCTTCGAAACCGTTCTTCGTCTCGGGCTCATTGGGACATTTGTCTTTGGAATCGATGATGCCGTCACCATCCGAATCACGCGTCGAGGGACAACCGTCAGGCGGCTCGCCCTTTTCATTCGGGCACTTATCTTTGGAATCTGCCACGCCGTCGCCGTCCGAATCTTTCGGTGGGCAACCGTCGGGGGCTTCCCCTTTAACGTCCGGACATTTATCGTCATTGTCCATGACGCCGTCGCCGTCACTGTCTTTCGAGCGGGCAACCGTCGGGGCCGGCCCCCGCTTCATTCGGACACTTGTCAACGCGATCGACCAGACCATCTCCATCCGAGTCTAGGACCGCGACGGGCGGTGGCGGCTGAGGCCGCCCGAGCGTGAGGCTCAATCCCAACAACATCTCAAAGCTGTTACACTGCGCTGCCATCGGGTGCCCCGTGCTTTTGATGCCATATTGTCGCGAATGTCTCAAGCGAATCAACAGCGACGGCGTCAGGGCTGCCTTGGCACCGACGCCCCAATGAAACAGAGGATCGCCGTCGTTGCCCATGGTACTACTAAAGACGCCGATACGTCCCCCGCCGATGACCGCAAAAGGCGTGATGCGCCAACCCGGATATTGTCCAATCAATTCCCCCCGTAGGGCCCACAGTGGTCGCGCTTTGATTGTCTTTCTCAGTCTTGGAGAAACCCGCAACATACTCTATCTCGCCACCCAAGTACTTGATGGGGAAATACCCGACGCGTACCCCAAGCTCAGGCGCCGTTGCTAAATGTTGATGTTTCGCCGTTTGCGATTGAAGATTCAGAACCCGCGACGGAAATAGAAGCCCGGTTACAGCGCCCAACTCAATCATGCCATCCGTGGGCAACAGCTGCTGCATCCAAGGTTTGTTGTCTTCGCCACTGGTCGCCGCTTTGAGCTGCGTTTCGGGGAGAGGTTCACTGACGGCGGAGGCTGGGTTAGGTGCCGCAGCCTCAGCGCTGGCGGAAGGTTCCTCGGGAATGCCGCTCCCGTAGTCCACCTTCTTGGTATCTTTGGGAATGGTCGATGTTGATTCCGGTTTGGCGTCGCTTGAAGCACCTGCCGGTTCGCCTGTTGGCTCCGATGGTTGCGCCGTCGCACTCGAGGCAAGCAGCCCCATTGCCGTTATGACCATCCAACGCACACTCAGTTTAGACATTATTGACTCCTGAACCTATTGCGCCGCGGATGTCGCTAGATGATCCCCATGCGCAAGTCCAAACGCTTTTATCCTATACGGCCGGTGGCGGATCGCGAAAGAGGGTTCAATAATGCCGAGGTCCGAATTCCAGTATGGCTGTCTTAGGCGCTTGGATTAGAATGAATCGAGTCATGTTTGGCGGGCCCCGGCGATTTGCGAAATTGTCATTTGCCGACCAGGCGGCCACCCTTGAAGCATTGGCTGCAGTTGGAGCGGCGCGGGCGATGCTGAGCACCCTGAAACCAACCGCCCTGGGTCAACTGCTGCAGCCGGTTTTGCGTGATGCTCCGCCGCACGACGACATCCAGGACCCCCATACGACCGCAGCTGTCGAGCGCGTGCGAAGTGCAATGCAGCGCGCGAGCCGGCGCGTGCCCGGCGCAACGTGTCTGGTTCAGGCGCTTGCCGGTTGGTGGATGCTCAAGATGAGGGCGATTCGGGCTCAAGTTCGAATCGGCGTGGACAAGAGCGAACAGGGTTTTTCAGCCCATGCCTGGCTGGTCGTCGATAACAAAGTGGTGCTCGGCGGCGCCGACGCCGCGGCGCGATTCGTCGTACTCAAAGCGTAGTTGCCGCGGTGCCAGCGCGATCACACGACGACTCCAGACTGCCGACGAATTGCCCGTGCATATTCCAACGCAACCCGTTCTGCTAGTTCATCTTACACTGCGCAAAATGGCCCAGCGTTCACGTGGTTTGAGGACGCCCGCAAAGGGTGTTGCTTGGCGCATTGCTCGCGCCTGTCCCCGATGCAAGGCCAGGCTTCGTTGCTCCGCTAATGCATGACCTCGCAGCGCCATGTTACGGGGTTCAGATTAGCACAAGGGTGCGCACAATGTCGTTCCTGGTTCCATTCTTGCTGCAAATTGAACCAGGCCGGGAGACTGATTGAAGAGCGCCCTGGTGGCACGCAACAAACCAAGGGTAATCGGAGTCTGCGACTGACCGTTTCGAAGGGGGTGGGTCCCAGCTCCGTTGCAATTGTGCGACCCGTTTGAGAAACTAGGCGATCTAGACTCGGTAATCTCGCGAGGGAATATGTCACGCAAAAATACAGTCATTGGGGTTCTCGTATTTTGCACGAGTTCAGTTTTACTAGCCGGTTGCGGTGATGGTGAACCGCAAGAGTCAACTTCGCAAGCCGGCAACACCGGAGGCGCAACCACTCTCAGTACAGCGCATACGGGTGGCAACTCCAGCACGGCTAACAGCACCGGTGGCTCCAGCAACGTGGGCGGGTCGTCAGCCAAAGGAGGCTCACAGGCTACTGGAGGTTCTGGGGAAATTGCCGGCACGAGCAACACCAATGTCGGTGGGGGCACGGCCGGAGCGGTGGGCAACGCGGGGGCAACGGCAACAGGCGGTAGCGTTACAGTTAGCAGCTCGGCTACGGGCGGATCGAGCCAGAACGGAGGCAGCAGCGCCACGGGTGGCAGCGCCGCGCTGACCTGCACGGCCAGTTTTGTGGCTCCAGCCAATAACCAGACTCTTTCAAACAGCGATGATCTCAACGCAACCTGCACCGATGGCATTCAGACGAATGTCGTCGTGGCAACCAGCGCACCCGACGGCACTTCGGCTGCGCTGTCCGTGACCAACAGTTCAGGGACTCCTTCCGTAATTGCAACAGTGCAAGCAGCCGGCGCGGTCGCTCGGTTTAACAACGTCACTTTGCCGAGCACCGGGCAAGGAACCACCGGACAAGCGACATTGTCGGTTGCCATTGGCGGTACAGCCTGCACCCAGTCGGAGACGATTTTCCTTAATTGTGCCGGTGCGCCCTCTTGTTCAATCGCGTCGCCCACGATCACACTGGCGCATCCTGCGCTCAATGGCGTGCCTGTGGCACAAGGGGGCGATCGGGTCAGTAGCACGGGTTCGCCGTATCAAGTCGCATTCCAGATTGCGACCAGCATTGAAGACGGGCAACCGGTGGCGCTGACAATTGACGGCACCTTGAATTACCAAACCACAGCATCCGGAGGCAAGGCCAGCTTTGCCGGTGTGCTCATGATACCGGATGGCACTCACACGGCGAGCGCCACATGCACGGCGAAATCGGGCGTGATCGGTTCAAGCGGATCCAATTCCTACCCGGTTGACACAACGCCTCCTGTTCTAACTCCGGAAAAAGGCACAGGAACGGGTGGCGCCACCATTAGCCCGCTAGTCAATGGCGATCACTTTGCCATCGCCGACGACGCGGACCCCAACACCGCCGGTCTGCAAATCAAATTCTGCGGTGCCACCACATCGACAGATGCCTTGGACATTCCATCCACTGATCCCAACGCGGTCAACTTCTGTGCAGCAATTGGAGGCAACACGCCTGTATGTGCAGCGGCTACGGCGGCCGCTGGCAATGGCGCCTGCGTTAACATTAATTGCCCCGGCAATGGCGCTTTCAGCGTTGCCCTGACGCTCAAGGACGCCGCGGGCAACCCGACGACTTCAACTACGACCAATGTGACCTGTGCCTCAGCTAACCCAACGGTAACGTTCTTGGACCCACTCTCCGATGGGCCGCTTTTCAGTGACGTTACTAAGCGGATTTTGGCGGCAAATAACACAGGTGCGACGCGAAAAGACATAAACGCCACGACCCCAGGCGCGCAGTACAATGTCATCGCTTGCACCAGTGCCCCGACCGGCAGCACCGCAATTCTGTCACTAGGTTACATGGGCCAAACCCTGACGCAAGCAGCTACCATCGCGGTGGTCGCGGATACGAGTAGCGTTTGCTCCGGTGGTAACTTGGTCCAGTTCAACAACGTCACGTTACCGGAATCATTGACAGATTCCTCGTTCAACCTGACCACAGCCACTGAGCTGCAAGTGTCCGTCACGGACCTCAACCTGGCGACTGGCTCGGCTACCGCCGACGTATGGGTAGACTCGACGGATCCGAGCTTGACGCTCCTTTCACCCACCGGTTTCTGCGGATCTTTCATCAACACAGATGGCACCGGCAGCGCGACGGCCTCGATCAATTTGACGTTTGCTAGTGCAATTCCAGTCGTGGTTACCGTCCAAGGACCGGGCGGCTCGGCAACATTTACCGGCAGCACGGTAGTGTCATCGCAGGTTATAGTGAGCGGCGTTGCGCTAGTGGGTCCCGGCTCTGACACGGTCTCCGCCGTAGCCACCAAGCCTTCGAGCAATTTCGGCACGTTCGGCAGTTGCACCGTAACCGTGGGCGACACGCCTCCCCCCACCGTAACTTGGCAAACACCCCTCTCGACCAGCCTGCTTACAGCAGCCGGCAATACCAATACCAATGCAATCGCCGACGGTAACAGTGCAACCGCGGGTTGGCAGGGAACACTCACCGCGTGCACCAACATCGACACCACGGCAAATCCCGGTGCAACGGTTCAATTCTCAGCCAATGGCACCAATATCGGCTCCCCCGTAGCCATCGACGCCACCAGCCAATGCGCAACGCTAGCGAATGCAACCGTCCCCGACGGCGCGGCGGTCCTACTGACGGCAACCACGAGTCCAGTGGCTGGAAATCCAGGCGTAGCGTCAATCACAGTGCCGGTGGACACGACCATACCAACCGCACCATCAGGATTGGGTGCGGTCGTCAAAAATCGCCGGCAGACGTCGTTTACCCTGAGTTGGCTAGCGCCCAGTGACGGAACCAACGGCAATGTCACCGGGTATCAGATTCGAATTGCGAAATCAGTAATCAGCACGCAAGCCGCTTTCAACGCCGCGACAAGTGTTACTTTACCGGTGCACCATCGGCACCCAATAATACGGATTCAATCGATATCCTGAATCAACTCATCGAAAACGACTATTACTTCGCGGTTGCGGCTACGGATAGTGTTGGAAATCAGGGGCCGTTTGTTTATACGACTACGGCGACAAGGGCGAGCTTTATACAGACGGATTTGAAGCCGAGCACGGCAAATCAACGATTTGGATATGCCATTGACGGCACGGGAGATCTCAATGGAGATGGGTTTAGTGACTTAATTGTGGACTATAGTGTTGGAAAGGAAGTGGATATCTATTTCGGTAGCAGTTCTGGCGTTTCGTTGACTCCCTCGATACGGATTCAAGGGACAGTCAGTCAATTTGGCTTTGCAGTCGCCGCCATTGGAGACGTGAATAAGGACGGCATTGAAGACATGGCGATAGGTTCGCCGTTTGATGGCAATGGGAAGGTCTACGTGTATTACGGTCGTTCAACGGCGTCATGGAATTCTAAGACCACACTGACTCCGGCAGATGCGAATGTTACCGTTTCGGCTGATTCAACCGTTGACTCGAAATTTCGCGTCGGCGGCACTCGGATATTCGATAGCGCGTTTGGGAGATTATAATAACGATGGAGTCGATGACTTTGCGGTAGCCGCGCCCTTTTACAATTCTAATGCGGGTCTTGTTGCCATCGTGTCTGGCATTGCTGCCGGACTGCCGGCGAGCATAACCCTGCCATCTGCCTTTGGCGCCGGTTCTATTCGTGTTGATGGTGAAGCCGGCAGTACAGACTTTGGTGTGAGGGTATTAGGCTTGGGGAGTTTTTACGGGACTACGACTACTCCAGCGTTGGCAGTGGCAGCACCATTCGCTTCGACCAACGCTGGTAAACTCTACGCCTTCATGGGGGCTTCCGGTGGCTCGATATCAGCATCTGCAGCGATTAATACGGTTACTGGCGCGGCAGGTGAGTATATTGGTTACCATGGCCTAAATGCCCTTGGGAATGTCGGTCCGGGGGGCCAGACGGCAACTGGCGTTGCCGTGATCGATGTTTCGCCGTCGCGAGTCGATGGCTGGTCGGGGGCTGCTGCGTCGGGACCGTTCAACATTCGGGCGAGCTATACTTCGTCAGAAAGCACCACGTCTACGTTTGGGCGAATGATAGTTGGAGGGGGCGCCTCCGGGCGCGCCGCTACGTTCTCCTTTATTGGTAGCAGTCGATCGGACGTGGCAATTACTACGCGGGCTAACGCAACGCCAAGGCTGTATATCATTGATGGGGACAAGGTTACAATGCCATCATCATCTACCGTCGAATCAATTGCAGACGTTACGGTATCGCTAATAGGAACGTTCAATGATTTTTCCCAACAAGTAACTGCAATTCCTGACCTTGATGGCGACGGCTACGGGGACTTGGTTGTTGCTGAAACAGACTACAGCGGAGTGTTTGTGTCCGGTCACGTAGTCGTGCTGCGTTAATGAAATTACACAAAATGAATATCCCCACGGAAGCAAATGTTAGCGCCTGTCCAGGCCATTTGATAGCTGAGGTCCAAGGCGAAACCGTCGTTCTACAATTGGCAAGTGGACAGTATTTCGGTCTAAACGACGTTGGTTCGAGAATATGGTGCTTGATTCAATCGCCAACGTCGCTGGCCGCTTTGATAGAGAAATTATTAGTTGAATATGATGTCTCGCGTGATCGGTTACAAAATGATATTTTGCGAATCGTTGAAGAAATGCTGAAAGCGCAACTTGTCGAAATCCACAACGATGGGTTAACGGGGACTGGAATACCGCCAGCTAGCTTGACGACGACAGGAAAGTGACTTTGCTGTTGGAAGGGTCCGTCTACCCATGCGTGCCAGAATCAGGCAGAACGGCACGCGCGACGAAGTTCGATGCGATGTGCACGACGGGTCGCTTTGGGGTTAACATCGGGCCCGCAAATGTTCCGGAAACACCCTCCGGTTGGCGAGGGGGTTGCTGCATTCACGAAAATGGACTCGTCATCGGCTGGGTGGGCCGATTCTTTGAGGTTGGTGGGATTCTGAAGGAATCTACTAGACTTGACGGGAGCAGCGTGGCTCTGCACATTGCGGAAGGTTACATAAAATGGTCCGGTGAGCTCTTGGGCCGCCTGCGTGGTGAATTTGCGCTCTGCATATGGGAGCCTGCGTCCGGCACTTGTCGGTTGGTGAGTGATCCACTGCGATCGGTGCCCTTGTACTATTGTCATGGATCTCAGGGTGCCATCCATTTTGGGAATCACGTTGGCCGCCTCGCGCGCTTGCCAGGTGTTCCTAGAGATTTCGACGAGGATTGCATAATAGCGACGATCAGTGGCATGCCAGGCGAGGCCAGTGCGACCTGCGTGAAGGCTGTGCGAGCCATACCTGGCGGATGTTTGGCTGTGTTTAGGGCAAACGATGCTGTTCAAATCGACCGGTATTGGCGGCCATTACCACTGGGCCCGATTTCAAATGATGAACTGGTTGAACGATTTCGCGAGCGTCTTAAATCCCGAATGGAAGCTGCCCGGCAGGGGACTGCGTGTGCCGCTATTGCGCTGAGCGGCGGACTGGATTCGTCGTCGCTCCTCCGTATCGCTTGGAGTGCAAGACCTGACAATCTACGAGCAATCACAAATCGGCTACCCTACGACCTTGCCTCGGATGAACTGCGCTTCGCGAAGGCAGCTGTCGAAGGCACGAATGTGCCGCTTGCCATTGAAGTACCATCCGACGACGCGTGTTCCCGCGACGTGCTCCAAGATTCCTGCGAGCCCGGCCCCGTCGAATGGTTTCCCCTGATTGGTGCCACCGCGCGCCGGGCTAAAGCGTTCGGATGCAGCTTGCTGATCACAGGAGCATTTGGGGATGCTTTAGCAGGCTACGACGGGGGTTGGCGCCAGTATTGTGCATCCGAAGGACATTGGCGCGACCTCGGCCGGCTACCCATAGATAGCAATGAGCGTTCGCTACCGGGGGTTTTTGCCGGAGGGGCAAAGGTATGGTTTGGAAGTCGTTGGCCTGCCGCCCCAAATCTATGGCATTCAGCCCGTGCTGCCGTGTTGATAGGCAGAGAACGCGGACGCTTGTCATTTCTGGCACGCTCGGTGCGCGCGCGCCACAATTTGGCTCAACGGGAGTTTGCGGATGAACACAACTGGCGAATCCCCGATGTTCCATACGCCATTCCCATGGCACGGTATCCAGACTCCGGAGTTGCGGGGGTGCAACGCGTTGCCCGATTAATTGAGAAATCGACGGGACTTGCGTTGATGTACCCATTTGCAGACCCCTCTATTTTTCAGATTGCAGCGACGCTTCCTTGGGAACTACGTCACGGACCGGATGGGGGCCGCATACTGCTTCGCCGCGCCATGCGTGGGCTTCTGCCAGAAGTTATTCGGCTCAGGAGCACAAAGTGCTTCTATAATGGATTTTTCAGAGGTATTTTGCGAAATCGCTTGAAACTGCGGCATTTCAACAAGGCGGCATTCACTTGGAGTACTTGCTGAATCGGCCATGGGAAGTTGTGCGCAGAAACTCACTCAAGGGGGTTCCCTATCCATTACTTGCTCCTATTTTTCGCGTTGGTCTTGTTGGTGGTTGGTTGCGTGAACAGGGGCTGGTTGACTAAACTTGTGTGAGTTGCGAGGAATGCGATGCAAAAACTGATAATAAAAGAGGGGAATATGGAACCGCAGGAAGTATCGCCGTCACGTTTGGGTGGAGAAACTCGACGGCCTTATGTGCAGCCGTTGCTGGTATCCTTCGGTAGACTGCGCGATTTGACGTTGGGTTCGCCAGCGCCATCGAATGCTGACTCTGATCATATAAGCACCAGCTAGTACTTGTTGGTCCGGTTTAGATGGTTGGGAGCCAATACTATATTGAGTATCTCTTCAATCTGCGGTTAGCTCCAAATAAAGTCAACCTGTGGTTTGCAAAGTTGACATCGGTCGTTATTCAGTGCTGATTAACAACGGGGTGTCGGAGCTGAAGTCCCCGTTAATTACGAGCACTGAGTATCATCAAGAACTGCTCGAAGGTCCCGTTCGCGGGCTCGAGCTTTTTGCGCAAGGCCACTTAGTTATTCACGGCAGCTGCTTAGAAATCGGGGGACGAATTGTTTCGCTCGTAGGAAAAGCGGGGGCAGGGAAGTCTACTCTCGCAGCGATGTTGAGCCAACGCGGGGCAAAATTGGTTTCCGACGGGATGACCCCCGTTGATCCCGACAGCCTGCTCGTTGCACCTGGTCCGCCGCGCGACCAAACTCAATGATGAATCTTTGCGTTTGCTCGGGCAGGATCCGTCGCAATTTAGCTTGGTGCACCCCGAATCACTCAAGCGCTATTATCCCGTTCCCAGTGCTGAAACTGAAGCGAAGCTCGGCCTAGTCTTGATTGTCGAAGATGCCGAAGAGACCTCGATTGCACCCATTCCTGGCGCCGAATCCCTGATGAAGCTTATCACCAATGTGTACTTGGTTGAGTATTTGCCCCCAGAGCACAGCCCCATCCTCATGCAACGCGCCGCGAAGTTAATTCAGAATGGCGTGCAAGTAAAGGCTTTGCGCCGCATGAAGGAACCGGCGCGTTTGCTTGAGACAGTGGAGTGTATCGAGCGTGCCGTGGGTGAGATGACTTAGTTCTTGCAATTACCCGCTATTCTGCCTTAAGTATGCGCCTCAAAGAACAGCTCAAGCAATGGCAACACTCGGATGTTGCGGCCAAGCGATGGGTGCATTATGTCGCGAAAGCATCTTGGCGGGTTGTGCAGTTTGTTTCAGTCCCAGAGATTAGATCGCAACGTATCGTCGGCTGGAGATATGGAAATCGATGTTTTCAAAGGTCCACGTTTACGTCTGTGAACCGTTACCCAGTCATATTTGAACAATGCAAACTGTACTTGGCGAATAATCCACAGCCGAAGATCCTATCTTTCGGCTGTTCCACGGGAGAGGAGGTATTCAGTCTCGCGGACTATTTGCCGCAGGCCCGAATAGTCGGAGTAGACATCAATAACTGGTGCATTCGGCAGTGCAATCAACAAAGGCAAAGTAGCAATCACACATTTTGCCTTCGTTATTCCCGCGAGTTCGAGGAGGCTGGCGAGTTCGATGCGATCTTCTGCATGGCCGTATTTCAACGCACCGAGAACCGAACCAGTCCGCGCAATGAAGTGTCGGAGAACTTCAAGTTTGAGCAATTCGAACGCGAAATAGGCGTACTTGATGCCAAACTAAAGCACAGCGGACTGCTTATTATCGACCATGCAGATTTCAGCTTTATGGATACCGTCCACAGCAGCCAATACAAGATACTGGAGTTTGAACACAACAGCGTCCTTTACAATCGCCCTCTATTTGATAAGAACAATCGAAAAATATCCGACACGCAATGCTTACATCGAGTGTTCATGAAGCAGTAAGTAACACGCCAAGGAAATCACCGATGCGCCACTGAACATTGTCGTACCGCCGCACATTTGATCTCAGGCGGAATGGGTGCCGGTGCGGGGAGATCTTCGCTCGCGGACGCCGCCGCAAATGCGATTACCGCTCGCACATCTTCGTCACTAAGGCTTGGGAATTCGGCGAGTATTGTTGCAACGGTGTCTCCGTGGGCGAGATAGCCCAATATCGTTCTTACGAGCACGCGAGTTCCTCTAACAACAGGCTGTCCCGCGCAAATGCCAGGATCACGGACAATTCTATCGGGGTATGCCATGGTTAATCCATTCCCGGTTACGTCCAATTGACGACCACTGCAACCCCAGTATGCCAAATTCTTCTCAGTCTGGCCAGTGCCGCAGAGCAGAAGAACATTGCCGTTATTTTCAGGGTTTAGTGCCCTCACAGCTCCATCCTCATGCAACGAGCAGCGGCCCGGATCCATACGGCGTGCAGGTGAAGTCTTTGCCCCGTGTTAAGGAACTCGGAAGGAACTCCCCGACGCGCCACCGAACATTGTCAGAAAGCGCACTTTTGATCTCACGTGGAATGGGTGCCGGCGCGGGGAGGTCCTACCTTGCGGATGTTTTAACACTTGGTATTGCGGCATTTCTGGACACTGTTCGTGAATCATGTATGATTCACTATCATGGCTGTGGCAACAATCAGAGATTTGCGAACCCAGTTTCCAAAGCTCAAGGCGCTGGTCGGCAGGGATGGAGAGGTTATCGTAACGGACCGCGGCAAGCCTGCGTTCGTGCTGCGCCCGTACGCTGCGCCAGCGAAGACTTCAAAGAAGCCGGTTAACTACTTTGCGCGTCTGAAATTGCACCAGCCGCGGCCACTTTCGGCAACGAAGGCGCGTGCGCTGGACGAGGCCAATCGTGGCGAGCGAACTTCTTAACTTACGACGAGAAGCAATCGGCGCTAGCCAAGGCCGTCGGGCTTCGGGGGATACGGCCGGGGCGGCGCAGTTAGGGGGATTTTGATGGGGCCCCAATTGCGCCACGTGGCGGGGATTCGGCCAGGTTTGGGCCGCGGCCGTATTGAGGGCCCACCAGCACGAGCATTTAGACGCGAAATGCGATATCCTGAACGACATGCAAGCCATCAAGGCGCATGTTAGAGATGGTCGTATCGTCGTTGATGATCCGACGGATTTGCCAGAGGGGGCAGAACTTGAACTCGTTGTCGTTGGTAATGACGATCTCGACGAAGAGGAGCGAGTCGCCCTGATGAACTCAATTGATCGCGCGCTTGACAACGAGGATGCCGATCACACCGTGAACGTTGACGAATTCCTGGATGAAGTTCGAGCTCAGACGTGAAGCTTAAGGTCTTCATTGAAGCGCGTCTTCAATTTCGAAAGGAGAACGCTTGGTGGCGTGAGCATCGCGACGCAAAAACGCTGTTTGCCCAAGAATTCCTCACGACGATTCGGGACATCCAGAAAATGCCCGAAGTCGGACCGATCTATCTGCAGCGGCGAGGTCGAACGATCCGCAAGTGGTTGATGCCGAAGACGAGGTGCCACGTGTACTACCGATTCGATCAAGACCAAGACTTGCTATCCATTTATTCCGTTTGGGGCGCTTGCCGCGGTCGCGGTCCCAAATTGTAGTGTTTGCTTGTGGTCCACCTCATGGGACACATTGCCGAATCTCGCGAATCGCGTTAGGAAATAATTATGGAACGGGTTATCAATCTCCACGTGGAAAAGTTGCCAGAGGGTGTGTACTTGGCTACCTCTGATGAGGTTCAGGGACTTGTCGCGCAAGGAAGGACCATTGTCGAGACGCTGGAGATTGCGCGTGACGTGGCTAGGAAGCTTCTTGAGGAACAGAAGGGATTGGGAATGGCCGTTGAAGCTCCGCTCGACGTAATTGATATTCCGCTCGTTGTCGGAGTGTAATCATACGCGGCGAAATGACTTTGAGCGAAGGATGGCTTCGCCTGTCGAATGCCCGTCACATTGACCGGTTGCTTGCGAGGCCTAAAAATAGCTCGATGCCTTGATCAAGAGCCTTTAGCTCTTCAAGAGCAATTGAACCATACATGCGCACGATTCGCCGCTTGTCGATCGAGCGAATTTGATCGACGAGCGCGAATGATGTCTTTGAGAGTCCGCTGGCGCCCGGAGAAAGTTGCGGGTAGAGCGCACCTTGGCCCGAGGTTCCCGTTAGCGGGACCACTGCAATGAGAGGGAAGCGTTGATCCGCGTTTACTGCTGGATCACTGACGACTACGCAAGGCCGCACGCCTCGCTGCTCGTGTCCTACTGTCGGATCAAGTTCGACGAGCACAACCGTGCCGCGATCAATATTCACCGAGAGCCCTCACGCCATCCCGTTCCCTCGACCCATCGCACGGGCTTACCGGCGGCTTCATCGACCAGCGGGTCCTCTTCCAGATTCGAAAGGTTATCCGACCATTCGGCCATCCCAAGTTGGGTGAGCTCCATCGACTCAGAATGTGGAGCTTCCAGAGATTTCAGTAGTTCCTCGTGGCATCGCCGATGAATCTCCCGGCGAAGCGCTTCGCCGATGAAATGGCTGCGATTGCGGTCAAACCGGTCGATGTTGTGTACCAGTTCGGCGGGGAGGGTGACGGTAACGCGTTCGGTTGTTGGCATCGTGACCTTAGTATGACTCAAAGTATGATCATACTCTCGGTACTGCGCAAGTCCGGCCTGAAAACCTACTTCGCCGGCGCGTCCTTCTTCACTTTGAATTCGGTTTCTAGCAGGGCTAGCAACACCGTTGCGTGCATGCCGAGCATCGGGTGTCGGCGAGAGAACTCAATGCTTTCAAGTTGCAGATTCTCGGCTTTGGCGAAACGTTCAAGGCGCGTCCAGATGCTCCCGGACTTATCCTCGATCGATGAAAGCAGACTGTCGATGGCTGAGGTGAGTTCCCGGGCTTTTTGCACCAACGAATGAGCCTCTTCAACCTCAAGCTCTCCCTTTTCAAGTCGCCGCAGTATCCGACATCGATAGCCACGGCAGTTGCCTGGCCGCCGCGCGTAAACGGAACAGCTAGATTCAACCAGTTTCGCGCAAGGTTGATAGAAGTAGGCTTGCTCCAAAACTTCCATGATGTCAAATTCGATGGCGCGCAGGGCAGCGAGTTCGGAGCGCTCTAGCGGAACCCGGTTAAAGAGCGTGCCGTCACAACATAAGGCGCAGCTTTGACAGAATGATTGCTTTGCTTCGTCAGAAACTACGGGGAGCGATCGCGCGCTGGGGCGGCGCACTTCGTCATGGGTCGCTGGATCGTTGCGCAAACTTGCCTTTCTCAGCCAACGCCCGAAAGTCATCCATGGCCGAATATTAGCATGCTGTTTGGCATCGCGCGCAAGTCGCGGTACCGTTGGCGGCCCGCTCGTCCCCATGCTCCACCTGTTTTTCCACGACCTTCAGCCGCCTTCGGTCAAAGTCGATGCCGATCTTGAATTTGTTTTTCGCGTCACTTTTGGCCAAGATCGCGACGGTTTCGCGCCGCCGCCATCGGGAGAAAGCGCCTGGCGTTGGGCGCGTCAATTGGGCCTTGATTGCCGAATGGCTGAGCGACTAACCGCCGCTCAAGCGCAACAAGCTTTAGGAACAGTGGCGGCGCGTGAGCTCGAGGTGATCCAGCAGCAAATGGTGGCTGACGAACTCGCTCGCGATGAGGCGCGTCAAAGGCTTGCGGCTGCGGTCAAGGCCAGCGGCATTGAGGTAGTACTGCTTAGACAGGCTGCGAATGATTTAATGGGCTCGTCGAACTTTGCAGGCCAGCAAACAGAGTGTGATGTTCTGGTACAAGGATCAGATCTCAAAGAACTGACGATTGCCCTATACAACGCGGGTTGCTCGACGCAATTGCGGGGTAAAGGCACACATCACCCACCCGATGCCGCCGAGCGATTTGCAGTATTTGTGGGGCATCGAGGAGCCGCAATCGTGCTGCACCGGGAACTTCGATTTGTGCGGATGGTGCCGGGCGGCGTGTTCATAGATCTAGCCTGCCTAAAGCGCTGCGGGTTGCTTTTGCGTGACGATGTGACCAACAACAAAGACGTTTGGAGTCCGTCGAAGGCCGTGCAAGCGGCAGAATGGACGGCCCGGGCCTTGGTTGAAAGTCGCTTTGCGCCCGAATATCCAGCCGTCAGCTCGATGCTAGAAGGGCAACGCCTCGGATTAGGTCAAGATGAAGACCTAGCATTCGACGCTTATCTCATGCTCCAAACAGACGTCGAGCATGTGGAGTTCGAAGCCATGCGTGAGTTATTGCGCAAGGTCGGCACAGGCGAGCTCAGTGGCCTATCAAAGCGGGCTCGGACGCTACTCAATCACGCAATCGCAGCGGCAACCAACCCGAGTTATCGCGCGCGCCTGCGACTGCAGCACCAGGCTCAAAAGTGGCAGCACGAAGGGCATTTGGAGCGGGCCGCGGAGAGGTTGGGGCAAGCAATCAGACGCCTGTCAAGGCGATAGCTTAATCAAGTTGTTGCAGGAGAAGTTCGAGTTTCGAAAGCAAATCTTGATCGCGGTGGTAGCCCCGCTCTGTGATGAGGGCAAGGTTATCTCGTATTCGATCCAAATTCAAGTCAATGCCGAACTGAACTAGCCGTTGAGCATCGATGCGGTCTTGAAATCGTTGATCTGTCATGCTCAGGATCTTCATGGCGATGAGTTCTTCGGAGCTTGCAACAGGCACTTGAATTGAACCCTTGATTTTGACCGTTGTGGCCCTGTCCACTATTTCAGTTTCAATACCACAGCTTGCAAAAAGCAGATCAACCTTGACCTCAGCTTTCGACAACAACCGTACCGTTGAAAGTCGAAGACGGACTTCGTGCTCAACCGTCGCAATTGGCACGTAGCCGGTCTGCTTGAGATCGAAAATGAGGCCTTCCGCGTCCGCGTCGTCCTTGACGACAACAGCTAGATCCACGTCGCGAGTAAAGCGTACTTCAGCCCTAATTGACACCGCAAGTCCACCGACAAGCGCAAATTTCCGGCCCCGATTCGCAAGGTCACGCGCGATTTCGGCAAGAGCAATTAAGGGCGCAGGCTCAGTCATAATAGATGAGCCATTGGACAAGCCGCTGCTCAATCGCTTCTTCTGATAACTCGGGATGCATTCGGATTAGCGATTCGCGTTTCATTTCTATGCCTAGGCTCATCATTTCCAAAGCGGTGACGAGTTTCGCCGATAGCGATGCCCTGCGATTGTCCTTGATGTCCTGAGCCAGAAAGGCGTCCATGCACCGAGTATACAACATCCCAGGGACCATGGTCTAGGTATGCTTCGCCCGATTTGTCCGCGAATCTCTAACATTTACGGCCATCAATTCGCACAGTAATTGGGACTCGCATAGCGGCTGGGATTATTCGTGATGTATCGTCGAACTTGCACTAAAGACCGCCTGTTTAGGATGATATGCTCGTGAAAGCCGCTCTGCCAGACGGAGCGGCCCATCGGTGCTGAACAAGATGCAAGACATGGCTCCAATTGATGGATTCGCTTGGTTGTGGCGGACTTGAAAGCTCCGACAATCACACTCAAGGATACCGAAAGGGACTTGAGTCCGGGCAATAGCTCCCGCATGAATTGAGTTGTCCGAATAATGCATTCGCTGGTAAAGAGCCTGTTTGATTGAATCCACAGGATCCCGTGAATGTGACTGGGCATCACGACGAACTGGTCCAATTCGACAGCGGGAAAGTGGCTTGGTATAGAATTCCAGCAATCGACCACAATTTCTCCCGAGTCGCTTAATTGCACTAGTCCGTTGACGATTGAACCCAATAGTCGGGCTCGCTGACGGATTACAATCGTGACAAAATAGGCTCCGGCGCGACAATAGTCATAACCGCGAAGTCGGCGACGATTTCGATGATATCTTTTCACCGAAGGATGTCGGTCAACAGCTCGAGCGGTTTCCGAAAATCTCGCTTTCCGAATCCCGAAGGCCTGAGGCGGAAATTGACGGCTTGGGGGGAAGCCTCTGCTCGACTGAATCGCGACGCATCGCGACGGATCGAGCGGGGGGTCGAGGCATGCCTCGACCCCCTCTGGATCCCGACGGATCGCAAAGGCTTGAGGCGGAAATTGACGGTTTGGGGGAAGCCTCTGCTCTTCTGATTCTCGGCGCATCGCGACGGATCGAGCAGGGGGTCGAGGCATGCCTCGACCCCCTCTGGATCCGGAAGGGTCGCGAAGGCTTGAGGCGGAAATTGACGGCTCGGGGGGAAGCCTCTGCTCGACTGAATCGCGACGCATCGCGACGGATCGAGCGGGGGGTCGAGGCATGCCTCGACCCCCTCCGGATCCCGGCGCGCTATTGGCAATAAGGTGATGCGGAGGGGCAGGTATTGCCTGGTGGCCCGGCGAGACAATTCGCGGTTGATGTGCAGGGGATTGTGCAAAGACCCACCATCGCTCCTGACACGGGGCATAATCCGCCCGCACAATTGTCGGTGGAAGTGCATCCGCAGTCGCTGCTTGTCCCGCAATGCTTCAGGGTAATTAGGTCTTGAATGGCTTCACACGTCGTGGCCTGTTCATTGATGCCGCAATAGCTCTGTGCGGCAGCGCCCGATACGCTAACCACCGGAGTCTTAAGTACCCCGAACGGCCCAGTACAAGAAGCTACCGTGGTCCCAATTGCCAAACAATAATTGCCCCTAAACGTCGTACCATAATTCATCGGCACGCAGCCCGCCGTAGGGTTGGCTTGGTTGCCACCGATGCATTCGGTATCGGCGACGCAGGCATGACAGTAGTCCACTGTTCCAACGGTAGTGCCGGTGCACTGATTTGTCGCAGGGTTACATGAATGCGTCCCGCACGCGTTCGCATTGACGGTTGTGCATTGAACACACTTGCCGCTACTGCCCGTGGAATTCAGCTTGCACGCTGGGGTTTGGGTAAGATGCTCGCAATCTTGGTCTCCCGTACACGGTGTACACGTGCCGCTGCTACAAACAGGTCTCAAGAGTTCGTGCAATCGGCGTTGGTCAGACATTCGACACACACGTGATCGGTTTCGTCGCAGGCGCCCGCGTCTCCCGAGCACTGGCCGCTGTCGCTGCATTCGACGCATTCCTTGAGTACTTTGTCGCAATGGGTGCCGCTGCTGCAGGTACCACACACTGAAGCATCGGGCGAGCCCGCGTCAGCTGGCTTGCCGCCGGTTCCTGGTGTGCCACCGTTGCTAGTTTGGCCGCCTGAGCCGGCGTCGAAGTTGCCGCAGGTTAAGGTGTAATTGCAGTCTTCGGCTCGGCGCGAGCAGCCTATGGCCGAGAGCAACCAAGCGAGTGTCAAGAGCGAGCGCGACGAGGTTTTGAGCCATCGCCGTTTTCGCCTTTTTGCTTCGCTCATTTTCAATATTCCCCCGATAGTAGGATGCCCGAGGATTGACCGGCGAATCCGGCGCTCAATTTCAACCGATCTGACGTCTGCGCGGTCGAATTGGCGCCTGGTTTCGGCCAATACCAGTAAGCAACGGTGCCTAGCAAGGCACCCGTGGCAATTGCCAGACCCACGGTAGACAAGTTGCGCGAGTGGTCGCCATTTTGGCTAGCGGTCATGAGCGCTGCGCAGTCATCGGCCGCGGCCGCAGCTCCTTGGCACCCTGATTGAGCGAGCCGGGCCCGCAAGGCATTGGCGTTGTTGAACTCGGAATCGGAATCGATTCGAAAAACGATGGCCGTCGTCAAGCCCAAAAGGACGGTGGCTCCCCCGATGATGAGGGGAACGAAGCTGCGTTGCTGGGGGTGATCCGGTGCGATGGGGCCAGCCGCGGGTTGAAATGGAGTGGCTCGGGGTGCGCCGCTGGCCCAAGGTGAGTCATTGCGATTGGGCTGCGCGACAATGGGAAGGCTGAGCGACGATTCTTGGCCGGCCTCAACTGAAACCGGGCGCGTGATGCCGCTATTGCCAAAATGGGCAGCGATTTCGTGTGTGCCGGGCTCCAGAAACAGCGGCGACCCGAGGGGTGCCTGGCCGACGAGTTTGCCGTCGACTCGAATATCGGCGCCTTCGCGGTTGGTCGTGACGCGGATGACGGCTAGCTGCGTCTTGGATTCGGCCAACGCCTTTTTGGCCATCTCAAGCACGCTTTGGCTCGCGGTGGGCGCGATATTGCGAATCGCGTAATCCAGATGTTCCGCGCAATCGCGATAGCGTTTGAGCTCTAATTCGGCTTGACCTAGACTGAGGGCAATCTCGGGGCTAGGTTGAATGGCCCAGGCCTTCAGCAATAGTCCGCGCGCTTGCTGATAGTCGCTGGACTCGAAGGCAGCTTGGGCTTTCTTGTACAGCCCACGAACATAAGCGCTGTCGCTGACGTCGCTCGGCGATACTGCTTCAGTCGGCTCGGCCCCTGCGATTCTAGAAGCAGCGCCGCAGACTAAAAGTAAGCCCGTGACTAGCAGAAGATGACGCATCTTTTCATTCGACCGGCAACCAAAGCGTCTTTTTTACGGCTCCCCGCTGCTGAGGCGGCTTTGGGGTCTTCGTCAAGCTGCGCGCCGGGGCTTTCGATGGGTCGGTGGCAGCATTGCCCTCTGCATTCGGCGCCGGCGATTGATCGCGGGTTGCCTCGGCGGGCGCCGGTTGAGAGCCGGGCCCATTCGGCAATTGTGGCGTCTCGACCGTGGTCTTCGGGAGATTCGGAGTCAAAGCAGCCGGCGCGGGTGAAGGCTTGTTCAAGTGGGCGAACGCCAGCCCCAAAAAAGCTACTGCCAGGGCGCCCACGATAATGAATTTGCGCGCGGCTGACGGCGATCGGTTTACCGGGATGGCCGCGGTGGGTAAGGCTTCGCCGCCAGCCGCGCCCAAATCTGGATTCCGGATATCTGGCGTCGTGGTGTCATCAGCGCCCGCTCGGCGGGGCTGCTGACTCAGCGGCGCCTGATCAGCGACAATATCGCGGAGCTCGAGCAAGGGCAGCGGCGCTTTCAGAATTCGTTCGCGAAATGCCGGCGTGACCTCGAAGTCCTGAAACCGGTTCGGGTCGAAGGGTTCGTCCCGGTGAACAGCGATGCCTGCGCCGCGCTTCCCGACGCTGGCGATCTTTCGTGTTCCATAGGCAGGCTTCGTATCGCGTTCGGCCTTGGCCATCATCTTTGGGTCGCGCTGCTGCGTCATTGGCGCCTCAGAATACCAACTGGCTTGGAACCGGTGAGCTGGCTTTCGGCGGGTTCACCCGAGTCTTATTAGGATTTATCACGGAGCGAAGCCGGGCGTGTTGTGAAGTGATATGGCTGGGGATGCCTGATCCGTAACTATTGGTTTTATTTTGGTTTTGGTCTTCACTGGGACTCAATTCGGCCGCTTTTGGTCGCGTGGACGGGGACAGAGCTGGTTGGCCTAATGCGCTAGCGGTGGCCCGAGATACTTCGGGAGATCCCGGTTGCTGGAGGCTGGCTGTCGGTGGCTGGTTGCTCGCGGGTTGCCCGCTGGCAGTTGCTGATGGCCAGTTACGACCGGTGCAAGTGTCGGGTCGAGACGAAAGTACCAGGGTGAGCGCGAAGACAATGCCGGCCAGAGCTCCCAAGGTTACTGCGATAACTATTTGGCGTCGGTGCCGCGCTTGATTGGATAAAGCGGGTTCACTTGAGCGTCGCGGCTGAAGGCACTCGGAGTTGTCCACAGTCTGCGTGGCTGCCAGGGCGGTTACGATTCGCTCGGCGCCCGCGACTACGTCGTCTACGGCTCGACTTTCGTCAGGAGCGGCCGCTGCCTTCATTCCAATCGCTGAGCTCGGAAAGACGATGTAAGGGCGCTGCTCCAGTTGATTGGACTCACTGCCCCCCGACTCGGCCAGAACCTGGCTGCGACACTCACGCAGACGGTTTGCGACTTCATCCATGGTGCCGAAGCGCAATACGGCTTCCTTGGCGAGCATCTGCTGAATGATACGGGCCAGGTAGGCGGGCACCTCGGGCAATAGTTCGTAAAGTGGCGGCGGCATCTGCGCGATCTGTCTCAAAGCGACGTCGTCGAGAGAAAGGCGCTCCGCACCGACTAGGACTGGGTGGATGCCGGCCAGGCATTCGTAGAGCAGCGTGCCCAGGGAATAAATGTCGCTGCGTGCCGTCACGCCAAAGCCCTGAATATGTTCGGGGCTCATGTAAAGCAGCGTGCCGCGCACCCAGGCACGCTCGGTAGTCATGCCGGAAGGGACGATAAAGCTGGTGATCCCCGCATTGAGAACCTTAACCTCGTTGCTCGAGGTCAGAAAGACGTTTTCGGGTTTCAAGATCCCGGTGAATTACCTGCAGAACATGGGAAAAGTCCATGGCCTCGGCTACTTGTATACCTATCGGAAGCAATTCGAGAGGCGCCAGCGTCCGGCGCTCGAGCATGACCGCGCGCAGGGTGCGTCCCACCAGACGTTCCATGACAATGTACACGAGCTCGTCGCCGATGGTGCCGACATCGAACACCGAGACCAGATTGCGGTGGTTCAAATCACGCAAGATTGGCCCCTGCTCCAGGGACCGTTGGACGAGGTCGCGTTTCGAATTCGGGGGATCCGGAATTAGCTTGATAGCGACTAAGCGATCAAACATCGGATCGTACGCCTCATACACGTAGGCATGGTCGCCGTGGCCGAGCAGCGCTCGGATCTCGTATTTGAGGAATTCATCGCCAACCTTGAGTGGCGCAGATTCGCTACTTAACTCGACTTTCATGGGGGTCCCGAAGCCCGAACGGCGCGCGCTGATTGCAACACGGAAATACAGTTGGAGCAAGGCTAGGTAAAGCCGGTCCTTTCCACGACCACTTGACGTTATAACGTCATAGCGCTACCATTAGCGCATGACAGCCGCGAAGCGCGCAACCGTTTACTTTGATGCGGATTTGCATCGAGTCTTGCGACTAAAAGCCGCTGAAACTGAAAGAAGTGTATCCGATCTGGTCAACGCAGCGGTACGAGCAAATCTTTCGGAAGACGCAGAAGACATCGCTGCATTCCGAGCGAGATCCAAAGAGCCGACAGTACCATTCGAGAAAGTGTTACAAGACTTAAGGCGTCGTGGGAAACTACGAAGTTAGCATTCGCAAGTCGGCCATCAAAGAACTTGACGACTTGCCGATACGCGACATACCCAAAGTAGTTGCCAGAATTCGAGGCCTTGCTGAGGACCCGAGGCCGCCTGGCTCTGAAAAGCTCACGGGCGACGACAAGTACCGAGTTCGACAAGGATTGTATAGAATCTTGTACGAAATCAACGATGCCCAAGCAACGGTCACGATCGTCAAGATCGCGCACCGCCGAGAAGCCTATAGATGAGACAATGAAGTAAAATCGGTAGAGTCAAGTTCTCAGAATGCCGTTTTCTGGGCAGGGACCTCGCCAGACGAAGGGTTCAATCGGCATTAGCTGGCGCTCGTTTACGGCTTGGTCGCGCGTTACGGTGCTATGAAAGAGGTAAACGGCGTAGCCACCAAAGCCGCCGCCGCAGTATTTGCGAGCCAAGAGTCCCGGCATATCGCCGGGGAGGGGACGCATAGTTTCAGACAGCTGCACCTGGTATGACTGTGCGACGGCATTGGCCAACAGGGGATAGTCGCCCTTCCACACGGCGTCGCGCGCCGTTGCGCCGGCCTTTTCGATAGCTTCGTAGTTACGACCCTGATCCACGACCCCCGGCGTTGAATGTGAATTCCCAGACCAGTAAAGCGCCATCTGTCCGTGCAATATGGCCCCGTCCGTCTTGACTTCAAGGCTTGGACGCGGACCACTACGCCAAACGCAGAGGCCTCCCTCGCTAATGACGGCGGGATCTTGCCAGCCTACTCCCAGGTCGAGTTCGGACGCTACACCGTCTTTACCATTGAGCATGGCCCAGGCCCCGCTGCCTCCGAGGCCTGCATTTTTCTCATAGGGCCAATGCCGCAGCGACACCGTGGGCGAGATGGCGCAGTTGACGATAAAGCCGCCGCTCTTAGCATGTCGAGGCACGTCCAACCAACCGCCGGCGAAGTCCACACGCAAGGGCGCCTCCTGCGGTGCGCGTATGAAGCGTACGATTTCGGTGGTTGAAATGGGTGGAAACTGCGGTGGGGTCTTGGGCAAAACGACGTATTTGGTGCTAATCTCGGCGCACAGGGCACGTTTAATGTCCCCATATTGATCGTCGTTGGTAACGGCCAGAATGTGCGGGCGCAGTCTCAGGAAATCCTCTTTGAAATCGAGACCTTCCTCCAAACCTTGACCCACGACGACGTCATCTACAGGGCCCAGGCCCATCAATACCGCGAGCTTATGCTCGTCCGGCAACGAGCTATTGCGCCGCTTGTGCAACCAGAGCACTTCTCTGGAAGCGAAGCAGACGGTCAAATGGTCCCCTAGGGCGCGAGCCTCACGGAAAAATTGAAGGTGCCCCGCGTGAATAATGTCGTAACAGCCCGAGACAAATACGCGAATCATTGGCCGCGAGATGTTCGCCGCGTCAGGCGGCAAAGTCAATGGACGAGGGTCAAGAACCATGCCGAATTTGGGCAGGTTTGAAACCATAGACACCCGGTGCTGGTTGGGTTACTGTCCCGCGTCTTTATCCGTTAGAATTGACGATTAGCATTCGGATCAGTCAAGCAGCCGTGAAATTCACCAAAGCGATTATTCCCATGGGTAGTGTCCGGCACCGGGACCTACCACTTCAACACATCACGACCGGAGACGGCCGCACCAAACGAGCTGTTGCTCTGCACATCGAGGAATTGCTGGCCGCTGGCATCGAACAGGTGGCGTTGATTACCAGTCCCGGTTCAGCTCCGCTGTTTTACGAGCTTGTGGCTCAATTTGGCGAATCGATAATACTCATCGAGCAAGCCGAGCCGCGCGGCTTTGGACATGCGATTCTTTGTGCCGAAAATTGGGCCAGTGATCAGCCGTTTTTGCTTCAGGTCTGTGATCACATGTTCATCACTTATGCTAGTAGCTCCTGTACTCAACAACTGGTTGAATTCGCGAGTCGGGAGAATTGCGCGGTATCCGCCGTGCAAGCGACGCATGAAAGTCAGTTGCCCTATTTTGGTGTCATTGGTGGTCATCGGGTTAAGGACGAAGAACAGCTTTATGCAGTGGAGGCGGTGTTTGAGAAACCGACACCGACCATCGCGGAAGAGTATTGCATGGTTGCTGGCATGCGGCAGGGCACGTATCTTGGTTTTTTCGGCACGCATGCGCTAACGCCCAGCATTTTTAATTATCTTAGGGAACGTCAGGCTAAGCTCAAGAACCAAGAGCCCTTCGGGCTAACTGAATCACTCGCGCTACTCTTGGCGCACGAGAAGTACCTAGCGCTAGAAGTGCGTGGACATCGTATCGATCTCGAAGGTCCTTTTGGACTATTGCGCGCGCAGGTGGCGTTAGCCCTGCACGGCTCACGGCGCGAAGAGGTGTTGCGGCTGATGCTTGAGGAAGTAGCGCAGGCACAAACCCTGAGTGCGTCCTCTTCGTAATGCATGACGATGACGAATCATCCTTTGATAAGAGCCATTGTCGAGTCGTCCCAACATGCCAAAATGGGCGTACTCGAGCAATTCTGTCGGGCGGCTAGCTTCGATGAGTTATTGACGGCAGCCCGAACCTTGCATGCCTATGCCCATGACGCGGAAACCAACATCTACCACCGAGTTCGGGCGTTGCTGCAGACATCGGCCATTTACCGGTTCTACTTACCGGAGCGCCCGGAACTGACGGCCACGGGAACAATTCCATACCACGGACATGAGCTAGTCTTGGGCTGCCGGTTCAATGAAGCCATTGAGACTTTCTTGAAGGCGGCGGCATCCGAGGGCATCAATGACCCGCTGGCGAGCGCGCTCGCGGTAGCGTATCACGGGCTCGGCTTTCAGATGCTGGCCTTGCAAGTTCAGCGTTCGGTGCGCTCCACGCGCGGAAACCGATGGATGTTTCGCACTGGCCATGCACTGGATTTTCCATTGCGTCTGCGACCAGAACTACTAAAGCGCGATTCAGGCGGCCAGTTTCCCTTGCTAGTCGAGCAGACACCCGTGCGCTTGGACCTTACGCACAGTGGTTGGAGCGACATTTTCTTCTTGGCGATGGATTATCCGCAAGGCGCCCGGGTCCTGAACATTTCGGTCGATCTTTCTGTTTGTGGTCGCAAACAAGAGCCGAGGCCTCCGATTACCTGCACCCTGCGTGTCATCGACGAGCCCGTTCTGCGGCTTTCTAGCATCGATCTGGGCGTCACGGCGGACATCACTGAAATTGGAGAAATCTTCGATTATGCGCGCGACTACCTGGGGTTGCTAAAAGCCGCGATAATAGCCGCGGGGATCGTACCGCCGGGGTTCGAGGGCTCGGGCCAACCGGTGTCTCTGTTGCTAGAGCAGCTGGTGGGACCATCACTTGGACTCGAAGTTGCCAGCCAAGTCCATAATATTCCCAAGGGTAGCCGTTTAGCGGTGTCAACCCATCTGCTCAGCGGGCTCATCGCCTTGTGCATGCGTGCAACCCATCAAGTGGATACCTGGGTGGGTGGTCTCAGTGAGCCCGAGCGAAGACTAGTTGCCGGGCGAGCCATTCTGGGTGAATGGCTCGGTGGATCCGGGGGTGGCTGGCAGGACAGCGGGGGTGTCTGGCCTGGCGTCAAGATCATCGAAGGCGTTATCGCCGAATCAGGCGATACGGAATTTGGTTCAAGTCGGGGACGGCTATTGCCTCGTCATACGCACCTGGGGTTCGACGCAATGCCCCCTGAGGCGCGCCGCAAACTTCAAGATTCTCTCGTGGTGGTTCACGGAGGCATGGCCGCCAACGTGGGACCCATCCTTGAAATGGTCACGGAGAAATTTCTATTGGGAGCTTTACCCGAATGGGCGGCAAGGCAAGAACTGCTGCGTCTTTTCGACAAGATCCTCGAGGCATTATGCTCGGGTGACATCCAGGGATTGGGTCGCCTCGCCACACAGGCCTTTCGCGGACCGCTGCAAACCATCATTCCCTGGGTCTCGAATTACTTCACTGAGCGATTGATCGCGGAGGCTGAGGCCCAATTCGGTGAACAATTTTGGGGCTTTTGGATGCTGGGCGGCATGTCGGGGGGCGGGATGGGTTTCATCTTCGACCCCTCCGTCAAGGACCGAGCCGAAAGCCAATTTCACGGGATAATGATGCATGAAAAACAGAAGCTAGCCGCCAGCTTGCCCTTTGCCATGGACCCGGTCGTTTATCGTTTTTCTATCAATGATGCTGGGACGAAGGCCGATCTTTATACCGGAAAGGAAGCGCTCCTTTCACCCGAGTACTATCTGCTGATGCTGCCACGCTGGCTGCGCGAAGGTTCGCAATCATTTTCGCGGTCGCAGCGTCGTGAAGTGGAGGCATTTTCAGCGCAATACTTGAGCGGTCCAGACGCCGAGTGGGTGGCAAAATCCTTGGTAAGCCGACTATTTCCCTCGGCTGAAGGTGACCGCCAGGCAGTGGAGTCACTCGATGAGCTGCTGGCTCGGCAGGGGTTCGACCGGCAGCGGCACGAGCAAATTCGTGAAGATCTGAGCTCGGGGCGCATCGGGATCGCGAAGAATCGACTGCCTGCCGACACCCGGATCGAGGACGTAAAGGCGCATGATGTCGTGCATCCCGAAGACATCAGTGCCGCCGCAACAAGCCTCGGCGAAAATGCACTAAGACAGGGCGAAGTCGCGGTCATTACGTTAGCGGCCGGCGCAGGCAGCCGTTGGACTCAAGGCGCAGGCACCGTCAAGGCTCTGCACCCATTTGCAAAATTCAGCGGCCTGTTTCGGACATTTGTGGAAGTGCACTTGGCCAAGAGCCGCCGCACGGGTCAATTGTGGGGGAGGCTTCCTTCCCATGTTTTCACGACCAGCTACGTGACGCATGAGGCACTGAAGGCCTCGCTGAGACGTGAGAATAACTACCGATACTCAGGCGAACTCAGACTATCCCCGGGACGATCGATAGGTCTGCGGCTGGTTCCGACATTGCGTGATTTGAAGTTTGCCTGGGAGCAGCTCTCGCAGCAAAAACTCGAAGAGCGCAAGCAAAAGGTACTCGATAGCGCGCGCAAGGCTTTGATGGATTGGGCGGTCGCCACTGGGGAAGCCAGTGACTATCGCGATAATCTGCCGACACAATGCATTCATCCCGTCGGGCATTGGTACGAGGTTGCCAACCTTCTGCTCAACGGAACCTTGCGCGAGATGATTGCGACCCAACCGGGACTGCGCACCCTGATGTTACACAACATCGATACGCTGGGTGCGGACTTGGACCCACGCCTTTTGGGGCGCCATATTGAAAGCCAGGGCTTGCTCAGTTTCGAGGTGATTCCGCGCCGGTTTGAGGATCGTGGGGGAGGTCTGGCGCGCGTCAATGGGCGCCTCAGGCTGGTGGAAGGGCTGGCTTTTCCGCGCGAAGAAGACGAATCGAGGCTCAGCTACTATAACTCTATGACGACTTGGATTTCAATTGACCCACTGCTGGAGTTGTTTGGCCTGACCCGCGCAAAGTTGGCAAACGATGAGTATGTACGCGGTTGCGTTCGTGAGCTCGAAGCTCGGCTCCCGACGTACATTACTTTGAAGGACGTAAAGCGACGTTGGGGCAATGCGCAAGAAGATGTTTTTCCCGTGACGCAATTCGAGAAACTCTGGGGCGACATGAGCGCCTTGCCGGACGTCAGCGTCGGCTATTTTCTAGTCAATCGTCAGAGGGGCCAACAGCTCAAGGACGTGGCCCAACTGGACACTTGGGTGCGCGACGGATCGCGGGAATATGTCGAGTCGCTTTGTGAGTTTTGATGGTCGCCTCGGGTTGGTACTGCTAGTTACGGATTTGAGAGCGATTTAGAGATTGTTTCGAGGTTATGATGGTATCAGTCGAACAATTACTTTGTGCACCCGTCCTCTTGCGTTGACAGTCCTTGTGAAATTGGCAAGGGGACCAAGATCTGGCATTTCTGTCACTTGGAGAAGGGCTGCAAGTTGGGGCGTGGATGTACCCTGGGCCAGAATGTATATGTTGCTAGTGACGTTGTTATTGGCGACAATGTCAAGATTCAGAATAATGTATCCGTTTACTCGGGTACTTTCGTGGAGGATGATGTTTTTCTGGGCCCCTCCTGTGTGCTGACCAACGTGACGAACCCGCGTGCCCAAGTCAATCGGCGGAATCTGTACGAAAAAACCGTCTTGCGACGCGGCTGCACCATTGGAGCCAATGCCACCCTTGTTTGCGGCACAACAATTGGCCGGTACTCGTTTGTGGCAGCTGGAGCGGTCGTTACCGCCAACGTGCCTGACTATGCCCTCATGATGGGCGTTCCAGCTCGGCAGGTTGGATGGATGAGTCGACATGGCCACCGTTTATCGAGCCCCGATTCAACCGGAATGAGGGTCTGCCCAGAGAGCGGCTTACGCTACGCCGAAGCCAATGGTTTACTGCGTTGCCGTGACCTTGATGAAGAGGCTCCACTGCCTACCGCTGGTTGCCCGGCGCGTTAGGGTTTAATTTCGCCCACCCTAAATCCCGCCCCCGGGCGGGACTTCAAACCCCCCTAATCCCCCCATCCTTGGGGTTTAATTTCGCCCACCCTAAATCCCGCCCCCGGGCGGGACTTCAAACCCCCCTAATCCCCCCATCCTTGGGGTTTAATTTCGCCCACCCTAAATCCCGCCCCCGGGCGGGACTTCAAACCCCCCTAATCCCCCCATCCTTGGGGGGATATCTAGTTGGGATACTGCGCGTTACATGCTTGAGCTCGGACGAGAAGTTTTTTGGGGACATCTAGTTGGGATACTGGGCGTTACGTGCTTGAGCTCGGACGAGAAGTCTTTTTTTGTTGGGGGCTTCACTTAACCGACGCTCAGCACCAGGGTGCAATCGCGATGCGGTCGGCGTAGACTACCCTTCCAATGCAACATCTCGCGGAGTTGCGTACCCGATACCGTGCTTCGGTCGAAGCGCTCGAACGGGCTACTGCGGAGGAGCTGGCTGATCTTTCGGATGAACAAGCGTTGCAACGAACGCTTTCATTGCGTTTGTTTGCGAGTACCCCGGCACCCTCATCCGAATGGTCGGGGCTGGTGGAGCAACAGGCATTGTTTCGCCGGATCCAGCGGCCTTGAAAGCAATGCTCGACGTGCTTGCGGCTGCGGTCGAAGTGACCCAACTGTGCCGACACCAAGGTTGGCAATTCTGTTTCATTGGCGGCGTTGCGGTTCAGCGCTGGGGAAACCCTCGCTTCACAGTCGATGTGGACCTCACTTTGATGACGGGTTACGGACAGGAAGAGATGTACGCGGACGCGTTACTCGAAACATTGGAGCCGCGTCGAACTGATGCTCGACAGTTTGCGGTTCTGCACCGTGTGTTGCTTGCGCGCACGCGCGCGGGCGTGGATGTCAACATCGCTTTTGGGGCGCTTCCGTTCGAAGCGCGCAGCATAGAAAGGGCCTCGGACTGGATAATAGATGCAGAACGACATCTGCCAACGTGTTCCGCGGAGGACCTGATTGTCCACAAAGTCTTTGCTGGTCGCGATCGAGATTGGGACGACGTACGTGGCGTGCTGGTGCGACGACACGGCAAACTCGATTGGGATGTCGTTCGGGAAGAGCTACCGCCATTGCTTGAGCTCAACGAGACTCCGCAGGCCATGCAGCGCCTTCTACAGATTGCGGATGCAGTCAGCCGGCAATTGTCACGCTGACCTTGAATTGATTTGAACGCTGGGTGCGGGTTTTGTTTTTCGCCCACCCTAAATCCCGCCCCCGGATTGTCGCTCGCACAGGGCTCGTGCTCGCGATTGGGGGCCCACCCGACTCGGCCGCAACAGATGCATTCTGCATCCGTTGCTTCGCCTCAAACACCGGGCCCCGCCCCAATCGCTGCGCGCGAACCCTGAACTCGCTCCTTGCCCCCAAACTGCGGGACTTCAAACCC
>CAWIGY010000091.1:0-50568 GCA_963835565.1 uncultured delta proteobacterium
GTTGTGGTTACGCGATTGATGTGTTATCTTCCGTCGATGCCTTCGCAGCTTCACGATGTGCTGGTGCAGTTCTTCCGCAATCGTCCGGAATTAGCGCCTACCTTGTTGCGCGAAGCCTTGGGCGTCACTCTTCCTCGGTATACCGAAGCGCGCATTGAATCAGCCACTCTCACCAATGTGCTGCCCGCTGAGTATCGCGCCGATATGGTCGTGTTGCTCATTGATGGCAAACCTGTGCTCGGAATTGTGATTGAGGTGCAGCTCCAACCTGACGAACAAAAGCGCTTCAGTTGGCCAGCCTATGTCGCAGGTCTGCGGGCTCGATTTCGCTGCCCTTGTTGCCTGCTGGTGGTGACCGTTGACAACGGGACCGCTCGCTCGGCTTCGGCACCCATCGAACTTGGGCCTGGTGGAACGCTCAATCCGCTAGTGTTGGGTCCCGACGGGGTACCCATCATTTCCGACCTGCAAAAGGCCAAAGAATACCCGGAATTAGCCGTGATGTCAGTGATGGCGCATGGCCGGGGCGACGTGCAAACAGCGGTGAATTTGGCCACGCTAGCCGCCCAGGCTTCCCAGGGCTTGGACTCCGACATGCAGGCGCTATACTTAGACCTCATTGAGACCGCTCTCGGTGAGGCCGCAAGAAAGGCATTCGAGATGATTCCTGAAACCTACAAGTTCCAAGGGCCGACGTACTTAAAAGGCCGCACCGAGGGACGCACTGAGGGCCAAACTTTGGGTGAGGCTCGGGGTGAGGCAAAGGCGGTGCTGGCTTTTCTGAGGCTCGAGGATTGGAGCCCACCGAGCAGCAACGCGTGCGCATTCTAGCCTGCACCGATTTGGAGCAACTGAACACCTGGGTACGCAAGGCAGTGACGTTGGCAGACGTGGAAGAGCTGTTTTCTCAGTAGATAAATTACACGTCGTGCAACTGGACTTGGCTTACTATCGTTTGCCGCGTCCAATGACCGTCACTTTGCCAGCAATCCGTCTACCCCGACATTGGCCGAAGTCCGTCAAATCAGCGCTAGTCTGTGCGGTCGCCTTTGCTCAGGCGGCCGTCATAGAGAGTCGTTCCTGGTGCGCCAACAGCCGCATCGAGCGCATCCGCTTGTCGTCGGACAACGAGCGGCTCGCAGCCGAGATCGCGCTGTTGCGCGAAGAGCTCCGTATCAAGGATGTTCGCTTGGCACGCATTACGGCTGCCAATCGTCCGCATTATCCACCCACTGAGCGTCTCGCCATCTTGGCTCTCAAGGCTGCACGCGGTTGGAGTGCCGCTCAAGCCGCCAAAGTGTTCCTGCTAGTTGATGCCACGATTGCCCATTGGCTGAAGCGAATCGATGAGCAGGGGCCAAACACTCTGGTCAGGTTGCCTGCGCCTGTCAATCGTTTCCCCGATTTCGTTGGCCAAGGCGTTCGGCAGCTTAAGTGCGTTTGCCCGATTATGGGCAAGGTGCGAATGGCTCAGATGCTTGCCAGAGCTGGGCTGCATTTGTCGCCTTCGACCGTGCGTAGGATTCTCAATAAGCCAGTTGGATCGCCAACTCGGTAGGCCACCCAGAAAGGTGGCCGAGGCCCTGCCAAGCATGGCGAACTTCGCATTGAACTCCAGCCCCGCGCGCCATGCAGGCCCTCGCGTCGTCACCGCGAAATGCTCTCATTACGTTTGGCACGTCGATCTGACGGTGGTACCAACAAGCCTCGGTTTTTGGATACTGTGGGTTCCGTTTGCGCTGGCACAATGCTGGCCCTTCTGCTTCTGGGTGGCCGTGGTACTCGATCACTTTTCGCGCAAGGCGTTGATACACGGCGTCTACAAGAAGCAACCTACCGCACGAGACGTGACCGATGTGCTAGATATTTCCATTCACCTGGCCGGGGGAGTGCCCAAACACATCGTCAGTATCTCGAAGGCCAACGTCACTTGCCAATCGTCGAGCTCAAACGCGCGGCTTGACCTTTCGGGTCAACTGACTGAAATGTTACGCGTCGAGCTTCGACGAAGATCTATCCGTCATGAATTAGATCATCAAAATATTGCAATTGGCCGTCGCGTGCCGCGGCGACCATGATCAAACGGGCTCTACTCGATGACGAATTGGGGGAGAAATCTACGCACATTTGCGCCCGAAAATTCGCTGGACTAGGACAGCGTCGGTAGCACGGTTCTTAGGCGCGAACGCACAACTAAGCTCAGCGCCGCGACGAAGACTACAGCAGCTCCGACCGAGACAATCTTGAATATGCTTTTCATTGCTGGCTACTGCAGCGAGAACCGGGTTCCATCGAACCGATACGAGCGAGAGGTGTTCTTCGGCCAGGGTAGGATTAGGGGTTCAATTCCGCCATTGGCCTCGGATTCCGCAGGGAATGGGTAGCTCTTGGCGGTAAATCCCACGGCACGACCGGCTAACAATTCAATCATGGTACCAGTTGTTTGTGGGACAAAACGAATTCCTGCTAGTACCAACTTGTCATTGAGGATTCGCGCGGTTTCTGCCGCAAATATGCGGCGGATCCCCGACTCTGAGATCTGGTATATAAAGATAACCGAGCGGTCAACGCTGACATCGTCGAGATCTTTGCCGGCTTTAGCATGCAGGGCTGCTAGCACGATGATCTCCGCCTTGCCGTCACCCGTAAGATCACGTGCCGTCAACTCCAAAATGTCATCTGAACTAGCGACGCCTACCGTCGTGTAAACGTAGGTATTTCCGTCGTGAAAGTTCTTTCCGAAGCAGACAATGTCCCGATCGTGCACCAACACTCGCTCATTGACTGTATCCCCTGCCACATCGGTAACGAAGTCGAAGCGCGGTTTGCCTTTTTTGACATGACGCTCTTTGCGATAAAGCGCATACACTTGATCCAGCATTTCGTCTGAGCTGGGTGCTCGGGGCGCGGGTGGCGCCGCAACCGATGCGGGCGCGGGGCTCGACTTCGGGTGCCGTTCCCGAGCCCGCTCGCGCTTCGCGGTTCCCTTCGATTTAGGCGTCTGCTTTGTTTCTGAAATCTTGGCTAGTTGCCCTCCTTGCCACCCGAACGTAACGCTTGCGACCGAATCCCAGGGCAAAAGTGCGCTATCCATGTCGGAAGGTTTGGGCTCACTATAAGTCTCTTGCTCCACTCCTTCGGCAGATCCTTGAGCAATGGTTAGAAATGCATGGGAACCGCTTTTGCTGATCTGAACTTCGTTTTCTAGGCTGCCCGACACAGCTGCTAACCCCACTTCGTGCAAAAACACGGGCTTTAGCGAATTGTCAGAGTCGATTCGTAGAACTTCCACCACATCTCGATAGCGCTCATCGCTCCCGATGCGAATCACCGTCACGACCTCGTCATGGCCGTCACCATCAAAATCGGCTGATTGCAAGCGACGAACCTTGCCTGCGTCCTGCACTTGCAGGTCGGCTACTACAAATTCCTTACCACCGCGAAAATGCGGTCCAACGATGGTCAGATAGTGGTCATAGAGCGCGACGCGCTCCAGCAGTGAGTCCCCGGCAAGATCGGCAAATATTTCACGCGATGGTTCGGTCCCTAAACTTTGCGCACGGATCAGGCCATTATACAGCGCTTGTTCGGACTCGGTGAGCAGTGCCGGCAACTCTTTGCCTTCTTTGCCTGGCGTAGTGGCTGTAACGGAACCAACCCGGTTCGAAGCAATCGCATCGGTCCATTGCACTCCCGCGCGCAGTCCCACGCGAGTCTTTGCGGCTTCGGGAAATGTTCGCCACGGAATCTTGGCTTCAAATGTCAGACCGCCCGGTTCGGGAGCTTCAACCAATTGCGCGCCGCTCGGGTGCTGTCCCGCCATCGTGACAACCCCCGGAAGTTTGCCCGGATCGCCTGGAAAAAGATCAACTGTGTGCGTGTGGTAGCGTCCCTTGCCGACAGGAAAGGCCAGATACAGCGTTGCATGATCGTCAGTACTTGCCGCAGCTGCCGTGCGCACTATTTTTGAATCCTCAATGCGCATGGCCACGTACAGGTTTTCATCGTCGTAGGCTAGCGCCACCTGCGCGCTAGCCTTACCGGCGTGCTTACCCGAAATGGTAGTGCTCAGCGAGGACCAGGCGCCCGGTAGTTCGCTGGGTACGCCGTCTAAGCGCACTTTGACGTCCGCCGCGTTATCTGCGGTAATCATGACCCCTTCGGCGGCAGTGACGGAGATGGTCGATAAAGCTAAGGCAAACCCGAACAGCGTGGAAGCATAGTGACGCTGATGCATGAGCCAAGCATAGCTTGGTACTGCCGGGGACTCGCGGTATTTTGTTCTTGGCGAATAATGCGTTAGTATCGAAATTTCTGGCCTTTCAGGGGCCCGGCCCTACGCGCGACCATTGAGAAACTCGGAGTGCGCCGAATCGCTAGCCTACGATTTGGCTCGCATCGGTTCGTGCGCGTCCAGCTCAGCCAAGGCTTGGGCCAACTCGGCTTGTTCGGCCTCATCCAGTTCAGCCGAAGGTGCTGCTGGCTCAACACGAACCGCGGCAGTCTTATTCTGCTCTGGCTCGGGGGGCAGAACGCCCATCTTTCGTTTCAAATTAAGCAACTCCTGGTCGGCTCCGCTGGTAGCTTCCAGTTGGCGAAACTTGTTTGCCAGAACATCGCCCGTCATTTGTTCGGAAAGCTCGGCGCTCGCCTCTGCCTCTGCTTCCATGTGCTCAATCTTAGAAGCCATGCGGTCGAAGGATTCGAACGCGCTGGTACTGCTCAGGCCGCTCATCGTTTCCTGGATTGCCTTCTGGGCCTCGGCACGCTTCTTTCGCGCAACCAGCAGCACCTTCTTGCGTTTGGCCTCTTCAATCTTGTCATTGAGTGCTTTGAGGGCCAATTTCAGTTGGTCTACACCCTGCTTTTGCTTGAGCCATTGCGTCTGGAATTGTTGACCGAGCGAATCATGCTCTTTTCTTCGCAACAAGGCTTCTTTGGCCAGTTCGTCATTGCCGGCCTGCACAGCGAGCGTCGCCCTTCGCTCCCATTCTGCGGCTTGGCTGGTTTCAAGTTCCGCCTGACGTTGTAATTTCTTCTCCTCGGCTATTGAAGTCGCAACCTGAGTCTTGGCTTCAATGAGCTGCTGATTCATGTCGAGCACAATTTGCTCGAGCATTTTTTCAGGGTCTTCTGAACGACTAATCAGGTCGTTTAAATTGGATTTTATGAGTTGAGCAAGTCGTGCAAGAATTCCCATGGTGACTTATGCCTTTGCTGTGGCCATTTGCCTGAGCATTGGAATGTGGTTGCCTAGCGCAAGCGCTACGTCGGACAGAGCGGCCTCCAGCTCGTTTTCGTCCAAGTTATCGAACTGTAGCGCGGCGCTCAACTTCACCCGATCGCCGTCTAGCCCATACGCAGCATGAAGGAGATCGGTCGCATTGAGCTCGAGAAGTTTTCTGTAAAACGCGCATTCGCGGGCCTGTGACTGAAACTCGAGTTTTCCGACGTCAACTTGTACTAGAACCACTGGCGACTGAACCCGCAAAACGGCGGAAGGTTGTTGCGGCGCCAGCGTGACCCAAAATGTTGCGTCGTCGAGTTTCGTGAAGGCACGACCGCGGGCCTCCAAAAACCGTTCGATATCATCACGATTTCTCAACATCAGGCACCGAGGGTATCAGGGATCCCCTTATTTGCAATCGCGGTCGGCGGGAACCCATGGATTTCGGGAAATTCGCCGCCGGGCTACCGGCAAAACACTGAAATTTGCGGACGTGTCGGGTATAACTTGCTACGAGCGTGACTCTGCCATGACTGACGTTCGAATTGAGCACACCTTCAACTGTGACGAAAATACATTTTGGGACAAGATATTCTTCAGTGAACAATTCAATCGACTAATGTATTTGGAACACTTGCAGTTCAAGCAGTGGCAAATCGCAGACTTTCGCGAATCGGATACCACGATCAATCGCACAGTACTCGTAATGCCCAAGGTGGGAGATCTACCGGGCGCTATTAAGTCGCTCATCGGTGACAATTTGGGTTATCGCGAGGAAGGCATCTTCGATAAGAAGCTGCGCCGATTCCGGGTCAATGTGGTCCCCACGGTACTTGCCGACAAGCTCTCGGTTCGTGGTGAAATCTGGCTGCGGTCGCTAAGTTCCACCCAATGCAGGCGCATATTTGATGCTCAAGTCTCGGTCAAAATATTTGGAGTCGGGGGTATCATCGAGAAGCGACTGATAGCGGATCTGCAATTGAGCTACAATGCTGGGGCAGCTTTCACAACTGAGTACCTCAAGAAGCTTGAGACTAGCGCTGGCTGACTGCGCAATCTCTGGGAAAAGGACCGTTACGTACCAGCGGTTTTCGCGGCTCGCTTAGCTTTTCTCGCGAGGCTACCGTGCAGATCGAGTAACCGGGGCAGGGGATAGGCGCTGAGAGCCGAGCGAAGTCCCGTGTCTTGTGATCGCTTCATTAACGTGAGAACGCTGCCGACAAGTGCATCGCGGCTCTTGAATTTTTCCTGCGCGTCCTTGAGCTTGTCATACAGGCTGAGTAATTTCGCGTTCGAAACACGGTTGAGACCTTTCGCACCGAGCCGGTCGATCCAAAGATCCGAACTCGACAGCGCCTGAACGGCCATTACGAGCTTGTCCTTGGACTCGAATCGTTCCTTGACGGCGGCGAGCGGGGATTTTTTCATTCAGCAACTCCACGGAGCGCGTCGCATGCGGCGCCAAGGGGCGGCTAAATAGCAGGGGGAGCTCGCACAGGCAACACAAAGTGGCGGTTTGGTCGCGCGACCGGTTGCTGCGGACTCATGCGCCCCAAAAGCGCTGGCCGAAGTTTTGCTGCGAGGTACTAGTCGGCGGCTCCCCATGACACCGCGGCTCCGCTTTGCCCCTTCTCCCAGCGGCTATCTGCACATCGGTGGCGCGCGAACCGCCCTTTTTAACTGGCTTTGGACTAGGAGGATGGGCGGACGGTTCATTCTGCGCATTGAGGATACCGATCAGGATCGTAGCAGTTTAGACAGTGTGCGCGCAATCCTAGACTCGCTGCAGTGGTTAGGTATTGATTGGGATGAAGGCCCCGAAGCTGGCGGACAATTCGGGCCCTATTTTCAGAGCGAGCGCAAGGATTATTACCGAAACGTCGTCGAGCAACTCATTTCGAAAAAACTCGCTTATCGCTGTTATTGTACCAAAGAAGAGCTCGATGCACAGCGCGATTTGTTGAAAACCAAGGATCCCAAGGCGCAATTTGTGTATCCGGGTACCTGCCGCAATCTTCCTGACGATCCGAAGCGGTCTCACGTGGTGAGGTTCCGCACGCCGACGGTTGGTTCGACGGATTTTGTCGATAAGGTATTCGGCTTAATCTGTACTCCGAATCGCGAGCAACAAGACTTTGTGCTGGTCAGAAGGGACGGGTACCCGCTGTATAATCTGGCGGCCGTGGTCGATGACCACGAAATGGGGATCACTTTAGTGGCGAGAGGTCGCGACCACATAGGCAATACTCCCCAACAAGTCATGCTCTACCAGGCCATGCAATGGCCCGTTCCCGAGTTTGCTCACCTGCCGATGATGCTCAGCCCCAAAGGGGAGAAATTGAGCAAGCGACATGCGGCCGTGGGTGTGCAAGATTACCGCGAGCGCGGCTATAGCCCCATGGGAGTACTCAATTACTTAGTTCGTTTCGGTTGGTCCTATGGTGATCAGGAGATATTCAGTCTTGATGAATTGAAGAATCTTTTTTCTTGGGACCGCGTGAACAAGAGTGACGGCAAATTCGACGAAAAGAAGTTTGCGGATGTCAATTTCGAGCACCTCAAGCAACCGAATCTGACGAGCGATGAAGAGTACATAAGACAAACGCTGCCAATTTTGCAAAAGAATTTGTGCGAGCACATGCGCGAGAAGAAGCTCAGATGAACTCGATAGTAACCTATTGCTACGCGCACTGCCGCTGATTCGCGAGCGAGCCCGGACCTTCAAAGATGCCGCAGAGGCACTGGATTATTTCTTTCGGGATCCTCCAATAATGAACGCGGACGCTCGAGATAAATTCCTCAAGCCCGAAACAGAGGGCCTCTTGGACTGCGCCCATACTGCATTATCTGAAGTTAAGGTTGGGGATTGGCGCGCTCCACAAATCGAACATTGGCTGACGAGTGCCGCAACCAACAAAATGCTAGAATTGAAGCACATTGCGCAGCCGGCACGGGTAGCAGTTACCGGGCGTGCAGCAAGTCCAGGGCTATTCGAAGTCATGGAGGTGCTTGGACGCGAATTGACTTTGAAACGACTCAAAGAGGGGGCCAGGATTGCTGCCCGCGTCTCGAGCTAATGTTTGCCCCATTGAATATTGGTGGTGCCCCCGGCCAAATCCCTCTAAAGCTGCCGATTGATACCATCGCGCATGTTTCTTGGTTCGACACGTTGTTGTCGTACGCACCCATCAGGTCATTGGTGCCCGTACCCATCTTGATGCTCGTTTTGCCGGTCGTTTGGTGGTTCTTTCGTTCAACTTGGGCCGACCTTGAGCTGGAGGCGTCCGATTACCGAGCGCAGTTGGTGCGTAATAATCGATTCGATACCAGACCTCTCGTTTGCCTTATCTTTGTTGCTGTTACATTGACGGTCCAAGAGTACTACGGAGGCCGCAAGCTTTACGATAGCATAATCCGACCTTGGCTTATTCAAATGGAAGCTACCGGGTGGCGCAAGTTGCATTTGATGCAATTTGATGATTTCTATAGCTACGCTTGGTGGGTCATAGCTCGTGTCATTGGCTACGTAATATTGCCCTTCCCGATTTGGAAGATTCTATATCCGAAGGATAGCTTGTTAGATTTCGGTCTTCGTATTCGCGGCTTTTCAAAGCACATTTGGATTTACGGTGTGTGCTTGGCAGTTGTAGTGCCGACCATGTTGATTGTGGCAAATCAGCCAGATTTCGGAACCTATTACCCATTTTATAAACTGAGTTCGCGAAGTTGGTTTGACCTTCTGCTCTGGGAAGCAATTTACTTCATACAATTTTTTGCCCTCGAACTGTTCTTTCGCGGTTTTGTAATCGGCACTTTGCGGCGAACCTTGGGCGCCGCTGCAATCTTCGCCATGGCCGTACCCTATTGCATGATTCACTACGGAAAACCCTACCTGGAGGCACATGGCGCGATTGTTGCCGGGATCGTGCTCGGTTCGCTTTCCGCCAAAACCCGCAGCATCTATGCAGGCTTTCTCGTGCATATTACGGTTGCACTTTCCATGGACCTGCTCGCACTTTGGCACCGACACGCGCTACCAACCCTATTCATGCCGTCGTTTGGCGGCACATAGCGCAATAATCACGATCAGGCGGACTCCTTTGGCGCGCGCCGAGGTCCGACGCTGTGCGTCCCCCCCAACATCTGGCCCCATTCGGCGCGTGGAACGGTACGATTGTTCAGCTTGGCCGCGGTTCGAAGGGCGGATCCGCTTTGCTTTGGGATGATTCTTCCCGCACACGTGGCACAATCGGCGCCCGGCAATTAGTGCCCCCGCCAAGAGGTAATTGTGACTGACCCCGCCAACCGAAATAGCATGCTCTGGCTACCTGAGAAAAGCGCTCAACTTTATCAAATTCAAGGCTGGGGCAGCGATTATTTCTCCGTTAGTGATCACGGCCACGTCATGGTTAGGCCCGACCCACGACAGGAGTTGGCCGTCGACCTTTACGAACTGGTTGGCGATTTGACCATGCGTGGACTCGACTTGCCATTACTCATTCGATTCTCCGACATAGTAGCCGATCGAATTCGGCGCATCAATGAGTGCTTTCGTCGAGCGATCGGCGAGTACGAATACGCAGGCACCTACCGCGGAGTCTATCCGGTAAAGGTGAATCAACAACGGCACCTCGTTGAAGAGGTTGTCGAAGCGGGACGACCTTGGCAGTTTGGTCTCGAAGCGGGTTCAAAACCTGAATTGCTTATCGCACTTGCGGCCATGCACGATGCGGGCGGCCTGGTTATTTGCAACGGTTACAAAGACTCGAAGTATATTGAGACGGCACTAGTTGCTCAGAAACTCGACAAGACAGTGATTATAGTCCTGGAGCGCATTGAGGAACTCGACCTTGTGCTTCACGCCTCCGAGAAGCTAGGCATCTCACCGCTGCTGGGATTACGTGCAAAGTTGACCGCCAAGGGTGTAGGTCGTTGGGCGGACTCGGCGGGCGAACGAGCCAAATTCGGGCTGACCACGGCGGAAATCGTTCACGTGATTGACCGCCTAGGCGAAAAAAATATGCTTGGCTGCCTGCAACTATTGCACTTTCACATTGGCAGCCAAGTCTCCAGCATTATTCCGATCAAAAATGCGATGCAAGAAGCATCCAACATCTACGTTGAGATGGCGAAAATGGGTGCGGCCATGGGTTATATTGATATTGGGGGAGGACTTGCCATCGACTACGACGGATCCAATACGGATTTTCACGCGTCTCGCAACTACACCATGCATGAATACGCGGCCGATGTCGTGGCTCACATACAAGCTGCGTGTAGCAAAGCTGACGTTCAACCTCCCACGATCGTAAGTGAGAGCGGGCGCGCAATTGCGGCACATCATTCCGTGTTGGTATTCGAGGTAGTTGGCGTGAACGAAGTCCGCTTTGGAGACACAGTTGAACCCCCCAAAGAGAGTCAGCGGCTCTTGCGCGACCTTTATGAAACGTATCAAGGAATAGTCCCCAAGAACGTGCAAGAGTCATGGCACGACGCCAATCAAGCCAAAGAGGAAGCACAAAGCCTGTTCAAGTACGGCTACTTGTCCTTACGGGAGCGTGCTCAAGCCGAAAGGCTATACTGGCATTGCTGCGAAAAACTCCAGCATACGCTGAGGCGAATGAAGGTCGTTCCCGAAGAGCTACAGCATCTCGAGAACAGTCTGAGTGCAATTTACTACTGCAATTTCAGTGTATTCCAGTCAGCGCCCGACGTATGGGCCATCGATCAATTGTTTCCAACAATGCCCATTCATCGACTCGATGAAGAACCAACAATTCGGGCTCGATTGGCAGATATGACTTGTGATAGCGACGGAATCATTGATCACTTTATTGACCTAGAGGATGAAAAGCACACGCTGGATGTGCATTCCTATGACCCCAATCAACCCTACTATCTTGGTATGTTCTTGAACGGCGCCTATCAAGAAATATTAGGCGATATGCACAATCTGTTTGGCGACACTAATGCGGTAAATGTGAAATTGATGGAGGATGGCTACAAAGTACGGCATGTTCTCAAAGGTGACAGCGTGTCGGAAGTATTGCGATACGTGGGGTACGATCCGGCGAGCATGGTAGAAGCGGTGCGTCACCAGACCGAGCGAGCCGTAGCGGCAGGAAAACTGACCAATCAGCAGGTGAAGACCCTAATGCAACACTATGAAGAGTCGTTGCGTGGCTACACTTACCTAACCAGCGACGACTAAGCCTCGACTTGGCCTCCTGCGTTTCGCTTGCAGAAACGCACAACTCTCCGCCCCTTTCCAGGAAAGTTTTGTCCCGTGACGTGCAGGGGCCCGACCGTGCGCGCAGCTCGCCGGTAACTAGTTTCCAGCGAATAGCTCGTAAGTCTTGAAATATGCTCAGCAATCAGCCGCCCGCAGGGTCGGGCCCCTGCGGGCCAACACGAACAAGCTCTCCCGGAAAGGCACGGAGACTTGCGCATTGTTGCAGGAGATTAACTCGAAGGTACCGTGAGAAATAGAACAAGAAAAGTTAGCGAGAGACCTGAAAGTTTCGGCACAAGAGCATTGTTCACCAAGAACTAACTAACTACAATTAGCCATTATGACGCCAATCTTCGTCGCAGCCACCGGCCAAAATGTTGGGAAAACCACCACCAGCTTGGGGCTATTTCATTTTTTTCACAAAAATGGCCTAAGGACCGGCTTCATCAAACCAGTGGGACAAAGGTACAAGGTTGTGGATGACATCCGTGCCGACGAGGATTCAGTTCTGATGAGAAACATCTTCGGTCTCGAAGAATCCTTGCAGACCATGAGTCCAGTCGCAGTCCCGCGGGGATTTACCGCCGAATACGTGGAGCATAAATCCAAATACACCCACCTGGCAGACGACATACTGCACGCCTACGCGGAGGTCTCGCGTGACAAAGACGTTGTCATCATCGAGGGGACAGGTCATGCCGGGGTGGGCTCGATTTTTGATCTGTCAAACGCAACTGTGGCGCGCATGCTAAATGCCAAGGTGATCATCGTATCCGAAGGTGGCATTGGCAGCGCGTTCGACGAAATTGTGCTCAATGCCGGTTTGTTCGAGAAGGCGGGAGTAAAAGTCATCGGCGCGGTGGTTAACAAAGTTCACGAGGACAAATACGAAAAGGTCAAATCCGTTGTCTCACGGGCTTTGGTGGACCGCGCTCTATGTCCGGTAGCCTTTTTCCCATACCGTAGGTACCTGAGCTCTCCCAACATCAGCCAGATAGCTGAGAAGCTGGAGGCTGAGTTCCTTTGCGGGGAGGACCAGCCGCTCGACTATGTCGAGAATATCGTGATAGCCGGAATGGAACCGCACAATGTCATTCCGTTTCTTGCGCGTCACTCGCTGGTCATCATGCCTGGCGATCGGGTGGACAACATTCTGGTATCCATCAGCACGCACCTGATGGGTGACCCGGCTAAGATCCGCGTATCGGCCATCTTGCTTACCCATGGCTTCATGCCGCATGAGACCATTCTCGAATTGCTGCGCAAAGCGAAGATCCCAGTCATGCTCACGCAGCACGATACCTATGCAGTCGCCTCGCAAGTATATTCAATGACAGTCAAGACCCAGACCGGCGATGGCGAAAAGATTGATATGATAAAAGCGATGGTTGAAAAACACATGAATGCGGAATGCCTGCTGCCAAGCGGCAGCATCTGTCGAAACTGCGGCGGCCATTGCGCGATTCGGAACCTCATTCACGCGGCTGACTAGTACATCGGTTCTATTGAATCGATGTACTAGAAATTCGAGAACCTATCACTCGGATGGAATCGCGCCACTAGTCAGTTCTCCTCGCGGATTTACCCGGTAATCGTGGCTCGGGTCACATTCTTCCTCTACAATCTTGCGCGTCTTTAGGGCAATCGAAAGCTCCTCGTTGGTGGGCACCACCAGAGCTTTCACGGGCGACTGGTCCCGTGTAATGACCTTTTCTTTCTGTTTGCTGGAGTTCTTTTCTCGATCAACCTGGACGCCCATGAACTCGAGCGGTTCGAGCACCTGCTCTCGCACGCTGACCGCATTCTCTCCGATGCCACCGGTGAAGACGATCGCGTCAATGCCCCCCATCGCGGCCGCGTACGAGCCGATATACTTGGTGATGCGATAGGCCATGGTGTCTACTGCCAGCTGAGCGCGTTCGTTACCTCGTGCCGACTCGTCCATGATCTCCCGCAGGTCGTTACTGACGCCCGAAATGCCCTTCAGCCCGCTTCGCTTGTTCAGCAGGTCATTCATGGACTTGGAGTTCAGATGCTCCTTGTCCATCAACCAGAGAACGGCAGCCGCATCGATATCACCCGTGCGGGTTCCCATTAACAGGCCTTGTAGAGGCGTGAATCCCATCGACGTGTCGACCGAGAATCCATACCGCACCGCCGTAATGCTGGCACCGTTGCCCAAATGGCACGTCACGATCTTCAGCTGTTTGACGTCTTGGCCCAAGATCTCGGCGGCTCGCAAGCAGACGTATTCGTGTGACGTACCGTGGAAGCCGTATTTTCGGATGTGGTAGCGTTCGTAAAGCTCGTACGGAATGCCATAGATATAGGCCCGGCCAGGCATCGTCTGGTGAAACGCGGTATCGAACACCGCCACTTGGGGCACGCCTTCGAAGATCTTTTCGCAGGCCACGATCCCGGCCAAATTCGGGGGGTTGTGCAGCGGTGCCAGATCGCAACAGGCTTCAATGACTTCTTTGACACCTTGGGTAATAAGCGCGCTCTTGGAGAACTTTTCACCCCCGTGCACTACTCGATGTCCAACCGCATCCACCTGGATAGTTCCCTGAAACAATCCGATTTGCGGATCCGTCAACGCCTTTGCCACCGCGTCCATTGCCTCGGTATGGTCAGAGGCCAGAACGCTGCGTTCAACCTGATCGCCGCCACTCATCTTGTGGGTACGATAGTGAAAAGACGAGCGTTCCTTGCCGATCTCTTCGATTACCCCATCGGCCAACAGGAGACTGCCCTGTTCCATGTCAAACAGCTTGAACTTAAGCGAAGAGCTGCCGCAATTTATGACCATAATCTTCATGATTTGCCTCTCAGGTGGCCTGATGCTGGAACCGCACTACGTTGATGGCGATCACATTGAGGATATCCAAGGCTTTGCAGCCGCGCGACAAGTCGCAGCAGGGCCGAGTATTCCCCTGCAGGATGGGACCAATAGCTTCTGCCCCCGCCAACCGCTCCGTCAATTTATAACCAATGTTGCCGGCGTCCAAGTCTGGAAAGATGAGCACGGTTGCCTGACCCGCCACCGGCGATCCCTTCGCCTTCTTCTGGCCGATCTGTGGCACCAACGCGGCGTCTCCTTGCAGCTCGCCGTCAACCACCAGAGTCGGTTCACGTTGCTTGATCAGGGCCAAGGCGCGCAACACCTTGTCCACGCGCGGATGGGAAGCGCTGCCTTTGGTTGAGAACGAAAGCAAGGCCACTCGCGGTTCTTCGCCCATCAGTTGCCGATAACTTGTAGCGGTGGAAATGGCGATGTCTGCCAGCTGATTGTCATCCGGATCGATGACCACCCCGCAGTCCCCGTAGAAGAGGACGCCGTCTTTGCCATAGGTAGGCTTGGGGAGCACCATAACGAAGAAGCTCGAAAGTGTCTTGATGCCAGGTTGAAGCCCTACCACTTGGAGAGCGACCCGACACACGTCCGAGGTTGCGTGCACCGCGCCACTAACAAAAGCGTCAACCGCCTGTTTGCGGACCATCATCGCGCCGTACCAAAGTGGCTGGCGTATGCATTCGAGGGCGGCCGCTTCCGTAAGGCCTTTGTGTTTCCTTAGCTCATACAGTTCATGCGCGTAGTCATCCAGGTCGGGTAGCACATCTTTGTCGAGAATCTCGACACCCTGCAAGCTCAACGACTTGGCGCTTGCAATCTGATGAATCTGTTGGGGGTCGCCGATCAAAGTGACCTTCGCAATCCTCCCGCGCGTGGCTAGGCTTGCAGCTTCGATGCTCCGCTCATCGTCCCCCTCCTGCAAGACGACGTGTTTGGGATTGTTGCGAGCCTTTTCGTGAATCTGTTCCAGAAACGTTGGCATATCTCTTAAGTCCTTCGAGGTTTGTATCATGATAGATGAGCGCGTGGATGCAGGGGCATACCAAAGTGCAGCGTTCTAGGCCCACCGCCAATATTCAGAAGACTTACATAGGACGACGTTGTTTGATGGTCCGTCCCATTTGCGCAAAAGTTGCGCCAATTTCCACGTGTGGCCCCAGCACCACTTGATAACAAAATTTGCGAGCGGATCTTGAAAAAAGCGATCTCACACCGAAAGAACGCAACGCTAAAGTTGGTAGCATCTTCAGGGGCCTCATCCACACCGCCAAACTCCGTCGCGCCAGCCCATTAGTTTACCTGTGTGCGCTTATGGCGAATGCAGACTGAGTCCTTGCGCGTCCCACGGACTGGCTGCCCTGGAATTGCCAGTTAGCGCTCAATCCAACCACTTGATTGCTCCGTCGCAGACGGGCTCCGCCGACGCCGAAAGAACCCGATCTTTGCTTTCAGGGAATATTCGGCCCACAATCTACGTTGTAGCCATTGTGGTCCCATGAGATGCCGGTCAACTGGCCAGATGCGTGTGCGTCGCATAGCTGTTGCGAGACGGTGGATGGGGATCGGTGTCATTGTTGGCTACGCGACGATGCTGCCGCTTTGCGCGCATGCGGACATCGCCCGTCGAGTTAGCGATGACGGCGTTGTCACTCTGTCAAACAGTCCGAATCGTCAATTTGTTGGCGTGAAGAACCGTTTGGACCAGGAACATGTAGCGGCGCCAGTGAGTCGCTACGACACGTACATTCGACAAGCGGCATTGATGTACCAAATACCTGAAAATTTGGTGCGCGCGGTGATCATGGTTGAAAGTGGTTTCAATTCAAGGGCAACGTCCAAGGCTGACGCACATGGACTGATGCAGCTTATCCCATCGACCGCTAGCCGAATGCTGGTTGATGATATATTCGATCCGCGACAGAACATTTATGGCGGCGTTCGATATATGCGGGTTCTGGCTAATCTGTTTAACGGCGATCTTTATCTGACACTTGCGGCTTACAACGCGGGTGAGGGTGCAGTGGTCAAATTCGGTGGAATTCCACCCTATCCTGAAACTCAGGCGTATGTCGCCAGGGTCGTAGCGTATTACCGGCAATATCAGGGTTCGAGCTCTAAGCGGCTCCCCAGCTTGATCTCTCCACGGAATGCTGCGTTGGTCGCTGCGGTGCGTGTCGGTGCGGTCAGGCCCGGCGAGACTCGTCTAGGGCGAATCGTCGGCACTTGATCGAGGCGCGACGGGTGAGGGGCCAGCGTCAATGAGTGTCCCTTCCGCAATCTTCATCTTGACATCCAGCAGTACCGTTTCTCCGTTCGCGATGTTCACCGTGCGCCGCTCGGACGGTGCCTGTGGGTGCTCCAGATGAACATAATGCGTTCCGGCTGCCAGAGGGATCGACCGCGAAAACGGTGTGGTATCAAATGGTTGGCCATCGATTGTAACGGTTGCCCACGGGTTGACGACTAGACGAAGGTATCCCGCTCGCTCAGGCCGCAATTGAAGCCGCCCACTAAAACGAGATCCAAAGCCAGCACGCGCCGCTGCACGGTGAGCTACAATGCCTCCCGCTACTATCAGCGCCGAGCATAGAAGCAGTCCGAATACGGCGCGACCAGCGCTATCATTGCGCATTGACGAAGGTTTCGGTCCTGGCGGCATGGGCCCCCTCGCAGTAGCGAGAAATAGTCCCAAACGTGCAAGTTCCGCGTTGAGACACAGTTCCGGACTGTCACACCCAATTTGCCGCAGGAGTCGTTCAAGTGCCGAATTGAGTTCTGCCGCATCGTAATATCGATCGCTGGGCAGCTTTTCAAGGCAACGCTGTATTATACGATCGGCTCCGCTTGGTATCCCTGCGGCTTGCCTGGACGGGAGTGCGGGTGCGCTGTGACGAATTCTCTGTGCTACGCTTCGGTCATCTGGCCCGTCAAATGGGCTTTGCCCTGTGATCGCTTCATACAAGACACAACCCAGTGAGAACAAATCGGTTCGCCCATCCGTGGATTCGCCCAATATCTGTTCGGGTGACATGTACGGTACAATCGTCGGTCGATCGATACCGTCCAGCAACTCAGGCGCAGTGGGCAAGCGTTCCTTAAGAGCGCTAACGAAATGAGTGAGCACCACTCGGCCCGCTGGCGCCATGATAATGTGCTTTGGCTGGATGTCGCGGTGTACAATTCCGCGTTCGTGACAATGAACTAGGGCTGCCGATACCATCACCCCAAGGCTCACGACGGCGGGCAACGAAATGCGTTCGAATCGCTTGATTACCTGGTCGAGCGGTTGTCCATCGATACGTTCCAGCACCAGCCACATGCGAGTCTCCTCGCGTCGAAACTCATACAACCGTTGGACGTACGGATGTGAAAGCTCAGAAAGCAGGCGCGCTTCGCGTTCGAGGGCAAGGGCGAATGGCGAAGAAGGCAGCACATTGGGACGCAAGGACTTGACAATGACCGGTCGCCCCAGAGGTTCTTGAATGCCAGCGTAGATTTCGGCGACATTTTCCGTCGCAATGTGCTCAACCAGCCGAAGTCCGTCGAGCCTGGGTAACGAGTCCACCTTCAGGATATCACCAGGAAGCTGGCGAAGTGGCAACAGACAATCGCCATCACCCTGAAGTCTCCGAGGAAATCACTCAACTTCAATCAATCTCGCACACGAGCGTCTATTGCCGAAGCGATGAGTTCCGCGCCCTCCAAAGGGGGCAAGTCCGAGGTCATTGCATAACCAACCGCCCCCTCTTCCACGGTAGCTACCGAGTAGCCCTGGCGTCTTCCAACGTACACAATATGACCTCGCAAGGGGTGCCCTTCCAAACGAGCTCGCAGTGGCGCTGCTGCCGCCTCGTACGCGAAGAACGTAACTCGATGCCCCCTAATTTGATAGGCGGACGACGCCCCCCGTAACGCCGATAACCATACGTTGGTCGCCGGCATTCGCATTGCCAACGGGTGACCTTCGAGGCTGCGAACATCTTGAAAAGGTGGCAATTGAAACGGCGGATCTAGCATTTCTTCGTGTGAAAACTGAATTGATTGCACCGGCTGCGGTGGGGGGCCACGGTGTCGATCAACCATTACGTCCAAGTAAGAGTCGAGTTCCGAAAGACGAAGATCCGAAGTGCCGGCACTCTTCCAAGCATTGGGACTTTGACGCTGATTCTGAACACCAGCCCAAAGAATTGCTCCTGCTGCAACCGCTGCCACCGGTAGTAACGTCCGCCATCTTAACGTACCCCAAGAATTCGATACAAAGTCAGCAGCAAATGGACGCGATGCGCCACGCTTCTTTGTCGACGCCCTAACTTGTTGTCGATCAGCCTGAAAATGCTCTTGCAATGCACTCACGTGATCTACGCTTGACGTCGGCGTGCACGCGAACACACGGCTACTGGTGCGCTCTGCAATCAACGCACGTTCTAAGCGCCGCTCCAGGCTCAGCGATGGCTTACTGTGATTTTGAACCGCCTGTCTTACACTGCTGCGAAATGCCCGTTCGAAACGTACCCTCTCCGCGCAACTTTGGCACTGTGCCACGTGACACTCAGCATCGACCGCATGATCCAACGGCAACTCGCCGTCAACAAAGGTATCAACCCATGCCGAAAACTCACGGCAAGTCGTCATGCCGAGCCAGCCTTTCTTGAACGATACTCACTGAGGCTGACGGGCTGCAATTGCGAATCATGCTCAAAGGATTCGGCGTCAGCGCTGTCGGGGATAATTCCAAATTCTCGAGCATGGTCAATTAATTTCATTTTCAATATGCGACGACCACGGTGTAGTCGTGACATGACCGTGCCAATTGGACAACCTAGGATATCCGATATTTCACGGTACGACAGCTCTTCTACATCGGCCAGCACCACAACCAGTCGAAAATCCTCCGGCAAAGCTGCCAGGGCATCGCGAATCTCCGCTTCAAGCATTGGCCGTAGCGCTGTCGATTCGGGATCGCGCATCGCTTCCATCGAAGCTGTGCTCATCCATCCGTCCCACAGTGGGTCGGCGTCGGCACCATCGACGACGCTACGTTCTAAGGAACCTCGACGATAGCGGTTGATGAAAGTATTCGTCAAAATGCGGAGCAGCCAGGCCTTTAGGTTGGTACCCGGCGCAAATTGGCGCTGGGCGCGCATAGCCTTAACCAGCGTGTCCTGAACCAGATCCTCGCTCTCGATGGCATTGCGTGTCAGTCGGGTGGCAACCGAGAGCAGACTCGGCACATAACTGAGCGCGTCGCGCTCAAAGGCGGTTAGCGATTCCACGCCGGCCTACTTGAATGCGTGCGGTAGTCATCATCCAATCAACCTGCCATGGCGCATGCGTATTCCCAGGATTTTGCATCCAGTTGCTGAGCTTAAGTCTTGAAATATGCTCGGCAAACTGCCGCATGCAGGGCCGGGCCCCTGCATGCCAACACGAACGAATTTTCCCCGGAAAGGCACCGAGACCAGGGCATGGCTGACGGTACCGTGAGAAATAGAACAATAAATCAGCGAAAAGCCGGTAGGTCCACCGTGAAACGCAGTGTTCCCCAGCAACTATCTAGGCTCTTCCTCCTTGGATTTATCGCCCATTATGGCTTCGAGGGCGGTGAGCCGGTCCGCGAGCCGCGATAACTCTGCCTGAATCTCCGAGAGGCTGGGTCCGCTCGGAATAATTGCCCTGACTCGCTCGTCAATGGCCGACTGCCACTGCTCCAATGTGGCCCGAATCCCCTTGGCAATTGTTTCGCGTGGCTGGGCCTCAAGATTGCGGTCGTCCGACTTATCTTCCATTTCGACGGCAATTCCGTCGACTTCTTTGGGCATTAATTTGCCAATGGGTCCATCCCGAAGCTGGCTCAGCCACTTCTCGCCCCGCTCACGAATCAGTGACCTCAGCGTCGCAAGTGGAATACCACGCGGCTGCGTTTTCAATTCTTCGGAAATGATCAGAGCGAGGGTAACCTCGGTTTTGTCCTCCTTGGAGGCGTTGTCGATAACCTGAATGTCCTCACCGGCACGGATTAGCTCTGCAATTTCCAGCAGCGTAACGTACTTGCTGTCCTTGGTGTCGTACAGCTTTCTATTGGAGTAGCGTTTAACGACTCGCCTCGGTGTGGACCCAGCGAAGGAATTCCTTGAGTGTTCCTCGGGTTCTGCCATGGCTGCCCTTCGTCGAACGCGGAGCATTTCTGCCTGTCTGACGCGTGCCGCGCAAGACATTCCCCATAGCACTGTCGGTTCTTATGTATTGCCGGCCCACGGTACGGTATTTTAACCGACGCACGGCGTGCCGGCAATTCAAATAGGAACGGCAAACAGGACTTCACCGGCTGGGAGGAGTCCCGTTAAGCGCACGCCCAACAGTTTCCTTTGTCGATAACTGGCCCGAACTCGCGGCCGCACGGTACACGGAAACATGCGCATAACCATTGCGGCGCTCGGCCTCGTCTTGCTAATTGCCACGGCTTGCGTTGAAAACCCCGCTAGCCCGGATTTGGTAACTGTCACGGGGCTTAGCCCGCAAATCGTCGAGCTCGGCGATACGCTCCAAGTGTCGGGCCACGGCTTTCCGGAAGGAGTACCGGCGCGCCTGTCATTCCGCGGCGACGTATTTCGAGCGGGCCAAGTACCGGAACGAGCCGTTGATATCGTGGTTCGGACACAAGACACTACCAAAGACACAGTCACACTATCGGTTAATGACGAACTTGAACAAGCATTTTGTGGGACCGGTGACGTGGCTGCTCACGCCACATTTCGTGGAAATGTCAGCCTAGCTTTCTCGGCGCGTGCTTCTGGGATGGCCCCCGTTTCGGGAATGTTGCGCGACGTGGATTTTGAGATCGAACCCAAACTAAAATCATATCAAGTTGAGCAAGAGCGGCAGCGTGTATCAGACGAGGCAGAGCGATTTCTTGGACTGACTTTGGGCGACACGGGTCCTTCCGATTGCTGCACGGTCGTCGCCGCGCAGGGCCGCGCTCTCTTAGCTGGAATTAAGCCGGGTGATCGGCTCCTCGACTTTGATGGCGTTTCGGTGATTCGCCCCACGGATTTAGTCCCCTCGGCTCGCAATCGTACCGCACGGCTGACGGTACGGCGTGAAGGATCGCAAACTCCGCTGGTCCGTAACATTGACGTACAAGGATTTCGATGGACAATTCCAAGTGAGTTGGCACCCGCATTTGCGTGCCTGCTCACCGCGCTCGGCATTTTCTTGGCTGCTGTCTCGCCGCTTGCCGTGCTTGTGAGGTCGCTGGCCAGCGCAATCGCTCGCGGACTCGAGAATCATCTGCACGCTGAGAAGTTGCATCTGAGATTGGGTCACTGGCGATCGGTGCTGAAGCAGTGCACCGCAGATTTGCCGCTGCCTGAGTCCGCTTCGGTCAAGATTGCAGGCGTCAGCAGTGTGGTTGCTCTGGGAAGCCTGTCGGCAGTCATGGCCATCCGGGAAGAGTTGCTATCAGCCGATCTCGATTTGCCGTTATGGTGGCTAGTCACAACGGTTGCAATTACGCTTACGGCATTCATGTTGAGCCTATTACATGCGCGAAGCGGTTTCGTCAGGAGCCTATTGGCCGCAGCTCAAGCAATCCTTCATCAGATTCCACTGTTGACTTTGATCGGCTCAATAGTACTGGTTACCCGCAGTTCCCGGCTGGTTGATATTGTCCACGCTCAGGGCGGCTGGCCTCAAGATTGGTTGCTGGTACACGACCCTGCGCTTTCGGTTACCGCCATCGTAGTGCTGGTTGCATTGATTCCCACGGTGGCCCCGCCAAAGAATATTGTCACCTCAAAATTAGGCGGCCCCCTCGGTGAAAAAGGTTGCGAAACCACCTCGCCGAGCGCGGCCCTCATTACATTCGTTGCGAACCGCTTTCACATGTGGGTTCAGGCACTCCTGTTAGCGATTCTTCTGCTCGGCGGATGGTCAGTCCCCGGCGTTGAATCCATGGTTGCCAATAATAATCAAGTAGTTTGGAAGCTATTCGCTATTGCGGTACTGCTCGCAAAAACCTGGGCAATCATCGCAATAGTTTCGATTGTTCGTTGGTCAATTGGGTCGCTGAGTCTTCGGCATACGGCAGGTTGGATTTTGCGGCGGGGGCTACCCTTGGCACTCGCAACATCCATTTTGACCTTCACCTGGGCCTATTGTGTTCGTTATTGGGCAATTCTGTGGGCTGACACGGTCGTGCACTGGGTGGTGTTGGGGTTACTGCTGACCGCAGTGGGACTCCTTATTACACTAACGATACGCCGTTTGCGGCGCGGCATGTCTTTGCCAATGGTAAACCCGTGGATCTGATGCGAATCTCTTGCGCTAAGCGGCCTGTCTGGAAATCAGTGCTCGAAGCCTTTTCATCGCGCGCGAATGCAATTGTGAGATTCTAGGTTCGCTGACGCCGAGCTGCGTGCCAAGGTCCTTGAATTTAATGCCCTTGAAGTAGTGCATCGATACAATATGTCGTTCGCGTTCGGGAAGTTGCTCTACTGCTCGCGCCAAGGCTTCACCAACGAACTTTTGGTGTACCGTCGATTCACTACTGGTCCCCTCGCCGGACCCCAGAGCGCGGCCTTGTTCCCACTCGCTTACGTCATCGAGGCGCACGACCGACGGTGGTGCAATCGATGTGTTTCCCGATTCTTGCGCCTCTGCAGCGGCGGCACGCGCACGACGGGGCAACCAGTCTTGGGCCCGCAATTCATCCAGTATGGCGCCGCGAATCCGCACTCGAACATACCATTCAAAACTATCGTCGCATTGCCCATCTTGCCTGCGAATCGCGTCCCACAATCCGCTCATACCGGCGGCAATCAGATCGTCACGCAAGACATTTCGGGGCAGCTTGCGTTGAAATCCGCCCACAATTTGTCGAACCAGAGGGGCGTACTGCTGGAGTAATTGGGCGGCTCTGAGGTCGTCAGCGCACTTTTGACGCGCCATGTGTTTGCGGGTCCGACGCGAACCAAACCGCGTCTCGCTCGGACGCACTGAGGCTCGTATCGACTCGTGCCGGCGCGCGGGCCGCGGAATTACGGAGGGTCTTGGAGAAACAGAATGCCGCAGTGCCCTGTCCTCCGGAGCCAATATCCAATTGGCCGTGTCGAGACCGGATCTCGGCCCCTCTGACCGAGCGACCCTATCTTCGGATGACTTATTGTCGTGTTGTCGCAGCGCCTGAATGTTCATGGCATCCTCCGAATTCAACAGCCCATTCAGCAAGCCATGTGCCATTCATGTAAACCATTGAAATTACAACGGTTACACGCTAAACCGTTGACGGGGGGGGTCGCCTAACACCTAGCTTTATTCGCACTAGAAGCCCACTTGGCTATATAACCTTGAATTGCGATTGATCCCTGGCCCCGATACAACTCAACGATTACTTGTACCTGAAATCGCAGATTCTGGGCCGCTTAGCCCTTCGCGAAGCAGGGTGTCTTGGTACCCTGGGTGCGGTCATAATAGACACCGCCCCACGAAACTCGGTATTTTCAATGAGATGGTGACCGGGTCGCTTCCGACCTACCCACCAAATGGGCGGACAAACCGTGAACGCGATCTCACCAAACCCGCGGTGCCCAGGGGTCGCCAATGACCCGGTCAAGGCTCTAACGCGTCGAGTTGTAAACCTGACAGTCCAATAACCTTCATCTCCGAACCACCGGTTATTTGTAGTCCATTGAGCCAAGATGCGACGATGGTGCAGTTACCCAAGCGCCTCGAGGAACGATGGGTGAAGGCAAGAACCTAGTTGGTGTAGACATCGGGACGAGCTCCATCAAAGTTTGCCAACTTAAGGATGGGCGTCGAGGGCCAACGCTCGTGCGATTTGGATACGCTCCACTGCCGCCACAAGCCATCGTTGACGGGCAGGTGATGGACGCCGCGTCAGTCATATCGACGTTGGTCAAGGTAATGCGCGACACGCACATCCGCGAGCGAGAAGTGGCCGTAAGTGTGTCCGGCCAAAGCGTAATCATTCGAAAGATTACCGTTCCAATGATGACACCCGCCGAATTGCGGGAGCAGATTCAGTGGGAGGCCGAACAGCACATTCCCTTCGATATCAAGGATGTGGAGGTTGATTATCAGGTCTTGAAGCGAAGGCCTGAGTCGAGCCAAATGGACCTGTTGCTGGTAGCGGCAAAGAAGGACCACATTAACGACTACGCGGCGCTGGTGCGCAGTGCGAAATTACGGCCGATTGTCTGTGACATTGACGCATTTACCGTCCAGAACTTATTCGAATTCTCGCATGGTGTAGTTGAAGATAAGACGATCGCCCTGCTCAACGTGGGGGCCGGGTTAGCATCTTTGAATATAATGTCGGCTGGCGTTAGTGGATTTACACGGGAAATCGCAGCCGGCGGCAATTCTGTCACGGAGCAGATTCAGAAACAGCTGGCAATTCCGTTCGACCAGGCCGAAGCGTACAAATGCGGAGGTCAGGCAGGTAACCCGACGCCGCATGGCATCGTACCGCAGCAGGCTGTGGCTGTCATGGAGGCAGCGGCGGACACAATTGCCGCCGAGATTCAGAGATCGCTCGACTTTTACATGGCGACCAGCGGAGAAACCGAGATCTCCACGGTTTTTCTTAGCGGTGGCACCTCCAATCTGCCGCTTCTTGCCCCAGCTATCCAGCGTCGTACCCGAGTCGCCGTTGAAGTTTGGTCCCCCATCGAGCGTTTCCAAGTCGATGCGAAATCAGTGGACGTGGCCCTGCTGACGCAGCGCGCTCCACAGCTAGCTGTCGCCCTTGGGTTGGCCCTGCGCCGCGACCGGGAGGAGCACCCGTGATTCGCATCAACCTGCTGCCACGGAAAAAGAAGGTCGAACGCAGTGAGGTTCGACAGACGTGGCTTACTGTAATGCTCGCCTTGTTGCTACTCGAGGTGTCTGGGCTATTTGGCTTTCATAGTTGGATGGGCGGCAAGCTCAAGGAACAGGAACTAAAGAACTCTCAGTTGAACGACCAAATTGAACAGTCAAAAAGGGCGGTGGCGAACCACCCAGATGTTAAGGCCAAGTTAGAACAACTGCGTGCCAAAGAAGAGGCAATCGCCAAGCTGCAATCGGCTCGTACCGGGCCCACCGCAGTATTGTTGGAGCTTGCTCGAATTTTGACCCCGGGTAAAGGTCCAACCGTTGACGCGGCAAGACTGGATGAATTACGTCGGGAAAATCCCCTGGCGCTTTACAATCCGAGCTGGGATCCGCGCCGACTCTGGTTGACGCAATACGCCGAGGACAAGCGGAGCGTGAAGATAGTGGGAGTAGCACGCGATGGCGAAGACGTCAGCGAATTTGCGCGACGGCTCAATCTATCGAACCTGTTTTTTGACGTTCAGCTATTGCCCGGGCGACGAGTGACGGACGCCAAGTACGGATTAGAGCTAGTGAATTTCGAACTTCAGGCAAAGGTGAGGTACTAACGTGGCAAGCCTCGGCCTAAATAAACTCACTTCGACGGCTAAGATCGCAGTCGTGTCGGGCGTGCTGGTGCTCGGCGCTGCCGCCTACTATTTTTTGTTCTTCGACGACCTCTCTCAGTCAATCGACCGGGCCAGGACGCAGGAAAAGTCATTGCACGCGGATTTGGCCACGGCGCGGCAAAATGAATTTGCGTACCAGAGGGATTTGGCCGAATTGACGGAGCGACAGCAGCGGCAAAATCAATTGGCGAAAGTGTTGCCTAACAGCACGGAATATCCAGCGTTTCTGAGCTCCCTACAGAGTGTCTCCAATATCTCTGGTATCACGCTCAGCGCCTGGGCACCACAACCTGAAGTTGCGGAAAAGTTTTACGCTCGGGTTCCTATGCGTCTAGACGTCGTAGGCCGGTTTCACCAGATAGCCAAGTTCTTTTACGGCGTGGGACAGCTCGACCGCATCATCAACATGGAAAACATTTCGATGACCGAGCCAAAGGAGGTCGATAAGGATTACGTAGTAAAAGTTACTGCCCTGGCGACCGCCTTTCGCGCGTTGGCCACCACTGACGCTGTTGTGTCAGATAAGCGACCTGCTGGAGGCAACCCGTGAATCGCCTTGGCTTGACGCGAGCTTTCCTGAGTCTGATTTTCGGACAGGCGCGTAGACTGGCTGCTTTTTCGCTATTGACGGCTTGCTCGGCCAGGGTTGTGACCAATTCCGATGATCATCCCGCCAAAGTTGTAGACCGAAAGCCGCAAGTGCAAAGTACCGCATCCGACGCCGGCCCCCCCCCTAAGTTGGAGTTGCAGGAAGTCGAGTTTACCGAGTCCGAACGGAGCCGAGACCCCTTTCGCGCATACACATCAAGTTTCGTCGAAGAGGCGCGTACCCAGACGAAGTCACAACGCGAAGTCGTCATGGAGGATTTTTCTATTGATGACATGCGGTTGATTGGCATCGTTACCGGTGGTGTGGAGCCGCGAGCCATGTTGGTCGATCCGCGCGGCTACGGGCACGTAGTTCACCACGGTCAGTTTATTGGGCGGGCCGAGGTCGTTCAGGGAGAGGGCAAGGGCAATAAGTCATACGAGATCAATTGGCGGGTTGATAGAATTCGCGACGGCGACGTCGTGCTAGTGAGAGAGGATCCAAAAAACCCGGAAATCCCAAGCTCGACGCGGGTGCTGGTCCTTCACCCGCAGACCGATTCAACCGCGTTGATTGAGCAACCATGACTCAACTGTTCCAGATTGATGCCGCCGGGGCCCCGACAGCCCCAATACCGAGCGGCGGTGCCGGCTCGAGTCTTGCCGAAAAATTCATGCATTATTTATCCTGATGTGTGGTGTTCTTAGCAAACCACGCATTTAGGCTAAGATTAGCCGGTCTTTCGCAAGCTTTTTGGGTTCTATTTCTCACTTTGCCGCCCGGCGCTCGAGGCTGCTTCGGCGCAAATTGGTAGATTTAGCGGCCAGGCGAGCGGAAGAGTTTGTGCGGGCGCCCCGCTCGGGGCTACTATGCGTCCGAGCAGGCCCGGCCTCGCGGCGGGTTAGCGGCTGTACCGGAGTTACCAACCGATGAGGTCTAGGTCGTTCGTTTTTTATGCGACAAGGGGCGTTGCGCCGCTGACGTTGGCTCTGCTTACCTGGGCGTTGCCCGCCAGCGCCGAGTCGCGAAGCCACGCGCAGTCTGTGGAAGTTTCACCGCCTGGCGAACATCAGCGAGTGCAGGTGGTCGTGCATTTCGACGCGCCGCCCTCGCCTATTGCCCGCTTTGAACGGCAGAACAATCGCCTGATCGTTGACGTACCAGGCGCGGAGCTAGAGGGCAATTTCCCGCCGTTGATGCCAAATGAAGGGGTAGTTGCCGGAGTCTTGACGCAGGCTTTCTCCACTTCAGACAATCGAACCGTCCGGGTGCTGGTGACACTTCACGAAGCCGCGCGGTACGGGGTCGCCGCTCGCGGCAACGATCTGATAATATCCTTTGAGCCGGGATCATACGGTATCATCGATGAGCCAATTCGAAAGGTGGCGGCAAGGCCGGTCAAGCCGGAAGAAGTCACGCGCGTCGATGATGTCCGCTTCGAGCACAGCGGGGTTGAAGATCGGGTTATTATTCGGGCGTTCCCAGCGCCTGCGCACGCAAGTTCAAGCGTCACACCGACCGGTACCCGCATCGTGCTCGACGGCACCAGCTTGCCACCACAATTGGCCCGAGTATTAGATGTTGGAGCCTATCTGGGGCGCGTTGCAAAGATTGCGACTTTCGCAGATCCGGATCACCCTGATCGCGTCGTCCTGGATATTGAACATGCACCGGGCACCCAGCACCGACTGGTGCGCGAGGCGGGAGCGCTTGTATTCGAGTTTTACGCGGTCAATGAGCTGCCAACGTCGCTGACCGGCATTGCGCGTGACGGGGGCATTGCTCGCAAGGTTCGCACGGTTTCGACTGAAGAGATGCCGGTGAACGTACCTCGCATCGAAGATGGTTCGGCGCTTGAGAATTCAGCCATCCGCGAGACAGCCACGGTACCCCAGGCAGTTCAGGGTGTAACTCCCGCTCTGTTTGGACAAGCCAGAGATCGCTATACCGGTCAACGTATTGATCTCGATTTGAAGGATGCGGACATTCATAATGTCCTTCGCTTATTGGCTGATGTTGGGCACGTGAACATCATCACGGCCGATAATGTTACCGGCACAGTGACCATCCGCATGCGCAACGTGCCCTGGGATCAGGCCCTCGACGTAATTCTTCAAGCGAAGAATCTCGGTGTCGTACGCCAGGCCAATATGTTGCGGGTGGCGCCACTGGCGGAGCTGGAAAAAGAGCGCGAGATGACCCTCGCGCGCCTCAAGCAGGAGACGCAGCTGGCCCCGGTCGAAACGCGGCTGATTCCGGTGTCCTACGCCAACGCGGGAGAGATTTCTCGGCGGGCCAAGGAACTGCTTTCCGAACGCGGCAGCATCGCCGTCAACGAACGCACCAACGTAATGATTGTTCGCGACGTTGCGGGTAATCTCAATCAAATCGAGGAATTAACCCGCGCCCTTGACACGCAAACCCCGCAAGTGCTGATCGAGGCCCGGATTGTTGAAGCGACTAGCAACTATTTGAGGGACGTCGGCATTCAATGGGGCGGCGATGCCTCTTTCTCGCCGGTCACGGCGAACCCGACCGGCTTAGTTTTCCCCAATTCGGTAGGTGTCGTGGGCGGTGCCAGCGATACCAATACTCCGACGGCGGGACTGAGTCCGACCTCTGCGAGAGTTGACAACCCTAATTTTGCGGTGAACTTGCCGGCTGCCGTCGGTACCGGGTCCGGAGGCGCGCTCGGCTTCACGTTTGGTTCAATCGACAACAGCATTAACTTAGCCCTCCGTTTGTCGGCAGCAGAATCGACTGGCATGGTGCGTATTTTGAGCAGCCCCCGCGTTCTAACCCTGGATAATCAAAATGCACGCATCTCCCAGGGTACTCTGATTCCGTATTCACAAGTTAGTGCCATGGGTGTGCAAACGACGTTTCAAGAGGCAAAACTGCAGCTGCTAGTAAAGCCGCATGTGACTGCCGACGGTAGCGTCAGCATGCATGTTAAGCTCAATCGCGACGAGCCGAACTTCAATCAGACGGCTGCCAATGGCGCCCCAACTATCTTGAAGCGCGAAGCCGAGACCGATTTATTGGTGATGGACGGTCATACCGCGGTCATTGGCGGCATTTACACCCGCAACAGCGGACGTACTTTGACCCAAGTGCCGTTCTTTGGCGACATTCCAATCCTGGGCCTTTTATTTCAGCGGCGCCAAGTCAATGATCAGCGTGGCGAATTGGTCGTTTTCATTACGCCGCGCATCGTGAATCGAGCCGAAGCTCTGGGTCGTTAGCGACCTCAAAGCGAAAAAGTCGTGGCGTTTGAATCAAGTTTTCGGCAAGGCAGTTGTCTGGGCCGGGGCCCAGACAGCCCACACCATCAAAACATCGGAACGAACTTGCGGGTTAGAAGCGAAACTCTAACGCACGGACCGCCGACGTCTCACTCCGGATGGGAAAGATCAACGACACCGGCTGGGACCATTCCCGTTAGTCAATGTCTATGAGTCCAAGTTGGACTCGAATCGTTGGTTGGCGGCCAGACTTTTCATGTCGCATAGCGCTGGCCACGATCGGCCTTGGATTGCTGAGCGCTTCGCGCTCTTTGGCATACGAAGCCAGCGTTGACGGTCAAAGCAACTTGCAACTTTACACCGTGCAAGGTCTCTACGGGTCACCATCGTTGAGCCGCCAACGCCTCACGCACACGCTCGGGCTCGACGTAGTTGATGTCGCCGGCAGCGCCTGGAATCGTGAACCATGGGTCAACGTCCGGATCCGGTTGCGCATGGATGCCGACTACGGCATCAATCCCGCTGAGCAGGATCCGACTAATAATGACTACTTCGTTCCTGGGCTGAAAACAGCGCCAGTGGATGTGTTGTATGCCTATATCGAAGGAGGCGGCTGGCTTCGTAACACGGTTGGCTTTCGCTTGGGGCGTCAACTATTTTTCGACGAACTGGGGTGGTGGTCCATGGACGGTGCCCGGATCGCCTTCATGCCCGGGAGAATATTCGAATTGGCAGGCTACTTTGGTTTCGAACAGCGGGGCGGCGTACCATTATTGTCCAGCGGCCGTTACGAAGCTGGGGGTGTGTTTCGCGGAAGTCGCGAGGGAATGAGCGCAACCCAGTGGCCGAGCTACCTGCAGTCAACCTCTTTGGCGCCGGCGGCGGGCTGCTCATTATCGCTGCTAGCATTTCCGCATCTACGAGCTCGACTTGACTATCGGAGGGTGTGGCAAAGGGACCAGGTGGCAACCTCGCCGTTTCTCGATGCCGATGGGAAGATCGCAACCGTATCGATGTCCCGAGTTTCAACCGAACGAGCTGGCATTGGCCTCGGTTACGATTTCGGGCAGTTTGCCTCCAGCGACGGCGCAATCGTGTACGACCTATACCGCGAGCAGGTCATCGAACACCGCGCCACGTTCGAATCGCATCTCTCCGAGAAACTGCGCTTGTCGGTGAATTATCAATACCGGTTGCCAACGTTTGACGCTGATTCAATCTTCAACTGGTTTGGGGCCGTGGGCTCCACCGTCCTCCGAACGCGACTCGGGATTGACCTCAGCCGCGACTGGACATTGGGGGTGACGGCAGGTCATCGCTGGTACGCGGCACCCTGGTCTTCCACCACGACCGATGCTGGAAATCTACGCTTTGCCGAACGCGATTGGCTCGGAGGTGTGGATTCGACTTGGCACACACCGAAAATGGTGGTTCGCCTTTCGGACACCGCGGAGGTTGGCGACGCTGGTGATCGCTGGGTAGGCGATGCATTCTTTTCTTATCAACTGGACGGTGGCGCCTTTACTCCCTCCGCGATTGTCAGCATGGCCCGTTGGCGTGATCATCTACGCAGCGACTTCAATTCAACGGTGTTCACGTACGTGCTCGGCTGCAGATTCGCTCCGATGCAGGCTCCAAGATTCGGGCTCGATTGGGAACATTCTATCAGTGATGTGTTGACTCAGCGCTTCAGGCTGGTCGCTACCGTCGATGTGAGGTGGCCATGAAGCGTCGGGCGCTAAGCTTCGGGTTTTGCTTGACGACCCTGACGATTGCCCTATCTGCCATCGCTGGCGGCGATGCGAAGGGCTCATCCGACGATTCATGGGGGCTACGACAAAAAACAATCCACAGTCAAGATACGGCGTCTTTTTCAGCAAAAGAATCCACCGCGCCCGAACCCGCTTGTGTATCCCCCGTCGCAGGCGTCGCTGCCGGCTGCTCACCGAATTCACGCTGAAAAGACTCCGCTCTTATGTCTCGATTGTCATCAAAACGCAACGACCAGTCGCGCCTCGGGTGATCGGCTCGGACCTTCGAATCAGCGGTGCGCTCCGTGCCACGCACAAAGGTTCGAGCGCTCGACGGCGACTGAGTCACCGAGCCCCAGAATTCGCTTTTCGCATGCCAAGCATGCGGCAAGAAATATCGGTTGTGCATTTGTCACGGTCGCGTAAGTTTGCGCGACGATGCGGCAGGTACTGAACTGCTGCCCATGATGTCACGATGCATGATATGTCACAGCGGCCCGGAAAAGTCTCAACTGAGCGCTGGCAATGATTGCCGTCTGTGTCATCTCAGTCGTGGTGGCGTGATTCAGACTCGCTTTAGAGAAGGGCGACTACTTCCCTCAAATAACCTGGGACCGATCGAGCATACGGAAGGTTTCGTTACTAGGCATGGCGATGCGGCGATGAATCAGGGTGCGCTGTGTTTGACCTGTCATCAGGAGTCAGAATGCGTCGGTTGCCACAACGGTCAACTTCGACCACGTTCAATTCACCCGAGCGACTGGTTGCGGCTGCACGGAATCGCGGCTCGCCAGGAAGGGTCAGCGTGCACTTCGTGTCATCGCGACCAATCGGAATGTCTGACCTGTCATCTTCGAGTTGGCCTCAGCCCAGCCGGACCACGCGCGGCGGCGGCGAGTCGCGGACGCTTTCATCCGCCTCCCTCGATTTGGACCGATCGACCCCGTAGCGGTCAGCACCATGCCGTGCAGGCGAGATTGCACATGGACGAGTGTGTTTCTTGCCACCAAGAGCGCGATTGCGCGGCTTGCCATGCGACAGCAGGCGTCGGGGGTCCAGGCGTTGGAACTCCCTTTGGGCAAGCGATATCACCGCATCCTCCAGGCTTTCGGCTGCATTGCGGGGGAACCATCAGCAGAAATCCTCGCGCGTGTTTCGTCTGTCACAGGGTCGATGACTTCGAGCTATCGCTGTGTCGGTAGATGGCTCCCCAATCACCACAAGCAGCGGGTTGGGTTTCGCAGACTGCAATTGGGGATGCTAAATACAATGTTCCAAAGTAAAGGCCACCTGCGAGCCGTCAGTTCTGGTCAAGGTAGCCTCGCCGCAGCCGGCACGGGTCCCAAATGTAAGGCTTTCTGTCTTGCCTTGGTGCGGGCCCTGCGAGAACGTCGTGCTGACGCTGCCTGCGCTTGGAAAGCAGCAATTCGCGCCACTGTACTGAACGTTATTGAATACCGTTGTGCTGGTAAACTTGGCCAGGTTGTGCTGAACGACGACAGTTCCCGAAACGACGAGGCCAGTGCTGTTCGCAGTTACATTAACGCCGTCTGACGCTGTTGAAACCGTGTGATCCCACCATTTCGAGGCCGTGCCACCGCTGGGCGTTACCGTCCCTGTCAGGTGACTGCCGTTGATAGAAAGTGTGAGGCTGGAGGTGCACCCCGAAGCTCCGCAGCCAACATCGACACCATTGTTATTCGGGGCTGGCGTGACGCTGGAATCCCATCCCGTGGTTGATCCATTGGTGTTGTGCGTGACGGAATACGAATTTCCATCCGGTCCGGTGAGAGTACGCGTATTGCCACTCGCATCCGTTGTTCGGGTCAATTCGCAATTCGCACCCTGATTTAGTATGAATTCATGCGTTGAATCACAACTTGTCCCATAATTGAGATTGAACGCGCCGCTCCATACGGATGAAGCCGTTTTGTTGTTCGCCCAAGTGACCTCGCAGCTCAACGGCGTAAATGAATACAGGCCCGGTCCTGCAAAAGCCGGGTTGAGTGATCCTCCGCTGCAAGTCCACGTGGCTGCCCATGCCGTTCCAACGGGGTTTAGCTTATCTAACAGCCAGTCGACTCCAGTTTTTGCCTTTGGGCGGGGCAGCTCATTGAAACTAACCGCAGATCCAGCGCTGTTGTTGAGCGCGCCACTGACCACGCTGGTCGCAATCTCAGAGCCTGCCCCATCGTCGGAATCCGAATTAGATGATCCGCAGCCCACGGTCACGACTAGACCAAAACATAATGCGATACTGAAACTCGATCTTGAAAACGACTTGATGTTCATGTGAGATCTCCTGAACGGACGCGGCTTACAGAAAACTTCCAACCTAACATTATGCATAGATCTGCTAGTTTTAGTCAACTATCGTAAACTCTGACCTGCTGTGCCACCCGCAATTGTCGCAGCAAGACCAGGGTCTTTATAGTGTTGGCAGCCGGAGTCCCGGCCCCAGCGGCTGTGGTTGGTTATGTTACTACAGCTGACTCAGCATGCGTGCAGCTTTCTGAAATTCACATCATCGAGTTGCCGAATGCGCGCCTAATGCTTGTTGGCGTACTCGATGCCTTCTCTAACTTGAGCGATCGCTGCTTCAGTCAATTCAATTGCCTTGACTCGATGTCCACCTTTGTCCGGCGTAGCCTTTTCTAAAGCCACTTTGGCCTGTTCGAGATGACTGAGAGCAGTCTTCATGTGCGGTTGGGGCTCGGCGGAAGCGATATTGATGGCGCCCCGCCCAACGACACAGGCTAAAGCCACTACCAGTGCGACCGTTGACAATTTCCAGAAATTCATAATTGCTCCTTGGTGATCATTGTACCGGCAGGTACAGACGGACCTGCGACGTGTTACTTACGTTCCTAGCGTTTCCTTCCTTAACCCGTGTTTGCAATCCGAATTCAAGTTTTCCCTCGTGCTCACCGGCCGGTAATATCATTGCCGCGCAGCCGCTTTCGCGGATTCCTTAGAGCGGTTTCCCGTTTCGCGGTCCATTGCTGTGAAAACCGCTCTAAACTAAGGCAACGGCACTAAGAGGTGCTAGCCGTACATACGCCGGATTTGCCGGTGGTAGCTGAAGCCACGCAAGTAGCCGACGAGGGAACGGCACATGCACCCGTACATGCAATGCCGGTCAAGCAGCTCTTGCTTTTCAAGACGCCGCTAATTTGCTCTATGGCGGAAATTGCGCCGGTGCGATCAACACTAACAAAAACACTGCAATCACAGTTCAACGCATCGGGCACGGTTTGGGTGCAAGTATTGCTGCCTCCGGTCGAGCACGTCTTGGCAAGCGTCATTTCAGTAGTGTAGGCAGTTTGAAGATCAGCGCAGGACATTGATGCGTAGCCGCTACTGCCAGCAGCGCCGGCATCCCCACTTGAAGTCGTTGCACCCCCGGAGCCTGCATTACCACCAGCGCCTGAAATACCACCATTGCCCAGTCCCGCGTCGTTGCCGTCGCTACCCCCCGATGCGACATTACCACCAATGCTAGAGTTAGATTTCCCCCCGTAGCATTCGATATGAATGTAGAGCCGCCACCACAGGCGATAAAGCCACATGCCAATACAATCCAGGTGAATTTACGGGACAATATCAACTTGGCCCTGGTTCGCGAAGTGATACTGGAGCATTCAGACCATCAAGTGTAGTCTTTCGCGACGAATCTTCAAGCATGCTGGCGCAAACTAAAGGCGCCCATGACCGCGGGTGCCAAGAACTGGGCCTCCAGGCAATGCCGACGGACTGAAAGAGGGATGGTAGGTCGCGTCTGCGCACCTGGAGGCCAAAGAGTTATGTTGCTATTATTTTACGTTGCGCCTCGGCAATGAATCAAGTCGATTCCGATTGGAAGATGTCCAAACAGTCGAGTCGGATCATGTCGGATGAAATCGCTCGCAAAAACATCGGTAGCTGCGCATTTTTTCATGAACGATTCTTTGACTAACGGGACTCCTCCCAGCCGGTAACCTCAGCCACGCCATTTCAACCGGATACGTCGGTAACCCGCACGTTAGAATTTCACTGCTAACCCGCGGGTTCGTTCCGACGTTTTGATTATATTGGTTGTCTGGGCCCCGGCCCAGCCAACTGCCTTCTGAAAAGTTGACTCATTTGCATCAAGTCTCACGCCATAAGTACGCTAATGGACCCGACCTGCGCGGCGGCGTTCCGGTGAGCATGGCATTCGTGTGACGAATGCAGAGTCTGTGAGCATCGGTGCTCGAGTCAGGTTGAACCCGAAATGGACAGCCCCAACGGGAGCGGGCGGCCTGCGAGCGAGCAACACGAGCACCGTCACGATTGCCGTGACGAGCGGCGTCCCCGGCTGAGGGTTCTGTTCGACCGTGCTCCAATTGGGTCCGGTAGCCAGCCATGGTTTCGGACCCCGGTGTCGGGGGTTTTCCCGGTAAACACTTTGGTGGGTTGGAAGGTCGAAGTCCCCCCATTTCTGATAAAAGTCCGTCTTTGCGGCTTTTCAAGCCACCGCCGTCACAAAAGCTGCAACGGTCTTGCACAATCGAAGGGACGACAGGTATAGCGATAGTCCTCCGAGCAGTTGCCGGCCGGAGCACAAGGAGGCCTTTGGTGCAGGAGCTCGTCCGCTATTTGCTCGAAAACTTGTACCTGGATTTCCAGGGAGATATTTCCGTCGAACAGGGTGCGAGAGTTTCTGCGCGAGGACGATAGCCGAGAAGCTCGCGCGCTACTCTCGAAGATTATCGAAGAGAAAGGTGTTGAACGACCTACTTTTGGCCCTAGCGGATTGCCTCAAGGAGCAACTTCGCAGCGGCATTACGGAGAAAACGATACGCGAGCAACTCTCGGTTTATACCGACAGTTAAGCAGCTCCAGGTTGACACTTCGACATTGTGACTGTCAGCCTATCGCGAGCTTCTGTATTGCCTCCGGCCGTGGCATTGGCCTTTACGCGGCCATTGCACAGGCAAGCGTCGAAGCAAGACCGAGATTTCTTAATTATGTTGGCCGCAGGGGCCCCAGCCCCAGCGGCGGCGTCCAGCCGAGTTCAGATCGAAAGCACGACGCATCGTTTACATGGATGTGCATCGTCCCTTTCTTTTTACAGTTTGCGACGGTGTTGAGTTGCGCTGCCTGCGACCTGGGTGGCCACGATGCGCAGCCGGGTGAACCGCTGCAGATCGTTGCGGCGGAGCCCTATTCTGCACAGGGCCTCGATTGCGAAAGCGACGCGGGCAATGACTGCGGCTTTCCTGCCGATGCGCCGCTGCGCTTGAAGTTCGATCGCTGGCTATTGCCCACAACCGCTGTTCGGCAGTCTGTGTCGCTGGTCACCGAGGGCACTGAGCAGGCTGTCTTTCTCCGACCTGACTATGACGTGACGGCACGGGTCCTCGCTATTCGACCCGACACGCCGCTTGCGGCGGGCAGCGTCTACCTCTTGCAACTTATCAGTGCCGACCAAGACCCCAATGGCTTCGGTTTTAGAGCTTATGACGGCGGCGCTTTGAGCGCGCCGAGCACATTCGCATTTCGAACCTCAGCACCAGCCGCCCAATCTAACGTCGCATTGCCGGTGGCCACCTGCGATGAAGTATTGTCCGCTATTGCACAGGCAGGTTGCACGCAAGCCGGTTGTCACAGCGGACCAGTTCCGCGCATGGGCCTGAGCCTCGAGAACGCGAGTGGCCTTTTATCAACCGCCATTGATCAGGTCGCGCACGAAACGGAATCGGGACCGGACTTGACGCAGCAGGCCGTTTCGGGAGGCCGCTTCGGCGTGCAAATGCCCATTATTGATTCCGGTCGCCCCGAGAATAGCTACTTGATCTACAAATTGCTGATCGGTAGCTCGCTCAATAATGAGTTCGGTGCCGAGGTTAACCGTGACCACTTTGCCCCCGATCCCATGACGCAGGCGGCCATTGAGCAAGCGCGCGCTTGGTTCATTGAATTCGGTCCAATGCCACCTGACGAAGTCGGATATCCTGCGGGCGTGTCACCCGCGGAACTGGTGCGGACACTTCAATCTTGGATTCGTGCTGGGGCGACTTGTCCGTGAGAGAACCGCCCAAGTAGCCCCGTTGCATGATTCAAAGTGTCCGCAAAATCGCGCATAAATTGCGAGCCTGCGGCAGTGCCGTTGCAAAAAGATCAATGATTTCCTGCTTATTGAATTGTGCCGCGCCCGCGGGTCAATATTCCCGCTCGCAGCGCGGGAAAAAACGGCTAATCACTGCCGCAGGCTGGTCGCGGCGGGCGAAAACGCCCGAGGAACAGCATGGGATTCCGATGCCACTCGATACCGATTTTCTCGACCGCATCATTGCCAAGCATGGGCGCGGCAGTGACGCTTGTATCCCACTTCTACAAGAACTACAGACAGAGTGGCGTTACTTGCCCTGGCCAGCTTTGCAATATCTCAGCGAAAATACCGAGATTACGCCGACGCAGATCTCGGGGGTTGCCACGTTTTATACTCAGTTTCGCCTGACGCCCGTCGGTGAGCACATCATCAAGGTCTGTCACGGTACGGCTTGCCACGTGGGCGGCGCAGAAGGGCTCAGCGAGGCACTCGAAGAGCACCTAGGCTGCCAGAGCGGCGGGACCACCGAGGACCAGCGCTTCACGCTTGAATCGGTAGCGTGCCTGGGTTGCTGCAGCCTGGCTCCCTGTATCATGATCGGTGACACGACATTTGGCAGGCTCGACCGGAAGAAGGTCGTCGCCGTGGTCAACAATTTTCGCGCCGCACTTACACCCAACGAAGATCGGTTGGCGCAGGGCTCGCAAGGTCAGTGATTCGGCGTCCCGCGCTGCGGCGCCCCCTGTCGTTGCGGGCCGGACGAATCAGGCGGCCACAGCAGACGCACTATGACCAGCACCGCGTTCGTCGCCAAAGACATCACTTCAATTACGGTTGGCCTGGGAACTTGCGGTATCGCGTCGGGTGCTCTGCAGATCTACGAGCAATTCGAAAGGCAGATTCGCGAACAGAATTTGGCCATATCGCTTAGAAAGACCGGTTGCGCGGGCCTATGTCATCGCGAACCGATGATTGAACTCAGGGACCAGGCTGGCAATACGCAAATGCTCGGCGACTTGACGCTCAAGCGCGCGCGTGTGTTCATAGAGGATCACGTCCTCGGCGACAAACCGCTCAGTACCAAAGCGCTCATCGATCCTAAGGCTGCCGGCAGCCCCGCGGCACAGTATCTGAAGAAACAGCAACAGAATCGTACTCGCCAATTGCGGGTGCATCGATCCCGAGAGTATCGAAGAATACTTGGGCGTTGGCGGATATTCGGCGCTCCGCAAGGTGCTCGAAAAGAACGATCCTGATTGGGTAATCGACGAGATCAAGCGCAGTGGCCTGCGCGGGCGTGGCGGTGCTGGATTCAGCACCGGTATCAAGTGGCGCTTGGCGCGTGACAATCCAACCCCCGACGTAAAGTACCTGATCTGCAATGCGGATGAGGGCGATCCAGGCGCGTTTATGGATCGCTCGGTTCTCGAAAGCGATCCCCACACGGTCATCGAAGGGATGATCATTGCTGCGTTTGCGATTGGAAACTGCCCAAAAGCCATCATTTACTGCCGCGCCGAGTACCCGCTAGCGCTCAGGCGCCTCGCCGTCGCCATCGGACAGGCGCATGAAAAGGGCTTTTTGGGTCAGAATATACTCGGCAGCGGCCTAGAGCTCACGATTAGACTCAAGGAAGGCGCAGGCGCATTCGTGTGCGGCGAAGAGACCGCGTTGATCGCATCGGTTCAAGGCGAACGCGGGATGCCGCGCATTCGCCCGCCTTACCCTGCCGCGGCCGGTTTGTGGAATCGTCCCACGAACATCAACAATGTTGAGACGTATGCCAACTTGCCCTTCATCATCAATCACGGCGCGGCAGTTTACGCGGCCATTGGCACTGAGCGAAGCAAGGGGACCAAAGTATTTGCCCTCGCCGGCAATGTGAAGCGTGGCGGCCTAATCGAGGTGCCAATGGGTATTACGATTCGCGAAGTGATCGAAGACGTTGCCGGTGGCTCGTCAAGCGGATACCCGATCAAGGCGGTTCAGATGGGCGGTCCCTCCGGCGGCTGCATTCCGACAGCGCTTTTCGATACGCCTATCGGCTACGAGGAGATCGTCAATACCGGCGCCATCATGGGTTCGGGCGGCATGGTGGTTATGGACGAAACTGCGTGCATGATCGACATCGCGCGTTTCTTCCTCAAGTTCACCCAGGACGAGAGCTGTGGCAAATGCACGTTTTGCCGTCTAGGCACGCGCCGCATGCTCGAAATCTTGGACCGCATCGCGACCGGTAAGGCCGTCATGTCTGACCTTGGACTACTGGAAAACCTGGCGTATCAGATCAAGGCAACGTCATTATGTGGCCTAGGACAGACAGCGCCCAATCCGGTGCTAACGACGCTCAGATATTTTCGAGCCGAGTACGAGGCGCATATCCAAGATCATAAGTGCGAGGCTGGCCGGTGTCGCGACCTGACGCGCTTCACGATTACTGCTGATTGCAACGGATGTGGCCTTTGCGTGGGAGGGTGCCCGGCCAACGCCATTGAGGGAGAAAAGAAGAAGTTTTACGCGATCAACCAGGACAGTTGCACAGCGTGCGGCGTATGCCGCGACATTTGCAAGCTTAACGCCGTCGCGGTTGCGTGAAGGATCTGGAATATGGCCGCAGACAACTTGAAAATGGTCGAATGCACAGTCGATGGCGAACCCTACGCGTTGCCCCGAGGGCACCACCATCCTCGCTGCAGCGCGGTCGCTCGGCATCGAGATCCCCACCCTGTGCGAGCACCAAGAACTCAAACCGTTTGCGTCGTGCTTTCTTTGCGTAGTCGAGCTCGAAGGACGCGCGAATCTTGTCTCATCTTGTGCCACCGCCGTCGCGCCAGGCATGAATATTAAGACCAAAAGCCCCCGCGTCATTGCGGCACGCAGAATGGCGCTGGATCTTTTGCTGTCGGACCATTGGGGCGATTGCCAATCGCCCTGCTTTGACCGCTTGTCCCGGGGGCTGTCAAATCCCAGGCTTCGTGGAGCACTTGGCTGCTGGACGTGATCGCGCGGCCATTGAGCTCATCAAACAGGAGCTACCCATCCCCGCCAGTCTTGGGCGCATATGTCCGCGTCCCTGCGAGGAGGCCTGTCGCCGCAATCTCAAAGAAGCGCCCATCGCCATCTGCCACTTGAAACGATACGCAGCGGATGTGGACTTGGCCGGGAGCAATCCCTATCTGCCGTCCAAGCGAAACCGCCTCGGGGCGTACGGTCGTCGTTGTGGGGCTTGGGCCAGCGGGCATCAGCTGCGCGTACCACTTACTGCGCCGCGGTCACCACGTTAACATCATCGACGCCCACGATAAGCCGGGAGGCATGCTGCGCTACGGAATTCCATCGTATCGTTTGCCACGCAATGTCATCGACGCCGAGGTTCGAACACTCGAACAACTTGGCGCGACGATCGAGTACGGCCTCGAGCTTGGACGCGACTTGACACTCGAAGAACTGCGAGACGACTACGACGCGGTCTTCTTGGGCATCGGAGCCCAGGCTGCGACAAAGCTGGGCGTACCTGGGGAAGATCTACCAGGTGTTGCGACAGGCTTGAGATTCCTCGAGGAGATCAGCGCTGGTACACGCTCAACGGTGGGTAGGCGCGTGATGGTGGTGGGTGGCGGTAATACGGCCATTGACGCCGCCCGGTCCGCGATACGCCTCGGCGCTCAAGAGGTGACCATCCTTTATCGACGCACGAGGAAGGAAATGCCGGCGTGGGCAGTGGAAGTCGCCGAAGCTGAGCACGAAGGCTGCAAACTCGAGATTTTGGCGGCTCCGGTGAAGATCGAGAGGGGACTTTCAGGCCTTCAAGTGACTTGTGTCCGCATGGAATTGGGCGAACCCGATGCGTCGGGACGCTGCAAGCCCATAGTTAAACCGGACAGCGAGTATCAGGTCGAATTCGATGAGATAATTGCGGCAGTTGGTCAAAATGTGAACGCCACTGGCCTGCTAGCTACCGGCGTAAAGTTGAGCCCTTGGGGCACAGTGGTCGTCAACATGAATACGTTGCAAACTACTGTTCCCAACGTATTTGCGGGCGGGGATTGCGTACTCGGCCCCGATATCGCCATCCGTGCCGTTGGCATGGGACGCCTGGCGGCCTACTCAATCGATCAATTTTTGCGTGGTCGGGCTGTCGTGGGCATTGCGCGTCGATTCAATTCGAGCATGGGCAAATTGGATGAAATACCGAAAGTAGTGTACGAAGGGGTGCCGAGCGCAGAGCGACTGCCCATGCCGACCATCTGCCATGACCGGCGTGTTACGTCGTTCGACGAGGTCGAGACAGGATACCAACAGGCCGACGCGCGTGCGGAAGCAAACCGATGTCTGCGATGTGGCTGCAGTGCCGCCGACGATTGCGCATTACGCGATTATGCCTCGGAGTATAAAGCAAGTCAGAATGTCTTTTGCGATGCCAAAAAGCGCGATTACGAGATCGACTCCACCCATCCGCTGATTCGTTATGAAACGGGCAAATGCATTCAATGTGGCACCTGTGTGCGCTTGTTGAATGAAAAATTTGACGATTACTCACTGGGCTTTTCGAACCGGGGCTTTGCGGCTTGTGTCAGGCCTCCCTTCGGGGGCAAATTGGGCGATTTTCTGCATGCCCCCGAGCGTGCATTAGCTATCGTGCAGGCTTGTCCGACGGGTGCCCTGACCACCGCCAAGAGTTTGCCGGCATCTGCCTAGTAGCGCGATTCCATTGATTTGATGGGTCCTTCGGACCGGCCGCTTGCTGGTCCTATTTGCGCCTTACGGGATCATGGAACAACGATACGTTGGGTACTGTCGTGACAACTATTGCAGTTGCCACTGGCATTCGGGTTCGCTGGCATCTTCCTGGTCCCATTGGCATTGCGGACCGCAATTGCCGCGTTGGTCCAATCGACCGTGCCGAGGAAATTCGTGAAGAAGTTGCCATTGCTTCCGGCATAACTGGTAAAAAGGGCTCCTCCGAGCCAAACGCCAATCTGCGCGTTGGAAGCTGTATCGGTGCCATTGGCTTGATATACGGTTCCCCCAATCGTGATGCCGTGGTCATGGCATGCCGCGAAGCAGGGATCGCCATTGAAATGGTCCTGGTAGGTCACGCTCGATCCGCCAGTTTTGTCGTAGCTGGTCGGTCCCCAATCGAACCCGGCGGCATCGGTACTGGCGTCTGCCGATGCGTCATAGGTTGGAGCCGTCCCAGCATTGCCCGCACCAGAGTTGCCACTGCCTCCAAGGCCTCGAAAGTTCCGGCGTGCCGCCCAGCGCAGCGAAGTAAGTACCACCTTCGGATACAACCGGATCAGTCAGTCGATCGGGCCCCGGGCAAGCCGAAAACGAGAGTGCGATCACTGCCGCAGCAAGCCCCATCGCATTTCTTACCGCAGGGTCATGAACGGTTTTGGCCATCTGAGAGCATTTTACCTTGTCGCGTTCGATTGCGCATGGCCATTGCATCGACGTACCCACGGATTGTACGCGCCATAACACCGTCCGGCAGCACGCGGCGAAAGAGCGGCAAGATAGCATCGCGAAATTCCTGCACCCTTGCGCAAGGAAGACGTTCCAGTTTCGGTTGCATATTCGCATGCGCCTGCCCTGCTGCCTGTGGCAAGCTCTCCGCGTCCAGCGCCAGGAGACTGTCGCGCCTGCCATCATCCGTGACGACCATGATACCTTCCACCCGTTACGCGAACGATGGTTGAGAAACATTCCTGGATGCGACGGTCAACGAATCTGGCTCTTGTCACTCACTTGGGCTTGCTACTGCTTGCCCGTGGCGTGATGGCTGACATGGCTGGCGCGGCCGCTACAGGCAATGAAACCCAACCCGCGACGGGAAGTGAAACGGGGAATGCGAAAAGCAGCGACAACAATGGCGCGCTGGAGGAGGGCAAGGATGCCGGATGGACCTCCGACTTCTCGTTGCTAGAGGAATATCGTCTCAGGATTGCTTCGCATGCGTTGCCGAGCTCAGGGCCGTTGGGCGAGCCGTTGCAGACGAATCAAGCGAGCGATCAACATCTGCGTTTACTCGGCGACGGGCAGATTTCGGGATTGAATGATCATTTCCATGCAGTCATGTCGGGTGCACTCTGGTTTGATTTGGATGGCCCGTCCGCTCCTGGCGCGGCCGCCCTGTTTGCCACGCAGTACGACAATGCTCAGCCCTGGGTGGCCGTCTACGCGCTGTCTGCCGAATGGCAAGAGCACAAAGCGCTAGACTATGTTCGCGTCGGTAGGCAGGCGTCCGAACATGGCCTGCCGTTGACTTTCGATGGAGCGTCCCTCGCCGTGCGCGCGCTCGGACGCAGGTTGCTGCTATTCGGATTCGGAGGCAGAACGGTGCATTTCTTCGAGACGACACCCAGGCTATTTGAGAATTGGGTGGCATCGACTGGCGCAGTGCTTAGAGCAAGTTCGAGCTCCGCATTCGAGTTCGACACTCGGCTCATCCGTGAGCAGACACTCAACGCAGATCGATCGCAGTACGATTTCATCACCAACCACTCCTATGGGCTGTCCGCTTCCTTCGGTTCAGAGAACTTGTCATCGAAGGTCTACGCGCGCGGCATCGACCGTCACCCCTCGCACCTGGGTGGGGCCTTCATGTTTCAGAATGAACGCCTTGGCCTTGGTCTCGACGCACGCATTCACGCACAGTTGGTGACGCTTGGTGAAGTCGTCGAGAGCGAGAACCCATTTTATTCTCTTTTGGGTCCAAGTCTGCCGTACGTGCAGTTTCGCTTCGAGTCTTGGAAGGACTTTCGAGTTGGACGGCAGACGCATTGGAGCTTTCATCTCGGATGGCGTGGGCGCCAAGTCGTTGGGGCTGCTGAGCAACCGTTCAATCGCAATACTGGCGCAATCTACCTTCACACTCGGATCGACGATCTCGTCCACAAGGGCCTATTCGTCGGTGGCACCGTGGAATACAACTACGTTCCCTACGTCGTCAATAGTGAGAAGATGCTAACGCTGGGTGGTTCCGCCGGCTATGGGAACAAGTCGGTTAAGGCCGAGCTTGGAACGTATTTTCAGCAGTACAAGATCATCTACTACCAGAGCGCAGAGGAACTACACAATGCACGGACCGTATACGGCTCGGTCGCGTATGGATTAGCAAAGTGGTTAGAGCTGCGGGCTCGGTACGAGATTGACATCTTCGACATGTACCTACAGTCGTTTTTCCTGTCGGCGCGGCAGGACTTTTAGCCCGGAGTAGCGAAATGCACCCGCATGAGTCCGAATAGAACACGCCTAAAGTTGCTGCTCTCGTGCAAGCGCGCAACGTCGCTGCTGCCAACCACGAGTCGCGCGGCTTTTTCTTGGGTAATGTTACTCACTTTGGCGCTCGGAAGTTGCGAGCGCTCCCCGTTGAGCGACGGTTTGCCCGCCACTCAGGATTGCTCCACTTGTCACGGCTCCAAAGTCAATGCGGCTCCACCCAAAGCCGTCAATGGTTCGCTCGAGCACGACGGATATTGGAGTGGGCGCGCATCAAGCTCACCTGGTAGCGGGCCAGGTTGCCGCTCCCGTGGCTTGCAACGAGTGTCATCAGGTGCCAACCGATTTGCTCACCCATCCGGACCCATTGGGTCGCCCGGCTGCGGTGATATTCGGTACGAAAGCAAGTCTCCACGGGGCAGCGCCGGTTTGGGACCGTGCTTCCGCCAGCTGCGCCAATACCTACTGCCATGGTGCCATGCTATCTGGTGCGGCAGACCGTCCGAATCCGATTTGGACCAAGGTTGATGATTCGCAACTTAGCTGCAGTTCCTGTCACGGGTATCCGCCTGCTGGAAACCATCCGAATTCCGGCGACTGCTATGCCTGTCACGGGGATGTCGTCAATCCTGATGAAACCATCAAGGATCTGACTCTGCATATCGACGGCACCGTGGAATTTTACGTACCTGCGGCCGACGCAGGAGCTGCGGGTGCTGTCAGTACCGGTGGCACCGGTGCCACCAGCACGGCCGTTTCTGGCGCGGGAGGCACTTCATAATGACGCGTCGCAACCGAAGTGACGACGGCCGCGCGCCGCGACTCAGCGATTCCCCCATCGAAGACGAGGGCGTGCGGCGGCAACTCGCGCAACTATTTGGTGAAAGTCTCTTTGGCCCATGGCCGCAGCTGCAGCAAAATGCCGGCAAATCGCGGCAAAGGCGCCGATCGAAACGCTGGCTGTGGAGGCTGTCCGTCATGGTGACGCTGGCAGCAGCCGGATTCGGCGTGCGCTCGCTGGTGAAGCCGGGGCTCAAGCATCAGGTTGACGATCGACGCGGACACTATGCGCAGGAACTGAAAACATTCATCAACGACGGCAATCTCGAGAGCGCCTCCCAGTTCGTACCGTTGGTAGAAGGTCATCCTGGAAGCGAACAGAAAAGGGACATCGATCCGAAGGATGCCCACCTCGATCTGATTGTTGCTACGGAAGCCGCGCTCTACCGTTACTTTGATGGCTCGCCGGAACGGTTGCGCCGAATTCGCCCCTATCTCGATGACACGGGTCAGGCTTCGCCGCTGCGGCAGATTGCCAACCTGACCATCCTGTCACGCGAGGAGCGTGCAGCCAGGCTTAGGGTGCTCGAAGGACTTCGCAACGACCTGCCCGACAATAACGAATTAGAGTACCTTTTGGCCACAGCGCTAGAATATCGAGGCGACACCCAATCGAGTCGAGAGGCGTGGGAGCGCTCGGCCAAGCTTGAGCCAGCTTGGTTGGGTCACCGCTTCGAGCAGGCATGGTTCGAATTGCGTCAGGATCGAACGCCAGCTGCCCAGCAGATCGCCATCCAAATGTTGCGAGTCGATCCCGATTCCGCTTGGTCGAAGCTGGCAATCAGCACATTTGCATTACCCAAAAACGTCGTGGTTGCCTCGATTCGTGGCGATGCGGCCGCTCCCGTAGCTACGCCGGTAGAGATCTACTTCGAGATGCTCCTGCAAGGGATCATTGCTGCAGGTCGCAATGACTTCGGTCAAGCCAGGGAACGTCTCATGGATGCTGCCGCTGCGATCCAGTACCAAACGCCATTTCTATTTGATGCATTCGATTGGTGCATTGCCGAAAGAGAGCCAGCTCTTGCCCGGGAGCTGACCAACATGCCCGAGTGGCCACGCAACTCCAAGGTTGCAAACGCCAAGCTAGAGCGATTGTCGAAATTGCCCCCGAACCAACCAAAGAAGCCACCGCACCAGAACCCATGAAGCGCGTGACACCAAGAAGCCTGCAACTGCTTGCAACCTGCTGCCTGATATTGTCGGGTCTGCTGGTGTCGTCGGTTGTGCTGGCGCAGGGCTTCTTTCGCGTGTCGCCGGGCCCTTTGAACGAAGGACACGCGGCTTATGACAATTCTGACGGCTGTCCGAAGTGCCACGAATCGAGTCGCGGTGTCACCAATCAGAAATGCCTGTCCTGCCATGGCACCGCGCTTCATCCCGGTGGTTTGCATGCAACCTTTGGAGGCAAGAGTTGCGTCAAGTGTCACACCGAACACAAGGGCCGCACGTTTAGCATCATCGATTGGCAGAGCATCGGCGGACGCGATGCGTTCAATCATGCGGTCACGGACTTTTCCTTGACGGAGCATCACGGACAAGTCGCTTGCCCCCAGTGCCATGTCAGGCGTCTCAAGACGGGACGCGTGAGCTTCTTTGGGATGTCGAAGGATTGTCAGAGTTGCCACGCTAACGCGCATAGCTTCAAACGTCCGGAGCTATCCCAGAAATGCGATCTCTGTCATAAACCAGGACAATCACTGCGTGGGCAATTGCTCCGAGCCTGGCACTCGGAGCATGCCAAGTTCTCTAAGTTGACGCTGGACGGAAAGCATCCCGATCAGGCCTGCGTTGATTGTCATAAGAACGCCCAGATGGGTGAACGCACCGTGCCGCGTACCTGTGTCGATTGTCACGTGCCGAACCACCCGGTCAGTGACTGGACGAAGAATTGTCTCGAATGTCACGACCAGAACGCTGGGTTCAAGGGGACGAAAGTCAACCACAGCAAGTTCGGCTTTCCGCTCGCCGGCAAACACGCGAGCGCCACTTGCGCGACTTGTCACTTGAGGAACGCGACGACTGGGCCTGGGCGGATACTGTCGCCGTCTTGTGCTGCCTGTCACGTCCCGGCTCATCCATTGGTGCAGGCCACTGCCAATTGTGCGACTTGTCACGAGTCAGGGTTATCGTTCAAAGGGTGCCCAAATCGACCACTCCCAATTCGGGCTCCCGCGACTCGGAAAGCATGCCCAACTGGCCTGCACCCGCTGCCACGAGCCGAAGGTCAAGCTCGAATACCATGAGGGTGAATGCACGAAGCTGTCACACGCATCGCGACGCTCATCAGGGACAGTTTCACGACAAACCCTGTTCGGATTGTCACGTCGAAGGAGGCAAGCGCAACGGTCCCTTCAATCATGACCTCGACACGCGGTTTCCGCTGATTGGATTCCATGCACAAGATAGGGTAAGAAATGATTGCATTCTCTGCCACACTGGGCGCATCTATCGCACCGGAACGCTCAATTGCAATGATTGCCACGTTGACGAGCACGACGGCCTCTTAGGCAAGGACTGTTCGAAATGCCATTCGCCACTTTCACGTTTCGACGCTCCGCGGACCGAAGGTTTCGAGCACAAGGCCTTCAAACTCGAGGGCAAACACCAGACCCTGGCTTGCAAGTCATGTCATGGCAAGCACGAGTACAAGTTGGACAAGCACCGCTGCTTCGACTGTCACCAGAAGGACGACAAGCACAGCGGAAGGCTTGGCCAAGACTGTGCCAAGTGCCACCGTCCCGAGAAGGGGGCCCCAAAGTTCGACCACAACAGCATGACGAAGTTCCCCAAGAGAGGGCCGCACCAGAAAGCGGCTTGCGTCCTGTGCCATCAGACGAGGACCGCGCAGACTCCACCGTTGAGCGTTGCCGATTGGAAGAAGGTTGCAGTCACGAAGTTGGATTTGACTTTTCCGGTGCGAGGTCATCGTTGTTTCGAGTGTCACAGCGATCCGCATGGCGGAAATTTTGGCGCTGACTGCGAGGCTTGTCACGCCCCGGGTGACTTCAAACGGATTGCGGTTGCCTCGGTAAAGTCGCTGCGCCCGATGAATCATCGGGCGTCCTGGATTCGGACGTCACGCCGCACTTGCGGACGTCGACGGCGAATTCGGAGTCGGCAAAGCGCACTTGTTCTGCCTGTCACGGCGCTCCCGGCTGCCTACATTGCCATCGCACGAGGTCTCCACGCAGCCACACTGCCCTCTTCAGGGTCCGCACCCACGGAGCGGTTGCAAGCTTCGATCCCAACCCTTGCAGTGTCTGCCATCAAGCGGCATCCTGTACTGCAGTGCCATAGGCGAACGCCCCCACTTAACCACCGTGGTGCCTGGAGGACATTGCATGGCTACGCCGCAGGCGGTTTTGGCGACAGCAATTGTTTCGTCTGCCACAGGCGTGCCGACTGCGCCCTGTGTCATCGAACGCGTTAGCGAGCATTGAACCATGGTTCACACTGAGCACATCACGAGCGATCATCTACGTGGACTCGATGTCTTCAGGGGACTGCCCGCGGTAACGCTAGAGCGGCTCCTTCGAGTGGGCAAAGTGCGTCACATGTCGCCTCGGGAGCGCCTTTCTTCTGGGCTCCGCGGTGTTGGACGACATTACTACTTCCTGCTGCGCGGCGTGGTGGTCATAGCGCTCGATCCGGACGAGCCAATGCTGCTTGCCGAAATTAGTGGTGGTAAGCGTCCCCCGAAGCACCAACGGTTCCTTGGCTACTTCGAAGCTGGGGCGTGCTTCTCGGACGCATACTTGGAACAGCAGCGACAGGCTCGGCCATCTGGGCTCGCCTGTGTTGCCGCCAATGCGGTCAGCTTGCTGGAGCTCGAACAGGCGCATCTCCGAGATTTGCTCGCGAGTGAGCCGCTGTGGCGTGACCAACTCGCCGAGGCGGTGGCAAGTGAGCGCGAACTCTTCTTGACCGTCAGGATCCAACGCGCCGCGTAGTTCAGGACTTTTTTCTGCGTGAAAACTACGTGACAAGCTCGGTGGTAAGGGTCGGGCGTCTCGATCGATGCCTGAACTGCAACAAGTGTCATGATGCATGTGTCGGCACGTCACGGCAAGGCGCGTATGGCGCGCTTTGGCCCTAGGCTAGGACGGCTCACGTTCCCAATTGCATGTCGCAACTGCTACGATCAGCCCTGCATTGCTGCATGTAGCTTCGGAGGTATTGCTTTCGACGCAGCCAGCGGGGACGTGCATATCTCGGGTCGCTGCGCGGGCTGTGGGGCTTGCGCAAAGCAATGCCCGAACGACGCTATTTCCATGATGTGGCGGCCGTACACAGTTGCAGACTTTCCCGATCCCATGCCGCTCAGTGACGCGACCGGCATGACCAACGTCAGTAACTTACTGGTGGCGGGCGACATTTCTGGTGCCGCGTTAATCCGGCTGGCCATGAACGAGGCTGTGCGCGCGGTCGATCGCATTGAGCCGAGCGGGTTGCCGCAAAATGACCCTATCCTCGATGTGGCCATCATCGGTGGCGGGCCAGCGGGGTTGGCTGCGGCGATGCGGTGTCGAGAGCGCCAACTATCCTATTGTGTCTTCGAGCGTGATCAGCTCGCCTCGACGATTCGGGGCTATCCGAAGAACAAACACGTAATGGCCGAGCCGAGCAACATTGCATTGCTCAGCTCGCTGTGGTTCGGGGATTGCAGCAAGGAGGAATTGCTGGCGCGCTGGCAAGACGACCGCCAAGGAGCGAACAAATCCGAATCCTCGAGCAGACGGAAGTCAGGCAAATCGAAAAGAGCGATGGCCTGTTCACTCTTCACTCGGACAGGGGACAATTCGTTGCCGAGCATGTGCTCGTCTGCATTGGCAAGCGCGGTGCGCCGCGCCGATTGGGATTGCCAGGGGAAAGCCATCCCCGGGTACGCTATCTTCTCGACGATCCGGATGATTATGCCGGTCAGCAGGTCCTGGTAGTTGGCGGCGGCGATTCTGCGCTCGAGGCGGCGCTTGCCTTGGCCGACGTCACTGGGACGCAGGTTACGCTGAGCTACCGGCAAGGGGCGTTC
>CAWIGY010000092.1:0-226652 GCA_963835565.1 uncultured delta proteobacterium
ACCCGAACCTGTGGAACAATTTCTTCTCTTTCGGCAACGCGCCCAAAGTTTTCTGGGGCCAGGATTACGGCTACAACTATCCATACACATGGAACCCGCTCGGCCACGATTGGGACCAGGGATACTACAAAGGTGAATGCGGCTACGGTTCAGAAAGCACCGCAACCATGGGTTCGCCGGTGGCCGGCATCTCCGCAGATCCGTCGAACCCGCCCCATGCGCATGCCGTCCTTTGTAATTCTCCGTTAGTGTTCACCACCGGCAGCCAATGCTACCCAATGAATACCCTTGCTTGTGGTGTCCATTGTTGGTTGAATGGCAATTGGGATATTGGCTACGCTCAAGCTGAATGTGCGGTGGGTGATTACGTCATAGGTGTTTCCCAGGGCGGCAATGGTGTCCACAACCTCCTCTGTTGTCCGGGGCACTACAATAACCAATCAGGTCAACTCGTAAACATGTCTCAGTCCAATTGCAATGTTCAGGAGTTCGATCACAGCGACTCAAGCGGCTACGTGGACGCGAACGGTCACTATTGGGACTGGGACCCGAATTACTACAAGGGCCAATGCCCTTCTGCCGGAAAAGACCCTGTCACTGGAGTACCCATAATACAATACGTCGCTGGAGTAAGTAGCGTCGTGTTGTCCTCACAGGGCGTGCCGGGAACTCCGCACAAGCTGCTTTGCTGCGACATGTCGGACGATTTCATGAACCCTAACTGAAGCTCACACGCGAGGAATCTGTTCGAATTCTCCAGATAATTCCCGGATGTTACTGGTCGCGTGACTTGGAGTCCCTATGAGAGTACAATTCAGGATGCGTTGTTTTCTATTGCTGGTTCTTTGCATCACAGCATGTGGTAGCAATTCCGCACTGACTGAGCTCGGAACGAGTGGCGGGAGTGTCGGCACGGGACTTCCAGCAAGCGCTGGCGGCATTTCCGAGTCCCCGAGCACGACACCGACCAAAAAGCTCGTCGCGAAAATGATCACCGCGAGCGGGGAGGACGTCTGTGCGGTGCTGAGTGATGGCACGGTTCAGTGCTGGGGAGACAACACTAACGGTGCGGTCGGCGCGCAGTCGACGAACAGCTCCGTACCCGTCACGGTTTCCGGCATCACCAACGCCACCGCTGTTGCCACGGGCTGGGACCACACTTGCGCGGTGCTGAGTGATGGCACGGTTCAGTGCTGGGGGAGACCCCGATGGCGTCAACCTCGGCAATCCGACTAACTGCAACACTGTGGCCCCTCGAGTCTTGGTGCCTGTCATGGTCACGGGCATCACCAACGCCGTCGCGCTTGCCGCCGGACCAACCTGCGCAGTACTGAGTGGTGGCACGGTTCAGTGCTGGGGAGATAATAGTTTCGGCCAGCTCGGCAACGGCAACACGCGATGTTCGATAGTTGCGTGCCCGTCACGGTCTTAGGCATCACCAACGCCGTCGTGGTTGCGCAAGCCAACTCGCACGTCTGTGCGCTACTCAGCGACAGCACGGTTCAGTGCTGGGGGACAACATCTACGGTGAGCGTGGAAACGGCACTACGCCGAACAGCTCCATACCCGTGGCTGTCCCGGGCGTCACCAACGCTGTGCGATTGCCGCGGGCGGCTCACACTTGTGCGGTGCTGAGTGATGGCACGGTTCAGTGCTGGGGAGACAACGAGTACGGCCAGCTTGGCAACGGCACGGGCACGAACAGCTCCGTGCCCGTGGCTGTTACGGGCATCACCAACGCTGTCGCGGTTGCCGCGGGCGACTACAACACCTGCGTGCTACTGAGTGATGGCACGGTTCAGTGCTGGGGAATCAACAATGACACCCCATTCGGCAACGGCATCACAACATACAGTGGCGTGCCCGTTACAGTCATTGGCCTTACGAACGCCGTGGCGGTTGTCGCGGGCAGCATGTATGTCAGTATTTGGCCTGGTTCCCAGAGCGTCTTGAGCAACGCCTGCGCGCTACTGAGTGATGGCACGGTTCAGTGCTGGGGAGACAACACCTATGGCGAACTCGGCAACGGCACCACGATCAGCAGTTCTGTGCCCGTGACGGTGACCGGATTTTGATTGTCCCCAGCGGCGTAAAAACCCGGGCGCGATCCACTTACCTTGAATCAATCAGACTCCGCGCCCGTCTCGCCGCTGCGCGGCCCACGCGTGCCGTCAAAAAACCAAAATCCTAAACACTCGGATGCCACCGCCATATAGCCCGGACATGAACGTTAGTTTCCGAGAAGATGCTGGCACGTAAATGAGCCTGTGCATAGGCAAAGCAAAGACACACCCATTCTCGACACTTGGCCAGGGTCAAGGACTGGCTGGACGCCTATGAAACTTCGCCCGATGATAAGACCGAATGAAAATCTAGACAGCATAGCTCGATCGAGCATTGCAGATTGGGCAGGCTTGAATGATGATAATGCGCCCTAAGACGCGGTTACCGCGAACTCTTCGAAATTCCGAGATTGTCTATGCTGGTTCTGTCTCGTCTATGTCTCATCGCATCCGTCTCGCATAGTTTGGTTGGGTGTCTGAAGCCACCCGTCAAGTTAGCGAATAACGGGGGAGGGTCAACCTCCAGTTCGACGGTCAACTCTGGACCAAACGCCGTTGCGTACCAGTGGCGCAATGTCACCATTCTCGGTGGGGGTTTTGTGACAGGAATTATCTTCAGTCCCATCGAACGCGACCTTATTTACGCTAGAACGGATATTGGCGGGGCGTACCGTTATTCACCCAAAGACAAATCGTGGGTTCCGCTTACGGATATGTTCGGTCGCGATGCTGCCAATTTCTGGGGAATTGAGAGTATTGCACTCGATCCCACCAACGCTAATAAAGTCTATATGGCGGTAGGAACCTACACCCAGAGTTGGGCGGGTGACCCGGCCATACTGAGTTCGGACGACCGAGGTGCGACCTGGAACGTGTATAAGACTTCCTTTCGAATGGGCGGCAATGAAGATGGCCGTTCCAATGGTGAGCGACTCGTGGTTGACCCTAATTCTCCCAATATCTTGTTCTTCGGTTCAAGAAAGAATGGACTGTTTAGGAGCGTTGATCGAGCCAAAAGCTGGAGTCTTGTTAGCGGTTTTCCCTCGCTCGAGCCCAATGATTATGGAATTGTCGCCGTAACGTTGGATAAATCAAGCGGCAAACCGGGCAGTCCGACCCCCGTTATCTATGCAGCGGCCGCCAATGCCAAGGGCTCGCTGTATGTCAGCAAGAACGCCGGAGGGACCTGGGGCGCGGTTCCTAATCAACCTGTCGGACTCATGGCAAGTCATATTGAGTTCGACGCGGCAGGGGTACTTTACCTTTCACTCGGCGATCAGCCCGGCCCCAACAACATTACGGCGGGAGCCGTGTACAAGTACGAGCCAAAGCAAGGATTATTCTCGGACATTACACCTCTAAAGCCAAGCGAGGGCGACACCTTTGGTTACGGTGGGCTCGCCGTGGATCGGCAGCATCCGGGAACGCTTCTGGTGACTACCATTGATCGATGGACCAAGGGACACGAGATCTTTCGCACGACCGACGGAGGCAAGCAATGGCATGCCGTCGGCTCCAAGGCAAAGTACGATGAGAACACAGCGCATTACTTATACTGGGGACGCCCTGAGCCGCTCAAGACTCCCCATTGGATGGGCGACATTGACATCGATCCGTTCAATCCGTCACGCGCAATATTCGTCACGGGTGCGGGGCTTTGGGTAAGTGAAAACGTTACAGCGGCTGATTCCGGGGAGCCACCGACCTGGACTTTTCTTGACCGAGGTCTGGAAGAAACCTCGGTCGGCATTCTCGTTAGCCCGCCGAGTGGAGCCCATCTCTTAAGCGGAGTAGGTGATGTATGCGGTTTTCGGCATGAGGATCTTGACCAAGCGTCAACGACGGGTTTCTACTCGAACCCACCCTGCAACGGGACAACCGGGCTCGATTATGCCGAGAGCCAGCCGGAAATTTTCGTGCGTGTTGGGCGCGTATGGGACAAAGAGAAACATGGCGGGTTTTCCACGGACGGTGGGAGCAGATGGACGCCTTTCTTATCCGAGCCAACGGTTGGGCCAGACACGGGCGGTCTTATTGCCGTAACCGCCGATGGCAAGTCCTGGGTTTGGACGATGAAGGGCGCGCCTGTCGTTTATTCGAAGGACGGCAGCAGGACTTGGACAACCGCGCAAGGTGCGCCTGTGGGTGCAAAAGTGGCGGACTGGGCCAATTATAATATTCAGCCCGCGACTGACCGTGTTGATGCCAATGTCGTGTACTTGTACGATGTTTCGCGCGGCGCAGTGTACGTAAGCAAAGACGGCGGCGCGCGCTTTGAACGCACTTTCACTCACTTGCCCGAACTACCCGAGTATCAACTGCTACTCGGCTCCATACAAGCCGTACCCGGAAAGCTGGGCCATGTTTGGATTACCACGGGAAAATCCCTCTACTATTCCACAGATGGCGCCCACGACTTTGATACGAAAGGTTCCGTACAAGAAAGCTACGGCCTCGGCTTCGGCAAGGCGGCTTCAGGAAAAGACTATCCCTCCCTGTACCTTGCCGGTAAAGTTGACGGAAAGAAAGGCTTTTTCCGCTCTGACGACGCCGGTGACAGCTGGCTGCGCATCAATGATGATCAGCACCAATATGGCTCCTGCAACATCATAAGAGGCGATCCGCGCGTGTACGGTCGTACCTACCTCGGCACACCAGGTCGCGGCATCATCGTCGGCGAACCCCTCGGGGCAAAGCGTCGCTCAGACCAGTGAGTTCTTTGGTGTGAGCGGCACTTGGTGCGTGCACTTGCAAAGGACCGCCGCCTTGGTCGGTGGCGGCCGGGCACGTGCCAAGTGGTGCCAAATGAGCAGAAACAGGACAATCTGCGAAATAATAGGTAGAACCAGAACCATGGCGAGATAACGACCGATGCGAAGATTTCGACGCCATCGTGTCACCGGTCGCAATCGTTCGCGAAGATTCAACACAACGATACCGTCGGGGTGATCGAGATCCGCCTTCAATGCCGCTACGCTCTGTGGAGGCGCGAGCCCGATGGGTCCGTGCACATTAGTTCATTTGCCATTCACGAAAGCGGCGAAGCCGCTGAGAAACTCGGTTAGGAGCTTGCGGACGACATCGTCCATGAGCCTGCCTTCAGGGTCGAATACCTGTGCCGCGGCTGCAACGTAGAGTTGCCTGCCCCACCAAGGGCGGGTACCAAGTGCGCGGAGCATTGGCAACAACGAGCCCTGTGCCAGACGCGTGCCGCCTGTTCCTGGCGTTGCTCCAATGACCGCTATCGGTTTGTCAACGAATACCCGAGGGGTGTCCTTTGCTGGCCGCGATAGCCAGTCGATGGCATTTTTCAGGACGCCAGGCATGGATTGGTTGTACTCGGGCGTCACGAAAAGAAGGCCATCGGACTCGAAGATTTGATTTTTGAGCTCAGCGACCTTGTCGGGAACACCGTGCTCGGCTTCAACATCGCCATCGTACAGTGGAATGCCGGCGATTGACGCTATCTCAATGTGCGCAGTCACTGGTGAGAGCTCTTTGGCGGCTCGCAGCAGGGCGGTGTTGTACGAGCCCCTTCGCAAACTGCCGGCGATGCCGATGATGGTTGCCATGGTGTTGACTTTTCTCCCTAATGCAAGCATCACGTTGAGGGGCGTTACGACTTACACGCTGGGATCGGTTGGTTCCTCCCTTGCCAATTTCGCTAGGGAGAATGTGCGAAGTACATTGCGTGTGCACAGCGGGCAAGCAAAAGACAGGCCCACTTCGTGTCGAGAGGTAAAAGCGCGACTTGCTGGTGCTGGCAGTTGCCTTCGGCGCGAGTCTTCGGTCGCGCCAGCTATCACATTTAGCCGCTGGTCAAGCACGGCGATAAGAGTAGCTTCACATTCACACCGTGTTCTCACTTGTATTGTCTTCATGGCCGAATCCTCCGCGTTATCGAGCTTAAAGCCCAGAACTCATTCATCTTGAGTCAACTCTTCGGCAATGCAGTTGGCTGGGCCGGGGCCCAGACGACCGGTCAATACGCCAAAATGCAAGAACGTCGAGCGCGAAGGAATGATCGGGTATAGAGGCGGAGTAATACGTTACTATCCGAAGCCGTTCTTGGCCCCCAATGAAAGGTTCAACAGTGGAAATTGAATATCGAGTATTCGCCTTGCCGCTATTACTTTCTGGCTTGCTAGCAAACGGATGTTACGTTGAAGCGGCCACTGCGCCACCCGCAGCGAATCCCCCGAGTGTCCAGGCTCCGCCGCCACCAGCACCTCAGCCTGCTGCGGTTCAAGCGCCCGCCCCACCGCCTCCCCAGGCTGTAGTTGTACAAGCGCCACCACCACCCCCTCCACCGCCGCCCGCTGAGGTAGTTCCTCCTCCACCCGGCCCCGAGCACATTTGGATAGCCGGCTACCACCGCTGGAATGGTCGCGACTACGAATGGCTGCGTGGGCACTACGAGCGCAGGCCTCACCCCAATGCCCAGTACGTGACCGGTCATTGGGAAGCGCGCGCAAGCGGGCATGTGTGGGTGGAAGGACACTGGCAATAAACGCAGAATTGACCTGGCTTGTGGAGCGAGCGGCTCTAGTCTATCTTGACGCTGGTCAAGAGGGACGCCATGCGTTGGCACCGACACAAGTGGGCAATGAGCGCAGCTCTGATCGTAGCGGTGCTGCTGTTTCACACCTCCGCCGGGTGCTTTCCTGGCGTGCTGGTGGGCAAGGGCGGAAGTTCTCGCGTTGCGCATACAGCCCACGTTGTATTGATGCTAAGTGGGCCCGTCTCTGTAGTCACGGTCATGGTCGACTATGAAGGGGCCCTCGATCCCTTTGCGCTGCTCGTGCCAGTGCCTCCCGATGTGACGCTCGACCGGATACGGGCTGTCAAGCGTGAGTTCGTCGCGCGACTAGAACAATTGTCGGCGCCGCGTTTCCACGCATTCTTTGAAAAGAACCCCTGCGAGCCTGGTCCTGTGGAGCAAGATTGGGACGTTAGATACGAAGTCAGCGAAGCCGGATTTCTGGCTCCTTGGTTTATGCCACCACCTGAACGCAACTGGACGGTGCCGAACGAAATAGGCATTGCAACCGAGCCCGTGTTCAAGCAAAGCGAGAATGAATTTCGTTTCCACGTGTTAGCGGTCAGCAATTCGAGCGAGCTCGATGCCTGGCTGACTAAAAGAGGATTTAGCGCGTCACCTGAAGCACTCAGCGCGCTCGGACAAGTGCTTCGTGACCGGCGAAAGCTGCTAGTGGCTGAGGTGAATGCGCAACGAGCAGAGCTCCTGGGCAATGGTGGGTTGCAGCTTGGTGCCATTCGCTACTGGTCGCGACAACCCGTCAGCAGCATTGCTTCTACTTTGGGTCTGTTGAACTCTGCCGGTGTTCAGGACCTCTTCATATACGTTCTGCACCCGAGCCAGCGGTTCCAGGTGCGCAACTACGGCAACCTGCTTTTGCCGACAAACATTGAAGTCGATCCAGCGGCGGCTGAGCAACTTGGCACGCTGTATAATGCACTCTTTGACGCTCAACTCAGCCGAAACCCAGCGAGCGCGGTAACCGAGTACGTCTGGCCCACCAGCGGCTGCGGAGAGCCCTGCCCAAACGCACCGCTGACGCTCTACGAACTCATGTCGCTTGGCGGAGATATCATGGAGGCACAGCTCGTATCCTCGGTTGCCCGCCGCCCTGAGCCCGCTTCCGAGACCAACGAGGAGAAGCAGCAATTCGAGCAACAGCTGCAAGGCAAGTCTGCATCGGAAAAAGCGCAAGCGCTGCGGCAGCACGGCAACGACCGCCGGGAACTCGCTCGGCGCTACGCGCTTATAGCCCGGCAGAGATACGTCCTAAGTCGTCTGCACTTCCGATACGACCGCAAAACGTTGCCCAGGGATATCGAACTGCAGGCCGCTGCCGAGCACCTCGAAGGGGGCATTGGTATTCCCCAGGGACCGAAGGGCGTGCTCTTCAACGGCACGCATCCCGCCCCAGGCAGTCACTATCAGATTCGCTTTATGAGCCTGTTTTCCTGGACGAAGAGCTACCAATGTCAATCGCCCATCCGATGGCGCTGGGGCAGGCGGTGGAAGTCGCTGGACTCGGCATTGCGCAAAGTGTGGCTGGCTGAGGATCTGCCACGAAGGAGCCGTGACCCGAGCCAGTTGGCAGCGCTGGTCCAAACCCCGATAGTCGAACTGGGCGTGACACCGAAGCCCCCCGCGCCAACGCTCACCGCAGCCCCCCGAGGCAAGCCGACTCAGCCTTCGGGTTGTTCACTCTGCCATCGCGAACCGTCTTCAAACTGGCTGCTGCTTCTGACACCGATGGCCCTGGCGTTTGCCCGGAAATTAAGGATTGCGCACCAAGCATTGGCTTTAGGACTCCGATTTAGTCGCTCAAGGCAAGGGGCCCGAGAGCGAGCCAAAGACCGTACCAATGCATTCGGTCAGGCTCGCTTCCAACGTTGAGATTTTCTGGTCCGCACGGAGTTTCTGCGGCACCAGGTAATTGGCATTCTGGTGGGGCGCATGCCCCACGCGTGATCACGGGTAACAGCTGGCAGCGCTGAACGTCAGCACCGCGCCACTGCCGTCCGTTGGCCCGCCCATCGTGGCGAAGCAGTCCTTCGCAGGATTGGTGTACACGTGCCCCGAAAGGCCCGCCACGTTGCCACCCGTGACATCGGGCCCAATCGGTGGCCACGGCTTGGATGCCGGCCAAAAGCCAGGCTTATTGGCAAGATAAAATGAAGACGGCAATGTCTGGCTCGCGGGAACAGCATTGCCATAGGGCGTGATGCCGCTCGGGACTTCAGAAGCCGTGAAGTGAACCGTATTGGTCGCGACATCGAAGTTGCCCCAGCGAAGCAGCGTGGTTTTGACCATCGGATCGTCGGGGATGGTCACCGAGCCCTCGCTGTCGCCGCCGCCAATATTGAACACCGTCGCCGATTGCCCGGGGCCGGCTGTTCGCTTCGTAAGTTGTCGTGTAGCCCGGCGTGCCGAGCACGTTACCCACGATATTGTGATAGCGATTGTAGGACGCCAAGTTGACGGCGTCCGTCGAATCGATGCGGCCTGGGTCGGAGCCAAGCAAGTAATTGCGAAAGAGCGTGTTCGCGAGCTGGTTGCCGTGGATCACGTCGCAGCCGATACCGGGGCCGATGTTTCCCTCGTACAGATTATATTCCACACCGGCATTGTGCTGGTCGGCCATGCCTATCATCCAGTGCAGGGGGTTCGAGGTATAGCTGCTGTCGTAATAGGTGTCGTTGATCGCAAAATTGTAGGCGTACACCGAGCCGAGCGCCGGTTGCACCATCATCGGCGCGACGACGTGCTGCAGGATGTTGTTGTCAATCAAGTTGTCGGACGCCACATAGGACTCTATGCCGTAATTCACCGACTCGCCCTGCGTGCCATAGAGATAGTTGCTCTCGATCGTGCAATGAACCGCGTCCATCAACTGCACCAAATCGCGCTGACACTGGCAGGTTCGAACCAGGCGCACGCCCTTGACCCAATCGTTGGCCGCGTTGACCATCGAGACGTTGGTCATGCCGCCCGAGTTGGTCGCATCGACCGAGAGATCTTCGACGCCAGCGTTTTGCAGGAGCGTCGACGCCCACCACACGGCAGGCGACTGGCTCGCGCGCCAATTGGGCGAATAGAGCGGTGGGTCGATGGTGTACGTGCTGCCATTGACCGCGGTAACCTTGACGATCTGCACTTGGCTGCGAAGGATATTGTTGATCGTGCGGCCGCCGTTGCCGCCTTCGAGCGAGCAAGGCGCCGTGGTGTTGTCGCAGACGAAGAAGTCTGCGCCGACGGTCGTATCGTTGGCTTGATCGAGATGGATATATTGGCCGACGGCGATCCCCGCGCTGCCCACGTTCGCGAGCGTGATCTGGTTAGACCATTGCGCGTAGCCGCCCGTCCAATCGGCGTAGTTCGAGCCGCCGGCGAGCGCGCGCGTGTCGCCGCCCCACTCGTTGGACCCCGCAAAGCAGATGCACGCGTTTTGGTTGTTGCAGTAGGTGGTGGCCGTGAAAACGAGCAGCGTTTGGTCTGCACCCGCGCCTCGCAACGTGACACCGGTTTTCATCACGATGCCGGTCGTCTGAAATGGTGTACGTGCCCGCATTGAGCATGACAACTTGGCCGGCGGGGCAGGCTTGGATCGCGGAGTTGATTTGAGCCGCCGTCGCACCTGGATTGAGCGTCGCGCAAACCGCGGTGCGGGTTGGGATGCCGCCGACCACGCCGGCGTGCGTCCAGTCGATCGCGCGGCTTGGATCTAAGATGCCGCTCCAGAGCTCGCCGCCAGCGCCACCGGACGGGCGACGTCGTGCCTGCCGTTGATGAACTACCGCCAGCGGAAGCCATTCCGCCCGCAGTCGAGGTGCCGCCAGTCGTAACGCCTCGACGTGCCAGCGGCACTCGCTCCCCCACTAGAGTTGTTGCTGGGCGGGCTGCCACTACAACCCCAATCGAAAAAGAGCAACCAATAGCAGCGAAGCGCAAATGGTGAATCGTTTCGTCATGGTCAGGCCCAACACCAACACAAAGTTACACTCGGCCCGGCACTGTTGTGAAGCTTTTCCTCACGGATCGGCAATGAGCCATAGACGGGACGCCGGTTGGTTCGACCACCGTGTCCGACAAGTAGGAGATGTGCGGCGAGTGTTCAACCTGCGTCAACCGGTTCAAACGCGAGATTGCATCGTGAATTTGAATTTTGGGTTCGTTACGGCACGGAATCGGCACCCAAAGCAAGTGAACGTCTTAGTGCCGCACATACAAATCAATCTCTGTGCGCATGGAAACTGCGAACATCGCACATTTGAAATCTATCAAGGGGAGCTTAAGCCACCTGGTAGGCTCTTAGCGGCCAATCTGCACGGGTCATCGCAACAGGATTGTCGCGCGATGAACCCGTTCGGGGATGCTTAGACTCAGCTGGGGGCAGATTGCATCAATACTATGTCGAATTCGCGACTGGCCAAGAACCCGTCTACCCGCATCTGTACTTTTTGGGGACTCATAATTACGGATAAGCCAGCTGAGCCCATTGCGAATCAAACGGATGAACTTAAACAATTGGTCAGCGCCCGACGGAAGTCGAGCGCTTTTTGCATCTGAGAAAGGGTTCGCCAATGAAGAAGTTCCTCGTTCTTTACAAAGCACCGACAGTAGCTTTTGACCAAATGAAGAACGCTACTCCAGAGCAGCAGAAGGCCGGAATGGACGCGTGGATGGCCTGGAGTAAAAAATCGTCTGAGTCGATCGTAGACATGGGAGGACCGCTGGGAAAGAGCTTGCGTGTCACCCAAGAGAGCGCCTCACCGACTAGTAACGATCTCGGAGGGTTCTCGATCCTGCAAGCGGACTCGAAGGAAGCGCTTGGAGAAAGTTTGAAGGGTCATCCTCACTTCATGATGCCGGGCGGCTTCATCGAGGTAGTCGAGTTGATGCCGATACCAGGCATGTGATTGCAATTAGCCTCAATTGGGATCGACTGTCCAAAAGCTTGGTTCGGGTCTCCCATGTCGGCGATTCCCGAAATCGTGCGCAAGGCGGTGGGTGACGCTCTGCACAGCGTGGGATATGAGTCCTCAAGGTGGCTCATTTCAGTGTCGGGGTAGTCTGAATGCCCGGCCTTCGGCGGCCGATTTGTCGAGAAATCTCGGCATTTTCTGCCCTGTTTGGACTTCGTCGAGCTAGGGAGTACGATAGGCTCATGCGGTGCGGTAATCGTCAAACGATGGTGGCGCTTTTCTGCGCAGTCTGGGCAGCATGCGGTAATCAGCAAAAGGCGCGCCAACCCGGGGCGCAGTCGAACACGGATTCGGACCAATTGCAATCTACTGGCTCCTCAATGTCAGCCTCGAATAAAGAATCAGGCAACCGAGGCATCAACGACATATGCGAGAAGCTCTGTGAACGCGCTACGCAGAAGTGCACGAAGCAAGTTGCAAGCCTATACAGCGCAAGTTGTAAACGCTACACAACGAAACCTGGAAAATGTGAACGCGAAATCCTCCACGCGCTCGAATGCCAATACAAGGCTGCCGATGATTTGCTCTGCGCTCACCAGGCCGACCCGAATTGTTCGCAAGCAAATAGCGATCTGAAGGCCTGCGAACACGGGACAGCACCGATTGAGCAAACTTCAGCCGAAGATCTCACATTGCCGGCGGGCTGGGCAAAGGTCAGCGATTCTCAGCTTGGGTTTACAGTGGCAATGCCGCGTGGCGCGGCACTTGACGCCAAGAGCGAGCGTCATACCTGGCAAGCCGAAGAAAATGGAATCAACTACATAGTGGCGGCCATCGACCCGCCCGCCGGCAAACTCAACAGCTCGGCAATCCTGCGCACGGTCATCGCGTATGTTGGCAATCGCTGTCAGCTTCGGCTCAAGTTGCACGGTCAACTAGAGCTCAAGGGTACCACCGTCGTGCAGTACGACTCGGGATGCCCCGACGGCACGGAGTGGCACGGCATGCTCCACTTCTGGAACGACAAGGCCGTCTCCACCGGATTTCACGCACCCGTGGGCGCCAAGGGAGTACTCGAGCCCTATTACTACAGTTTTGCGACAGCGAATTGAGTTACCGAAACGGTCGGAGCGCCGGCTCCCGATGGGACCGATGCAATTCGCGTGTTTCGCGAGATCAATTGTCAGTGGTCCCGGCTCCGATCTATAGCGACTGCCGTGACTCTCGAACTCATCCCTAGATTGACCACCGAATCCGTTATCGCCGTCTGTCTCGCAATGCTCGTCGGCTCGTGCCTTGTCCCTCCTGACCCGAAGACAGTTGACGCCAGTGGCGGGAATGGCGTCACCGCCGCCTCGGTCGAGCAACGTCCTCGCGAATTTGTGCACACATCCGCTGAACTTCTGAAGTCGGCGGTGCTCGGTTGGAATCTCGGCAATAGCCTCGACGTTCCCGAGGGCGAGACTGCGTGGGGCAACCCGAGAGTGACGCCGGAGCTATTAAACGGCGTGGCCAAGGCCGGCTTCGGTCTAGTGCGAATTCCAGTAACTTGGACACGGCATACGGGGCCCGCGCCGGACTATGTCATCGACTCGCAATGGCTTGAGCGTGTGGACGAAGTGGTGGGCTACGCTCGCTCTGCCGGTCTATACGCCATCATCAACGTCCACCATGACGGTGCCGACGGCTCCAAGGGGGTCCAGTGGCTCGCGCTCAAAGACGAAGCAGGCAATACGACGGAGGCGAATAACGCCTTCGTAAAAGCGCGCTTCACAGCGGTGTGGACTCAAATCGCGAAGCGCTTCTCTGGCTATGGTGAGGAGTTGTTATTCGAGTCGATGAACGAGATCCACGACGGCTACGGTACCCCCGATCCGCGCCACTTTGTGTTTATCAACGACCTCAATCAGGTGTTCGTGAACGCGGTTCGCGCCGCGGGTGGCAACAATGCCAAGCGCCACCTGATAGTTCCCGGTTACAACACGAACATCGATCACACGCTCACTGGCTTCAAGCTGCCGACTGACCCGGCTGCGAATCGGCTAATCCTTTCCGTGCACTACTATGACCCTTACCTGTTTGCGCTCATGGGCAAGACGCACACATGGGGCAGCGCCTCCCCGGGCAGGGACGATTGGGGGCAGGAAGATTTCGTAGTAAAGCAATTCGATAGACTGAAGTCTACCTTCATCGACCGAGGCGTCCCCGTGCTGCTCGGCGAATACGGCGCGACCCACCAAAAGGGCTTCGAGGACTATCAACGTTACTACGTAGAATATGTCACCAAAGCCGCCGTCGATCGGGGAATTCTACCCGTCTATTGGGACAATGGCGGTCGCGGCAGCGGGGGCGAAAAGTTCGGACTCATCGACCGAAACGCCCACCGCCCGCTTTACCCGGAACTGATTAAAGCCCTGCTACGAGCCACCACGAACTCTTACTCGCTCAGCAATATCGCATTGCCCAAATCGTCCCAGTGACTCCCACCAAAGACGTCCGAGGCTACCACGGTAACCATGCGAATTTTGGTAGAATATGGGCGTCGCCATATCAATGCCAAGTGGAACCATCAGACTCCCCCGGGATTTTCACCCACGAGGCGAAGCCGTCAATCCACGCCGCGCACGAGTAGGTGCGTTGGTTCCCCGCTGCGCCATTACAACGAAATCACGCCGATGTCCTCATGAAAATATCAGGTCGCCAACGCACCTTTCATCGATTCATAGAAAGGTGGCCGCCTTACGCAGTGCCTCCGCGGCGTCCTTCCCGGTCGCTACATTTTCATGCGACACCACTAGTCGAACCAAATTAGGAATTGCCGCCAAACGTTCGAGTTCGGCGTGCAGCGCCTGCCTGTCTTTCACCAGAGCAAGTTTAGCCAATCTTGAAACTCGAGGGCCCGGGGCCGAACCCATCAGCGTCGTGAAGATGTAGCCCAGTGGATCACGTTTGCGCTCCATATTCATGACTACATCATTGAGCACGACCGTAACGCCGTCGCTCGATCGCACGATCATGGCCCCCTCCTTGTCGCCAATTCCCGGTAACATTTGTAGTGCGACGGACGTATCTTGAGGAAAATCTTCGTACGTGCCGTCAACCGATATCACTTCCTCTATTTTTGCGCGCGAGCCGCGCGGCGCTAAGACTTTGATTGAGGGGTAACGCTTCTTGTATGCAGGAGCGTCCATGCGATGATAACCGCCTGGAACTATCAGGTAAGCGGGCGGGCCCCATTGCTCAATCTCGGCCATTTTGCTCGCATCGAGTGCAATTGGGCTGTGAAATACCAGGCGCAAATCGCACATCTTAGCAATTGTCATGACGCGACCAAGCGACATACGTGGTATTGAACCGACTACTCGCCACAGGTTGTCGGTCAGTTGCTCGATCGGTCCGTGCTTCAGAACCGTCCAATGGTCAGATTGCGTTGCCATATTGCAGGCGCAATCTACTCCTAAATCAAAGTTGGAAGCTAGGTGCATTCGAATACCCTACATCGCCCCAAGGCCGGTATCGCTGCCGGAACATGGCAGAATTACTGCCCTTTACCGCACCGTTCGGTACACGAAAACTGAACGCGGCGCTTGATATGCCTGGGCATCGCCCCGCCCAAGTATCCCGTAACGAGCAAAAAGCTCCACTATTTCAACCCGGTTCCAATCCACGCGATCTATGAGCGCTGGATCAGAAAATTTGAACACCGGTGCTTAAAGTCGCTCTACACCCTCAAAAGCAAACTCGAAAGGAACAATCATGAGTAACGAAACGATTGTCACACCGCGCCCAACCAAGAGACCTTGACTCCAAGCCCCGTAGCGACATCGAAACTCTAAGCTGAGAACGCCGAATTGTGCGAGTCTCAAAGTGCCAGAATTTCAAACCGTCAACATTGGTTACCGTACGTACTTTAACGCGATCGGCCACCTCCAGTGCGACATTGGTGCGTGGACTTGGATGCTTACTTGCGCGAGTGGGCCGCTGTGACCAGAATGAAGTGTTGACAGTCGCCCGCAAGACTTTGAGCATTCGTCTCGGCTCGTTAAGGAGTTCTTATGAACGACAAAACCGTGATCGTAACGGGACCTACCTCTGGAATCGGCAAGCAAATTGCCACCGAAGTAGCGAGGTCGGGTGCAAACGTCGTACTGGCTTGCCGCGACGTTGCAAAAAGCGAGGCTGCCCTGGAAGAAATCGCTGGGCAAACGGGTTCGAAAAAGCTTTCGGTGATGGCAGTTGACACTTCGTGTCGCATTTCGGTACACGATTTTGCACGGCGCTTCCAGCAAGAGCACTCACGGTTGGATGTACTAGTCAACAACGCCGGCATCAATCGACGCGCGCGACAAACGAGCGTCAATGGGATTGAATTGGTTTTTGCGACCAATGTACTCGGTTATTTTCAAATGACGAACGAATTGCTGGGTGCGCTCAAATCGAGTGCTCCAGCGCGCGTTGTGAATGTCGCCTCAACGTACGCCGGCGAAATGGACATTGATGATCTGCAGTTCGAACGTCGCAAATACGACCCGATCAAGTCGTATAAGCAATCTAAAGCGTGCAATCGGCTGCTCACGTGGGCGGCAGCGCGGCGACTGCAAGGTACCGGGGTTACGGTGAATGCCATGTGCCCGGGCATGGTGCAAACCGGGCTGTATCGGGACACTGCGCTCCCTGCGCGACTGATGATTCGCGCAATGGGATTGCTTTGGGGCCGCAGTGTTCAACAGGGCGCAGACACTGCGGTGTGGCTCGCTAGCAGCTCGGACGTCCAAGGCGTCAGTGGAAAGTTATTCGAGCTACGCAAGGAAATCTCGTGCCAATTTCGCAACGAGAGGCTCGAAGATCAACTTTGGGAAAAGTGCGAGCAACTAGTGTCGGCTGTCTTGGGCTCGTAAACGCGGGTTTTTCGCGATGTTCAGTGGGCAGAAGGGCGCAACGAACCTGCGGGTCACCCATGAAAACCCAACGCACGGCGTGCCGGTATTTCAAATAGAAATAGCAAACAAGGCGGAACCGGCTGGGAGGACTCCCGCTAGATCTTTAAGGCACGGCCATCTCGAAGGACACGCCATAGTTCGGGTTCGGTAGCTTCGTCGTGAAACCCACGATTGGATCTGAGTCGCGCAGTTGACCCCAGCGCATGCCTAGTGACGCTGTCTTCATCTGCACGCCCTGGCTACTCAGGGCATAACCGACGATCAGCCCCGTTGCGGGTAAATCACTGGCCGCGGTGACCACCACCGAGTCACCGGATATGGCAACGGAACCAATCATAATATTGCCGCTGCCCGAGCGAAGTTCGAAGCCTCGCCCATTGACCCATTCGGCAATTGCCGGAGCATCCAGCGTCTCGTCCCAATTGAGTGGCGGCACCGGCACGTGGAAATTGACGGTGACCGTGCGACCGTTGCGCACGGCGCTCGTGGGCTGAAGCGGCTGCCAGTCTCGACCGAGCACCGCGCGTTCGTAATAAGCCTGGGCATATTTCTCTCCGAGCAGCTGGTAGCCGGTTGCCGACAGATGGACACCGTCGCCGTTGGTATTGCCTGGATATTGGTATTGCGGCCCAGTGCAGACGAAATCACCCTTGTGCACGACGCCCAGCTGCCACTGAACGATATTGGCTACCGGGCGCTGACCTTGAGTACCCGCTCCGCTCGGATAAGCATGTTGCTGAGATAGGTACATGGGAATTTTCTGAGTTTGTCCGGTAATTGGAGCCAAATCGGTGTTGTAATCGTTCAAGAGTTGAATCAAGTCATTCTCATACGTCGAGCTGCCTGAGTCCGTCTCTCCGTGCGTCATCACGATCGCCCCGATTCCGTAGGACTTGCCGGCAGCGGTGGCCAGGCGAGTAATAGCTTCGGCCTCGAACAAGGTCGCCGCATAGGCCCTGCCCGTTGTACCCGTCGTGTCCCCGGTTTGCTTGTTGAGGGCGCTGATGCCTTGTCCGCTTTCCCCAACGACTGTGTGCACGGTCACAGTGTCGCTGTCCGGCGCGGCACATTGGCCGAGGAATGTAATCTCGTTGGCCATGGACGAATGCTGAGTCTCACCGTAAATATTCCCAGGGTACGGAGCGGGGTAACCCGTTGCCAACGAGCGAATCGGCTCGACCAGTGGGACCATCGTAAACGCGGTATTGGTCGAATCCCAGGGAGGCACGATAACGCCGCCGAGCGATAGTTTGAGATTGTGAAAAGGTTGTGTCGTCGAAGTGACGGGCGTTGTCCCGACGGACAGGCTCTGACCCGTGCCGACGATACCAACCCAATCCCAAGCAGGATTTTTCGCAGAACCAGGATCGATGGCGGAATCGTAATCGCAGGTAGGTGCGGCGCTCATTGAGACGACCGCAAGGCTGAACCTGGGGACATCCGACGTCTTCTCATTTTCAGCCCTGCTCCATGTCTCATTTCCGGCCGGTTTTCATTCACTTCAAAACCCACTAACCTTCACTGGTTCGGAACTGTTCGCTGTGGTGCCGTTGCCGAGCCGGCCGTAGCCGTTATTTCCCCAGCATTGAGCCGTGCCAGAGCCGAGCGCGGCACAGGTGTGATGACTGCCCGCGGAAACAGCCGTGGCATTCGAAATTCCTGAGACGGTAACCGGGTCGGAGTTGCTGGTCGTGTTGCCATTACCGAGCTGCCCATCACGGTTCAGGCCCCAGCACTGAACCGTGCCGTCGGCTAACAAGGCGCAGGTGTGTCCTGCGCCAGCAGAAACAGCGCTGGCATTCGTGATGCCGAAGACCGTAACGTATTGGGCGATGCTCTTCGCACGGCCATCGCCAAGCTCGCCGAATGCGTCGGCACCCCAGCATTTCACCGTGCCACCTAGCAGCACCGCGCAAGTATGAGCCCCACCCGCGGTAACGGTCTTCACATCCCTGAGCCCGGTAACCTTGACGGGCACAGAGCTGTTGGTCGTGTTGCCATTACCCAGCTGCCCATCGCGGTTGAGGCCCCAGCACTGAACCATGCCACTGCTTAGCAGTGCACAGGTGTGAGCCATACCCGCAGAAACAGCGGTGACATCCGTTATGCCCGAAACCCCAATCGGCTCTGCATAGCACGGTGCAAGGTCGGTACTGTAGCACGTTGAAGTGCCCGCGCTCGGGGGTGGTACGCCGAGTTGGCCGGAGTCGTCGTTACCCCAGCATTTCACAGTGCTGTTACTCAGCGCCACGCAGGTATGATACGCGCCAGCGGTGACAGCACTGGCATTCGTGATTCCCGAAACCGCGATGGGAATTGAGCTGTCTGTTCTGGTGCCGTTGCCGAGCTGGCCGGAGTCGTTGTTGCCCCAGCATTTCGCTGTGCCATCGACCAGCACTGCGCAGGTATGATACACGCCAGCGGCAACAGCGGTGGCACTGGTGATCCCCGAAACTGGGACGGGAACGTAGCTGTCTGTTGTGGTGCCATGGCCAAGCTGGCCGTAGCCGTTCTTGCCAAAGCAGAGAACGCCGCCATTGCTCTGCACCGCACAAGTGTGATAGACGCCTGCGGTAACGGCCTTCGCAACGAACTTTGTGCCTGAGGTTATAACGGCGCTACCTGATCGATTCGCAAGGGACGGCGGATAGCAACCCTGGCTGAGCAATAGGGCAGATCCGAGCGCCAACGCCCTTGCCCTCGAACGCCGCCAATAGCCCCAAGTGGAAACCGAGTACTCCTGAATCATTCGGACCTCTTCAAGTCGCTACGTGCTTTAGGTCGAGAGAGTCAATGCGCATTTACTCCGTTTTCAGCCCGCAGGCCATGCTTGCCGATCCTATTTGAAATGCCGGCACGCCGTGCGTTTGGTTATCATGGGTGACCCGCAGGTTCACTACGCCCTTCGGGCGTTCCTCGCTGCGCGAGGACCGTCTACCTCCGTGAAAATGTACAGCGTGCTGTACTTTTTCACTCCGGTTCGTTGCGACGTTTCCTTTGTGTGTGTTTCCGGGGCCTTCGACCCCGAAAACTGCGTTCTGAGAAACTTGGCGACTTTACCTGACCGTCTTCGTGCGCCGGACAAGCCTGATTTTGATGAAGTGTCGGCCCAGCTTCGCCATGTGCAACCCCAGCCAGGTCTTGCGCCACTTGAATACTCGCGGATGCAGAAAGCCCCCGGGCATTAGCATCACTCAGAGGATCGTCGTCGTTGTGTTGCAATCACCCGGACTGGAGAGTGTGGCCCCGCATCAGCGACTTATTTACCGCCTTGGCAGCCACTGTAAAACGTGCTTCTCTTTCGAGCGTGCCCCGGTTAAAGTCGCCGTAGCATGCCCAATCGGCTTACTCGCCCAGCGGCAACGGCTGTCATTGTCGCAGCGTTATTCCGGGCCAACATCGTTCACGCGTTGGTGCCGGATATCGTGGCCGATGACCGCGACGAATACACGCTATTTTATCGCCACCCCGTCAATCGCCAGATCTTCGAACAGATGTCTGACCAAAGCTTTGCTTATCGCCTCGGGCCACATACTGGGCCGATAACGGCGCTGTCAGACGTTACCATGGGCACTCAGCAAGTAATTGATGCGCCCAGCCAAAGCCGCTACCATGGCTGGTTCCTCGCGGACACGTACGTTGGCGTACGGCCGGTTTTAGGCCTCGATATCAACTTGAATTTGTTGATGCTCAACCCAAGTGCCAGTGACGGTTATCGCGTGTCTGGTTCCGTGCACCCGGGACTGGCCTTGCACCTTTATCAGGATTTGTTCACGGTGGATCACCGCCCCGTGCGCTTCGATATCATGGGCACTGATCTTGGATGGGTTACGACCGGCAACGGGCTCTTGCTTGAAAGCACACCGCTTGAGGGCGTCATCGGGGTTGCCCGCTGGAAAGACTGGGAGCTCAAGTACATGTTTTCGGGCCGGGCTTTTTGGTACGACGACGATTATGAGACCTTTAGCCTGTCCGCGCTCAAGCGTAAGATCCAAGTAAACTTCGCCAATTGGCAGCTGCACGACCCGCCGCTCGGGACGCTGCCTCCCGTTCCAGGATATGACTCCGGCACTCCCGACCTCTATTCGTATCCAATGAATCACGCTTACTACGCAACATTAGCGACGCGCTGGCCCATTGAACCCTGGCTGCGGTTAGCGACAGAATTTGGATACCGCGTTGAGAAACAACCCCGGGTGGGCGCTCTCGGTCGCGCGGATTTCATCGTGGCGAGCGCGCCCGGGCAAAGCGCGCAAATTTCGCCGGTTGCTTCTCGATACACCTTCGTCTCGGCAACCCCGACTGGAGCGAGTTCTTAGGGTTACTACTCTCGCATCGCGTAACATTTCTGCTCGTCGGAGGTCACGCGGTAGCGGGTCACGGCGAGCCGCGGCTGACTGAGGATCTAGACGTATTCGTTGACGTATCCGAAAAGAACGCCAGGCCGCGTTTGTCTACTACGGCGGACGAGTTTGATAGCGGCCATGGGCCGTCATGCCCCAATTGAATGATACCCATCAGGACCGGCTGACTACCGACGACCGCTAATAGCGTGGAGGCAGGGTAGCGGGCCCAGGCCAGTGGGTACTAATAGCGTCAACGTTCGCCGTCGGTCTAGCCTCGAAGTTTACCCAGTTTCGGCCCCCTTGAAATGCGATCGAATGGTTACGCAGAAACCGGTTGCGAACATGAAATGGCAAATTACGAATTGTTCACTTGAAGAGCCGCGACAACAATAAGTTTTATTGTGATGTCGCCATAAATCAATGTGAAAGAATCGTCACGCTCGTTGCGGTTGTGCATGCGTGAGCTAAGCTCCAAGCCATCGAGGCAACCGGTCGATCTTACGACAGATCGGTGGAAGGAGTTTGCTATGTCAAACGGCTTTCGTGCTTTCACGATCGGAGCGCTGGCTATTGTTACCCTTTCATCGTGCACAATGGACGGCCGCGATCACCACCGGTGGCACCGGGGACACCATTTTCCGTACGGCGCCCAGCCGCAACTTTGCAACACTAACAGCGATTGCTATCCTGGAACTTACTGCAATTCCGATGGGCGATGTGAGTATTCGGGTTTTTGTCGCTCGTCTGCAGATTGTGAGCCCGGCTTCACTTGCGACGCGCGCTCGACTTGCGTTCCGTCTTCAATTGCCAGCGACGCCGGCATGCAAGAGTCATCGGCAGGCATGGCGGCCACAGCGGGCGGTACGTCCGCGAACGCAGCAAACACTGGCGGTCATTCCGGCTTGGGCGGCAGCGCAGCGGCTGCGGGTGGTGCTGGAGTCACGGCTGGTTCCGGAAATGGAAACCAGTTGGCTGGTTCGGCCGCGGTCGGTGGAAACACTTCAAGCGTTGGTGGCACAGGCGCGGCTCGCAGCAGTGCACCCGTTGGCACCGGTGGGCTAGGTTTGCTGGCAAGTGGCGGCAATGCCACAAATTCGAACGGCGGAACCAGCGGGGGCATAGCGGGTGGCACGGCCAATGCGGCCGTCGGCGGAGTTCTTGGAAGTGGTGGGGCTGTTGCGCAGGGCACGGGAGGTTCGCAATTGGGTTCACCCTGCACCAGCAACGCCAACTGCGCCGCGGGGCAATGTTGCGTCTCAGGAGCGTGTGAACCCGTCAGTGCTCAGCCCACGTGCCAGTTCAACAGCCAATGCGGCGACACGGGCCGCTGTTTCAACGGATCTTGCCAATGGGCTTGTTCCAGCATTGCAGATTGCGGGCTCGGTGATGTGTGTTTGAACGGCTATTGTCAGGTGAATCCCGTCTCGGGTGGCCAGTGCGTTTACAATGTAGATTGCGCGACGCCCGGGGATCTTTGCATGAACGGCACTTGCCTGCCGCCCTGCACGACGGATTCTCAATGTTCCTCGCTGAACCGCTGCGAAGGCGGCATGTGCCAGTCCGACCACCGGCCGCAACCGCAATGCCTAGCCGACTCTGATTGTTCGAATGGCGACGTGTGCGTCAACGCAGTGTGCCGCCAGGAATGCACAACCAGCACGGACTGCTGCCTGTGCACGCCTGCGGTAGTCTGCGATAAGGGTTTGTGCGTGACGCCCGGGGAAGCGGCACCACAATGTGCGCTCGCGTCCAACTGCACGGCCCAGCAATCATGCATCGACGCGCTCTGCCAGTGACCGAATGAATCCCGGGGACTATTGGGAATGCCTGGGCGAATTAGAGTGCTTGCCGCACACTTCAGGACAGGTGTCTTGTAACATTGTAGCGTACCAGGAATCGAAAATTACTGACCTGTTTTTTGTGAGAAACGCGGCAATACTTCGACTCTAGGCCGCTGAGCATCTACGGCCACCATTGGCGCAAGTGCATCATCTCAACTTCCGGTGGATCAGGTGAACGTCGGATTTCGATGAATTAGCGAGGACTCATGATCACTCGGGCTGTTCGCATGGAAACGATTGTTGCATTCGCGCTGGGTGCGCTCGTGGCAGCTTGCAGCGGCACGGACACCAACGGTCCCTCTTCAGGAGGTTCCAGCGGGTTGGGCGGCGCGTCGGGGGGTTCGAACGCGATCGGCGGCTCAACGAACAGCGGTGGCAATCCACAAACCGGCGGAACGTCGTCCGCGGGGGGAAGTACCAATGGCGGCGGCGCGTCGGCGACGGGTGGGACCCACGCAACGGGCGGAACTTCCGCATCTGCGGGTAGCGTCGGCACTGGGGGCAACATTGCTACCGGGGGAACCTTAGCTGCCGTTGGAGGCAACCTCAGCACCGGCGGTAGTAAAGCGACAGGGGGTGCTTCAACCGTGGGCGGCAGCGCGAACACGGGCGGCAGCAAAGCAACAGGTGGTGCTTCGAGTATTGGCGGTAGTACGAATACGGGTGGCAGCAAGGCAACGGGCGGTAGCATCAATACCGGAGGCACGAATTCCACAGGTGGCGCCAGCAACGCCGGTGGTAACGGTGGCACCGGCGGCAAGCCCTACAAGGGCGTCGCCAACTCGCCCTGTGCGGCCCGCACATTGCTGAATGTTGCCTGGTATTACAATTGGGAGCAGACAGCCGATGCGCCCTGCAGCAGCCCAACGATTGGTGGAGAATACGTGCCAATGATTTGGGGCCATACCGGTTCCGAGCAAACCACGGCGGGCATCACCAGTGCGATTGCATCAATGGTAAGCGTTGGCAACACGAGCGTTCTCGGATTTAACGAACCGGACAATTCCAGTCAATCCAACATACCCGAGGCGACAGCGATTTCGCTTTGGCCGGCCTTCAATAATCCGTCCATCCGAGTCGGGAGCCCTGCCACACAGGCCAATACGACCGGTGTAGCTTGGTTTACGAGTTTCAATACCCAGGTCAACGCTGACACCAGTTTGCGCGTCGACTTCATTGCGATTCACTGGTACGGCTGGAACGCTGGGTCTTGCGACGCCAATGCCGCTACGTTAGAGGCATACATCAAGCAAATTGAAGCGTTACCAGGCAACCGTCCCATTTGGCTTACAGAATGGGGATGCTTGAATGGCAGCGATAACGGAAGTGCCGCCACCACGCAGGCACATATCGCCGGTGCAGTTGCTATGTTCGCCGCGCGACATCCCCGCCTGGAACGGTATGCCTGGTACCCCTGGGCTGATTCAGCACATGCGCTGAACAATTCCGATGGTTCATTGACGACACTGGGGACTTATTATGCTTCTCTGCCCGCCTATAAGTGAGAGTAGCCTAATCGGCAAAGACCTTACGTGTAACGAAATTGCGAGAAGGACAGCCGGCGATGCCCTTGACTCGCGTGATTATCATTTCCGTCCAAACCGCCTCTCGGGTATTCCTGGCACGTAATATCGCGTAAGCTGACGGAAGTATTCGAGGGACTGCGCGGGTGCTTCGTACCCTTCTGGCAGCGGTAATTGAGAGAATGTTTGAAAGTATTGCACGCAGGCGTCGCGCCACCAGCAGGCCTCTTTTTCCTGAATCTTCAATAGCGACCGTACTTGTTCGGCGCGCTTTTCATCAATGTAGTCGGCCGCTGCCTCCCAGGTGCTTCGCATTTCTCTAACCGTCTGTACCCCTTGCGCGTATCGCCAGCATAGCTCCTCCCACAAGGTGCGCCCCGATCGAAGCGTTTGAGGCCAAGCGACGTGGTGAAACCACAATAATAGTTCTTCTGGGCAGCAGGCTGGGTCTCCGTAGATAGCTTGGAATTCAGGGGCATATTGTGCAATGGCATTGGTTCCGCTAGCGGTGCGGTTGGCGCCAAGGCCTATTCTGTCCGCTTGATGGTAGTAGGGCGATGTCCAATCAGCGCGACCTTGATTTACCCATGGACCCGGACCGTGATGGTGATCCCACGCCATAATGTGGTGTAAACCGAGGGGCGTCATGTAATTGACTACAGCTTCGCGCGAATCAAGCATCATCTTTAGCAGAGGGGACACAAATCGATCGTCGTTGGTAAATGTCATCCGCAACCACTCGTCTGCCACAGATTCGGCACCGAGCGAGTGGTCCCATGCTAGACGGCCGAAGGCGTACCAATTGGCCGCCGCAAACGGATGACCACACCAATTGGGCTCCGATCCAAGGTTCGACACGCCGGCAATGCCTGAGTCCAAGTGACCATCAATTGAACCATCCACGATGTTTGCCAGCTGCGATCCCTGGCCTTTGGCGTAGGTATCGGCCAAGAGCGTTTCCTTGTACAATGGTCCTAGGTAAACTAGGTGGGTTGCATTTCCCAAATACTCTTGGGTTATTTGAAACTCTAATAGGAGCTTCGTCTTCGGCATTGCCCCAAAGAGTGGATGAAATGGCTCTCGAGGCTGAAAATCAATGGGGCCATTTTTGACCTGTATCAACACATTATCGCAAAAAGCGCCGTCTTGCGGCACAAATTCGAGATTGGCTTGACGATGCCGCTCCGCAGCAATGGCAATGTCATAGACGAAGGCTCGCCAGATAACCACGCCACCGTACGGTCGAAGCGCATTGGCGAGTAGGTTGGCGCCATCCGAGTGACGTCGGTTGTAATCGTTGGGCCCCGGTTGGCCTTCCGAATTGGCTTTGACGAGAAAGCCTCCAAAATCCGGAATGATTTCGTAAATTTCGCGAGCCTTGGTATGCCACCAATTGATGACTGCGTTGTCCATTGGATCCGCGGTCGGCAAACCACCAATCTCGATGGGCGCACTAAAGCGAGCCGTCAAATAGACACGAATGCCATAGGGTCGAAATACACCCGCTAGCGCAGCGACCTTCTGAAGGTACGCGGCTGTTAGCACCAAGGCATGCGCGTTGACGTTGGTTAGTACTGTCCCGTTAATTCCAATAGACGCATTTGCTCTCGCATAGTCCAAGTAGCGTGGGCTGAGATAATCCGGAAGTTTGTGCCAATCCCAAAGAGAAGAACCTGCATATCCCCGTTCGATCGTGCCATCTAGATTGTCCCAATGGTTCAAAAGACGACGGCGGATTCTTGGCGCACTCGCCTGATCCAAATCGTCCACGGACAATTGCATTTGAACCGACCGAAGCAACGCAAATGTGCCATAGAGCACGCCAATATCGCTATTAGCGGCCACCAATATTATTCGCCGAGCACTCGCCTCTAGTCGCTTTATAATATAACCCTCGGTGCCTAATGACTGCAGCTTTGCTTGTAATCTTGCCGAACGAACCCACTCGCTATTTGTGGGTGTTCCCAAACATATCGCACCTTCAAGCCCCGCCTGCTCCACCCAGGGGACCGGTTGCCCCAATGCGCCAGACAAGCCCTCTTGAAGTTCCATGACAGCCACGCGCAGCGTATCCGAATCGCCGGGTGCCACAATGTGGTTCAACACAGCTGCATATTCCAAGCGCCTGCGCTGGTCCGAGATTGGGGCGTACCTCTGCCATAGCCGGTAGCCATCTTCGCCTCTTAGGATGCGGAGGGCTGGAGAGCTATCATTCATGGTTACGCCTTTTACCACAATGAAAATGTTTTTGCCAAAGCAGGCTTGCATATTGCGAACTTCGCAGCCAAGTTTTGGTTTGTGTCCTCCGTAGTAATCTACACGACGAAAATCTGTGCTTACTGTATGCGAGCTAAGGCCCTTTTCACTCGCAAGGGAATCCCATTTGTTGAGGTTGACGTTTCCGAGGATGACGACAAGCGCGCCTGGCTTCTGCAAGCGACGGGACAACGAACCGTTCCTCAAATTTTTATCAATGAGCACGCCATAGGCGGTTTCGATGAAGTGTGGGCGCTCGAGCACAAGGGTGAATTGGATCAGTTGCTGACGTCGTAGTGCCCCGAGCGCATTCACTCCACACTTACCGCAATTGGCAATAGTGCTAACGTGTGCTCCGAAGCTAAGAGCGGGGTCAGACCGGTAAGCCAAGGCGTAACACTGTGCGGCGCCCATGCGAGCGGGTTCCACAGGCGTCTTCTTTGTTGGTCAAGAGCGCGAGACAATTCTTCACTGCTGGCATGCGCGTCGAGGCCTAGTGCTGCGAGTAGCCCCTCTGCCGGCCCTTCCACAAGAACCGGTGTCCCCTTCGGAAGCCCGGCCTTGTCGCGCGCAATTTCGATAGCATTGGCGAGGCCGCCGAACTCGTTAACTAACCCTCGCTCCTTTCCTTGCTCACCACTCCAGATGCGCCCTTCGGCAACCGCTCGCACTTGGTCCGCTGAAAGATGGCGGCCGGTTGCGACTCGATCCACAAACAGGTCATAGACTTCTTTCATCACTAATCTCAATCGCACGCGAGTTGCCTCGTCCCAAGCGACAAACGGGGACAAATAGGCGGCCCGCGCCGCTGCCCCTTCGTGCGCGCTCGCAGGCGTTGTAACAGTGTGCACGCCGTGGGCCTCAAGCGCCGAACCAACTACAATTTTACCCCCGAGAACCCCAATCGAGCCTACAATGCTGGTTCGCTCAGCCACAATTGATTGCGCGGCGCATGCCAAGTAGTAACCGCCGCTGGCCGCCATGCTCCCGACCGATGCTATCAGTGGTTTTTTTGCTCCAAGTTCCCGCAAACGTGACCACAGCAGATCACTGGCTAACGCCGAACCACCGGGTGAATCAATGCGCAGCACGACGGCCCTGACAGCGAGTTCGTCCGACAATCGCGCAATCGTTTTCGCGAGTGACTCGAAGACAATACCTTCACCCGAGAACAAGCCCTCGGACTTCATAGTAATGCCGCCAATCGCGGGTATTATGGCAATGTAGGGTTTGCCTTCCGAGGCGGCGTCCCCGCTGCTAAGAAGGCGCAAAATCTCCGTGAGACCGTGTTCGGCTGCATTTTCCGCCGCTTGCCCATATGCTACGTGCGTCGATCCGGCATGGGCTTGCTTGCTTGCGTCGCGGCGCGCCTCCGATGTGTCACCCAACGCATCGACCAGTCCATAGCCTTTGGCTTCATTGGCCCCGTAGGGTCCATTCTCGGCAAATTTTCGGCGGGTCCACGTGCACTTGCCATGCCCTGCAACCACACATTGCGCATCGATTGCAGGGTTTCCGACAAGGCCAGTTGAGCTTCGTTACTCGGTCCCTGCCGCGTAAACATCTCCGCCGCACTTTTGTAGCGACCAATCGAAAGAAAGTCTGCCTGAATCTTCAGCTCATCCAGCAGGCCCCTGATGTAAATGGACTGCGCTGCAATACCGATCGAATCAACTGAACCCGCTGGGCTCAGCCACAATTTATCGCAGCTCTCCGTCACCAACCACAGCAAGGCATTGTCGAGAACATCTGCATGGCAAACGATCGGAATCCTGTAATCGCGAATCGCACGCAGCAGAGATGTTAGCTCCTCGACTTGCGAAAGGTGAAGCTTGACCTGACCAATATTGATGAATATTCCCGTAGCTTTTTTCTCGTCACGGAGTCGCTGCAGGGTTCTCACCAGGCCGACAAAAGTGCGCGTTTCAGGCAGCGGTAGCCATCCGCCGGCATCTGTTCAACTCGGGCACACCATGGCTCAAGTCGATCTCGTAGAGCGTTCCTGAGCCGTAATTCGTGATCTCGGTTTTTTTGGTTCTTGTTGTGACGATCCTTGGACGCCCTTGACAACCGAACACAACGCAGAGTGCGGCGGCCAACCAATGCAGTCGTCGTTTCACGGAGTTTTCCCTGCTGAATTGGCCGTATTGAGATTGGATGCTGCGGCGGGGGGCAAAGGATTCGGGTAACGATGATTTCTCGGATTCGCTCGGACCATTCGCCTTCGAATTGGTTGATTCGCTCAGCTCGCGCAGGCGTTGGGCTGCGGCCTGGCCATACCCCGGCGATTCACCCACTTGATCCACGATTCGATGATAGAGCAACACCGCACTCGCTCGATCACCGCTTTTCCACTTTACATCAGCCAGCGCCGATAGCGCCGGCAAGTACTGCCCGTTGCCCGACAGAACGCGCTCGTAGTATGAAATGGCATTGGCGGTGTTGCCGTGACGGCGAGCGACGTCACCCAGACCTGCCAAAGCCTCTGTATCCTTCGGACGCTCCGCGAGCACCGACCTGAACAACTGCTCGGCGCGCGTGAGTTCGTTGCGACCCAGCGACTCGACGGCGCGCCGCAACCGAAGTCGAAAGTCACCCTCGCGGGTAACTTCGGCCATGGTTTCTGCTTCTCCCGCATCCGTACTCGCAGCGATCCCACTATCAACAACAACGATTTGCTCAGCGGCCATCGCTCGGTCGGTAGCTCGCCTCACAAATGCCTCCATTTCAGCCAGTAGCGGGTGACTTCGCGATGAAAGTTTGAGTCGCTGGACCTCGGCATGTGCACTTTCCAGGCGATTGCCGGCCACACAGGCTATCACCAACATCACCGGTGCCCGGCCCAGCCCCGAGTCCTTAGCACGCGCTTGTCCGAGCCAATCGAACACCTCCTGGTAACGGGGACTCGGCTGCATCAGCTCGATGCTCGCGAGCGCGTAGGCTAGCTCTGGCGACAGACTGCCGGATTCGAGCGACGATGCTGACTTTCGGGCCTTGTCCAGATCGCCGCTGAGCCGCTGAGCATCCAGGCGCGCAGCCACTATGTCGGGGTCGGCGGCGGCGAGATGCTCGACTGCATCGAGGGCTTTGATCGATTGCTCGACATTTTCGGACAATTCGCGCTTGAGAGATTCCAACTTATCCGCATCGTTCGGATCGGCAAGACGCACCGCCAGCCAATTCATGTCAGCCTGCATAATGTCATAGCGCGCCGTCAAGGTTTGCCAGCGCGTGTCGCGCGCACCAAGGGTTTGCGACGCCTGCAGGTTTTGATGCGCGAGGACCAAATCGCCTGCCACTAGGGCTTCACGCGCACTTTGCAGACGTCGATTATGGTCGGCGGCGCTTTGGGCCGAGGCGTTTTGGCCGGTTTGTGCCGGTCGGTAGTAGGCCCACACGGCTGTTAGTGAGACCAAAACCCCCAATAAAACCACCATCAACCAGCGACCGAACCGAGAGCTTTGGGCAGGTGCAACCGTGGACAGGCGAAGTGCCTGGCTGCCGGTTGCCCGCATGGGTGGAACCGTTGGAATGAATGATCCGGCATCGGGTGCCGGCTCGGGGATGGGCACACTCGGCGAAGACGGTGGCGATTCAATGGGTTTAGATTCCGCTTGAAAGAACAGTGGTGAGCCATCGTCAGACGCGTCATCAGCAATGAGAGCTGGAGGGCTGTCCGCGTGCCGCCGCGAGAGCGACCCTTCGTTTGAAACCATAGGCTCGGTGGGCTCGATCACTGGCGGTGAATGCGCGGACAGTTGGGTTTCGGCGTTGCTGCCTCGTTGCGCAGGGGGTGGTTCCGTCGGGGGTTTTTCGGGTGCGACGGGTTCTATGGGCTCAGCGGGACGAGCAGCGGAATGCAATGTGGCGGAGCTTGTGCCCGTGGCGGGCGTTGGCTGCGTGCGACGCGTAGGTCGCGGAGGTGGAACGGATGCGACCTTGTCGGCAGGTTTGGTGGATGCCGCCGCAGTATCTCACAGTTGATGTCGCGGGCCTGGGCGCCTCGCCGTCACGCAATGTGGGGGGCTCGGAAGACCCTCGGGATTTTCGTACAGGAGGTTTTTCGGCCTCGGCTGGAGCCACGGGTGGCGACGAGGTCGACGCGGACTTGGACTGACCGGCCATCGGCGATTGGGGAACTGTCGCGGTTGCCTCAGAAGACTCGGAGGAGAAGGCAGAGCCCGATGGGGTGCCGATGCCAAGGGCAGTTTTACGCTGCCCCGCTGCGCGGGGTGCCTCGGCGCTCATCGTTGGTGCGGCTATCTGAACTGTCGAAAGGCCTACTCGGGCGACAGGAACTTTTCCGGTTGTCGGCGACGGCCGCGCACCGGGTGGTGGCGCTGCTGCTGGCGGGGCTACGCCAGTCAAAGTATTCTGTTGGCGGGCAGCGCCGGCGCGAGTCGGAAAGAAAGGGTCGAGTTCCGCGATGGACCCCAGCGGCCTGGGTGGGTGGCTACCGCGCAAGAGAGTGGCGTCTCGCCCCACTTCACCCTGAGTGATGCCTTGTTGAAGTTCGCGCAAAGTCCGATAGATAATCGTTCTTCCAGTGGCGTTAACCACACGCCATTCGTCGGGTTCGGTGGGTATTACATGGCTAGGATGCACACGAAACTGGTGCCCACACTCAGTGCAACGCACCATAGTCCCCCGCTCGGAGATGAGCGCATCATCAAACTCGTATTCAATGCCACAGCGGGCGCAGCGAACGTCCATGAGAGTCTGGGGATCCCCGCAGCCGGATTACCGAGTCCTATTGTACTTGGGCGATACTTGTTTCGGCGAAATTCCGGTCAATTGCTTGTCCCGGTCGAGCGGCTTGCTACGGTACGCACTGTGACGACCGCAACTGACGTTCGAAGGAGACGACCATGAAGCGTGCAGTTATAACCTGCCTTTTGACATTGGTTGCCTTATCAATGACGGGCTGCCCCATTTATCCCAGTGATAATCTCTGCCACAGCCAATGGGACTGTGCGCCCGGGTACACCTGTGACGAGGTGACGGGGGCCTGCCTGGCCAATACGGTCGGGGTGCACCAGGCCCGCGGACTGCACCAATCAAAACGAGACCTGTACTTCGGGAGGCATCTGTCAAATTGGATCCTGCCACGAGCCTGGACTTGGATGCGTAGCCGGCTTCAGCTGTACCATCGTCGACTCCGCTTGGACCTGTGTTTCCGGGTCAGTGCCCGGAACGGGAGGATCGACGGGATCTGGCGGGTCCAGCTCCGTTGGAGGCTCGTTGGCCACGGGCGGTTTGACTACGACCTCCGGGGGGACATCCCAGGGAACCGGCGGTACTGTCAACTTGGGTGGCAGCTCGACCACTGGTGGGGCGAAGGCAACGGGGGGTTCTTCTACGAGCACCGGAGGCGTGACAACGTCAGGCGGCACTGCGAGTGGCGGCGGCGATGGCTCGACGGGTGGATCTACGTTGTCAGGTGGGGTGAACGCTACGGGCGCGACGACCAGCACGGGTGGGTCAACTTAAGGCTACTTTACCACCCGCAGATAGGAAGGCAGCTCCCGCCTGCTGCCACTGCCTGGTGGTGACGACGGCCGGAGGCTCTTTTTGGCATTCGCACGTGGTCCGGGCTTCGGACTTTCGCCGGTCTCGGCCCTATTCGAAATCTCCGTCTGCCCTGTTTTCGCAGTTGCGGCGGATTCGGTAACCGAAGCGACTTCTTTCAATGTTTCGGTGGCGGGTTCGGTTCGGGCTGCGGCTGCTTCGGGCGATGGTATGGCTTGAAGCCGAGCGCGACCCTGTTGGCGCTGAGCCTTCGCAGTCTCCTTGGCTGCCTCTTTTGAAGCCTGTTGTTGCATTTGAGCGGCAATTTCAAGAGGTACATCTTCTGGCCAAATGCGCCCGCGTCCGTCCTCGCCCACTAAGCCAAATACAGCGGACCAAGGCACGCGACAGAAGAAAGGACTGCGGTTGAAGCTCAACGTGCAACAAACCGCCTGTTCACCAATGTCCAAGTCCGGAATGCGGACGGCCATATTAAGCCCGACTTGCAGCACCAATTGTGGCTGTCGCTTGAGCCAACTCGGAACAATGACTCCCTCTCGCCGGGGATCGAGATGAACGAAAACGCTCGACTCCTGAAGGAGTGCAATCGCAAACTCTCGCTTAGCCGACGCACTGTCCATGCCTGCCTGTTATTAGCGTCTGCGCGACATTTTGGCCAGCATCATCCGATTCGACGCACGGCGTGCCGGCATTTCAAATAGAAATAGCAAACATGGCGTCACCGGCCGGGAGGATTCCCGTTAGTAGGGCGGGATTATTCGTGGTCGTCGAGCTGCTTCTTTAACATGGCGGGGTAGAAGAGCCCCACGAGACTGCATGTTGCCGTATCCGCCACCGCGTCCCAACTATTCAATGGGTGCGGTAATAATGGCGAGCGAGCCAGTCTTCATGACAATCGGCCGACGAGCGAGCAGGGTCACTAGTGATTCGAAGCTCGGGTTATGGCCGACGATGAGCAGCTGATCAATCGCGGTCGCAACGTTTCTCAGAATCTGTAGGTGCTGACCCAAGTCCGAATCGTACAGTTGATGCAGCTGTTGAATCTTGAGGTTCACCTCAGCCACTCGTAGAGCCGCCTCAGCCGTTGCGACAGCGCGCTTTGCGGTTGAGCAAAGGATTTGTGACGGTCGGACGCCACGAAAAAGTCTGCCCATACGGAGGGCATCTTGGACACCTTTCTCAGTCAATGGTCGGTCGTGATCGGACGTATTACCAAAATGCACCGCCTGAGCATGGCGCATAACGAGCAGTGTCTTCATGTTCGGCTCGTAATCCTTCTGTTGCATTCTCGTTGACGCGTCAAGTTCTACTGCAAAGTCGCCTGAATTTGTTATGGATTTGGTCTTTTCCCCACTTGGACATGTTACTCGTCGTCCCACACAAGTGCTATGAAGGTCATTGCAGCAGTCAGTACATGCTCATTTATGAATCCGCAGCGTTGACCATAGTTGCCTACTGGGTCCTAAACGGGCTGAGTCCCTGGTTTGCCTCCCGGCGCGGTGCACTGGTTTACTTCATCCTCGCACTGCTCATTCACGGACTCTGGATACTGGACCATGTTTATGGCGCGCCGCTTCGAAGGGGAGTGACATGGATGGCCGGGACCTGGATGTCGGCTTGCTTGCTGGGCGTTACCGTCGGACTGCCGTTACTCCTAGCCAAGGGAACTGGGCGACTATGGCGTAAGCTGGTAAGCCGCCTGCGCAATTTGCAGGCCCCGGTAGACACAGGTCGGCGCGAATTTCTGGGCAACCTGGCGCTGCCCGCTGTCGCATTTTCAATCGGGGGCGGTGGGGCGTTGGGTGGTGCCTCCAATTTCGTCGTGATTAGGTTAGAACTGCGAATTCACGATTGGCCCAAGGCGCTTGATGGTTTTCGCATCGGTCAAATCACCGACACACATGTGGGCGATTTCATAGCCCCCGATACCGTAGAAAGGGCGGTACAGGTGCTTAACGATGAAGAAGTGCACCTGCAAGTGATGACTGGTGATCTCGTCGACAATCTGAGATACCTAGAGCCGACGTTTGACGCGCTTGAGCGATGTCGCGCGCCTTACGGAATGCTCACTGTTCTAGGCAATCACGAAAAGATGCATCATCGTCTGGGGCCCATGTTGGCAGCTTATGCGCGGCGGCGCGGTCAGGGACGCATTCGGTTGCTGGTTGACGACTGCGAAGTCATAAGACACGCTGGGACACTCTTACGCGTCATTGGTGTAGATTATCCGATGCATGTAGATGGCAATCATTTCTTGCGTGCTCCCGAGCGGCTGGTGCTGATGAAACAATCGGCAAGCTCGGCCTTTGCTCAGGTTCGCGCGGGCGAGCGAGCCCTGATTTGCTTGTCCCATCACCCAGAGTTTTTCCCGATAGCGGCCGAACACAATGTGCGCCTGACTCTATCCGGCCACACTCACGGTGGACAGGTTGCCATTGGAGGCAGACCAGTCTTCTCAACCTATGCTTACATGCTCGGACACTACCAGCTTTCTAATTCACACTTATACGTATCCGGCGGCACCGGACATTGGCTTCCCTTCCGTTACGGAGTTCCAACGGAAGTTAGCGTAATTACGCTGCGATCGGGTTAGCGACCGACGTTCCTATCTGGATGGGTGGGTTCGGCGGTACTGGAAACTAGTTATTACCCATCCAGCATTAGCCGGTAAGGTTCTTCCAGGACTCGAATTATGTCCTTGGCGAAGGTCGCCCCAACGTCGCCGTCTACGACACGATGATCGAAGGACAGGCTCAGGAGCATGACCTGACCAATGACGATCTCGTCGCCGCGTACCACCGGGCGACGCTTGATTTCGTGGACTCCGAGGATTGCAACCTCGGGGTAATTGATTACGGGAGTTGCGAAAAGGCCGCCGAGTTTTCCCAGTGACGTAATGGTAAAAGTGGAACCCCCAAGATCGGCGGCCGCCATTTTGCCCACGCGGGCAGCCTCACCGAGTCGGCGAATTTCCTGCGCAATCTCAAGCATGCTCAAGTGATCGACATCGCGAACCACAGGCACGATAAGCCCCGCCTCCGTCGCCATCGCAATACCAATGTCGTGTGCCGCTCGCAGTATGATTTCTTGCGCGGCGTCGTCTACGTGGGCGTTGAGTCGCGGATGCTTCTTGAGCGCGAGAGCAACAGCTTTAATAATGAATGGTAAATACGTGAGCGTAACATCCGCCTCTAATGCCAGGGGCATGAGGCGTTCGCGCAGTTCCTTGAGCGCGGTGACGTCGCATTCATCCACGTATGTGAAATGTGCTGCCGTGTGTTTCGAGCGCGCCATGTTCTCGAAAATGCGCTTGCGCAACCCACGCACCGGGACCCTCTCGTCAGCAGCCATCGTAGGTTTCAAAACCACGGGCAACCCGCCGCTAGGCGCGGGCATCACAGCGGGCACCGCTGCACGGGCGCCCACCCGTTCGACGTCATCGCGCACGATTCGCCCGCTTTTCCCGGTGGGCTCGACGCGCCTCAAATCTACGCCCAGTTCCCTGGCGAGCCTGCGGGTCGCGGGTGCTGCCAGGGGCCGATCATTGACAAAAGTCGGTTCGGTTTGGGAACCAGATGCGGCTGCCAGATTTAGACCGGGCAGCGAGGTTCGTATGTCACCAACGGCGCTTGCGACGGGGCCGCCATCGTCCGACGATTGAGCCCGAGGTGAGGGCAATGGCGAGGGTGGCGTAATTTGCGCTGGTGCTGTGGCTGCCTGCGCGGAATCACCGCGGCTTTCCGGTGCTGGGCCGTCCAAATCAATAATCACCAAAATTGAACCGACCGGAACAGTATCCCCCACGGCTCCATTCACTTGCGCCACGCGCCCAGACTTAGGAGCGCCAATGGTGACGGTCGCCTTATCGGTCATGACCTCAACCAAGTCCTGGCCCTCGTTGACCCAGTCGCCTGGTTTGACGAGCCAACCCACAATCTCGCCCTCCGCTACTCCTTCGCCGATGTCCGGTAATTTGAACTCAAAATTCGCCATGCTACCAACGGCTCCTGAAACTTACGAGATTAATGCTGAAATTAGGCCCAAAAGTTCCCATAAGTTCGTCAAGTTGAAGCTAGGCTCTGGCTGTTTCTAGCACGACTGGGACAATCCGATGAGATAACGGCAGATACTCCATTTCGAGCGTGTACGGGAATGGAGTGTCGAAGCCTGTGACCCGAGCCGGGGGAGCTTCCAGGTGATAAAACGCGCGCTCCGCCACCAGGGCCAGCAATTCGCCTCCAAAACCACCGGTTTTGGGGGCCTCGTGCACCACCACGAACCGCCCGGTCTTTTTTACGCTCTGGAGGATCATGGCGATATCAACCGGCCAAAGTGTCCGAAGGTCGATGACTTCGCAATCTACGCCCTGTTCATGGGCCCGTTGAGCCGCATCCAGAGCTTCGTACAGCATGGCTCCGTAAGTCACTAGGGTTATGTCGCGTCCATCCCGAACAATCCTCGCCGATTCAAGCGGAACTGTGTACGCCGATTCCGGAACTTCCCCTTTAGCGGCTCGGTAAATTCGCTTGGGCTCCATGAAAATGATGGGGTCGGGATCTTCAATCGCCGAAAGTAGCATGCCCTTGGCATCATAGGGGTTCGATGGACATACAACTTTAAGGCCGGGCACCTGCACGAAGGCGGCCTCTGGGTGCTGTGAATGATAATGGCCGCCACGAATACCACCCCCAACGGGAGCTCGAATAACGACTTTGGTGGTGTGATCGCCCCCGGACCGGTAACGATACTTTGCCAACTCATTTACGATTTGGTCATAGGCTGGGAAAATAAAATCGGCGAATTGTATTTCCGCAACCGGAATCAGCCCATTCAGAGCCATGCCGATGGCTGTGCCGACAATTCCATTTTCGCTAAGTGGCGTATCAATCACCCGCTCTTCGCCGAATTCTGCCTGAAGACCCGCCGTCACCCGAAATACACCACCTACTTTGCCGACGTCTTCGCCCAGCACGATGACCCGCGGATCGCGCTGCATCGACAATCGCAAGGCGTCGTTGATAGCTTGAACCATGTTTAATTGAGGCATGGCTAGTTGCTCCGCAGATTACGGCGACTCATCGGTTGCCTGGTGCACGGGGCCCGGCCAAAAGCTCCGCGCGTTGTTCCGCGAGATGCCAAGGGAGCCTCTCATATACGTCGTCAAACATGGTTTCCAGCGGCGGGGGTGGAGTCGCTTCGGCCTTCACCGCGGCCTGACGGAACCTTTCGTCAATATCCTCCCTTAGCGCAACGTCGCGCTGTGCGTCCCAAATTCCTTTGGTTATCACCAATTGTTGAAAGCGCTCTATGGGGTCAACTTGTGCCCAGAGCTCCATTTCCTCCGAGCCACGATATCGGTTAGGATCGTCGGAAGTGGAATGGCCGCCCATGCGATACGTAATCGCTTCAATCAACGTGGGCCCTAGCCCTGCGGCGGCTCGCTGAGCGGCCTTTCTAGTGACGCTCACGACAGCCAGCACGTCATTGCCATCGACGCGAATTCCAGGAATTCCATAACCTTGACCTTTTTCGGCAAAGGTCGCCGAAGCCGTCTGGCGCTCGACCGGAACGCTGATGGCCCAGCCATTATTACGGCAAAACAGCACTAGCGGCACCTTTTGCACACCGGCAAAGTTCATTCCGCTGTGAAAATCGACCGAGCTTGTGGAGCCGTCCCCAAAGTACACAAGCGCCGAGACGTCTTGTTGCTTGATTTTCGAGCCCCACGCAAACCCGACCGCTTGCGTGATTTGTGTACCTACGGGAGAGCTGATTGATGCCCATCCACTCTGACGATGCGTGTAGTGATGCGGCATCTGGCGTCCCTTGACCAGATCGCCCGAATTGCCATAGACGTTGTCCACCAAGCGTTGCAGCGGCAGGCCGCGCATCAACGCGGCACCGAACTCACGATAGCAGGGAAATATCCAGTCGGACGGTCGCATGGCAAAGGCAGAACCAATAATGGCGGCTTCTTCTCCGAGCGAACCCACGTGAAATGCTATTCTGCCTTGGCGCTGAAGACTGATAAATCGTTCGTCGATTCGTCGCGTCTGCACCATATGTGTGTATAGAAAAACTAATTCATCGTTCGTCAGCTGCGGATCATGGCGCTCGTCGATACTTCCGTCATCGCGAAACACGCGAAAGACATCGGAAGTAATCGCAGGGGGAAGCGAAGAACGTGGGCCCAGAGCAGTCATGTCAACAATTGGTCCGTGGCGCAGGGTTGCGCGTCACCCGGCGAGTGTCCAGAGGTTTCAGCCCGTTTGGAGATCTTCTGCTCGATTCTGACGCACTGCATTCGACGCGTCGGGCCAGTCGAATGCAGGGATTAGCTCGCCTTGCACAAGCATGTCGGCCAAAGTGTCGGATACCCGTAGCTGCCGAGTACGTTAGCCTCGGTGTAGCGAAGACTCAGGAGTCCCGTTAGTCGACCTTAAGGCGAAAAACTCATCAATCTTGAGTCAACTTTTCAGGATGCAGTTGTCTGGGCCGGGGCCCAGACGACCAACACAATCAAAACGTCGCAACGAACCTGCGGGTTACCCATGAAACCAAACGCACGGCGTGCCGGCATTTCAAATAGAAATAGCAAACATGGCGTCACCGGATGGGAGGAGTCCCGTTAGTATCTCGCAAATGTCCCGCCATCACGAAACCCTCCGCGGCGTGGTAGCTGGAACGAACCAGTGGACCCGATGCAACGAATGCGAACCCTTGTTCGTAGCCAATCCGCTCGAATGCTTCGAACTGCGCAGGCGTGACGTACCGTTCTACGGGGTGATGCCGATCACTGGGGCGCAGGTATTGACCAATTGTAACTATGTCAACGCCGGATGCTCGCAGATCAGCGAGTGACTCGACCACTTCTTCATCCGTCTCGCCAACACCCACCATCAACGAGCTCTTGACGAACTTTTCGCTGGCTCGGAGCTTTGCATGCTGCAGAACATCCAACGAGCGATCATACGAGCAGCGAGGATCGCGGATGCTTGGGGTTATTCTGCGAACGACTTCCACGTTGTGTGCGAACACATCGGGCTTGGCATCGAGAACCGTCTCAATATCGCGATGGCGCCCGTTGAAGTCTCCCACGAGCGTCTCAACCATGATCGATGGGCGATCCCGCTTGATGGCTTCGACTGTCTGCGCCACATGGGCCGCTCCGCCATCGAGCAGGTCGTCGCGGTCAACCATGGTGAGCACCACGTAACGCAGGTGCAGTTCAGCGATAGCTTTTGCGACGTGTTCAGGCTCGCGAGGATCAGCCATTCCACCAGGGTTGCCGGTCGCGACTGCGCAAAAACGACAGCCCCGCGTGCACGTGTCGCCCAAGACCATGACCGTCGCGGTACCCGCATTCCAGCATTCCCCGACATTCGGACAACGCGCTTCCTCGCAGACCGTATGAAGGTCCAGTCGTCGCAGGGTGTATTTGAGGGACGTGTAAGTTTCGCCGCTGGGGGCACGGACCTTGAGCCACGCGGGCTTGGGATCCCGTTTTTGGGGTTTGTCGAGCGGCACGGCTTGTCGTTCGTTCACGGAACCATTGCTTAGGACAACCATCCCAGCCTGGCTAGTCAAAGGGGGAACGTAAGTTAAGTGAAGGCAGAAACTGCGGTCTATGTCCCGCCCGGAATCGGCAGCACCTGCGGCAAACTGCGGCGCCCGCGCGCGTAGGCCACCTTTACCAGTTGGTCGCACAGCGTGGGAAAGTCGAGTCCGAATGCAGCTGCCGCTTCCGGATAGAGACTGGTCGCGGTCATGCCCGGTAAGGTATTAATTTCTAACATTGTTATGCAAGGCTCAGGCAGGCTTTCGTCCACAAAGAAATCGACGCGTGACATATCGCGTGCCCCAATTGACTGGTGTGCAAGCAGGGCCACCTCCTTGACGCGTTCGCCGACCTTGTCCGTCAAAGGAGCCGGGCATATGTGGCGACTGCCACTGGGTGCATATTTCGATGCAAAATCATAAAACTTGGCCAGCAGCGGCACGATGAGCGTCGGCGGTAAGGCCTCGGGCGAACCAGGGATAGTCTCTAGTACACCGCAGGTGACTTCTACGCCCGTCGCCATCGGTTCAATGATTGCCTGATTGCCCATTTGCAAGGCGGACTCGATTCCGGCGATAAGCTCGCGGATTGGCTGATCCGCGTGAACGCGGGTGACGCCGATCGCTGAGCCTCCTTGGGCGGGTTTGACGACGACGGCTGCACCTAGCATGGTTCGAGCCCGGTTGGCTAATTGCGATATATCCTCACCGCGATGCACGACAACGTCAGGAGCTACGGGTAGACCACGCTCTCGCCAAAGTTGTTTGGCGAGAGGTTTACTTGCGGCCAGCGCACTGGCGAGCACGCCGCACCCAACGTAGGGCAGGTTCAAGACCTCGAGCAGCCCCTGCAAGCAGCCGTCCTCGCCGATCGTCCCATGCGTAATGGGAAAAACGACGTCAGGTTGCTCCGAAACCAAACGACTTGCCAGATTGACGTCCAGTTCGTGTCGAGTAACCGAATGCCCTGCGCGCTGCAGTGCCGAAACGACACCATCAGCGCTTTTGTGGCTGACAGCAGCTTCAGATGAAGGGCCACCGCAGATGACCGCAATATGCAAGCTCATTCTTTTTTGGCTCCCTCGGGCAGATGCACCAGCTCTATGTGAAGTGCCTCACTAAATTCGAAAATTCGCTCATCGCGATAGAACTCTCCAAATACGATGCGTGACAAACCTGCGTTGGCTATCAACTTAAAACAACCAAAACAAGGGGAAGCGGTAACGTAAATGCACCCGGATTCGATGCGAACTCCGGTGCGAGCTGCCTGGACAATGGCATTCGATTCCGCGTGAACTGTACGCACACAATGGCCGTCCTGCATCAGATGCCCGACGTCATCACAATGAGCTAGCCCACGAATGCTGCCATTATAACCGGTGGCCAAAATAATGCGGTCGCGAACCACAACCGCGCCCACGTGTTTGCGGTCGCAAGTGGACCGTGTGGCAACCACACGGGCAATCGCCATGAAGTAGTCGTCCCAAGAAGCGCGCTCCGGGCCTGCCATGGTGCGCCTATACCTCGAAGGAGCCGCGGGTTTCCAGCGGCGTCGCGGCCTTGGGCGCTTCCCGATCGAGTTGCTCGCGTTGCGTCTTGACCGGCTGGCGGTGCCGTGGCTATCTCCGGAGCGTGAAGACACCGTTTGGAGCGAAGGTGACGTTTTTTGGTCTGGTGCTGGCCTCACTGGCAAATGGGTCGGCATCGCTGGCGCAAAGTGCCCCGAACAGCGATCAGCTGCGCGAGCAGATCGCCGCTTTGGAAAAGCCTGCCACTCAAGCGGCGTTGCTCAAGCAACCGCTCGATGCCGCAACAAGCGCGCTGAATCGAGCGCGAGATGCCAGGGCCGCCGGGGATGTCGAGCATGGCATCCAGCTCGAAGCATTGGCGCTCGACTACGTTACAATTGCCCGCGACTTGCTCAGGGCGACCGATCTTGAAGCGGCATTACGTAAGGCGCAGAGGGAGTATACGAAGACCGAAACCGCTCGTCACCAAACGGAGACATTGCTCGAGGCAACCATAGCGCAACGCGAACGCACCAAAGCCCAAATGGAGCAGTCGCATGCGGAGCGTGGCGCGAAGAAACCTGCCGCTGGCGTGAAGCCAGAGCCAAGCAAAAATGTCAAAGGAGTCAAGCAATGACTCAAGCGCATTCGGCCAATCGCGAAAAGCAACGCGGGCGGGGCCGGTTGTTGCCCGCACTTTTGCCAATCACAATGACGCTATCCTGTGCAACACCAACCCGCCCGACGATTTTGAGTCAAGTCAACGCCGTGCGACAAACCGAGGCTGTCAAGGAAGCCGCCAGTTTCGTGCCCCAAGGTCAGGCTCAGGCGGAGCAGTATCGCCTGTCCGCGGAACAGCTGTGGAAACAGGGCAAGATCGTCTCCTCGCAAATAACAGCCGAGCGGGCCCTGGCAGCCTACGACCGCACGCGCACCCTAGGCCGCATCGTCCGCACCGAACGAGATTTGGCAACTGCACAGTTTCAGCTTGAGGAATCGCAGAAGGCGTTGCAGCAACTGGAGGTTCGACAAAAGCAAGTGGCGGCCGAGCAGGCTGACTTGGAGATGCAACTCAAGGTTGAGCACGATGCCGAACTACTGGCTTCGCCACTGCCAGCCTCGCCTGCTCGTGAAGCTGCGCGCCGCGAAGTGGCGCGGGCGCTGTCCGCTCAAGGTCGCCTGCTGTGTGCGTCAGCTCGACTGCTTACGTCAGCACCGGAGTCCTTGGATGCCAAGTTCAAAGAACTCGATGCGCTCGATGAACAACTCGCCAAGGAACGTGTCCCGGCGCCGATTGACGTGGCCACAACGCTGCGCGCGAATTGTCTTCACGAACTGATTGAGATTCGACGTCCAAAAATCACGAGCAATCCGCAAGCAATAGCCGGCGATGAGTTGTTCGTCAAATTAAGCTCTGAACACTTCATGCCGTCACGTGACGACCGGGGCATCGCGGTAACGTTTCAAGAGGCGTTCTCCGGCAATGATCTGGCACCCACTACACGCACGGCGATCAAACGTCTGGAACCCATCGTCAAGGAACAAGCAACCATCCCATTGTTAGTGGTCGTGCACGGAGCCCGCAGCAATTTGGCACGCGATGCAGCACGCGGACACGCAGCTGCCGAGGCTTTGAAGCAGCTAGGCGCCACAAAAACCGACATACGTGTTGCTGGAGACCGACTCCCTTTACTCGAACGAAACGTTCCCGGTGCCGATCGACGTAACGAGCGACTCGAGATCGTTTTCGTGATTCCGGCAACCTGAGGTAGTCCCCGACGCTGCGTGCGGCCTCCAACATTACCGAGGCTCCCGACGTCGGCAAGTTTCGTTGATAACGGAAATACTGTTCAATTTCTGGTCCGCTCCAGTTACCGTTTAAGTGCGAGGCGTGAGACGTGAGAACTACGTGACGACACTCAGTTACTGGTGCCCCATTGTGTCAACCCGGCGAGTTTACCCTCAACGGAATGTGGACCCTGTGGTAAAGCTTTGGGCCAGTGGCACCGGAAATGCAGGCTATCCGGCGTAAGCTATCGAAAAAGATGCGAATTTCGGCCCCCCCGGCAACTTAACGATGAATAGCGCGTCAGATCTAGCAAGGACTTTGAATGCCTAGACACGGCTACGATGGCGAAGAGATTTTGTGGACTGGCGGTCCACGAGAAGCTCCGACACCACCGTTATTCGAAGCAACTGCCTGGGTAAGTTTTGGCATTGCAACGGTCGCGACCGCTTTTGCCTGCGTTCGCTCAGTCGGTCTTGGGCAATCACCGGCAGGATCGCTTCTCTTTGCTGTTTGGGCAATGACGATCGGTTTGGTGTCTCGCACGTTGCCTTCCTGGTGGAATGCAGGCGCAAGATTTACCGTTACCCAACGCTCCGTCATTTGGCAACGGGGCCCCTTTCGGCGCACGCTTGACCGCGCCGCCATCAGCTATGCCAGGATTACCTGGAGCGCACGCTCGGCGCACGTGGGAACTCTGGAGCTCATTCGTGCGGTTCCTACCGGCGCGCTAAGGCGCCGGTTGGCATTGCGACTAGAGGGGCTGGAATCGCCCGACGGAGTTCTCGCGATCATTCGTGGAGCCGAAGCAGTTGCGTCACCCGGTCATGGCATGCTCCCAATTGCTCAACGATTAGACCATGACGAGCGCGTGCTGTGGGCAGCGCGCCCACTGCCGTCCTTGCGAGCGTACTTGCCACGCAATGGCGAAGAATGGTCGCTGGCGGCGGTTACCCTTGGTCTATTGGTGGTTTCAATTACCTTAAGTTGTCGCACCGTGACTCTCGAACGACGCGTGCTACAGGCAGGATTCACATCCCACTCCGTCCCATTTTGGGCTCTTGCCTGCGGCATGGGTGTCGCGGTAGCGGTAATCCTAGGAACGGCTATTTTTCTTGCCAAAAGTACCTTGGTGCGTCGCGCACGCGCATTGCATGAAACGCGTTACCTTATCAGCAACAAGCGTGTCCTGATTCAGCGCGGTCGGGAGGAACTCCACCTCGAACGCAATCGAATCGTTGATGTTATTGATGCGCCTGCCGGGGATGGTACGCGTAATCTTTTCCTGGTCATTGATGGTCCCCGGGCGCGCGCCGTGGCCACGAGCGGTGCATTTGGCGAAGCCGAGCGCGGACCTGACCTGCGCCCAGTGTTCGAATGCGTTAGCGACAGCGACGGGGCTCGCCGCGTGCTTCGCGGTGGAAAAACCTCGGTTCCACCGCCACAGCGGCACGCAGCGTGAGCCTTGCGGCCGCAGGCAATTCTGAAGCTTGCGATTTGTCGAGAGTACAAATGCTGTGGCGTCAATCCGGAATAGTTTAGATCAATGGATTATGCAACATGACCGTCTCTTCTCGTCCTGGACCAACGCTAACTAGGTAGAGCGGTATGCCGGTCTGCTCTGATATGAAGTCTAAGTACGCTCGCGCTTTACTTGGAAGTGAATCCAACCTTCTAGCGTTGGCTAAACTTTCGTTCCACCCGGCCAGATCATGGTAAACGGGCACGATACTTCCTGGAACTTCCATTTCGTCAATGGGAAACTCTTCCGTGCGGCCTGCTTTCGTGTCGTAGCCCACGCAAATTCGCAGGCGTTGCATCCCGGTCAACACGTCGAGTTTAGTGACGGCCAAACCATCAATACCGTCAACCCTCGCCGCGTACCGCAGGGCGGGCAAATCAAGCCATCCGGTTCGACGCGGTCGCCCGGTAACACTGCCAAATTCCGCGCCGACCTCACGCAAATGGGCGCCGTCGGCATCGTCGAGCTCCGTCGGAAATGGCCCTGCGCCTACCCGTGTAGTGTAAGCTTTTGTTATCCCCACGATATTGCGGATTCGATTCGGTCCAACTCCGGTTCCAATGGCGGCGCCACCCGATACCGCCGAACTCGATGTGACAAATGGATACGTGCCATGGTCGATGTCGAGCAATGTTCCTTGGGCGCCTTCGAATACAACATGCGCACCCTCGCGCAATGCCTTGTCGATAATCTGCGATACGGGCGAGAGCAGTGGCAAAATACGCTCAGCTTGGCGCAATAGTGGCTCAATAACAGCGTCAACCTCGGGTACATTGCCGCCCAGGGCAAGCATTGTCGGTGCCCAAGCTTCAATGGCCAGAGCGATTCGTTCGCGGAGCCGCTGCGGGTCACGTAGGTCGCCCATGCGTATTCCGGTTCGGCGTGCCTTATCCTCGTAGGTGGGCCCAATTCCTTTCTTAGTTGTGCCAAGGGCGTTGCTGGCAGAGGCTTTCGCTTCTCGAAGGCAATCAATCGCAATGTGATACGGCAGAATCAGGTGTGCACGATCGCTGACGATAAGGCGCTGCTCGATTCCATTTCGACCGCGTCGAGCGAGTTCATCAATCTCGGACAGCAGCACCTGCGGATCGATCACCATGCCCTGGCCCAGGACACAGCGCGTCCCATCACGCAGAATGCCACTCGGTAGCAAACGAACGACGATCTTTTCGTTGCCGACTACTAACGTATGGCCTGCATTCGGACCGCCGCCATAGCGAATCACCCAGTCGGCTCGTTCGGTGTAAAGATCAACAATTTTCCCCTTTCCCTCGTCACCCCATTGAGCACCAACGATCACGAGTGCTGACATATTAGCTTATTTCCTGCGCTGGGCTGTTTCACTTTAGAATTAGAAATTTCTGAGTCCAACCCCGCTTTGGACTGATTGGGGGTTGGCGAGGCGCCGAATACTATCAGCTCACGCTAGAGCTGCACGTACATCAGCGCATAATCTTGCCTGTCGATTTAGAACATAAATAAAAGACTCTGTAAAGACGGCCCCTTGGCCGCGTCAGCCTCGTTTCTGGCGAAATATTCAGACGCCCCGAAAAATACCTAACAAGAGACCACGCGCAGGGTCGGGCCCCTGCGCGTCACAGGACAAGACGATCCCCGGAGGATCGGAGGCTCGTGCGTTTCTGCGAGCGATTAACCCGACAGTACCGTGAGAAATAGAACAACAATAAGTCAGCGAAAACCCGATAAATTCCCGGAGAAACGCACTTATCGCCGAGAACCAGCCTCATGGTAAGCTTGAGAGCGCGCCGTGACAAAGAGGTTCGTTACTACTCAGCAACTTCACCGTCATCCGATCCACTTTGTGATTTCTTGAGTTCATCGTCGGTCAAGTAAACAGCGTTTCCGTGCGGGGCGTTATCGCCGTGAGCGCTCGCCGGTGGCTTCGCTGCTGAATTGGCCCGCGCAGCGGAAGGAATCGCTTCAATTTCGTCACCTGCTGCGATTGCCGTGCTTGCCTCGGGCTTCTCGGGCGGTGCCGCAAGCGGTGCCGGCATTGGTATCGCTTCTAGAAGCTGGTCGTATTCGGCCTTGGTTTGCTCGAACTGACTTCGTTCCTTTTGCGCGAGTGTGCGCAGGCCATCTAAATTGAGCGTCTCGGGATCGAAAATTTCCCGGCACGCTTAGCAGAAAAGTGCAGATGAGGCCCCGTAGAGCGACCGGTTGAACCTACATAACCAATAACTTGCAGGCGCTTCACTTTGTCACCGACCTTCAGCCCTTCCGCAAACCGCGACAAATGTGCATAACCGGTCTCGATCTCACCGGGATGCGAGAGACGGACGAAATTCCCAGTAGGTCCTGCAAATCCTACAAATGTGACTGTCCCGTATGAGGAGGCTCCAACCGGTGTTCCCATCGGGGCGCCGAAGTCAATGCCTTCGTGCGGCATAATTCGCTTCAAGATTGGATGAAATCGACGCAGGTTGAATTTGCTGGTTATGGGTGCACTTGGAATCGGTTTTCGCCAACCTCCCGAATAAGGCGCACGGCCACTGCTGTCGAAATAGCCTCGCGATTCGGGGCCGTTGAAGTAGTAAATTCGCTCATGTTTACGCTCCGAACCTGAGTAGTCAATCTCGAGCGCCTCGATGCTCACATAGCGCGCGAAGTCGCCGAGTACCGTCAACTCCTGAGCTATCAGCCGCACGCGAGTTCCGCGTTCAAGTTCCTCAAGCGCCGCGTGTCCGGACAACGCTTCCCGCATCGTACTGATGATTGCCTTTTCGAGACCACCGGCAACGACAGCCGCTTCCAAGCCTTCGTCACCCACTACTAACGCACTTGAAACCCTAGACTGCTTAACTTGAAGATCGAGCTTTTGCACTGATAAAAGGCCATCGTCGCCCTCGCGGGCCTGGAATACCTCTTCTGGGCCCGTGAGGTATTCGAAGGCCTTGATGCGTTTGGAATTGCGGTCTAAAAGGATTGCATATCGATCGGATTTGGCGCAGTTACTCAGTGGCCGCACCCTTGCGAATGCGGCAATAACTCGGTAAAATTGCTTAAGGGGGACGCCGGATTTCTCAACGGACTTTACCAATGGGTCAAGCCCCACCTTGCCTTCGATAATGCGCAGCGCGACATCTTTTTCGGCGTCGCGAATCCGCCAAGGTCCAGGAAGTTTCGTCCTTGGAGGGCGCTTATCTATCGGTGGGCTAGGCGCCGCCGAGGGAAAGGGTGTGACAGGCTCCTGCTTGCGAATCTCCGCCAACTTTGGAGGGCGCCTATCCAATTGTATCGCAATCGCAATAAAAGTAGCGACAGTGCAAAGTCCCAGCAGTGCAGCGAACACAGCCGTCCAGCCTGGGGATAGTCGATGCCCTGGATGGACCACAGTGACGCTCGTGGGGGCGCTCAATCGCATCGGCTGGGTGCCCACTAATTCAAGCTCGAGCTCCCTGTTCGTCGCACCTGACAAGTCTGCAGATAGCGAAGAGGGCCGGGCGTCGTACGATGGCCCATTTTCCAAATCGCCCTCAAGCTTGAGTTCGCTTGATTCCCGATCGAGCGGCGTTACTCTCGATGGTGGCACTTCGCCTGCAGTGACCTCGCCAGCGGGTGCGGCCGTGCCCTCGACGGGCAAGACTGCCAACTGAACCTCGGGGTCAGGCTCGCCGTCCTCGCGTACCGACGGATCAACGACGCGGCCAACATGCAGCGCCGTTTCGGATTCCCGGGACGTGCTCACCCCCCTCGGGCTAGCAGTCCCGACTCGGCCCGGCAAGCGCGGCACCGAACCGGCGGTCAGGCGGTTTCCAAGATCAAAGCATTGATGGTAGAAAACGGGCTTCTCGAGCACAATCTGGTTTTCATGGATGACCACGTCAGGCAATTGCTATTGCTCGGCCGAGAGCACTATCACCGGGGTGAGTACGACAAGGCCGAATATGTGCTTCGTCAAGTCGTAGCAAAATCGGATCGACACGCTGACGTTCATCACATGCTTGGAGTGATTGCGCATGGCTCTGGAGATTTTGCTAGGGCAGAAACTCATTTCGAAAAGGCAGTATTTCTCAATCCCAACTACACCGAAGCGCAGCTCAATCTAATGGTGACGTATAATGACCTCGGCAAGTATGATGCCGCGCGGAGGATTTACGCTCAAGTTCGAGCTCGAACGGTGGCGGCCCAACCCGACCCTTTCATCAAGGGTAAGCTGGCGAATATGCACGCCGAGCTCAGCCAAGCATATGTTGACGTCGGAATGGCTCCCGAGGCAATCCGAGAGCTTGAAAAAGCCGTAACGTTATGCCCGCATTTCGCGGACCTGCAGACACGCTTGGGCATCCTATACCGTGACACGGGGGACTTGTCGCGAGCCACACAATGCTTGTTGACCGCGAAGCAAGTGAACGCACGCTATGTGCCGGGGCGCTTGGCGCTCGGCACGTTGATGCTGGGCTGCGGTGAAATGGAAGCTGCCCGTCGGGAATTCGAGGCAGTTCTCGAAGTGGAGCCTGACAATCGGCTTGCCCATACCTATTTGCGTCTAACCCATGGCGCGCCCAGAACGACGAATCCCCCGGGGGGCGACCCCGAGTAGCCAAAGGTAAGCCGACGCTTCGCAAGCTCCTAGAGTTCTCCCGTTGGCTCCTCAATCGTTTGCGCGGGGGCCGGTTCGAACCTTGGCGTGCGGGCCTGAGCGTCGCGGTTGGGTTGTTTGTTGGGGTGCAGCCGCTGTACGGTCTGCACTTGCCGCTTTGTCTGGCACTATGCCTTCCCTTTCGTCTCGACGTGTTGCTGGCGTACGCGGCGGCGAACATCTCCAATCCACTTCTGGCTCCGCTGATCGTGCTGTCGGAAATTCAACTCGGCAGCCTGGTTGTCGATGGGAAGGTACTTTCCATCCATGTGTCCCAATTGAAAGGCTTAAGCATTGGGCATCTGGCAGTGCAATTAGTAATCGGTGCCATCTTACTAGGTTTCGTACTGTCTACAATGGGGGGATTGCTTGCGGCCAGTATTGCCCGATGGGCTGTAATAAAGCGAAACGGCAGTACACGCATTATTGGGTGTGCCAGGTCTCGCAGACGCAATCCTGCGAACGTGTCTGAGATACAAGTTTGCACCCGACTGCCGACCGCAACTACGTGGCAAATAAGCTCAGATTTGATCCAATCGTTCGGTCATTTGCGACATAACCGCGCATTTAGGCGATGTGGTCAACGTAGGATGTGGGCGCGGCCAGCTGGGGCTAGTTCTCTATGAACTTGGCCGAATTCGCAGATTAACGGGCTTTGACTGGGACGAAAGCAAAATCGGTACGGCTCGAATTGCAGCCATGAACAACGCGAGTTACTCGGTAACGGACATTCAATCTGCGCCGATTCCCGAAACCGACACTATCCTCATCGTGGACGTACTGCACTACTTGCCATTAGCTGATCAAGATGAACTCCTCGCGCGCGCGGCTGCTTCGTTACGCAATGGAGGCAGACTAATCGTACGCGAAGTGGACGCAAGACGAACACTCTCTAGCGCGATCACGCAATGGTTCGAGCGGTTGAGTATTCACTTCAATTTCAATCGAGGCGGCGCGATGACATTTCGTTCTCGGCAGCAGCAATGCGAAGCACTGCGTTGCCATGGATTTACCGTCATGGAAATGGTGACGATGCCCGGATTTACCCTGGACAACGTTCTGTTGTTGGCCACCCGGTCCACTATTTCTGCCATTGATGCTCCGTAAGCAACTCCACGGGTTCAGCCTCGAATACGTCGGCAAAGTGCTCGAATGCACGCGAAACAACCTCACTCACGGCGGGGCATTCTCCGCGCACCTGTTGAATACTCGTAACGGGGTAATCGCGAATACCGCAAGGAACAATTAGATTGAACAGCTGCAAATTGGTGGACAAATTGAGTGCGTAGCCGTGCATCGTTGTCCATCGCGACAAACGCACACCGATTGCGCCAATTTTCGCCAAATCTACTGCCGCTTCCGCCCCTGGCCACTTTGACGGGGATTGGCGGTCGAGCCAAAGGCCCACTTTGCCCGGTACAAGTCCCGCGTCCAGATTGAAATCAGCGAGAACTCGGCGCATTGCATCGGCGAGATCAGTTACGTAACGACGAACGTCACATCGATCAGGTCGGAGGTCTAGGATTGGGTAGCACACGAGCTGCCCAGGCGCGTGCAACGTAACGTCTCCACCGCGTTCAACGGCCACTAAGTCGATACCCAACGCCTCGAGCGTTTCTTGTGACGCAAGAAGATGACCCGATTTTGTACCGCGCCCCAAGGTTATCACTGGTTCGTGTTCAACGAACAATATCGTGTCTTGAATGTCACCGCGCTGACGTGCGGCAAACAATTCCCGCTGCAAAGATAGAATGGGCTCGTACTTGCCGCGCCCGAGAAAACGCCCATAAAATTGTCGACGTGCCACTAGATTTACTCGGGGATGTCGAACCCTTCGTCGCGCAATTGCTCACGAATGGCGTCAACGTAAACGATAAAAGTGTGAGCTACATCGGGGTCGAACTGAGTTCCTGAACAGCGCTCAATTTCATTGATGGTTGCTTCGTGAGGCAGGGCGCGCCGATAGGCCCTGTCGCTTGTCATTGCGTCATAGGTGTCGGCAATCGCGATGATTCGCGCGACGAGCGGAATGCTTTGTCCTTTTAGACCGGCCGGGTACCCGCGGCCGTTCCAATATTCGTGGTGTGAGTATACGCCGGGAATGACCGGCTGCAGAAATCGAATTGGATCGAGAATCTCCCGGCCGTAGACCGGATGCCGTTTGAAAACCTCGTATTCTTCCGGGGTAAGTCGGCCCGGCTTGTTGAGGTTTAGGATGCAACCAATTTTGCCGATGTCGTGCATTAGCGCGGAGTGCCTCACTGTCGCGACTTCGTCTTCGCTGAGGCCGAGCGCTCGCGCTAAGAGAACCGCATAGCGGGCCACTCGCTCAGAGTGTCCGGCCGTATACCGGTCCATCTTGTCAATTGTTCGCGCCAGGCTTTGTATTGTCTGCTGAAATGTGGCTTGCAGGTCTTCAAAGAGGCGTGCATTTTCAATCGAAGCAGCGGCGCGTGACGCGATTATGCTAAGTAATTTTCGCTGTCCCTCGTCGAACCGTTTTGAATGCGTGACGGAAGCCGCCCCAATCCATCCGATTAGACGATCCCGCGCCTTTAGCGGAACTGCCAAGAAGCTCTCCACCGGGGGCTCTGGCGTTTGGGCAAAAAAGCTCAGCGCCCGCGTGCCATGTTCTACCAACGGGATCCCGGAACTTAGCCGTTCTTGAACGTTCAACGGCTCAAGCTGAATTCCGTCCGTATTTTGTTTAATCGTAGGCGCGACGCTGCATGCACGTTGAAATACCCCGCCCTTCCCATCATCAAGCCAGGTAAATACGATATCAGCATGCACTTCGGCAATGACGCTCTCGCTGGCGGTCGTAATTACTTCTTCAAGGGACAGGCTCGCCGCAATTGCTTCGGTCACTTTGTACAGCGACACCGCTTCACGCAAGCGCAGGTTTTCGGCGGCCAATCGGCGCTTTTCAATGCCACGCTGTACTATGTGGACAATTTCTTCGGCTTTAAACGGCTTTAGAATATAGTCATACGCACCTTGTTTCATCGCATCAATGGCGGTCTCAACCGTGCCAAACCCCGTCATAATTACGGTCAATGTTTCGGGGTAACAGGTTGATATTTCCTTCAAAAGGTCCAGGCCCCCAAGCTTTGGCATTTTCAGGTCGGTTATCACCAGATCATACGGCGCGTTGCGTAATTCAGTGATAGCCGCTGAGCCATCTTGCGCGGTGCGTACCGTGTAGCCTTCAAGGCTGAGAAAGTCTGCAAGTATGTCGCGTATAAACTTCTCGTCGTCAACGACGAGAACTCTCGGTTTGTCGCTCGGATTTCCTGCAAGTGAGTCCGGCATTTTTGGGGATTGCGGCGAAGGGTCGAGGTTAATGAGAAGAGGAAAACCTTACCAAAGAACCGCGAACTTATAATCTACCGCGTCCAGGTCTCAGCGACTTCGATCTTCTCGCAGCGATAATAGGCCGCCTAGACGCCTAGGCTCGCGGTGCGGATCAAAAGTTTTAAGGTGCGTTAGATTGATTGCGTTAATTAGGGCATGGGCGCTGAGGGGACCGACCAACGAGCCGGTGCACCTGTACATCGCGCCCAGGGTGAATCCCATCACCGTCGCCCAGCCCATCCAGACCCATCGACTAGGACCGCCAACCTGGTGGAGAAATCCGAAGATGATTGCCTGTGGCACGAGCCCAATCCAAGGTTCCAACAGACCGCGAAATAACAACTCTTCACCAAAGGCACTGGTTAGTGCGAGGAATACAACCATTGCTGCGGTCATACTGCGGGCAAGTGGTCGGAGCTCGGTGTGAAGTCTGGTCGCAAAAGCCACTCGGCCGACCAATGCACGCGTAATCATGACGACCAGCCCCGCAATTGCTAAGCCGACCAAGCCGCTATAAATCGAACGCTCCATTCCGATGTCCAGAACCACCCAAGGGTTCGGATGCGTCCAGGCGGAAACCCCGCGCCACCACGCGCCAAAAGCGGCTGTGATACCGATTAGAATGTACGCAATTCCTACCAGGGTCCAGCGCATTGCCCAATGAATATGGCAAACAGATGCTCCTACCGCAAACGACGCATTCAATCTAGCTTGGCTAGGCTTTCGGAGATGGCGCACGGTGGGGTAGAGTAACATCGTGGCCCTATCGGCGGACTCCCCTGAGGTTCTCGAGCGCTTTCACGGGGCGCTCGACCTAGTGCCCATAATTGCAGGGCAAACACGGACCTGCGTCGGCTCAGTCGTTGAACTCGATGATCTGCTCAGTTATGCAAGAGCTGGCCTGCTCGACGCTGCCCGTCGATTTGATCCCCAGCGAGGCGTCCCATTCAGGGCCTACGCAACGCTGCGCGTGCGCGGATCGATTATCGATGGAATTCGTTCCCTGTCGCCCCTGCCACGGCGCACGTATGAACGCCTGCGCGGCCTATCTGCGATGGATCGCGTCAATGATGGTGTGATTGACGACGCGTTTAGCTCCGTTTCTGCGGCGATGTCGCCCCAAGCCGCCGACCTTGCACTCGCTGACCACTTGGCGAGCTTAGCTACGGCGATGGCTCTCGGAATGATCGCTACACCCACGCATGGCGAAGATGGCGATGTGGCAGGGTTGTCCCAGCTGGAATCGCCCGAAGACGCCGCGTGCAATGCGGAGCTGCGTGAAGGTGTTCTGCGCGCACTCGAGACGCTTCCGCACCAAGAGGCCGAATTGGTTCGCAGACACTATTTTGAAGGCGATCGATTCGACGAAGTTGCAGCCGATTTGGGTCTGAGCAAGTCATGGGCAAGCCGTTTGCACGCAAAAGCCATGGGGCGCCTTGCCAAACGTCTCAAGTCGGCGGGAATTGACCCCTAACCTGGTCCAGCCAGAGCCGAACTGGTTTCAGACTGGTCCCGCGAAACTGAACTTTTGCGTCCCCATGCCGATTGACGCACCCAAACAAGGTCATCAAGTTGGTGTGCATTTCAAGCATGAACTCGGTTCTTTTGCTGGTGTTGGTCGCCAGGGCCCCAACCCCGGCGACTGCAACCGGAAAAATTCTTGCTAGAATGGGTCAAGATTTGGCGACTTAGGAACAAATGGCGCGCATTTTGGTGGCAATGAGCGGTGGAGTTGACTCGTCAGTTGCCGCTGCTCGATTGTTGAGTCAAGGCTACGAAGTAGTCGGCGTAACGCTTCACTTGTGGGACTATCCTGACGAAGCGACACCAAAAGGCCGATGTTGTGCCCCGGAAGATATCCACGACGCCGCCAGGGTGGCAGCCCACCTAGGATTTCCTCATTACGCATTCGACCGACGCGAATTATTCAACGAAAAAGTCGTTGCGCCGTTTGTGGACGCGTATTTGGAAGGGGTTACGCCTAGCCCTTGCGTCACCTGCAATCGCACCGTCAAGTTCACCGAATTAATTCGCGTTGCTGACCGGTTGGGATGCACCCAGCTTGCGACCGGACATTACGCTCGAATAATGTGGCATGAGGGTCATCATGAACTTCACAGTGGGCTCGATGCCACAAAAGATCAAAGTTACTTCCTGTACGCGTTGACCGAAGAACAATTAGCCCGATTGTGCTTTCCGCTGGGCGATAGCAAGAAAGCCGACGTGCGCGCCCAGGCCATAGCTCTCCAGTTGCCGGGCGCCACGAAAGGCGAAAGTCAGGAACTCTGTTTCGTCCAAACCGGGCAATATGACAAGTTTATTCAAGAGCGGGCGGGCCATCGAATCCGCCCGGGACGAATCGTCCAAAATGGCGGACGAGTATTGGGAGAACACCCAGGCATACATCAATTCACGCTCGGTCAACGGAGGAACCTCGGCGTCGCGACAGGAGAGCGAATATACGTCACAGGCCTGAACCCGGCCTCGGCAGAAGTGACCCTGGGGGATAAATCGGAACTTTACCGCGATTGGGCCCGGCTCGATGATGTCCAGATGGCTGCCGACATTGGCCCACCCTGTTCAGTTGACTGCATGGTTCGGTATCGCGGCCAGCGCCAAGCCGCCCGGCTGCTGCTCGAAAGCGGGACGTTTCTAGTCCATTTTGCGCAGCCCTTGGCCCCCGTGGTTCCCGGCCAGCATACCGTGTTTTTTCAGGGGGATCGGGTCGTTGGAGGTGGCAAAATAATCGCTGCGGGCCGAAACTCCACCCTGGGCGCGCACTTGGAATCTCTGTGAAGACTTTAATGCAACCGGAGCCCATTGCGTATCGACGGCGGCGAATTCCTATTCGGGTCTTGGTTATATGGCTCATCGGCACGGGAACGGTGGCATCGGCCTGCACGCAGGGTGCAGGCGAGGGCAGCGTCACCAGCCAGCGCTTATTTGTACGTAATTGTTGGAACGGCGCGTTCAATTTGGAGCCCACGTTTTTTGGAGCTAATCCCTTCTCTCCAAACGAGATGGCAATTCGCGTTCAACGTGGCGACGACAACGAGGAGGTTTCTGACGGTCTTAGCTTGATAATTAACGACGTTCAAACCATTCGCAATTCGGATTTGGGCACGCCCTTGGCCGTAGGGTTGCCGCCTGGTGTATCACCCCCCGGAATGCCATTGAAGCTCAACCCAAACCCACCATTGATCAGCTTAGCGCTCTATCTGCATGACACTTGTAACCTTCAAAATGGAGCGATTTACTCGATCGGCGGCAGCGTTACCGGCGGCACCGCAACCGGCGACGGCGGCACCGCAACCGGCGACGGCGGCACCGCAACCGGCGACACCATAACATTTACGAATTTATTTAGCGGCAACCCAAATGAAACCGACAGCGTTAATCGGCTGACCTTTGCCCATTTCGACGACATACAATTCGCCGATCCCCGCGATATGTCCTCTGACTACACCTTCAGTCCGGATGTGACAAGTCATGTTGCCGGATGGTTCAAGTTTTACTTCCAGCGGGGCCAACCCGCCCAGCCATTCCCATGATCACGCCCGTGGACTTGCGATTATGCAACGATCTTGCGGCGTATGACTTCAAGTTTTGCTGTGAAGACTGCGCGCATTACGAACCTGCGACGCTCGAGTGTTCCCTCGGTTATTGCAGCGCGACCCATCGTGCTCGACCTATCGACCTCGGAAGCACCGTTGTTTTTTGCAAAGCGTTCGAGTTGACCTAATGCCTAGTTCTCATCCACCCGCGCTTCTGGTACTGGTCGAACGTACCCTTCGGCAAGAGTGTCACGTACCTGAAGGTTCGCGCGTCCTACTTGCTATCTCGGGTGGAGGTGACTCGATGGCAATGCTCCACGTCTTGACTTCACTATCCAAGAGGTTGGCATTGAAGCTGTACGCGCACGGAGTGGATCACGGGCTTCGAGATGAAGCCCAGGCAGAGCTGGACGGCGCTGAAAATCTCGCCACAACCCTGGGCATTCCTTTCACGAGGTCGAAAATATCGGTTTTGCAGGGAGCCAACCTACAAGCCCGGGCCCGCAGCCAGCGATACGCTGAATTGCAAAAGGTTGCACAGACGCTCAGTGCGCAGTTTATCGCTACGGCTCATCAAGCAGACGACCGTGCAGAAACCGTCCTAATGCGGCTTATGCGTGGTGCAGGTCCCGCCGGACTTGCGGTGCTAGCACCCCAGACTGGGGAACTGTTACGCCCGATGATTCGTGCCCGAAAAAGCGATATTCAATCTCATCTCGTCCGACACGCGATTCCGTACACAGAAGATCCGTCCAACCGTGATTCCCGCTATTTTCGAGCACGAGTCCGACACAGACTATTGCCAAACTTATTGGCAGAATCCCCCAGCATCGTCAAACATCTCAATTCATTGGCCGACCGAATGCTTGAAATAACCGAAGGCGGTAATGCCTCGTCGCTCGGCCTGGCCAGGTCCCAGGCTGAAGGCCTTCGACGAAATATTCAATTTCCTCGCGACGGGGCGGAAATTGCCTTAGCTGGCGGTTGGGTTTTGAAGCTTGAGCGGAAGAAGTTTCGTCTCGGTCCAATTTCGGGGACGCAATCTGAGGTAACGCATCAAGTTTTCTCTGGTTTAGGACCGAATAGTGCAAAAATATCATGTGTGTTCAGGCTGGTACTGGGCGCCGATGCACCGACGGTGGCGCATGCAACCGCGTCTCTCTACACAGGCTCTTGGAGATTGCCCGGCCAGGGTAGCCCGAAGCCGCCCCGATCGAAATGTTCACGAGAGGGGTAAGACGCGCTAGATTTCTGGCCGTAGTCAGGTGATAGCGCAGATTTGCACTTCGAAGGGGGATGCGAAACCCGACGGACGTGCTTAATTGAAAGAGGCTGCGATTTTTCCGCGGGTCTCTGGCACTTCGCGCATCAATATTTCTGTTCGACCCAATTTTTGGCTTGAAACTTCGAGGTAGAACGTGAAGCAACCGCACAAAACGTTTATCGTGTGGGGTGTTCTCATCCTTGCAATATTCGCCATTTGGCAGGTTCTAAACCCTGAGGCAAATCAGCGCCAACCCATGCCGTTTAGCGACTTCATGGCGATGGTGCGCGCGCCGACCGACAAGCCGCGAGTGGAAGAGGTAGACGTTCGCGATCGCGAGTACACGTTTCGGTTTCGCGACCAGAAAGGCCAAGTTGAAAAGGGCGTTACCGTCGGTCCCGAAGGTGGCGACAGTGACACAGTTTTGTCAGAATTACTGAAACACAACATTAAGGTGACCTTTCACAAAGAGGAAGGAAGTTCTGTTTGGACTCCGTTGGTCACCATCGCACTTCCAATGGTGTTTCTGCTCGTCATGTTTTATCTGTTCATGCGGCAGCTACAATCGGGTGGAGGCAAGGCGATGAGTTTCGGCAAGAGCCGCGCGAGACTCCTCAGCGAAACTCAGAACAAGGTCACATTCGCCGACGTTGCGGGCATTGACGAAGCGAAGGATGAAGTTGAAGAGATCATCGCGTTTCTCAAGGATCCCAAGAAATTTCAACGTCTGGGTGGGCGCATCCCAAAGGGCGTTCTGATGATGGGTCCGCCGGGAACCGGCAAGACCCTATTGGCAAGGGCGATTGCCGGCGAAGCCGGTGTTGCCTTCTTCAGCATCTCAGGTTCAGACTTCGTCGAGATGTTTGTCGGTGTGGGCGCCAGTCGAGTGAGAGATCTCTTCGAGCAAGGGAAAAAACACGCGCCTTGCATCATATTCATTGATGAAATCGATGCAGTTGGACGCCATCGTGGCGCTGGTCTTGGAGGCGGGCACGATGAAAGAGAACAGACGCTCAATCAATTACTAGTGGAGATGGACGGGTTTGAATCCAATGAGGGTGTAATCATAGTTGCGGCTACCAACCGCCCTGACGTTCTGGATCCCGCTATTCTGAGACCGGGTCGATTCGATCGCCGAATTACCGTTCCGAGGCCGGACATACGTGGCAGGGAAGGAATATTTGCTGTCCACACAAAACGTGTGCCGCTGGACAAGGATGTCGATCTACACACGCTGGCCGCCGGTACCCCTGGTTTTGTGGGTGCCGACATCGAAAATCTGGTTAATGAAGCGGCATTGCTCGCGGCCCGACAAGACAAGGAACGCGTTGCCCAGGATGACTTCGAATTGGCGAAGGACAAAGTTATCATGGGTACAGAACGTCGATCTATGGTGATGAGTGATGAGGAACGACGGGTTTCCGCTTGGCATGAGGCGGGCCATGCGATTGTGGGCAAGTTGGTTGAAGGTAACGATGCGGTGCATAAGGTCAGTATTATTCCACGCGGAGCAGCTCTCGGCGTGACGATGTCATTGCCCACAGAAGATCGGCACCTTATGACGCGTCAGCAGGCGCTGGCTCGAATCGCAATGGCATTGGGAGGACGGGTCGCTGAGCAGGAAGTTTTTGGCGAAATTACTACGGGCGCACAAGACGACATAAAGCGTGCCACTCGAATTGCGCGTGCCATGGTTTGTGAATTGGGCATGAGCAATCGCATGGGACCGGTGGCCTACGGCGATCACGACGAGAACGTATTCTTGGGACGCGACTTCGCGGCCCGACACGACGACTATTCCGAGGAAACCGCCCGCGAGATTGACGAAGAACTTCGGCGCATTGTCGAGCAACAATATGCGCTAGTTTGCGATATCGTACGGAGCCATCGCGATCAACTGGATAGGTTGGCAAAGGCTTTGCTTGACCGAGAAACCTTGGATGCGGACGAAATCGATGCCGCCCTGGAGGGTCGAGAACTCCCCGACAGGCAGCGCACGATTATTCCGAGCTGGAGTGAAAAGCAAAAGGCCATGGCCGATAAGCGTCGTCCTGCCAGTATTTTTGGAACTCCAAAACCGGCCACTAGCTGATTTCCGCACCGTACGCAGCGAGACTCAACCTGCCACGAGTGCAGCCGAATAGGGTTCGCATTATCCGTCGCCTAGAGATTCAGGGCCTGAATCGTCTGCATTGGCCTCGAAAGATTTGAGGAGCTCCCGAGCACGTTCGAGCAGCCGCTCCCGCTCATTGTGCTCGGGAGTTTCCAATACATCATCCAGCAAGTCGTGTAATAATCGTCCAATCACGGGACCTGGTGTAAGTCCCAATTCCTCTATGAGGTGTGTGCCGGTAATGGCCAAGTCCTTTAACGCAAAGGCTTGATTTGATGCGAGTACGGCATGCACGCGTTGCTCGAATGCTTCCAAACAATAAAGCTGCGACTGGACATCAAATCCCTTAGCGCTTACGTCAGCTCGAGCAAGCTCCAAAATGTCCGCAACCAAATCTATAGTAACACGATTGATCCAACGGCGGACCGCGGCATCGGACCAAGTCGAATTATAGACTACGAGATGATGACGTACTAGCCCAACAACCGGTTCACGCAAATCATTGGGGAACTTCAGGCGTCGCATAATTGCGTCAGCGAGACGAGCGCCGCAGATTTCGTGGTCATGGAACGTAAAGTCCCCCGTAGTTGGATTTATGGCCCGAACTGAAGGCTTGCCCACATCATGGAATAATGCTGCTAGTCGCAGTTGCAAGGAATTGCGTGATACGCGATCCACAGTGCCAAGCGTATGCTCCCAAACGTCGAAGCGATGGTGTCGATTTTGAGCACAATCATGCATCTCCGTGAGTTCAGGTGCGGTTATGTCTAGCATGCCCTGCTCGTGCATGATTTTGAACGCGCGACTTGCCATAGGGGCCTTAAGTGCCTTAGTCCACTCATCGCGAATTCGCTCAGTGCTCACCTTGCGATAACTGTCCAAAGACGAACGAATCGCGGCTTTAGTGCTTGCCTCAATTTCAACGCCCAACGTGGCTGCAAAGCGCGCGGCTCTCAGCACGCGTAACCCATCCTCCGAGAACCGCTTGTATGGATCGCCCACCGCTCGAAGACATCGAGAAACCAAGTCTTCGATGCCACAAAAAGGATCAATAATTCTGTCTGATATGGGATCGTAGGCAATTGCATTGATCGTAAAATCCCTGCGCGCAAGATCTTGGACGATGTCCTTTACGAATATGACACTGTCTGGGTGTCTACCGTCGGAGTATCCTTGCTCCCCGCGCAATGTCGTTACCTCCACCGCTTGTTTGGGTAGCATTACCGTAACTGTTCCGTGACGAATTCCACTCGGCACCACGCGACGAAAGAGCTGTGCGATTTGATCTGGAGTCGCAGTGCTAGCGATGTCCCAGTCTCCGCAGCCAACGTCATCATGGCCATCCAGTTGTTTCAGGATGACATCCCGAATTGCGCCGCCCACGCACCACACGCCGAACCCAGCATCGTGTATCCTGCAACATAGTTTACGTATGGGAGTTGGGACCGCATTGGCCAGCGCCTGTTGATCAAGGACGATGCTCATTACGCTGGACCTTTGGAACGCATACTTCTTATTGAGCAATCATGAAATGCGCGACATCAATCGATCGTACAGCCCAGAATGTCGAACTGTGGCGGGGTTCGCTCTTGTTCGTATTAGTCGAGAATAGGCGTTAATGCGCCCAAGGGTCTGAGAGTTCGCCTCCACCCATTGTAGAGTTCGAGTGCGAAGAATTGTCCCGCTTGCTGTTCTTGTTGGCGGGGAGTGAATGGGCGTTGTCTAGCCGACCGGAGTTCTTGTCGAGAAGGACTGATAGCCGACCTTCGCTTCCGTCCAGCGTTACGCTTTTGGATGCAAAACCTGCGCGCCGAATTTCGATCACCTTTGTAGTAGCCTCGGGGATATCGACCACAATTGGACTTGGTCCCAAATCTACGTTGGCAATGAATCCATGTGCGTCTATCGGCTGAGTCGCAAGTACCACTTGGCGAATAGCGTGGACATCGTCATGCCTTGCTTCCACGTTGGGCACGGCGGGAGCCTGCGGGGGTACTGTTGGTGACTTCAGACTGTGATCGACTTGCGTTGCCCTACCTGCCGAGCTCTGGGCAAAAATTGCAACTACGATGGCCACTGCGGCCAAGACCCCCGCCAATCCAGCATAAATTGGCCAGTGCGATCGAGGAACCATGTTACGTGCCGCCGGCACAACTGCGCCAATCGCTGCAGTCCTGAAATAGTCCGTCGGGACATTAAAGCCTCCAGAGCGGTCCATAAGTTCAGGTACCGCATCTGGCACAATTCCTTTTTCCACTTTGTCTAGCTCGTCCACCAGCTCACGCATTGTCTGATAGCGATGCTCGGGGCGCTTGGACAAGCATTTCAGTATGATTGCCTCAAGGCCCGGCGGAATATCTTGAATTACCGGTACTAGAGCGCGAATTGGTACCGGGGCTTTGTACATGTGCTGAGTGAGAATGCCCATGAAGTTATCCGCGTCAAATGGCACCCGACCGCTGGCCATTTCGTAAAGGATAACGCCGAATGAGTATATATCGCCGCGGTGATCGACAGGCGTTCCAGCCGCCTGCTCAGGAGACATGTAGTGAGGAGTTCCAAATACGGTACCAACTCGTGTCAATCGACCTTCGGCCGTTGACACTTTGGCGATGCCGAAATCAAGAATCTTGACAAAATCCTTCTCATTGCCGCGTGTGATCAGGATGATATTGTCTGGTTTCAAATCGCGATGAACAATACCTGCGTCATGGGCAGCGGCGAGTGCTTCGCCGAGCTGGCGCGCAATGTGCAAAATGCGAGCCAACGGTATTGGTTGACTTGTTTCAATTACACGGGTTAGTGCCTCCCCATCCAGATGCTCCATCACGAAATACGTGGAGCCATCAGGGAGCTGGCCGAAATCACTGATATCAATGATGTGAGGATTGCCTATCGCGGAAGCCGCGCGAGCTTCGTTAAGAAAACGAGTGGTCACTTCCGTATCACGCGCTAAATCAGCACGCAATACCTTCATAGCAACGCGTTTGCCGATGACCTTATGTTTGCAGAGATAAACAACGCCCATTCCGCCTTCGCCGATGACCGACTCCACGCGATAACGTCCGTCAATAACGAATCCCAGATACGGATCATTTCGTTTGGAGTTCTGAATTTGAACCAACGCCGACGGGCTTTCAGTTCCATCCGGGATCGATGGTGTGGCGGGTTTCACGGCGACCATCCGCAAATGTGCTGCTTCGGTATTGGCCAATACTCGGGCGGGCACGTCACCGGAAATTGAGGATTTCGGTGCCCCGGGTGATTGGGCCCCGGAGGCGACCTGAGTCGGTACGTCGATGGGGTCTTGCAGCTTCTTCATGGGCAGGTCCCGTATTTAGACGGTTCCAAGTCGTTCAATTCTTATAGTAATTCGAATCGAGTCTCGCGAGTCAGGCCAAGGTGCCCAGATGTGCCAATCACAAACAAATATTGGACAGCGGGTACCAGCAAAGCAATAATCGCGCCAATGGTCTGCAATTCACTAGGCTGGTTCACGGCGAAAAATGCGTTTCGCCGTGAATTTTCGGGGTTTTGGCTGTTTATTGTTGTTCTATTTCTCACGGTATCTTCGAGTTAATCGCTCGCAGAAACGCACGGGTCTCTGCTCTTTCCGGGATTGTCTTGTCCCGTGACGCGCAGGGGCCCGATCCGGCGCGTGGTCTTTTGTTGAGTATTTTTCAAGGGTTCTGAATATTTCGTCGGAAACTAGGCTAGGGCAATTCGTGAAGTTGTACTAGTTGACGCCGTTCGCAACTATGAAAGGTTTGCGCACATGCCAGTTATATTTGCGGTGCTGTCGCCTGGCATATTCGCATTCAACAATACTGAATTCCCGTCGTATGCCGGCCAGTAGCCCCGACCGGTGCATCCAGAACCGGATTGTCTGCTACACCCGCGAAAATGGCTTTTTCCCTTGAGCTCGCGGTTCGTTACGTTCGATCTAAGAAGCGAGCGTTCGTTTCTGTCGGTACAATGTTCGCAATTTTGGGCGTTGTGCTCGGCGTTGCCGCGCTCACGATAGTCGTAAGTGTCACCGGCGGCTTCTTGAAAGAGTTTCAGGACAAGGTTCTGGGTGTCAACGCCCATGTCTTGGTCCTGAAGCACTCGACTGATTTTCGCGAGTATCGTGAAGTCATAGAGAAGGTCGAACATATAAGAGGCGTTACCGGTGTTGCTCCATTTGTCATAAGTCCGATGATGTTGACACACGGTGAACACACCGCAACAGGTGTATTGTTAAAGGGCGTCGATCCGGATCGCATGCCTCGCGTGCTCGATCTGCCTAGGCATATCATTCGTGGCAGCTTAGCCGGGCTTCGCCGACAGGGTGCGACCCCTCCCAAACGGCAGCATGACCCGTTAGATTTTATTGGTGATGTTGGCGACCTCGACACCGGGACATCCTCTCTGATCATAGGCGATCGACCCGCCACTGCCCCCAGCGCGAATGAAGGTGATCGAGGACGCAACGCAGCGGTCACAGAAAATGATGCGCATAAACCAATTACACGCCCGGCTGCATGGTCGGACGGGACTAATAAAAGCCATCCAAGAATCGCGGGGAAAAATCGACAGCGCTTCAACAAGCGCAGACAACCAAGACGCTCATTTCAGACGTGAAGCGGAAAGTCTTGCGAGTGCCGGCAATGGAGCCTGCAACACCCACCGGTAGTGTCGAACCCATTGGCGGCTATCAAAGCCAGCTTCCAGAGGAGGACATTCTGCCGCCGGAACTTGTGGAGGATCCGTGCAAGATTCACAGTGGCCAATTAGGCTTACCCGGAATCGTGATCGGCAAAACACTTCGCGAGAATTTGCATGCCGACTTGGGTGATTGCATTCAAGTGGCGTCCCCCACGATCGGGTATTCCGTGTCTGGCGGGGTTATTCGAGCCCCGGTAGCGAAACAATTTCAGGTTGTTGCTGTTTTTGACGCTGGATTCGATCAGTACGATTCGAAAATTGTCTACACCGATTTGTACGAGTCTCAAGGCTTTCTTGGTGCCGGGGATTCCGTGACGGGTGTGGAGATGCGCATTGCCGACGTCAACAAGGCCAAGACCATCGCCCACGAAATTGATGACAAGTTGGACAATGGAATCTATCGCACCATGGATTGGGAAGAACTCAATCATGGCCTTTTTACAGCGCTTACGATTCAGAAGATTCTCATTAGTCTGGTGTTGGCTTTGATTATCATCGTGGCCGCATTTACCGTTGTGGCGACGTTGATTATGGTCGTGCTAGAAAAGAAGCGGGAGATTGCCATTATCAAGGCTCTGGGCGCTTCCAATCGTACCGTTCTCAGGGCCTTCCTTTACCAGGGTGGGTTCATAGGCATGGTAGGCACCGGCTTTGGGATGGCCTTAGGCTATGTTGGATGCCGTGCCCTCATGCGATACGAATTTCCGCTAGATCCCGGCGTGTACTTCATTTCTCGACTCCCGGTCCGCATGCAGCCAAGCGAGTTTATCTTGGTCGGCGCATTTGCGTTGTTAGTTTGTCTGGTAGCTACTGTTTGGCCCGCCCGCTACGCGGCGCAGCTACGTCCGGCTGACGCATTTCGCGAACAGCATTAAGTGGTATTTTTGTCAGCCGGACCCGCCAACCTTCCCATGGCTACCAGATGGGTCGGCAACCCCAAGCTAGCACGATGCCAATAGCAGCTAGGCTGCACCACTGAGTTGCCGACCCCGCGCGATTGAATGCAGCAGGCTCAACACCCGTGCCAGCAACTCTTGTCGCCTAAATGGTGCCACAAGAAAATCGTCGGCACCGGCTTGCTGCACTTCCGTCGTGTCTGACTTGGACGGCCCCGACGCGAGCATCAGAGTTCCTGGGCGTCGCGCGGTAGGTAGTTCGGTCAATCGCTGCATCAATGTTGCCGATGGCGCATCGGGCAATTGTGTGTCGAGGATTAGCAGGTCGAATACTTGCCGCTGTAAGGTGCAGACTGCCTCCTCCGCCGAGCTAGTTACTGCGGCAGCAAAGCCAGCGCATTCCAGCGTTGCCGCTACTACTTCGCGAACTGCCGATTCGGCCGACACAACCAGAATTTTTCCACGCGGAGGATGCGGAATACCACTAGGCCGTTCTTTCGTCTCACTTGCACATGCGCAACGACGTGCAAAGCTGGTAAGCCGCTCCCAGTCCCTGTCTGATAAGGTAAGCCTCACCCCGTCGCCCATCTCGCAAGCGCGCGCTGGAAGCGTTACCGTGTCTCCCGCGACACACACGTCCACGGTGAGCCATTCGCCATCATTCACGTCAGGCGTTTGACAAGGGCCAAGTTCGCGATCCTCTGCTCCGGAATCAAGTAACTGTCGTAGCGTGTTAGGATCCGACAGGTTGATGCAAACTCCCCGCACGACTGACACGCTAGCGCAGTGTCCATTGCCAGGCCAGTTTGTGCCGACATTAAGGATCAGTGCGAAGCATCGTCAGCCCGACGGCCAAGAACAACAGCAGTCCTAGAATTATGCAGGATCCCCGTTGAGAAAATTCAATCGCCGTCGCCGAACCGAGAAGATTGTGCAGATGCGCTCGGGGAAACGGGAAGGAAATTGCTCTTGATGTGCCGCCCATCAAGAAATCAAGCAATATGAATGCCCATCGGCTTAAGTGGGACCGCGTCGCATCGGTTAGAGCTACGACAATTGCTCCATACACGGCCCCGCCCAGACCGACGATCCAGGATGCCAACACCAACTCGCCATGGGCAGGGGCCGCCCACCCACTTGAAATGCAGACGAGCATCAATACCGAAGATATCGCGCCCAGCGCCCCATTTAGCAGCGAAACTGTCAGGAGTCGATTTAGAGCAAGAATCCTTCTTTTGGCACCATATCGCGCAAGAACCTCGACCCCGCTCCCAAGTGCGGAATCCGCATACATTAATCGACACAGTATGAGCGCCCAAAGCGGTGCCAACACCGTTCCCAGAAACACCAAGGCTTCATAGCTCGTCCAGCTGTTTGCGCCAAAACGTTGCAGACTCGCATATATGGCCGCGACGCTGGGTTCGCCCAACAGCGCTGCGCAGCCCATGACCGACGCGAGCACTTTTGATGTCAAGTGCCATTGGCTGCGCCCGCCGATGGTTAGTGCACTCAGGCTGAGCCCGGAATTTGTCTTATTCGTGTCGCCACGACCCAACTCTGTCATTAATTGCTGTGCATCACCTTGAATCGGGGCGGTGCCCATGCCCTCTGCAAACATACGACTAATTGAAGTGCGTGTTCGTCGTGCGATCCCAACTATCTTGCTAGTTGATAAATTGCTTGATGCACCTACGATTTCAAGTGAGTCTTGGGTCTGATTTCTTGTCTGAAGGCTTAGTCGAGTTATTGGAAAAAGCAGTGCGACTTCCGAGGTAAGTTGACGCAAATTCGGGCCCTCAACGTAAACGTGCTGCAGAGGCGATCCAACTAAGTCCCCCTTGAACGCAGTCCAACCACCTGACGTCAATTGCGCGTGAGGTCCACCCAGCAATCGTGCATCATGCATACTTGAAGTAACACATAAGACGCAGGCTTGCCTTGCGAGTGTGGATAATTGATGCTGAAACTGTGATATTTGCGTTTGGTTTAGCGCCACAAGTGGTTCGAAGAAAACCGCCGCCTTGGCATCCAGCTGGGAAAGTGCCAACGCCGTAGCCACTTGTCGCGATTCATTTGACGTAAGCGAACGCGTATCTCTTGTTGCTAAGGCTTCAATAGTCAGGAGTTTGAGGACTGAAATCGCATCTAGCGAAACGCCCCGAAGCGCAGCTATGGCAGCGACGGCGCCCTCGGTGGTTTCTGAAAAGCACAATTGCTCACGCGCAAGCAAGCTTGCAATGCTCTTGCGTCGCGTTGGACAACTGCGGGGTGATTGACCGTCAATTAGTAAATTACCGCGGCGCGGCCTGTCTAGCCCGACCAACAGTCGAGAGAACTCGTCAGCGACACATTCTCGATCCGTCAGAATTACCCAAAGTCCGGTCGAAAGCTCGACGCTAATGGGTGCGAACGAACGGCTCTTAAGACCCAGTAGTTGAATGGTCGTCAAAGGTGCCCCCAAGTGCCTATCGCCGTCGAAACAAACCAACCGAAAATCGATCTACATGTTGGCGACTCAGGCACTCCGAGCCGGACAATTTCGGGAACAATCCAAATTGCGAACCACGTTGTCACTGGCCAGCGCAGCTTTCTTTGATTGAGCCAGGTTGCAGCCGCTCCGCAAATGCATGCAAATAGCAAGACAGCAGCAAGAAAACGGCTCATTACACCTAGGATATTAACGCTGAGATTGAGTCTTTTCTCGCCTATCAAGGAACCAAGAATGATGCAAAGTGGCACAATGGCGGCAAGGCGTGCCAGCAGCAACGCTCCGTGTATGGGGCGGACCTTGAGACCAATATGCCCTTGTCCGCTGAAGCGTTGCCCAAAATCGTCCAAGATTTCAATCGATTTTTGCGGGAATGGACCGCGAATCAGTATCGCCCCGCCAATCGCGACCACACCAAGGACAATGCCCTGCAACCAGTTTATCAATCCGGCACGAACAATATTCGTTCCTAACCACGCTCGACCAGACGTTGCCTCGGGAACCCAATGACTCGCGACTGCAAGCAATGCACAACCGGGGATTCCGAGGGCAAGACTGTAAGCGGTCAGCATTCGGATGCTGGCTCTTTGGCTCATTTGCCGCAGTAGAAACCAACTTTCGCGCTTTATCATCTGGACCGGTTAGCGACTCTAACGTGCGAAACTCGTTGGCCTTGAGTCAACTTTTTCGGATGCCGTTTTCCGGGTCGGGACCCGGAAACTGGGCCGGCTCGCCCCAGATTCGAATGATTGCGGGAGCAACAAAAACTGAACATATATTCAGCTATTGATCCCATTGCACTGAAGGCCCTTCCCGAGGATGCTCCCTGCCGTCATGGCTTACGATCGTGAACGCGACTCTGACTCTGAAGATTCGGCAGACGCCGCTGGCGCCGACACAAGTGCCACACATGATAGCCGAAGTGAAGACGTACAGAATCGCAATTCGGCCCAGCCGAGTGAGGCGTCATCTGATCTACCCGATGAGCACAACCAAGTTGTGGACAGGTTGGCAAACAAGGCGACCCGCGCGGAAAGTCCGTCAGCGAAGTCACAGCAACGGCGACGGATGCCCGCAAGAAGTCGAAATGTTTCTAGCGACGACGATTACGACGATGACGATGACGATGACGACGACGATGACGAAGAAAGGGAGCGCACGCGTCGTGCGCGACCCAAACGCCGTTCCCTGCGGCCTCGCATGCCGCGAAAGAAGCTTGATATTCCCACGAGCGAGGAAGCGCTTAATGTTCCCAAGTTTCAGACAATTGGAATGCTCGGCAGCGTATCGTTACTCATGATTATTATGTGGTTTGCCGCTAGGCTCGCCTGTAATGCTCACCCCGATCAGATTCGCGACCCGCGGTACGTAAGTGTTGATCAGCTGGCGCGTGATCCCAAAAACGCTGCATTAGAGTTTCAGCTGCGATATGTTGCCAAAGATTATCTTTTAGCGGGTGAGCTGGTGTCCGCCACGATGGCTGATAAGATTCACGAACTGCTCAAATTCTGCGAAGCCAATGTGGATACTTGCGATAAGGATCGCCTTGCTTTAAAGGATAAAGTGATAGGCTCGGCGACCCTATTGGAGTTGTTACCAGCGCGGGCTAAAGTAGAAGTGACGACCCTGATTAACAACGCGAATCCGCAGACGGTTACTTTGGATCTCATTCCGAGCGGACTAGTTTGGAAAGTCACACAATCGCATGACGGCGGCACCCCGCCGCCTGTTGGGGGACCGGCCGTCCCCGAGGTTGCTCCCGCGGCACCCTAAACAACTCCAGATTGACGCCGCAACAATCTGCCAGTGGGGCCATCTCGCGCTTCGAAATTGCCTCCGGCCGCGACTTTGGCGTCTAGGCTACCATCGCAATAGCTGGCATCGGTCCAAGACCAAGATTTCTTTATCATGTTGGCCGCAGGGGCCCCTGCCCCAGCGACGGCATCTGGCAAAACCGGGTGGATGTGTATAGCCATCGAAGTAATTACGGCGCCAGCCAACGCCGACCTGCATACCACCCGGCGAGCACGAGCGTGAGCAATGTTAGCCCGTGTCCAATCCAAAGGTGCCACGCTTCCAAGTGGGGGCACGTCATATCCAAAGCTATGGCGCCGACCAGACCCCCAGCAAGACCAGCCACGGCACCGGACAACCGTGGACTAAAGGGGTCCGTTCTGCGCCACATGAAAAACAATGCGACTATCGCCATGGTTCCGAATACCAAGGAATGAATGCCGCAGATAATCGTGTGGCGGAGCGAGCGGGGCGCCGTGACAAAATCCTGAATTGAAAACGTTACGTCGGACGCCACGGTTAAGTGTATGAAAAATGCCAGAGGCACCGCAAGAACTACTGCCCATCGAACCGAGCGATGGGCGCGCATGCCCGGCGGGCGCCCAAGACCTACAATTATTACTGAAGCTTGAGTAACACCCCACACTAGCGCTCCCGCCAGGGCCACTGCGACTGCGCGGTGCGGCGGGTGTAGCTTCCAACCTAGGCCTAAAAGCACCACAAAAAGCCCGCCCGACAGCACGATGCTACGCGCAATTCGATCAGCGATGCTACGCGACCTCACGGGGCGAAGCTGGGCGGCGCAAATCCGGTGAATCGCCTCGTCAACGGCTGCGGAGGGAGCTGCCGGCTCGGGCCAGGCGGGGTCATCCAGGGGATCGGAGGACTTTTTCACGCTTTTGCTCGCCCCTGCACATCAATCTTATCGCGAATCAGATTGTACCCGCGATGGACACGAAGTTTCACTGCGGTTGGGGTCGTATCCAATACATCGGCCGCCTCGCTCAGAGACAGACCGGTAATCTTGGTCAATTGAATCGCCTCCCTGTAATTCTCCGGTAGGTCTTCTAAAGCGCGCGCCAGCGCGTCGCTTACCGCATCATTCACGGACTCAGATGATTCAGGACGTTCCGGTAATTTGCCGTCGTGACTGAGATCTTCGTAGCGGCTTTTCTTCATGCGCCGCTCATCCAAAAATGCTCGTCGCGCAATGGCGAGGAGCCATGGCATTAGCGGTGCCCCCATTAGGTAGCTGCTTCTTGCCCGGTGAACTTTGACGAACGTGACCTGCAACAAATCCTCCGCACGGGGACGATCCCGAGTGAGCCTTAGCAGATACGCGAAGAGCGACCGAGACACCCGTCGATAAATCTCTTCGAAAGCGACAGCGTTGCCATCGACGTACGACTGCATTAGTTCTTCGAGCGTCGAGTCAGCCACAGCCCTGCCGCGGGCGGCAGTCTAAAACCGCCCGGGGGTTAAGTGCCACGACGGACTCAATTCAATGCTACGCGCTCGAAAGAGCAGGAGTTTCTAGAAAGAAATCGAAAAAACGACCGGCTATCCGATATTCAATGCGACTAATCTCGATGTTCAGGCCACCTCAGCCGCTCGTGGCTCGAACCCTCAAAGCATCTGTCGGAGATCAAGCATTTCCTCTACGTCCGGGAGCAACACGAGCTCGACACGACGATTGGAGGCGCGAACGTTGTCGTCAGCATTATCGGCTACTGGGTCGGTATCACCGTATCCTGCGGCGTGTAGTCGCTTTGGGTCCAACCCGCCGCCGCCACCTTCGGCATCCTTGGGCGCGATTAGCCAAATGAGCACCTGACGAGCGCGCATCAGGGAAAGTCCCCAGTTGTCTCGGAATGGCCCCCCTTGCAAGGGCTTATTATCCGTGTGCCCAGCCACTTCGAAATATCGCTTGGACAACTGGGCGTCATTGCGAATTACGTCCGCGACTTGACCGAGCACGCTTACGCCCTGGTCTTTAAGCTTATCTGATCCTGAAGGGAAAAGAACGTCTCCCGGCAAGCGAATTACCATTCGGTTGTTGCGGACTTCGACCTTTAGACCAAGCTGGGTAAGCTTGTTGAGTTTGTCCCTCAACAGTTCGAAGCGTTGCTTGATACGCTCTAGCTGATCGGCGCGTTGCTTGTATTCGTCCAGCGCGCGCTTAAGCTGGTCAAGATTCGCAGCCAATTGGGCCTTTTCCGTGTCCGTTTGCTGCAATTGCGCATTGATGGAGTCAAGATTGATCCCCATCTGTTGCAACTGTTTTTGCAGATCCGAAGCGCGTTTCTTTTCTGCATCTAGCTCGGCTTGAACGCGCGCTCTTTCCGCCTTTTCCCCGTCGTATTGGTGATTGAGTTGGTCGTAGCGTGCGAGTTGTGCGCGCCATTCATCTTCAGAATGGCCGCAGGCAAACGCTGTCAGCAACAGAAGCAATACGCCAAAGGCTCTCTTCACAATGTCCTCCTCAATAACGGGGAGGGTAGTCTTGCTTAACTCTGGATGCTTGACCAGTCGCCGATTTGCCGCTGACGCGTGCTTTTCGGCTGGAAAGTTGGATGCACCGAAAGCGGCCCTCGCCGGGGCCAAGTTGTCTGGGTCGGGGCCCAGCTGGGAGGACTTCCCGTTAGTCTTTTGGGTCTTGCACCCACTTGGCCTCGTGCCGCAAATACGACGTCACCGCTTGGGGGACAGCAGCGTGGCGCCTTGGCGTTCAACTGACTACACTTTGGTTCCGCGACACCAGGAGTCAGTTGGTGACGATCATCTTGCCGAAATTTTACCACATCCGGCATGCGCTCGAGGAAAGTCGAGTCGTATGTATATCGGCCGAGCAAGCAGTACACCAAGACATCCGGCCTTTGCGCATTGGCATTCTAAACGTGATGCCTATGGCCGAGACATACGAGTACACCATTTTGCAACCCCTCGGTCGATCGGTCCTACAGATCGAACCGATCTGGATTCGCCTCAAGTCTCATGCATACAAGACGAGCAATTGGGAACATATTCGAAGCGCCTATGTGACGTTCGAAGAGGCGATGCAATCACAGCCGCTTGACGGCCTATTGCTTACCGGTGCTCCTGTTGAAGAGCTGGCCTTCGAAGAGGTCCACTATTGGGAGGAATTGTCCCCGATCCTATCACAAGCCAGACAGCATTGTGCCTCCACATTGGGTTTATGCTGGGGAGGGCTCGCGCTGGCTAAACTCATTGGAATCGAAAAGACAATCCTAGAGCGGAAGCTATTTGGTGTATTTAGTACCAACAACATCGAGCGGCACCATCCGATCACCGGGGACACCGACGACACCTTCTGGTGCCCGCAAAGTCGCCATTCCGGCATTGACGACACGGAGTTGGAACAGCAGCAAGTGGCCGGCAATGTTCGCCTGCTCGCGTATGCTCCCGAAACGGGCTATACAATTTTCGAAAGTAGCGACCGTCGATTCATAATGCATCTCGGTCACCCTGAATACGAACCCGAGCGTTTAGTGTTCGAATATGCAAGAGATCGCCAATTGGGACGCGAAGACCTTGATCCGCCAGTCAATTTAAACCTCGAGCAGCCGCTCAACACTTGGCGCTCACACCGAAACGAATTCTTTTCTCAGTGGATCAAGTTCGTTTACGACAATTCTTGTGGATGATTCGATTGCGACCTTAAGGCGCGGAACTCCAAGGACCCAACACTTCGATGAAATCGCGCCCAGCATAGCGCCACTTCTCTCACGGCAATAAATCATAGCGCAACGGGTCGACTTCGGGCAAAGTTGGCAACTTATCGCGAGGTTTATCCGAGCGTTCCGAACCTGCAGCATCATGTCGGATCGGATTTTCGTCGTGCGGAGTTGGCAATCGATCACGGTATGCCGCTGACGACATCTCAACGCTCAGGTGTTCCCACGCGCGATCCAATTCAGTAAACTCAGCCGTTCGGCGCTTGCTGGCCAACGATGCCTTTGGTGACTTCTTCACAGGACCCAAGTGTTCCCACGAACCGCGTGTCTTGCAATGCACGAATGGTGCAACATCTCTGTGAATGCGGCCGAATAGACGGACTTTTCCGTTCTGCCCCGGGGAAAACCCTACGAGCGCGCCTGCCTCCTTGCCAATCGTGAAATGAACGCCAGTTTCACTCGAACGTCAACCAGCCTTGCGGACCCATCCCTTGCATCAAACCGAGCTCGGTACAAACTTTGGTCGAATTGCTATGCTGAATGTTGGCTTCATTGGTTGGCGTGGAATGGTCGGTTCAGTGCTCATGGAGCGGATGCGCACCGAGCATGATTTTGACTCAATTGATGCAACTTTCTTTACGACCTCCGCCGTGGGAGGCCACGGGCCGGACATTGGCCAAGGAATCAAAACGCTCGTCAACGCCAAGGATCTCGATGAGCTGGCCAAGCAGGCGGTATTGGTAAGTTGCCAGGGCGGTGATTACACGACTGAAGTCTACCCAAGGCTGCGGTCGCGAGGTTGGGCAGGCTATTTCATAGACGCAGCGTCCACGTTGCGCATGAATGACGACGCGGTGCTCGTTTTGGATCCTGTCAATTTGGACGTGATTGAAAACGGACTCCACAAGGGCATAAGAACGTACGTGGGCGCGAACTGCACGGTTAGTCTGATGCTAATGGCCATGAGCGGGCTGTTTCGAGCGTCATTGGTGGATTGGCTCAGCAGCATGACCTACCAAGCGGCGTCCGGTGCGGGTGCGGCAAACATGCGAGAGTTGGCGCTTCAAATGCAACATCTTGGACGGGTATCTAGCGATTTGCTGGCTGATCCCGCAAGTAGTGCCCTCGCTATTGAACGTGCCATCGCGGATGCTGCGCGGTCATCGCAATTTCCGACGAAAGAATTTGGTGCGCCACTGGCTGCGAGCCTAATTCCTTGGATCGATAAACCGGTCGATATGGGTCAAACCAGGGAAGAATGGAAGGGCTACGCGGAAACTAATAAGATCCTCCAGAATTCTGAACCTGTTCCCGTCGACGGACTTTGCGTTCGAGTGGGCACCATGCGTTGTCATGCCCAGGGATTGACCATCAAGTTGAAGCGGAATGCACCCCTGGATGAAATTGAATCCTTGATTCGAGGTTCGAATGAATGGGTCAAATGGGTTCCTAACGAAAAGGAAGCGACGCTGCAAGAACTCAGCCCCGCGACCGTTTCCGGCACGTTGTCAGTACCCGTGGGGCGCGTGAGGAAAATGCGTTTAGGCGAGGAATTCCTCACGGTATTCACCGTGGGCGATCAATTGCTGTGGGGTGCCGCAGAACCATTGCGGCGGATGTTGCTCATACTGCGACGCCACCTGAACGCCTGAAGTCTAGGCTGACATGGCACGCAGGGGCCCGACCCTGCGTGCGGCAATTTGCCGAGCATACGTCAAGACTTACGTTTCTTCCTGAAACTAACTTGGCCCAGCGCCATGCGGTGCTAGAGCTGGCGGGCCATGACCGAGCGCGCTGTGCCATCCAAGTCGTCGGAGTCCGAGCGCCCGGCTGCCCGTGGGTCGGCAGCCATTGAGGGCTCGCACGTGGTGCCGCCCGACTATGGGATGACCGGCTCGAAGGGCATGCAGAGCCCCATAATTCCGTTGTTGTGGCTGCTGATCCCGTTCTTCGGCTGCGTCGCTTACGGGATTTGGACGCGCTAAACCGGTTATTTCTTAATGCGCCCCGGTAGGCGCTTGAACTGCGCTTTTGCGAAACCTATCAATTCGGGGCAGGCATGCTCACCGAGATCATGCTGCTCATTGGGATCCGTCTGTAAATCGAAGCAGCGCCAGTGGGTGTCCCATTCTCGAGCTTCTACCTTTTTCCAGCCTTGCAGTGCGCCCCAATTCTCAAAGGCGCAAGACCACACCCCGGCACAATTCGTAAGGGTCACTTGTGATTCATCAAGGCCCGGGCGAAGCAGGCTCCGACCGAAGGTCTGCGACGTGTATTGCTGAATTTCCGGTGCATCATGAACGCCGAGTAGGTCCAGCATCGTTTGCGTCAAGTCCAGATGCGTCAATGGTTGATTGCGCTTGCTCTCTATCGAGGATCGTTGCTCATCAGTGATCGTCCCCGGTGGTGCGTAAATCCAACCGGGAACGTGAATCTCCTCATCGAGGACACTTGAAGTGTGTCCCATGTTGCCGTGTTCCCGAAATGCCTCGCCGTGATCCGACGTGTACAACACGACCGTGCGTGGCCCAGCGGGGAGATGCTCAAGGTGCTCGAGAAAGTCTTTGACGTGCCAGTCTTGTTGGTGCACCGCATTTTGATATTGGTTGAAGAACTTGTAATTGTCGTCCGGGGCTTTGCTGCGCGAAGCGGGCTGAAATGGCTGGGGGCCTTTCAAATCGACCAAGTACGGGTAATGCACGTTCGACAATTGCACGACTGCGAAGAAGGGTTCCGGTAGGGTATCAAACTCATGCTTTACGCGGTCGGCGAGACTTCGCTCGGGGGCGCCCATGTCGAGATCGGACTCGGGATCGAGCTCGGTAGCACTGCAGAATCGATCGACTCCCAGGTTTTTCACCCAAAGTCGAGTGTTGCCAAACAATAGGTTCTGAGAAGTCAAGTACGCTGTGTGGTATCCGGCAGCCTTGGCATAGTCGAACAATAGCGGTTGCGTGTGCAGGCGTTCGCGCGATTCGGTAGGCAAAAGCCCCGACCAGAGCACGGCCAACGTAATGGCGGTGCTCGAATCGAGGGAGTGCAGGTGGTGCAGCCCAATTCGCGCGGGGAAAAGGCGATTGGTTGCTTCAGTCCGACGACATTCGGGATCGTAGTCGATGCACGTGGCATCGGCGCGCACGCTTTCGAGCAATACCAAAAGGACGTTACGCGGGTGCAAGAGCTTAGGCACAAGCGATGGCACGGGCAAGGAGTGGCGAGCCATGGGGCGCACTTGGCCCGATTGTTGAGTGAGCCCCAGATTAGTCCGGATTAGGCCGCCGACTGCATTAAAGTAGAGTATATCTGGGGTGGACGCCTGATATTGCCGATGTTGCGTTGGACAGAACAGCGACGCTAGTAATAGTGCAGGGGCTAACACGCTAGCAATATTGGCTTGCCGTCGTGTCAGTCGAACCCAGCGTTTTGCTATTGCCAATAGCCCGATGGCCAACACCAACACGGGCAAAAGAACTTTCAGATAGTTCGAAAGGTCGGCAAGCAGTTGATTGACGATGCTATCTTTGAAATTCGAGGCGAATTCAGAAACGTCGGTGTTCAGATAGGCATTGTATTGCTCGAAAAAGTAATGCTGCCCTCCAATTGCGGCGGTAAGTTCGATGGCAAATAGGCAGGCGAGCGCCCAACGCCAACTCCCGCGACGGCGGGCGGCGCCCGCCAAAAGCAGGCTCCCGATTACGAGGCTCTCAATCACCGCCCCCAGGTACGTCGCGCCGTGATAGACATCGAAAGCGGCAATTCGGCGACCGCGATGCAGCACATCCGAGGCTAGGCTAAACAGTCCAGGCGCGAGAAGAACCCCTGCGGCGAAGATTCTTCGCCTTCGACGCAATGCCACCCTGGTTTTGGCAGGGACGGCCGCAGTGACGAGATGGGTCGTGGCGGTGAGCATATTCACGGCGAAGCTGGGAGCAAACCCTTACCCGGCCCAGGCGTTAGTGCAACCGCACGGTACAAAGTGCCGCTGTCACCTACTGGCCGTCCAGACGGATGTATGACTATTGGCCAGCGCATCTACCACCGTTTGCCAAGCTATTGGGCAAGCTTGGGCACTCGACAAGGATGCTAAATACGCCTTTCTTGGGATCACTGTCACCCCGAGACTCGCCAAATGGGGCGTTTCAAATTGCACGTCAAAGAGTTGAAAGCTCGAAGCAAAAAGCGCTGTCGCTGCCGCCACCAAAGCGATCTTCGAAGCGTCAGTGGACCGGTGAAACATGCTTTCGGCTGCAAACAGAGCGCCGACCTGAACCCCGTAAAGGCCGCCAACTAGCTCCTTTCCCGCCCAGACTTCGAAGCTGTGCGCATGACCCAGTTCGTGAAGCTGCAGGTAGGCAGCTCGCATCTCACGGGTAATCCAAGTGCCTTCGGCTCGATGTGCGCAACCGTCGATGACCCGTGCAAAGTTCGTATCACTGCTCAACGCAAAATCGAACTTACCTAGCCTACGCCGCAGGCTCCGGGAGATGTGCAAATTGTCAATCCGCAGAATTGCACGCGGCTCCGGGCACCACCACAGAATCGCCGACTCGTCTTGATACCAAGGGAAAATGCCATTTGAATAGGCGGAGAGGAGCCGCTCGGCAGTCAAATCGCCGCCCACCGCGACCAGTCCTTCGTCCGAATCAGCCTGATTCGGATCGGGCCAAATCAGCGCGCAGCCGGCGGGCAACAGCCACGGCCGAAACCGCTTAGACCGGGATTGTCTGGGCACGCCGGCAAAATCGTACCACATCACCGAAACATTGGGTCATGACGGCACGTGGACAAGGGCAAACTCAAGTTCCGCTGGTAGGAGCAAGTCTAGGCCAAGGTCGCCGAGCAGGACATCCCCAAGATTAACCCGAAATCATAAAGTCGGCCATCGCGGGTGCTACAATCCTCGCATGGTTGGCAACACTTTTCTCCGTGTCGTTCTGGCTTCTTCATTGGCGTTGCTGGCGATAACGGCCCCTTTGAGTGCCGCACACGCCCAAATCATGGAACCACCGGATACCGTCAACACCAATGGTTTCGGACCGATTCCTGTGGATCCTCGAACGCTCTGTGATGGTTCGAGTACCGGAAGCGGCGTACCTACTGGAGGCACCATTGGAGGCTGCAGAGGTGCGAGCAACATCAATGACTTTGCTTGCTGCGACGATAACTTGGACAATATGTCGCTGATAGGCCTGTTCAATTTCTGACGAGTCCGACACCAACGGCAATCCGTTGGTGGACTACCAAAAGGACGCCAAGACCGAGCCGGCGACATTCAACCCGCTATGCAGCATTACCGGACAAATGGTGATGCACGGGGGCGGCTGCCAAGTAGATTTCGGTTGGTACTGTGCGGACGGTACTCAAAACCCGACAATCTATCCGCTGGTAACCGCGGCACAGATTCAGGCTTACGCGGCAGACTCGGCAGAATCAATTTCCACAACAATGGAAGACTAATCGACGGCGCATTTCTCCGAAAACTAGGTTACGTCCTCGCGGGAACGCCGCTTACCAATGTCGCCAGCGACCCCAATTTTATGGCTTGCTCCACCAAGAAAATTGGATTTGCCGTAAAAGGCGGGACCGATCCGAGCGGAACCGGGGTCTGCACGCAGAACAAGTACACGGAAACTAGCTTGAATCAAATCAGTTCGGCCTCTGGGCAGCCCTATGTTACTGCCGTCATTTACGCTTCCAAGAACTACCCTGGTCGATTTCTACATAGCGATTGAAGACCTTCCGACATCCACGGCCCAGTTTAAGCCCACCGGTTCCCGGCAAGGGTTGGACAGCCGACGGCGACTTCAATGACTTCGTGTACACTGTTGAAGGTGTCGTATGCACAAGGCGGTGGCCAGCTCTGTACCGTGCCTGGCACGCAGGGCATTTGCGCGATCGGTGTCACGGGCTGCGTTGCTTCCAACAGCAATACTCAACCTCCCTGTAACCAGGTGTTCCAGCCCCAGCCTGAAATATGCAACGCTATCGACGATAATTGCGATGGCCTTGTCGACGACCAAGACCCCAACGGCCCCGCCCTCTGCCCCGCTGGACAGACATGTTACCAAGGAACCTGCGTCAATTCCTGCTCGTCGGGAGAGTTCCCCTGTACCCAGGGGCAAAGTTGCACAGGTGCTGGCTATTGTGTTGCCACCGCCTGCGCCAGTGTCACTTGTGATGCTGATCAAAGATGCGACGTCAACACAGACGGAACCGGAGTCTGCGTTGGCGGCTGTACGGGTATTAATTGCGGGCCCGGTAAACAATGCGTGGCTGGCGCCTGTGTAGATCTGTGCGCCATCCTAAATACGACTTGCCCAACCAATTTCGTGTGCCAAAACGGCGCCTGCGTCCCCGACTGCAATTGCCTGCCTTGCCAGCAGGCGGGCCTGACCTGTGCCTCGAACGGGCAATGCTTGCCGACGGGCTGTGAAAACTCCAACTGCACTTTGCCACAGATTTGTATTCCGGGCGGCGCTTGCATCGACCCCTGCGCAAACAATCCCTGTGCAGCTCCGACCACTTGCTCGGGCTTCACGGCGTATGACGCCAGCCAAGACCCGTCTGGCACTGGTGCCAATCAATACACCTGCCTCAATCCCAATGGAACTGCCGCGGGAACGGGAGGCAGCGGCAATAGCCTGTGCTTGGCTGCCAACGCCAACTGCAATCAAGCGGGCTCGGGAGCTGGCAATAACGGAAGCGCAGCGGGTCCCTCGGTTAACTCCCCCGGCAACAGCACCGGAAGTCTCGGTTGCGGATGCCGAATCGCGGGTAATAGAGCGCGCGGATGGGGGCTTGCAGGTCTGCTCGGTCTGTCCCTATTGGCGTTTAGACGACGTCGTCGGGGCTGACGAACTCTTTGACGCTGCACAGCGTCCCTCGACGTACCCTACAACACTTGGATCGGCGCAAGCTATACAGCCATTGACGTAGTTCACGTTGTTCTCTTCGGGAGGACTGTCTGACGTTTTCAATGCCTGACGTCGAGCGCAGACGGGGCTCGGCGTTGCTTCGCACACGCGCGGTCTCGGCGATGTGCAGCTGTAGTCGCCGGAAGATTGCCGAGCCCCCTGAGACGGGCTGTTGTCGTCAAATGAACTGGGATCTCCCGACGTTTCCGGCTCGGACTGCTCTGCGGATTCATCCCGTGGGAGGCGTGTGGAATCAAGGGGCATTGCCGGCGCACTTGTCTTGGGTGAAAGGACTGGCTTTCGCGTGGCCGCGGCGCAGGACCCAAGGATAATGGCTCCGAGCAGGACACTGGGAATACTTCCGCTTGCTCGCATCGGTCGCGTCTAGGTTACCTGCTACCCGCGCCCCTTGTTGAACGCATCGATCAGGGCATTAGTTGAGCTGTCATGTGTCGTGACAGGCTGCACTAGACCAAGTTGTGGAAGAATTTTGTTGGCCAACTGCTTGCCGAGTTCGACGCCCCATTGATCGAAGCTGTTGACATTCCACAAAATGCCCTGAACGAATATCTTGTGCTCGTAGAGGGCAATTAGGCGACCCAGTGTTCGCGGCGTGAGCTTGCGAAATAGGAAGGTACTGGTTGGGCGATTACCTTCAAATACCTTGTGCGGTGCAATGATTGAAATGCGCTCGTCTGGCACACCAGCGGATCTCAGTTCTTGCTCTGCTTCTTGCAATGTTTTCCCGCGCATCAATGCTTCAGTCTGTGCGAAGCAATTCGACGCCAACATGAGATGATGCGGGCCCACCGGGTTATGTGAATGAATTGGCAGGAGAAAATCTGCCGGAATTAGCTCCGTTCCTTGGTGAATCAGTTGATAAAATGCGTGCTGACCGTTAGTTCCCGGTTCGCCCCACAATATCGGTCCAGTCGTGTAGTCTGAAATGCGCTTTCCCTCTCGGTCAACGCTCTTGCCATTGCTTTCCATATCAGCCTGCTGCAAATAAGCAGCAAAGCGATGGAGATATTGATCGTAGGGAAGTATCGCGTGGCTCCTAGTGCCATAGAAGTTAGCGTACCAGAAGCCGAGCAATGCCATGATCACCGGTATGTTTTGGTCGAAGGGCGACGCGCGAAAATGCTCATCGATATCAAAGGCGCCATTTAGCAAATCCTCAAAATTACTCATACCTATGGTGCAAGCGATAGAAAGGCCGATAGCGCTCCATAGAGAGTAGCGCCCGCCCACCCAGTCCCAGAACTCGAACATATTCGTGGGGTCGATCCCGAAATCGTTAACGGCCTTGGCATTGGTCGATAGGGCCACGAAATGTTTGCCGACTGCAGAGGCCGACCCTAACTTATCGATCAGCCAGGCGCGCGCCGTGGCCGCATTGGCCATGGTTTCCTGTGTTGTAAATGTCTTGGATGCGACAAGAAACAGCGACGTCTCCGGTTCCAATCGACGAAGCTTTTCACTAATATCCGTGCCATCCACATTTGACACGAAGTGAGCCGAGATCCCCTCTTGCCAATAGGGCCGCAGGGCTTCGGTGACCATCACGGGTCCCAGATCAGAACCTCCAATACCGATATTCACGATGGACTGAATTGGCTTCCCGGTAAATCCCGTCCATTTACCCGAATGAACGGAACCTACGAATGCACGCATCTTAGCCAACACCTCGTTGACCGCAGGCATGACATCCTGACCATCGACAAGAACTGGCCGGCTCGTTCGATTGCGTAAGGCAACATGAAGCACCGCCCGATTCTCAGTGAAATTAATCCTATCGCCTGAAAACATGCGAGAAATGAACTCGGCGACTTTGGCCTGCTGCGCAAATGTCGTAAGTAACTTTAGAGTTTCACTGGTTATTCTATGTTTTGAGAAATCAAACAGCAGGTCGTCGAACTGCAATGAGAACTTGGCGAACCGCCCGGAATCCTTTTGAAACAAGTCACGTAGGTGAACGTGACGTGTCAGTGCGTGATGCTCGATCAGGGCTTGATAGGCCGGCGAATTGACGATTGTTGACATGGGGTAATCTCGGAACTCCGAACGCAGGATTACCCGCATTGTAGGTGTTTCGCAATCCCACCCTGTGTCAACGAAAATGTTGCAGATTACCGGCGCCTTCGCGCAGCACGACCGCCTCGTCAGAAGTCAAGTCCACAACCGATGAGGGAACAGTTCCACCAGGACCAGCATCGAGCACCAGAGCGAGTCCAGGAAATTCATCGTCAATTTCTGAGGGGTCCAAATTGGGTTCTTTGTTGGGCCGAGAGGCCGTTGTGTTGACAATCGGATGGCCCAGTTGCTCCAGGAGCGCCTGCGTTACTGGATGGTCGGGCACGCGGATGCCGACGGTTTTTCTCGTCGATTGAACCACGCGAGGAACTTCGCGGGTGGCGTTGAGAATGAAACAAAACGGGCCAGGGAGATGGCGCTTAATCTGCCTAAAGATATTGTCATGCAACATGGCGTAGCGCGAGACTTCGGCCAAATCTCGGCACATGAAGGACAATAAGCGAGAGCGTGGAAGACCTTTGAGCTGATACAAACGATCAAGGGCCTTCTTATTGAATAAATCGCACCCAATGCCGTATACCGTGTCGGTCGGATAGGCTATTATCTCACCTGCACGCAGCGCGTCAACGGCCCTCTGAATCTTGCGTGGCTCGGGGTTTTCTGGGTTAATTTCCAATAGCATCTTGAGGTTGCCGCCGAGCTAGAGAATAGCACAACGAAACCTCCAGAACAGCCTAATCTTCTCCGTCGAGATGACTCAGAGCTGCGATCGAGTTAAGGTCTTCAGGCAGCTGATCGTGACTGGCCCCGATTCTTTCAAACCAGGCACTAATACAGTCCTCAAATGCGTGCAAAATAGGATCACTGTTCAGGTTAGCTAGCGCTAGGCGGACTTTGGAAATTGTCGGTAGGACGAAGCGCAGGAATGAGGAATTGCCTTTGACACGGTCTATAAATACAAATCGCCCAGCGTCTTTAAGCTTACGTTGCACGGTCATCCAATCGAACTCAAAGCGAAGTTGTTTGAACTCGACAATCGAGCTGCCCGTGTACCTCAAGTAGTGTAATAAGCTCTGATCAATGAAGTCGCTAGCGAACGTTTGATAGCTATCATTGAGCAGTGCCACTAAGTCATACGCGCGCGGTCCCAGCAGAGCATCCTGGAAATCAATCCAGATTAACCTATGATTGCCGTCCGGCAATTGTCGGACCATCAAATTACGGCTCTGATAGTCGCGGTGCACAAACACGCGAGGCCAACTTTGGGCCTCGCGCGCAATGTGTGAAGCGGCGGTCTCAAAGACTTCGGACTCTGCCAAAGTCAGTTGAATTCCTTGGGCTTCCAGGGCCCACTGTCGAAAGTGTTCCACCTCCCAGCGCAGTAAATCATAGTCAAATGCACGTTCGTTGACGATTGAGTCTCCCTGAATGTTCTGAAATGCAATTTGCGCTCGTGCCAGATCGCGTACCGCCATCCGGTACAGTTCGCGCCTTGCCTCAGGCATTCTCTCAAGAAAAGTGGCCAATGTGTCTTGACCCAAGTCCTCGACCAACAGGAGTCCATGCTCGCAATCTTCGGCTAATATGTTCGGCACGGCCACGCCACACGCTGATAACAATTCATGAATCTGCAAGAAAGGCCATCTGCCGAAAGCATTTACTGGCTTGGATTGTTCGTCGGACCGTGATGCTTCGGGAAAGTACATGGCAACTGCCGTAGTGCCCGACTCAAGATGTACGCGGACGAAACGCCGGGTCGAAGCGCCGCCCGGCATAGTCTCCAGAAGACGGGGAGGGCGATTATTGTCGAGCCTCTGAACACAAAGCCTCAAAGGCTCCCACGGAAAATCGGTAGAATCGTTCACTGCAGTTACTTTGGGCGGGAGGTCAGCGAAGCCTAGTTAGTGTCCAGCGAAAAACGTGGGAGTCTTAGAAAAGGGCCGGGCCCCTGAGCGAACTAGTTAACGGGCCAGGGGCAGATTTGCAAGTGCCAATTGGAAGCCCGTATTACAAACCTATGCCAGATGAAGTGAATCCGACGTTTTCTATTACGTGGGTCAGCGGGTACCGTCCCGCTGACTGCTCTTGGGGAAACTAGGTTCAAGAATTGGGGGGATTTCTCTGGGTCTGTATCCGCTGCTTCCCAAACGCGGTAAAGCGCGGGGATGCCGATCAAGGCTGGGGACGACCCTGGAATCTCTCGAATTGATAAGATAATGCGCGAGCTTTTTCCGGAGCATACTTGGAACAAGGCCACGGTTTGCGCACTGACCAATTGGCTTCATCTGCTGGTAGAGTGGAATCGCAAGATTGACTTGACAGCGGCGCGCACGGACGATGAACTATTCGACCTGTTTATTGCCGATGCTATCGTTTTGCATTGTGCCCGGCTTGAGTTAGGTCCGTCATATCGCTGGTTGGACGTTGGGGCAGGTGCTGGGGCTCCAGGCCTTGCCATGGCAATTTTGGATCCCACTCTTTGGATTGACCTCGCGGAACCGAACGCAAAACGAGTGGCCTTCCTTCGACAGGTCATAGGAAGGCTGGGTCTGAAGCAGGTTAGGTTGCACTGTGCTCGAGGGGAGGAACTGCAAGTTTCGATGGCGGACGACGTGGTATCCAGGGCTACTTGGGCTCCCGATACTTGGCTGGCGCATGGCATGCGCTTGGCAAAACAACATTTGTGGATATTGCTGGCGCGCGAGAATTGGGAGCCTGATTCGAACTGCGTTATTGTATACGATCGAAGCTACCGTTGGCCGTTGACTCGAGTGCAGCGGCGTGTGATTGCGATCACTCGCGCTCAGGCGCACAAAGCCCGGTAAAGCTTGGCCGTTTGTTGCGCAATCGCCTGCCAGCTAAACACGTTGATTACTCGTTTCCGGCCCGCCTCGCCCATGCGCATGGCCAATTGTGGATCGTCAAGCAACTCATTCACAGATTTTGCCATGTTTTGCGCGAATTGTTTGCGATCCAGGGGTGTACCGAAGGAACTGCCGTCACTTTTCAGCGGTACTAACTTGCCAGTTACCTCTGGAACTACGATTTCGGGAATGCCGCCGACAGCAGACGCGACGACTGGCACGGCGCAAGCCATGGCCTCTAAATTAACGATTCCAAAAGGTTCGTAAATGCTCGGGCACACGAACACTCTTGCGTGAGTGAGAAGTTGGGACAAGGCTTTGCGTTCCAGCATACGATTGATCCAAACTACATGCCCTCGAGTTGATTGCAGATGGGACACTCGCGCCTCAACTTCTCGGCCAATGTCTGGGGTGTCAGGCTCACCCGCGCAAAGTACCAATTGGGCGCCCGCAGTAAAATCCGCAGCAGCATCCAGCAGGTACACAATACCCTTTTGCCGCGCAATTCTTCCGACGAACAACACGTAAGGTCGAAGCGGATCGACCCCATGCAAAGCAAGTTGATCGGTGTCATTATTGGGGGCTAGTTCTTCGGGATCAATCCCATTGTAAATGACTTGAATTCGGTCTGCTGAGACGAAGGGGTAACATCGCAATATGTCTTGCTTCATTGCACTAGAAACGGCGATAATTGCATCCGCTTGTCCTATTGCGGTGCGCTCGCTGAAGCATGATAAGGCATAACCGCCGCCCAGCTGCTCAGCTTTCCAAGGACGCAATGGCTCCAAACTATGTGATGTCATGACGTGCGGAATGCCGTACATCAACTTTGCAAAGTGGCCCGCGAGGTTTGCATACCAAGTATGCGTGTGGACAATGTCTGCGTTGCCAAGCTTAGCCGCAATTGCCAAATCAACGCTCAACGTTCTTAGCGCGCCTTGATGTGGCTCGATTCCGTCGAGCCTGTCCCAAGGTTGATAACTGCCCGCGACCTCAGGGAAATTACGCGGTCCACCAAAGCAGTGAACTTCTACGTTGACATGTCGTTTGAGAAAACGAACCAAATTCTGTACGTGTACACCGGCGCCACCATAGACTTCCGGAGGGTACTCTCGGGTGACGATGGCCGCATTCAGTTCGTGGCTCAAGGGTGGTGCTTTCAGCTTTGCATAGGAACTGGGTCACCTTTACCAATAACCACCGTTCCGCCTTCCGATATTGTAAAGCCGCGGGCTCGATCATCTTCCGGATCAACTCCAACATGGCACCCGGGCGGTATCACTACGTTCTTGTCTATGATGGCGCGGCGAACGATGGCGCCACGCCCAATATCTGCTCCGTCCATTAGCACGCAATGCTCGACTAATGCCCCCGAGTGGACGACTACCGATGGGGATACCACGCACCCTCGTACAGTACCGCCTGCGATTAGCGCACCGGCACTCACCAATGAATCGACTGCGTGTCCGCGCCGCCCGTCCTCATCGAACACGAATTTGGCAGGCGGCAACGATGGGATACCAAGTGTGGATAGGCCACTGATCGTTGTATAAGTTGAAGACGGGGTGGACACTGACCAAATCCATATTTGATTCATAGTAGCTGTCCAACGTCCCTACGTCACGCCAATACCCCTTGTCACGGTCGGTTGCGCCCGGTACGCGATTGTTTGCAAAATCGTAAACAAAGGCGTGCCGAGCTTCTACGGCCTTACTTACGATGTCCCCGCCCATGTCGTGGTTGCTGTTGCGGTCCTCGGCGTCGGAGCGCACTGCCTCCACCAAGACTTTCGTCGAGAAGATGTAGTTGCCCATCGACGCGAGCACTTCTTCGGGGTTGTCGGGCAGCCCCCGTGCAGATTGCGGTTTCTCTTCAAATTTCGCAATTCGCCCATCTTCGTTGGCTTGCAACACGCCGTAACGGAAAGCTTCGTTGCGCGGAACGCGAATGCCAGCGATGGTAACTCCCGCGCCAGAATCAATGTGCTGACGGAGCATTTGGCCCGGATCCATCCGATAAATATGATCCGCGCCGAACACGTAGATATAGTCCGGTCGCTCGTCGAGAATCAAATTCATGTTCTGAAGGATCGCGTCTGCGGAGCCCTCAAACCAGCGTTTTCCGACACGCATCTGTGCAGGCACGCTCATCACATAATTGTTGAAAACAGGCGACATTTTCCAGGTTTGAGCCAAGTGCCGGTCCAAACTGTGGCTTTTGTATTGCGTCAGAACCGCGATGCGCAGGCAGTTCGCATTGACTAAGTTACTCAGCACAAAGTCGATAAGCCGATAGTTGGCGCCAAACGGTACAGCGGGTTTGGCGCGGTCGCGCGTGAGTGGCGCCAGACGCTTGCCCTCACCGCCGGCAAGCACCAAACCAAGGACTTTCACTCGTGTGGGCATAGCGCAAAAGGAATGCTGCCGGCACATCAAGCCGATGGCAACCCCTGGAACGTAATCAAACGATTGGGCTCGAATCAAACTCTCGGCGTTCCGCGTGACATTTTTAGCGGGCTTTGAAAATGGTGCGGGATATTCAGAGTGCGGTGACGCCGTTGGGTAGTCACCATGAATTCAATTTGGCCGAACTGTCGGAATGCTCCCTGAAATGCATCAATCAGCTTCGCTTGCATCCTCCTGTGGATTCGCCGCGTCCTGTTTTTCCCCGGCGTCATGGCTAGAGCTGCCACCTGTTGTCGCGACGTTACCGCCCGTGCTCGTGCCGCTGTCTTCAACACTCAAGCTTCCGCCGGAGCCACCGCTGCCTATCTTGCTCCGGTCAACGTCCGTGATTAGCGAACAGGCCGCTGAGGCGAATGCGAAGCCAATCAAGACAAGAGCTAACAACCTATGCTTTGCGAGCATCCCACACCTGCTTTCTACCGGGGCCACTGCACTTCTGGGCCTGAGCAGCGGCTGTTATTTCGCACGCAGGGCTCCCTAAATCAATGGTTGTGATGATTTAGAAGCGAACCAGCTGACGAACCTGGCCAAACCCTCGCGAGGTTTGCGAGTCGGCCAACGGGGCCAAATTCCCGGAGCTCAGCGCCAAATTTGCGGGTTTGTTCCGAAGTCAAGCGCAAGTTGAACGTCTTCACATTAGGACCCAAGTTCGGTATCCCGCCACGAAAGAGCGCTGTCAGTGACCCTTATTTGACACCATAATTGTCGGCAGGTCTCAAGGGCGTTTCTTTCCATCGCTGCGTAGCTGTTAGGATACCGGAAAATGGAATGTCGGATTTCCTCGGCGCTTGTCGCAATTACTGGTTTGGCTTGGGCCACGGCCGCTTCGGCCCAGGGCTCGCCCGCGGCCTCTGACCCCTGGGGAGGCTCAAATTCAACCCTAAACTCCGGTGGTCTGATGCCGCCCGGGTCCGCCAATTCTGCGCAAACTGGTTATGACCCGCAGCAACAAAATGCGGCTACCGAACAAACACTCAAAACGGCTGACAACGAGGACTCTGGACGGGGTCTTCAATTTGTTTGGGTTAATGCGGAAGCGGGCTTTCAGTACTTAAGCCTCAATACCTTTCATGCAAATAACTTGGTCGATTCACAATTCGTCAAGTCGTCGCAAAGTGGACCCCTCTACGGCATTGGCGCCGGCCTAAGACTTATATTTCTCACACTCGGCGCAAGGTTCCGTTTGGGCGATTTCTCAGCGTGGCAGCTTTGGACGCTCGACGCGGAGGCAGGGCTTCACATGCCGATTGGCAGGGTCGAGCCCTATTTCAACTTTGCGGCAGGCTATGCATCGCTCGGAGCATTTGGCGGGGCCAGCAGCGCCCTCAATTTGCAAAGTGCAGGAGTTAACATTCACGGCTGGAATGCACGGATTGGCTTTGGCATGGATATCTATCTTACCCATGTTATATCGGTTGGCGCATTGATGACAGGTGACATGCTGTACTTGAAGCGTTCTCAGCACGTAACCGTTGCTAACCCTAACAACGACCCTGTTCTGGCGGAGGCGGCAAAAGTCTATGCTAATGATGGATCTAGCATCGGCGGGGCGGCCACGCTAACGGGGGTCGTTGGGCTGCACTTCTGATGCGACTCTTAGCCCAGGTCTGGATATTTTTGGGGCTTGCACTCACTTGGACAAGCTGGAAGCGGCTTGCCAAACCCAACGGGTTACCACGTGGAGCCGCACTGTGGCTCGTATTGGGTGCCATCATCATGGTCGCGCCGGTATTACTGTTACAGGGTGCCTTATTGGATTCCTTAGGCTGGACGACCAGCGTGACGGTGTCGGGCACTCGCAAGGCAATGCTCGCTGCAGGTACCGTGCTGGCGCCGATTGAACATGCGGCACTAGTTCTAGTTGTGTGGCCCGTCTACCGCGCGCAGCGACTGCACAGATTACGTGCCGCAGTGAGCGCCGGCTTGCTCGTCGGACTTGGATTCTCAATCGCCGATGGTGGTTGGCTGATTGCAACCTCTGCTAGCATTGGGATAATTCCTCGGGTATTGGTGCGCTGCGCACATATTGTAGCCGGCACCATGGGGTGGGCAGCGGCGGCATGTTACGATCAAAACAATCGCAAACATTGGTTTCCCGCCGTTTGGTTGCTTGCCGTAATAGTGCAAGGCTTTGGCAATCACGTAGCCCTTGGCATGGGGCCCGGCTTTAGCATTGTTGCGGCGCCGACATTGCTGGTAATGCTGATTAGCGCAGTTGCGGCAATGCGAGATCCAAAGACCCGAACGTTCAGTTTGCACGACCCGGACGAATTCGAGCGCATATCTGAAAATGGAAGCCTGACAAGATCGTCAGGACCACCAAGGCGCCTGAGCCGAATCAGCATTTTGCCAGAGCGCCCGACCATTCATCAGATCAGAGTTGCTTGGAAGCATCAACATCGTCCCGCATTGTTGCATTGGATCGCCGCTGGTACGCTCATATGTTTGGGGGCGCTGCTGGTTGCACTTGGGCTATCGGTTGCTACGGCACATTGGTTGGGCATGGACTTGTCTCGGGTGGACGACGGTGACGCTTCGGCGACGGGGCCCCTGATGCTGATGGGAACCTTTGTGCTGGCGGCATTTCCTGTTGCTGGTTATCTTGTGGCGTTGGCAAGCGCAGCCGACAGCGTGTTCGAGCCGGGCATGGGGGCCTTGGTTGCAATAGTGCTCGTAGTTGCGCTGCTATCGATGACCGCGCCAGTGGGTGTCGTACTGGCACTTGCGATCGCCCCGCTGGCATTTGGACTGGCCTGTGTGGGGGCGTGGTTCGGCCTACAGCGCTAGCATAGCTCCGCTTCGGCTCGACTAGCGGTCAGCCGCGGCGCGTTGTGTTTTTTTCCACTCCTCATATTGGCCGCTGGCGAAGAGTGGATCCACGGGCAAGAAGTGTCTTTGCCCCACTGAAGCCTGTGGATCGGGATCGGGACCTAGCAATTTTTTCAAATCGAATTCGATAAACTGGCCCAGTAAATGCGGTGGCGCACTGACCCACATCTTTAGGGCAGTCGTATCGAAGATCACTCCGTGAGCTGCAATTAGCGCCCCGATGGCTCGTCGATCGCCGAGCGGCAATTCCATGTCGTTTATGCCGCGGCGTTCGCGCAGCAGGGCCAACAAATCCAACGTCGTAAGTGGCCGCTTTATTCGCGATAATACCTGCTGCCCTCGTTGTTGTCGGTAAAGTGTGGTGGTTTCCTCACGAACGCGGATATTTCTTGGATCGTCCGCAGCCGGTCCGACGAAATGATTGGTGATTACCGCGCGGTCAGGAACACGATACACATAGACAGATTGTCGGGGTACACGTTCAATGACTAGGCTCTGCGTGGTCGGGTCCGTAAGAATAACTATGTGACTTACCATTGGCTTCTTTTGCCGCAATATCTCGAGAGCATCTCTTGCCGAACGCGCGTGGCCCATTACGTATCGCATCGTTTGCAGAACGGGCTCGCCGGACACGTCGAAACTACCAGCCCTACCTCCGTGAACGACCAATGCCAAGCCCTCTGCATTCATGCCTGAGACTACCCCCGGTAGCCCGGGCCAAGCCACCGAGGCAAAGGGAATTGTCCCCGACTCGACCATCAAATGAACTACTTTCCTTTGATCGAAGATCTCGTCCACTTCAAAGTCGAAGTTTCGCGCCAGGTAGCTATGGCCATTTTCACTTGAAAGACCACGCACAAGAAACGTCGTGCAACCCACCAGGGGTGCCCGCTCAAAGCTCAATGAGATGTCATAGAGCCCGCTCAGGTATACCAATCGCTGATAGGCTGGCATGAAAGAAGCAAACGGATCCGGCGCCAGGGATGCACCTAAACTGGCGAGTTCTTCCCGATTGTTCGAATCAAGATTCTCATCCAAATGAGAATATCGAATTCTGGCCCAATCTAGCAACACAGCGCGGGCCCAAGGTTTTGGAACGTAGCGCTCGAGCTGTTTGAAGAGGTGCCCCTCCGTTTCCAAAATATCTTCTCGCAGCAGCTTGCCCGATGCCCAGCCGATTTGAGCCGAGTTGCCTTCGAGGCGAACTTCGGTAACGCCGTCAGCTTCGCTGACGTACGACGTGCCATATAAACGCAGCGTGGGGCTTTGGATACGAATCTCACCCGGCTGGTCTTGAATCTTTGGCGGGTGCAGTGCGCATAGTTGCACGATCAGCACGTGGCAGAGGCAGAGCGCAGACGCGAGTCCACCGACAATTATAACGCTCCGGAATAATGTGCGCTGCGCGTTGTTCACGATGCCCTGTGATCGAGCCAAGTGCCTAGGACGCGAAGTACGATGCGGGTCGGATCTTTAACCGAATGAAAGTGGCTGACGCGTGCCGACGGGGGCGGATACCAGACCCGCACGGGTGTCTGCACGATCGGCCACCCCGCACGTGCCGCGCGCAAAATTACTTCGGCTTCGAAGGCATATCCCGGCGACTTTAGCGGCAATTCGAGTATCTGCGGCAGAGGATAGCGGCGCAGTCCACATTGAGTATCTTGGAGAGATTGGCCCGAGAACCAAGACAAGAAGCGATTCGAAATAGAATTCGAGAACTGACTGTTCTTAGGCGCGCCATCGCGAATCAAGTCACGTACGCCAAGAATCAGGGTTTCGGACGCAAGGGGGAGCCGGGCAAGGCGCAGTGCCTCCTCAGCAGGATGCTGACGGTCGGCATCCAACGTGACTACAGCATTGAATCCTCGCCTCGGCCAAAGCCCGAAAGCCGGTAAGCAGAGCCGCTCCTTTACCCAGGTTAGATGAATGACGGATAACTCGGGCACCAGCACTTTCTGCGACCTTCGCAGTGTCGTCAGTCGAACCGTCATCAACCAACCAAACTGGAAGCAATGCGCCCTGGCGGTTTGCTAGTTCCTCAATCCCTCGGATTACCTCGGAAACCGTGTTTGTTGCTTGAAACGCGGGAATTAGTGCAGCGACTTTCAATGCGCTCAGAGCCTAACGTCTCTTTAGCTAGTTTCTGGCGCAAAACACCTATATCTTGAAATCGGCTCACAATCTGCGCACGTCCAGGTCGCGTTTTCGACCGACGGTTCGGCATTCATGATTGGCGGTGGCTCGGCCGGCAAGACATCGACATCTGGAGGTTCGGTTGCTAAAGGCGCAATCAGGAACGCCAACACCGGGGGGCGTCTCCGCGTCTGGCGTATGAAACCCCATGAGTTCGATCAAGAGTCCGTAGCCAATTTGACTCAGCAGGCGAAGATTGCCCTAAGAAGGCAACTGGGATCCATTCGCCGCGCATTACCGATTTCTGCTGCTGCGGAGCGCAGTTCACGCATCGTCAGTCGTCTGCTCATGCACCCCTGGCTGGAGGCCGCGCGAGGTGTAGCCCTATACGTTGCGATTCTTGATCGTCGCGAACCCGACTTGGCTGAGCTGCACCGATGTCTGCACGAGCGCGGCGTTCGGCTTTACTACCCATTTATGGATTCAGTGCCCTCGGGGTACTTTACTGGCTTTCGGCTCTGGCGTCCCGGTGACGTCCTTATGGCAAGGGCACAACACTTTGCCGAACCGAATCCGGACGCTCCTTTGGCCCAAAGAGGTGACGTCGATGTTGTCGTGGTACCCGCACTCGGCGTCACGCCCGACGGTCACCGACTAGGGGCCGGATCCGGTTTTTACGACTCGACATTGCCGGACCTCTGCCCTCCAGCGAAAAGCATTGTTATCGGGTACGACTTTCAACGTCTCGTCGAGTTGCCGACGGAACCCCACGATTGGCGATGTGACGATGTCATTACGGACGCAAGGTTCGATGAAGCTCTTGCAAACCAGATATCAACCGATCGTGCGGGTCCATGGCCCGCTGACGGTGACCGGCAGAGTCAGCACAATTCATGCTCTCATTTATGGGATGTCTTTTCCTTCACTAGTACGGCAGTCCGCACATAGGCCGTAAAGCTCGTGGCGATGGTGCGTAACCACGAACCCGTAGTGATCCGCCACTGCCAACTGCAAATCTTCAATCTGCGGCTCTTCAAACTCTACAATTTTGCCACAGGCCGTACAAATCAAGTGGTCGTGATGGCTTTCGGTGCTTGCCAGCTCATAGCGGGCAAAGCCATCGTCAAAATGGCGCTCGTGCGCGATTCCGCATTCGGCCAACATCTTGAGCGTCCGATACACCGTTGCATACCCGATACGAGCATCTTTTTTCCGCACCTGGGCCAACAGTTCATCGATGCTCACATGTGGTTCTGCCGCCACGAAGGAGTCAATGATGAGGCGGCGTTGCTCCGTGGCTCGCATTCCATGCTCGACCATGTACGCGTCCAGCACATCCCGCAAATGTTCGGCATCCGGGCTTTTGGATAAGTCCACGAGGGAACGTTGTCGCGGGCACAAGAGGATTAGCTTCCTTCAACCTTAAACCACTTTGACCCCCAAAGCGTGCATTATCGCTGCGAACTATTCAAGGTTCAAGCTTGGGAATATGCGCCCCCGCGGGCACCGGCCCACGTACTTCAATTGCTCGCATCCGGCACATTGAATTGGAAAATAGAACCTTGCTTTTGTCATTCCGGCACTGAGCGCCACCTATAAATGCCAGCCAATACTCCGAATAATGCCACGACGGGCGCGGCTCCAATGGGAAACAAAGCAAAAGCAATTACAGCAGCGCCCGCTGCGGCCGCGCCGACGCAAAAAAGCAGGCTGAGCCACAATTCCTTTCGCACGTGATGACCGATGCGCAACGCGTACGCCGCATCACGGACATCGTCCGAGGCCAATTGTACATGCCAATCTGTGGACCCCGCGCCAGCGCAGGCCAACGCCACCGCGAGATCTGCGGCCGAAAGGGCGGCGTCATCCACCGGACTTCGGCCAATTACGGCTACCACTGCACCGCCGTCCGCCAGTCAACGAATTTCTTCGCCGCGATCGCTGGGCAGCACTTCGGGGCGCACGTGATCGATATCCAGTGCCTGTCCCAATGCCTCACAAGTGTCTCGAGTGTCCCCAGACAGCAAAACGGGCTCGATGTTCACATCAAGCAAATGTTGCACGGCGGCGCGCGCACCGCGGCGCATTCCATCCTGAAGGCCGATCGCTCCAATGATACGGGCTCCCAAAGCAACCAAAAGGACGCTACGACCCATTGCCTCAAGATCCGCAATTTTTGTCTCTGCCAGTGCAACGCTAACGTACTCTCTTAGCATCAACCCGCGACTGCCCACAATGAGCCGCTGGCCATCGGATGCAATCGCAGTTACGCCCAAACCTGGGTAAAAGACTGGGCTTCGCACCGCATCGGCGCGAACGCTTTTTGTGCGGGCAGCTCGTAGTATTGCGGTTGCGGTTGGGTCTTGCGAGCCACTTTGGGCACCTGCCGCAAGTTCAAGTACACGTTCCGCGGTGGCGTTGCCAAAAGGATCAATGCCAGTTACTTCCGGCTCGCCCAGCAGCAACGTACCCCGCGCGCAAAAGACAGCCGTGGAAACCCGTCCAGCGCGATCAATTGCGTCAGATGAACGAAACGCAATTCCCCGATGCAGTGCTGCGAATACGCCGCGGGCCACATGCAATGCTGGCAACTCGGCGAGGCCCGCCGAGCAGAAAGCGCAATACGAAGCCACTGCCACACCGAGAATCTCCAGTGGAGATTGGCCCGCGGCGTAGACGGTCAACGCGGTCAGACCTGCCACCATGGGTGCCAAACGTAGTGCGATAAGGCGCCCGGTTTTTGCCCAAACCCCGTGTAGATCCGCGCGACGTCGGGGGTCAACTGTGAGCCGCAACCAAGCTCGATCGAACCCCGACCAGCTGACGATTATTCGGAGGCGCCCCTCCACCACACTGGCACCTGCGACTACGCTGGCGCCTTCCGTGAGGGTGACCTGTTCGCCGCTTCGATGCCATGGTACGATCTGCGCTTGACCCGCGACTACCGTACCGTCAGCGGGAACAGTTTCGCCCGGGCCAACGACAATTTCTTCGCCGGGTCTTAGATCTTGGGAGCTGACTAAAGTGATCGATTCGTCGTGATATCGGTGAGCGTCTTGCTCAACTGCGAGTTTCAACTGCGTGCGTTCGATCTCGATAACATCGCGGCATTTCAGAACCAATAGGACGTTCGCCGCCGAGGCAGCAACAATTAGAGAGGCCGCGTTGGTTAAGGAGGATGCTTCTTTGTGGCCAATTAAACAGGCCGCGGCAGCCACAACCACTGCCGCCACGCTGGGCCACGACTGCGCTATGATTGGCAAGCTCAATGCGTTTCGCGGTGCCAGCCACAATTCAAAGACTAATGCCATCGACGCAACGCTGACCACAATCAGCCGGGCTATCAGCGCGATGCCGACGTCTCCCGCTAAAGTGAGCGCCAACGAAAGCAGAGACCCAACAATTGACAGAGTCAGGAGCAGAGTTCCGGCATAAATATCAGAGTTTGACGCCAGGGCCGGAATTGCCGCCGAATGTGAGGGCAACAATGGCTCGCGCAATGAGGGTGCAGGGGAAGACTGAATGCTGTCGATCAGTGTATCGAGATTGGGTTCGGCACCGACGTCGTATAGCGCCTTTCTCACCGTATATTGATGATCTTTGTGCTCTGATCTTAGTGGAACAGTAAGCGAAGCGCCGCTTACCTCATCGCGTGGCGTGACCGCATGCTCAGGCGAAATTGGGGGTCGGTACTTGAATGTTTGCTGGCACTCAGGCGAGCAAAAGTAGCAAAAGCTATCATCGTAAATTGATACCCGTGGCGCCCGAATTGGATCAACGGCAGCCCGACATTGCGCGCAGGGCACAGATGGCACAATCGGGCGGCCATGTTGCGCGGAACGACTGTCAGGCATCGACACCAATTGCCCAAGCGAGCGCAGCTTTCGACGTATGAAGGCGCGCCTCTGCCTGGTCCCAAACTGCGCTGTTGGGTCCGTCTAGCACTTCCGATTCAATTTCCTCGCCGCGGTGGGCGGGGAGACAGTGTAAGACTGTATGGTCGCGACGAGCGTGCGTAAGCAGATCCCGTGTCACCATAAAGCCTCGAAATGCGTCCAGCCTGTCACGCTGTTCGGCTTCTTGACCCATGCTTGCGAACACATCGGTGCTCACGACGTGCGCGTCTCGAACTGCCTCACGTGGGTCACGAACCACGTGAATTTCGGCTCCCAATGATCGAGCTTGGTTAACTTCATTGATGTGTGGCTCGTAACCTGCAGGACAGGCCAATGCCAATGTGAAGCCCAAGAGACCAGCTGCTTCGAGCCACGAGGACGCCATGTTATTTCCATCGCCGACCCAGGCACACTTCAAATCATCGAGGTGGCCGTAGCGTTCCCGCACCGTTTGCAAGTCGGCTAAGAGTTGCATAGGGTGGCTTCGATCGGTAAGGGCATTTAGCACGGGCACCGACGAGTATTTCACCATGTCAGCAAGGCGGTCAGTGCCCGACGTGCGAAAGGTAATCGCGTGCACCATGCGTGACAGCACACGCGCCGTATCAGCTACGGGTTCGCCTCGCGCGATCTGCGAACCGGCGCTAGTGATAACTACGGGGTGACCGCCAAGTTCAACCACAGCCACTTCCAATGACAAACGCGTCCTTGTCGATGCCTTTTCAAATACAAGGGCCACGGATTTTCCGAGGAGTGGCCGCGGGCAATTGGGGGCATTGCGAGCCTTTTTGAATCTGTCGGCTGAATCCAGCAGACTGATGAGGCCATCTCGACCAAGATCGGAAAGATTTAGCAAATGACGCATGACGCCTCCGCTTTTAGCACCTCGCCGAGCAACTGGACCCCCTCTTCTAACTCGCTTTTTAGCACGGTGAGGGCAGGTGAGAATCTGAGCGAGTGGCTACCGGCCCGAGTCAACAAAAGTCCCGCGATTCTACAATGTTCTAGCACTCTGGCTACGTCTACCGACGGGTTGAGCTCGACGGCCCAAAGCAGCCCAATGCCTCGAATTGCGACGATTTGCGTCGAAAATCCTCACTAAGGCCCGCCAAGAGCTGACCCAGTAGGTTGCCGTTAACTTGCGCAGCCTCCATCAAATTATCGCCGATTAACACGTCCAACACTGCAAGCGCCGCACTTGACGCCAACGGATTACCCCCGAAGGTCGTGCCGTGACTTCCGGGCGGCAAAGCTGCGGCCAGGGCCTCGTTGCAGAGAACGGCCCCCATGGGAAAGCCACCGCCAAGCCCCTTTGCCAGGGCAACAATATCCGGCACAACGTTGCTGTGCCCGCAAGCTAGAAAACGACCGGTACGACCGATGCCCGTTTGCACTTCATCAGCTAATAAGAGAACGCCTTGTTCATTAGCAATCTGCCGCAACCCTTGGAGGAAGCCCGCGGGCGCACTGATTACACCGCCTTCGCCCTGGATCGGTTCTACCAATATGCCTGCGACGTCGGAACCCAATTGTTCTCGCACCGCTTCAAGGTCCCCGTAGGGCACGTGAGCGACCCCCATCAGTGGCCCAAAACCATTGCGATATTTTGGCTGTCCGGTAACGGCAAGTGAACCCAATGTTCGTCCGTGAAATGAGTTCTCGAATGCAATAATGCGATAGCGGTTTGGATCTTTGGCCGCCGTGTAATGTCTGCGTGCCAGTTTCAAACTCATTTCAATCGCTTCAGTTCCAGAATTGCAGAAGAATGTCCTCGAATATCCAGTCAATTCGCACAGTCGCTTCGCGAGCCTCAAGTTAGGTTCGTTGTAAAAGTAGTTGGACACGTGCATCAAGCGGGCTGCCTGCTCAGAGATTGCACGTACCAGTCGAGGATGTGCGTGACCTAGAGTGTTCACTGCGATGCCTGCACATAGATCCAGATAACGCTTGCCATCCATATCCCAAAGTTGTGAACCTTGCCCCCGACAAAGAACAAATGGCGACTGCTGATAGTTTGGATACAAATGGCATTGCGCCAGATTTAACAAGGTTGATTGTTCCGTCATTCTTGGCGGAGACTAACGGAGTTGCGACCCTTGCGCCAGCCCCAACTATTAAGTGAGATTATGTGGGGTGAGCCCGAATCAACGGCGAAGCTTCACGAGCCGATCTGCAAATTCCGCAAATCCGAGGCCACGCTGCCCCCGTGTGATGAATTGTGGCGAAATGGTGGGACGGCCGCGCAGGTTTGCGACGGCGACACTGGTCTGAAATGCCGCAAAACCAGCTGCATCGTTCTCACTGTCCCCAATAAACGCAAATACACGCCGCGCGTCCGTCATGTCAAAACCGTATTGCTGACTCAGTAATCGCAGCACTCCGGAAGCCTTATCGCTGCCGTCGAAACTTATGTGCAAATGCACACTCGACCGAATGGTCAACGCGCCATGCGACCGCGCAAAATTCACGGCATTGCCTATGACATCGTTAGGTACGTGACGGTATTCACCCACATCAAACGTGAAATCGCTGCGCCGCAAGTTTACGTCATTAGAGGGAACCAGCTCAGGGAAGGTTGTCGTCATCAATTCAGCAAGCTTTGCGAGGCGTCTCCTTCGTTGATGGCGTGTTCTTGAGTCAACTTCGTCGATAATGCGAACCGCGCCATCGACATTCACGACCGCAATCGGCCCGTTTTCAGCCACGAACCCCTGTACCGGCCATTGCAGCGCTAATATCTCACCCCAGCCTGAGGGACGACCCGTCACGGCAATTAGGATTAGCCCAGCCTCGCGCAATCGAAATAGGGAGCAATATGCATTTTCACTCAGACGGCCCGAGTCAAGCAATGTGTCGTCCAAGTCGAACAAGACTCCGGCCAAAGATTGAGCAGATTCTCGGTCGATATCGGCTATATTTCGCATGCAGGCCTAATTAGCGTACTTATGGCATGAGAGTTGTTGCAAATGAGTCAACTTTTCCCGATGCCGTTTTCCGGGTCGGGACCCGGAAAACCAACACCATCAAAACGTCGCAACGAACCTGCGGGTCACCCATGAAAACCCAACGCCCGGCGTGCCGGCATTTCAAATCGAAATAGCAAACACGGCGTCACCGGCCGGGAGGATGCCCATTAGTTCTCGGCGAAAAATACTGCCAGGAATTTGCGGTTCGCATGTGTTTTTTGTTCTGTTTCTCACGATACCGTCCGGGCCGTCGCTTGCAGAAACGACCTGGAGCTCCGTGACTTTCCCGGCGAGAACTCCGAAGTCTTGGAAGTTACGAAGCAAGTCAGCGCGCGCAGGGCCGGGTCCCTGCGCGCGTCGTTCGCCGGGAACTAGCTAATCCTCGAAATTTCGGCAATAACCGCGCATAAGTATAGTCCTTCACGAAATGCCGCCACTACGGGATGATCGTGCCCCTGATACCACCGTTCTACGACTCGCGGAACTACGTTTACGTCCCTGGCTCCGAGGGCAAGCGCGCGAGTGAGTTCATTCAACCCGAGCGCTGCTGAACAGGAGCACAGAACCAGTGTGCCTCCGGGCGTTACTGCTTGACATCCGGCGGACGCAACTCGCCGCATAAACGTTTGTGCGCGGTCACTTGAGACGCGACTGGCGGCCAATTTCGGTGGGTCGCAAATAACTATGTCGTATCCGCCACTGCGTCCCGCGCGCTTCAGTGCCTCAAAGGCATCATTATGTTCATGTGCGATTTTATCGGCAAGGCCGTTGCGCGCAGCCACTTGGGCCGCCACTTCTAAAGCGATTAGAGCTCGAATCGATGGCCGTAACCCGACTCGCGCCTCCGCGCGCGGCAGCCAGTGAAAATGGCCCAACATACGAGAAGACGTCGAGAACTTGTCGTCCCTTTGACATTTGTTCAATGCGTCCCCGCAACGTCCGTTGATCGAGATAATAGCCGGTCTTTTGGCCCACTTCGAGCGGTATGTTGAATTCAAATGCCCGCTCCAGAAATGTTAATCCATTTGGCTCGGCAATGCCGCGCACTACGCCACGGTTCGGAACAAAATTCTCGGCTTGTGCCAGGCCTGCGCCAGTGCGATCGATAATGCTACGTGGACGTAGCAATTGTTCAATTGCATCAAGAACGATTTTCTCTCGTTGCTTGATCCCAATTGTTGCCATCTGAACCACCAGCGTATCGGCATATTTGTCGATGATGAGACCGGGAAGATCGTCCCCTTCGGCGTTTAGAACGCGAAAGGCATTAGTGCGCAATGATGGCAATCCGAGGATTTGACGCCGCTTTATTGCGCTATTGATACGTTGTTCAATTAGGGCTTGATTGATGTTTTGGGTTTTACTTCGCGTGTACAATCTCACCGGTATCGCCGACCCAGGCGAGTACAATCCCCTCCCAAGCCATTGTCCGCGGGGGTCCACCACGTCAACTTCGTCGCCGGGGGTGGCGCCTCCTTCAATGTGTTCGACCGCCTGAGCGTAGACCCATGGATGGCCTGCCCAGATTGGCCTCACGTGTCCCGGCTTGATCGTGACTTTCGGCACGCACCTTGCCGTACGGCTCGGGTCCTATGGACGCAAACCAGTATGCGGTCTGCTCAACCCGACCCCGTGCACGGACTTTTGTTCAGCATTCTTGACTCGAGCGGCACGACTTTCTGGCCCTAAGGTCGCTTAGCAGTGCTAAAACCAAGGCGGAGATGCCGTGAATACTAAGTCAAGATGTCCCCGGTTCTGCGTCGCCCTTCTGCTGGGCACGGGCACAGCCGCCGCCGCACCGACCGATTGTCCCCCGGGCGACTGGTTCTGTGAACCAGCTCCAATGCCAGCCTCGCCGCTTCCTTCGGTGCCGCAGGCTCCCCCAACGCAGCCAACGAATCCCGGCCCGGGCAATTTATCCCCCGAACCGAGACACCCGGCAATTGACATCACATTTCCGCCGCCTCCGCCCCCGGAGAGGCGACCGCGGCCAAGGGTTTGGGCCATTAGGACTCAGCTGCTGCTTCCCTTCGTCGATTCGCACGCGGCTTCTAATTATTCAATGGGGGGCTTGGGGTTCGGTGGCCGCGCCCGTCCTGATAAGGCGGTGGCGCTGGACCTAAGCCTCGATAGTTTTGGGGGCGTGGATTACGTCGGACATCGCCGCACAGAAATGGCGCTCGATTTTGCCACGACAGTATTCTTCAATCCACATGATCCTATTCAGGGATTCATTCTTGCAGGCCTGGGTTGGAGCCGCGCTGACGTTTCGTACAAGACGCATGTAACAACGGCAACCGGCACAATCCGGGAACAAATCGATCAGACTTATTATTACTTTGGATTATTGGCTGGATTGGGTCTTGAGTGGCGCTTCGAACGGAAATGGAGTCTTGATTTCGCGCTCTTGGGAATTCTTCGGGGTCGCATTGACTCCGGCGCGGATCAGAATCCCGAATTTATTGATCCCAAAACGAAACTAGCCACCAACTCTTCAGGCCTGGGCCTACTTAGACTTGGGCTCAATTACTATTTCTAGAAGGCACGGAAATTCATGCATTTTGGGGCAAGGATTCACTCAAACGGCGAAACCCCGATCCCATGCTGAGATCGGGGTTTCGCAACGGATCCGGAGGCGAGGGCCCTACGGGCCCGGCGCCAAGACCCAGCGTGCCAATTAGTTGACAAGATCCTTTAGAGCCTTCAATGGCGTCGATCGAATCTTGCGGCTCGCGGGCTTTGCCGGAATGGTGATGGGTTCCTTGGTAAATGGATTAATGCCCTGGCGCTCTTTCGTCGCGGGCTTCTTGACCACACGTAGCTTTACGAGACCTGGAACTACGAACTCACCGGGGCCTCGATTGGAAAGCTGCTTGCGGATAAGTTCACTGATTGCGTCAAAAACGCGATTGACACTCTTCTTGTCGAGATCCGCCGCGTTTGCGAGTTCCGAGATTACCTGAGCCTTTGTCAGCCTCTTGCCTGCCATGCGCTTCCTCCTATCGTAATTTTCAATGAATCCTTGCCGGACGCGTAATGTGACTACCGATATTTCGGTTCGCCAGCGGCCAATTTGGGCCGTTTGGCGATTCGCCAAAAGACACTGTGACGGATAACAAGGGATTTTCCGCCTTTCAAGCACAATCCGCAAAAAAGCATCCATGGAATGAGCGATTTTTCAGGGCCTCGGCTGGTCAAGACCGCGAGGGGACCCGATTCGAGGCCGATCCGTCGCGGAAACTAGGCTTTGGCAGCTCAAGGGTCGTCCGATTGCCTCCCGCTCAGAATTGCGAGAACTTCAATAACCCCGAGTACTTGCGAGACAAATGTCCAAGCAATTCGGTAACTTCGACCCGTGCGTCGATGTGTGTAATGCGCGGAGACGCACTCCATCTATTCGAGGACACCCACGCAACCCGAAAATATCCACGTGGTCTCCTCAATTTTTATCGACGAAAATGCCGTAACTCCGTCAGAGGCCTCCCTTCGCGTCGGATTGGCGGCGCCCGAAGGCCGTCTTCGACCCAGCCTCACTGCCCTTTATGACGCTGGGCCCAGATGCGCTTGGAGCAAAAATCGCCAATTCGATTCCTTTGTAGCCGAAGACATACGGCTATTTTCCCCGTTGTGACACGCTGGCGACGGTGAGTGTTCCTCAGCGAGACTTGCTGATTGGTATTGGAGCACTCCTTACCAGCCGACGCGTCCAGGCAACCATTTCTTTCTTTTGACTTGCCGTCACGTGGTCGATCCCAACAGATGCAGAATTCCGTGCGCCAGCAGCCAACGCAGCTCTACGATAAGTGGTCGCCCGCGACCCAAAGCCTGACGTGCGGCCGTGTCCAATGAGATAACGATATCGCCAAGCGTCCGTGGTGAATCTGCGCCTGATGGCGAATATCGTGAATCAAAATGGAACGATAGCACATCAGTTGCACGATCCTTGTGTCGATGCTCCCGATTAAGATGGCGGATATTCACGTCATTAGTTAGCAGTACGCTGAGCTCGGCATCGAGCATATCGAGACGTTTCAACATTGCATTTGCAATATTGCAGATTTGTGATTTTGCGACACTGGGCGATTTCGGCGCACGACGCGCGATCTGAGTGGGCATAGATTCAATCTACCTCAAACGCATGAGCCGGCCGGATTTCGACCTAGATGGCCTCGATTGCTCACTTATAATACTGATCCGGGTCAGTAACCCAGATCCCGCTCAACCTATGGCAGACAGGACCGGCGTTCCAGCACAGCTTCCGTACTTTGCCACGGCAGCCAAAGGCACTGAGGGCCTGTTGCGCGATGAATTGCAATTGCTGAACCTACGCTCTATCCGGGGTGATCGAGGTGGAGTCCACTTTGGGGGAGATCTCTGTGACGCGTTTCGCGTGTGTTTGCATAGTCGCATTGCCATGCGCGTGCTCGAGTACCGAGGGCTGGCTCCCGTCACCAATTCCAATCAACTGTATGAATTCGTCAATGATCTGTCCTTCGACGATGTCTTGGACCGTCACCTGACATTGGCTGTATCTGCCAGCGTGCAATCGAGTAAGATGACGCATTCGCAATTCGTTGCGCGTCGTGTGAAGGACGCCATCGTAGATCGCCAAAGGCGGGTTGAGCGCGCTCGATCAGACGTTGACCCGAAAAATCCTGACGTGCACTTTTACGTTCGACTGGCCAAGGATCGCGCGTCAATCTACGTCGATCTGGCGGGCGTAGCTTTGCACCGACGAGGGTACCGTATGCCCAATGCTCAGGCGCCACTGAAAGAAACATTGGCTAGTGCGCTCGTGCAGTTGACTCGCTGGGATAGGGAATCTCCGTTTCTCGATCCATGCTGCGGTTCAGGCACCATTGCGTTGGAGGCGGCATTGATGGCGGCTAGCTGGGCGCCGGGGTTGGCGCGGAAAGGGTTCGGCCTGGAGCGGCATGTTCGTATCGACAGTACGTGGCACAATGCATTTGAAGAAATTCGTGAAGTCGCGCGAAAGGCCGTCGTAAAAGAACGGGCACAAGTGGTTCAGGGTAGCGACATAGACGTTGCCGCGATCACATTCGCTCAAAATGCTGCTCGGCATCTCAAGTTGCCCGTCCGATTTTCAAGGCACGACGTGCTGAACCTCGGGCCGCCCAGCGACGCCGGCACAATCGTCACCAACCCGCCCTATGGAGTCAGACTGGAAGGGGGGCAGAATCTTGCGACGCGGATTGGGCGCAGCCTCTCCAAGTTCAAGGGATTTAGAGTCCTCGTGTTATCCCCAGACCCGGTTTGGTTGTCCGCGATGGGACAGCGACCCACTTTGGAACACACCCTATTCAACGGTGACATCGAATGCCGCGCGTTTGGCTGGGAACTTTGATCACGGCGACATGACGATTCGATCGCGACCTTGTTCTTTGGCACAGTACAGCGCCGAATCAGCGCGTCGCATGATGCCTTCGCTTGCATTGCGGCACCCCGGACCTCTCGCGGTTGCCACCCCAAAACTCGCGGTGACTTGCACGGGGCCGCGCGGACCTGCCACTGTATTCAGCGGAAGGTTTGTGCGAAGCCTTTCGGCAACGACCAACGCACCTGTCGAGTCCGTGTTCGGTAAAATACAAAGGAACTCCTCACCGCCCCAGCGTCCTGCTACATCGCTGGCTCGCAACATTTGGCGCATGAGCTTTCCCAATGCGGAAAGAACTGCGTCCCCGGTAGCGTGCCCCCAGGTGTCGTTGACAGATTTAAAATGATCTACGTCTATCAGTATGACGCTTATCGGAGTTGCATCGCGATCAGCCCGCGCCAAATCGCGACGCAGAGCTTCGTCAATCGCACGGCGGTTTGCAACTCCCGTGAGCTCGTCGGTCGAGGCCAAGCGCTCTAGTCGCTCATTAGCCGCGCGTAGTTCCTGTTCCAAGGTTTCTTTACGCTCTAATAGATCTTCCAAAGTGTGAACCAGGCCTTCGTAATGCTCATTGAGCGCGACCAGTCTTTCATGAGCCCTTCCCTGCAGGTCATGGATCTCAAGTTGATCGCCTACGGTTCGGTCGAGTGCACTTGCAAGCTCCTTCACCATGGCCGGTACGCGAGCTACCAGCGCATCCAATTGCTCTGTCGTGATAGAGAGAACCTCCGCGGCATCCTTAGCTATTTGCCGATGATGAATCATGTCGCCACCTTCGAACACGGCTGCGCAACGTTCCGCGACCCATGCCACCTGAGCTAATGTTTCCCGGGGCAACTCGACGTCATGATGCCGAGCCAAAGCCTCAATCATTTCCGGTCCAAGCCCATAGTTCCCGGCAATCTCGGCACCCAGTTGTGGGTGAGGCACGAAGCCGGCGACCCGTTCATGCACCACTCGATGCATTGCCGGTGCGCTGGCAATGTATACGGCGCGTTCTATGTCCTTTTTTGCACTGGCAAGTAGTCCGGCATCCAACAATAATCCGGTCGTGAAATACGGATCGGGATCCTTGCACTTCATCAACAACGCGAGTTCGCGGGTGATGATCGCTCTGCGCAGACAATTGGCTAACAATATTTCCGATTCTTCACCCGCGGGCCCCAGACTAGTAACCATGAGACTGAGTCCCAGCGTGCGCATGCCCCGAACGCCCAATAGGTTTGTAGCTTGGCGAACATCGTCAACGCGTCTACGCACGCCCAAAGCCGCGCTGTTTACGAACGCCAACACGCGCAGTGCAAACGCTGGGTCAGTGTTAGCCAATTGCGCCAGCTCACCCAGGCTGACGTCTTCTCGCAGCGCAATTTGGACAATTCTGGCGGCCGACGCGCTCATCAATTCCTGCTTTTGACGAAAGGAGCGGCTTGAGGCAGGAACTCGACTACTTGCGGTGCTCACTGGGATCCTTGTCTGCGTGCTTGCCACCAGCGGGGTGACTCGAGAAAATGCGGGACAAATGTAACTTTGGACAAAGACGGTACGAGCCCAACCTGACTTGAGGGGTGAACTAGCCAAATGTTTGGGCCCATAGACCGACCACGCATTTCCCGGCATTTCCAAACACTGGTGCCCGGGTTAATGTCCTTTCGTTTTGGCCAGACCTTCACGTCCCCCCGGGTTCGATATGACCTACCGCCCCACGGCGCGGGTCTTCCTGCCACCCTGGCGAACGCGTTTGCCATCACTTTTGTATCTGGGGCTAACACTTGTGGTCGCAGCAATAGTTTTTGTTGCTGAGCATAGCCCGTCCAATTCCACGTTGTATGTGCAACTCATTGAAAGAGGTTCCAGGCGCCTAATATCGCCGCGCACATTTGCGTTCTTGTTATTGCTCAGTTCAATGTCGACGGTGTTGCGCTCAAATATGCGCGGGGTGCGTGTGCGTGGTGACGGTATTGAATATCGCGATATTGTGTCGCTTGTAATTCCAAAGCTTAGAAGGCTCAGATGGGCCCAGATGAATCGCATTTCACTATCGAAATCAGGAATTTGCACCGTCGATCTTTGGGACGGGTCTCGGGTATTTTTACCAAGAGTTCAAGACCGTGAACTATTGGCGAAGACCTTGGAACACGTCGCATTGGCACGCGCCATTCCGATTGAGGGTGGAACTGGGCTCGATGATGTACCTGAAGAGGACGAATTGCCGGAAACAACGGGAAGCTAGCGACCTTCGAAATGAGGCGCCCTTTTCTCCGCATAGGCCTGCAGCGCTTCACGTCGGTCCTCGCTCTTCAGACACATTTCGTACGCACCAAGTTCGATCTCCAACCCCTCGCGGAGCGGCCTCTCGCTAGCGGCATCAATTGCCAGCAACGCGGCCCGCGCGGCCAAAGGCGCGCCGTAAAGAATCGGAGCTAGCCAGGCAAGCGTGTCCTTTACCACTTCAGCGCCCGGTGCGCTGACCCGATTGACGAGTCCGAAGTCGAGCGCCTGCGCGGCAGTAAGACGAGTGCCTAGCAGTATGAGCTCTTTGGCGCGAGCCTGGCCAATCAAACGCGGCAATCGCTGAGTTGCGCCTGCACCTGGAACCACTGCCAGCGAAGCTTCTGGAAATCCCAAGAGTGCTTCCGGCACTGCCACGCGCAAGTCGCATAAAAGAGCTAGCTCTAAGCCGCCACCCAATGCGCTACCATTAAGTGCCGCCACTACCGGAACGGGACAGGAATCGATCCATGACAAGTCGGTCCGATATTTTTGAAGAACGCGTCGAACATCAGCATCGGACATTAGCAAGCGTTCTTTCAGATCCGCTCCACTGCAAAAAGCCCGGTTGCCGGCTCCCGTAATGATTACCGCTCGAGTATCGGTAAGTGATTGCAGCATTGCGCCAATTACTGCCAATTCGTCAATTAGTGCTTCTGAAAGCGCATTAGCGCGTTCAGGGCGGTTAAGCGTGATTACGGCGGCGGGCGGTCGGCGTTCCAAGAGAACGAGTGGTTTGGTCATCGTTGCTTTTTCCTGGTTCGAATCGCCTTCGCTTTACGGCGAGACGTTACTTTCGATATTTGTTGTGTACTTCGCGTTGGACTCCTTTTGCGGCGCTGCTGGGCAACTCGTTGCACCGGTTTTTTGATGGGATTGGACGGTGCTAAGTCAAACCGGTCCATTCTCGCACTTATTTCGTCTATTTTTCGCTGGAGGGTTCGTACTTCATCGCCCAGCTGCCTAACTTGATCCGACCCGGTCGAACTCAACGCCAGAAGGGCTTCTCGAATCTCGCGGATTACTCGCGCCTCCTTTTCCGAGTTTAGTTGCCGCAAGAGGGCTGGGGTAGCCTGAACATCGCCATATTTGGCAAGGCCCCGCGCGGCTTCGGCGCGAATAAAAAAGTCACGATCAACGAGCAGTTCTTCAAGTTGCTCTCGGTCCGCTCGCGCACGGCCCAAGCGCGCTAACGCGGAAATCGCGGCGCGTCAACCCCGTGAAGGCAACCCGTACCGAGTGCCAGCCACAACTTGCTGCAGGGCAACAGGTTCCCGCAATGCTGCAAGTCCATCAAACGTTGCAACGCGGATGACATCGGCGTGCGAAGATTCACCTAAATTCTTCTCAAGTACATTCAGTACGTCCGGATGACGCGTATGCCCGAGTGACCGACAAGCTTCGGCCTTCACTAGGTAGCTTTCGTCCTCAATTGCAATTGGCCGCAGTGCCTCAAATGCTTGGGGTTGTTTGAACGCAGAGAGAGCCGCCACGACGGCACGCCTGACCTTCGGGTGCTCTACTGAGGTTGCCGCCACTAATGCTGACAAACCTTCGTCTACCGCAATTTTCCCGAGGCAGCGGGCACATTCTGCACGAAGCATCCAACTTTCCTTTGGATCATTCAATCTTTGACGAAGCGCCGTGATGCTGGGGCTATCTGTGCGCTTGGCCAAGGCCTGCGCCGCTAGCACCCGAGAGCGCAGACTCTTTGAATCCGTCAAAGCGGCCTGACAGAAGTCGGACGGAAAATCCATGGTTATCGGTGCGGCAATGGTAAGTTCAGGGTCGAATGCCACCCATGTCGGCCGTTCTTCTAAGGCTAAAACATGAGCTGCCTGCTGCTCAGTAACGACTTTCGTTAGCCGACAAATCTTTCCAGAGACAAGGCCGACGTCGATCTCGAAGATCCACTGCATTGATGCGACGCCTTCGGGAAGTTTTTGGTTCGCGCTGACGGTAAGCAACCCCTGTTCGAAGCTGGCTTTCAACTCCAGTTCCGGATGCCCCGCCTGGAATACCCATTGGTCAAAGAAGCGATCTAACGAACGCCCACACCCCTTCTCGAACGCTCGCTTCAGATCAGTTGTCTCGACGAGCCCTTCCCGATTTTGGATTAAATACTCGTGGACGCCCTTCCAAAATGCAGCATCCCCAAGGTCGCGCCGAAGCATGTGCAGGACTAGCCCTCCTTTTTGGTATAAGTGTCGATCAAATAGATCGATGGGGGCTTGATACTCGCGCGATACGATCGGTCGCGTGTAGCGTCCCGCACACTCAGCGATGTAGTCCTCCAGGTCGGATAACACGCCCCAATCATACTCATCGCGGCCCAAGCGAGCTTCGCGCTCTACGTGCTCGAAAAACGTCGCAAATCCTTCGTTAAGCCAGGCTTCGGACCAATCGCGACAAGTGACGAAATCGCCAAACCATTGGTGTGCTAACTCATGCGCTATAAGATCGATACTCGACACGTCCAGCGCCGCGCGTTCGTCAAGTAACGCATACTCGTAAAGCGTGGTTGCCGTCGTGTTCTCCATGCCGCCGAAAGTGAAGTCACTGACCACCACTTGGGAATAACGAGACCAGGGAAAGGGAACCCCCGTCACGCGACTGAAGAGTTCAATAATGCTCGGCGTCGCGCCTAGGCTTCGCCACCCATCCGCTTCGCGCCCGGGGGGCACATAGTAGGTTACCGGAATCTTTCGTCCATCGGGCAATAACGCGGGGCGATCTTCCAGAATACTGAATTGTCCCGCCACCAGCGTCAAAAGGTAGCTTGGGTGTGGCGCGTCGAAACCGTAATGAAAAACACGCGCGTCTCCATTTTCAGAGGGCTGCTCAAGCAGTTCGCCATTCGAAATTGCAACCCACCCTTCTGGCACTGTCACCCGAAGCTCGGAAGTCATTTTCGCGTCGGGTGCATCGTGACAAGGAAACCAGTAACGTGCGTCTTGATCTTGGCATTGCGACCAGACTTGCCGAGGTCGGTTCTGAACGACTGCATCGGGTTCAAGAAAGTAGAGCCCACGTCGTGGTGTTACAGCGTAGTCCACTTCGAGTGTGCATTGCCCAACGTCCATTGGCATATTCACGTGGATCCGGTCGCCGTCATATTTCCATTTTGCGCCGCGCGGTTGGTCATCGACGAGCAGCTTCACCGAATTAATCTCGAAGCCCACGGCGTCGAGCATCAAAATTTCAGCTTCAGCATCTACGCGCTCTAGCTCGAGAGTCGCAATACCTGTTACTCTCTTGTCGTCGACAATCAAATCAAGGTCAAGGCACAAGTGTCGAATACTGAACGGACGAGACCGGGCGTATTGGCGCACGGTGCCGGACAACACGAAACTCGAGGGAGCGTAGGCGCCCCCACAACCCGCATGAAATGACGATGAAGACACGATGATTCGATAGCCGCAATGAACGCGATTCGCAAGCTGCACCAGCCTCTGCTCCCTTTGCTTTCCGGCTGTTTGGGCCTAAAGTCCGAGGGTGTCCGTCACCGTGTCCGGCGAAGTCGAGCGCATTACGTTCGAAAATGAAGCGACCGGGTATCGTGTCCTAAAGCTCGGCAAAGTAACCGGAGATCTCGTTACGAACGGCCGCTTGGCGGTGGTAGGAGTAGTCCCTAGCGTCGGAGTGGGCACCCGCGTTCGCGTTACCGGCAAAGTTATTAAGGACGCGCGTCACGGCGAGCAGCTGCGCGTCGAAAGTCTGGTGATTCTCGAACCAACCACCATGCACGGTATCGAGCGCCATTTGTCTTCGGGAATTTTGCCCGGTATCGGACCCGCTTTGGCGCATCGTATTGTCGCAGCCTTTGGGACCGAGACCCTTTCCGTGCTGGACAATTCCCCAGAAAAACTGGCCAGTGTTCCGGGGCTGGGGATGAAGAAGGTCGGTGAGCTGCGCCAGGCTTGGTCCACACATCGGACAGAAGCGACGGTCATGGTACTTCTGCAAAGTCATGGGATGAGTCCGGCATTGGCCAGGCGCGTTCTGCGCCACTACGGAGACAAAACGGCGCGCATCGTTCAGGCATATCCGTATCGGCTGGCGATGGACGTTTGGGGTGTCGGTTTTAAGACGTCCGATCGGATAGCGCAGGCATTTGGCGTGGCGCTCGACCATCCCGAGCGGATCATGGCGGGGCTACTTTACAAGCTCCGGGCCATTTGTGATGACGGACATTGTTGGGTTGGCCGTGAGCAACTCATCGAAGCGACCACTGAGGAACTTGGCATTGATCCGGATTTGGTCGCAGCGTCACTGGACCAACTGTGGGCGACTGAGCGTGTCGCTATCGACTCTGGGTTGGCTTCGCTCTCTGCGCTTGATAGGGCGGAGCGGCAGCTTGCGGCCAAGCTTGCGGTGTGTCTTGCTCAAAGCAAACCTCTCAAAGGGCAGCATCAGCCGGTCATTGCGAAGTTTGAGCAAGAACTATCGATTCAGCTCGCGCCTGAGCAGCAGGCAGCCATCCTAGCCGTTACGCAGCATTCGATTGTAGTGATCACCGGGGGCCCGGGAGTCGGCAAAACCACGATTGTTAGGGCAATACTACGTATCTTCGAGCGTGCACGCCTTGAGTTGCGCTTGGCTGCTCCGACGGGCCGTGCTGCCAAACGGCTCAGCGAAACTACGAAACGCGAAGCGTCCACGCTGCACCGGCTGCTTGAGTACGAGCCTAAGCATGGAACCTTTCAACGCAATGCCGGTTGTCTGCTCGAGGCAGACGCGGTGTTAGTTGACGAGTTCTCAATGGTCAACGTGCAACTGGCCGCGGCCTTGCTGGACTCGCTGCGTCCCGATGCTCGGCTAATTATCGTTGGCGACGCCGACCAGTTGCCCAGCGTGGGCCCTGGTGCCGTGCTGCGTGACTTGATTGCGTCCCGCGCCGTCCCGGTGAACCGTCTACAAACCGTGTTTCGACAGGAACAGTCAAGTTCCATCGTGCGAAACGCGCATCGAATCAGAGCCGGACAATTCCCGCAGTCGAGCGATATCGATCAGCCCCATGCCGATTTCTTTATCGTGGAGCGTCGCGACCCGGAGCGGGCAGCCGAAGACGTGATTGCCTTGGCTACGCAAAGAATTCCGCAGCGCTTCTCGCTTCACCCGCAAAGAGACGTTCAAGTTCTTACGCCCATGCATCGCGGGCCCGTGGGCACTCTGGCGCTCAACCAGCGGCTACAAGCGGCGCTCAACCCAAACGGCCCCGGCCTGACGGTGCGAGGTCAGTCATTTCGCGTGGGTGACAAGGTGATGCAAACGCACAATGATTACGAAAAGGAGACATTCAACGGCGACATAGGCCATGTGATATCCCTGTCCGAGGACCCCCGCCAGCTACGTGTAGACTTCGACGAGCATGTCGTGTTGTTCGAAAATGATGAAATCGAGAGTCTGGTTTTGGCCTATGCAACCAGCATTCACAAAAGCCAAGGCAGCGAATACGACGCGGTGGTAATCCCGATTCTCACGTCGCACTTCGTGATGCTAACGCGCAACCTGCTCTACACCGCCGTTACGCGAGCCAAGCGCCTTTGCGTTTTAGTGGCCGATCCAAAGGCGCTTTACATAGCCTTGGCCGAGGATCGCCGCGAAGAACGCCAGACTCAACTGGTCGAGCGCTTGAGAACAGCGATGGGCGCAAAGCTCAGCGCTTGCGGCTGGGAGAGCTCCCGTTTGGCTTAGCCGCAGTCTTGAATATTGGTTTTTCCGGCACTTGGACAGGAGCGGCGGCCTCGGGCACGCTAGGCTGGCTCACAGGTGTTGCACGGCTCGATGTGCTGGCCTCGGTGGAACTCAGAATCTTTTCCGCTTCCAGCCAATTTTGCTCGGCGACGCCGTCACGGCAGCCGCCTTTGACCCAAAGCTCATAGGCTTTGGCCCGAACCGATTCACTATCGACTCCACGATTCATCGAGGTATGTTGCATTTTGGCTTGCTCCTGGAAATGGTGCCCGCATCGATACCCCAAGCACGTTGGCCGGACAAATTCTTGGATGCTTCGGCTCGCTGACTAGGGTTTTCCACGGTAGCGGGACCGCAGTAATTATTGCCGGTCGGGCACATTGGTCGTCGCCACACTCTGAGTCCAGCGCGGCTGCGGCTTGGGCCAGTTCGCTTGACGTCGCGCGCCAAGATCAGTGCGGCTGTGCGTGAGCATTGCGCGCTCGTCACTTGCCAACAAACCCGGCTGCGAGCGTTCTTGCGCTTCGGCAAAATCGAGCCATCGCTCAGCACCGCGCAGATCGCCCAAGGCCATCAGCGTCAAGCCTCGATACAGGCCGTAACGGGCGCGATCGACCGGATCCATGCCAGCCAATCGGTTTTGGGTTCGCTCGAACACTTCAGCCGCTTCGATGTAACTCTGCTGACGGTACAGAGTTGTCCCTCGTCCCACGGACGAACCGCATGCGACAGTAGTTATCGCCACGACGACGAGCAAGAGGCTGGTAACTCGCATAACGAAAACGTCTTCCTAGGGTACCTGCAATGCGATGGAACATCCACGCAATCTTGCTGCGTGCCGCACAAACCTAATCAGGATCCTTGGCCGCACTTCGTATGTTGCTCTAGGCGCCACTCAACCAATTGCACCCAGCCACCTACAATGAACGAATCTTTCAAAATGGCTTCCCTGGGGCTAATATTGCGGGTTGGCGAAAATTGTCGGGCTTTGCGACAGCCTTTGTCGTCTTGCTAGGGCCACGTTGGTGCGCGGGGGCTTAGCCCCGCTCGCGACTTTTTAGTCAGCAGTTCTCGGAACTTCAGCGTCTTTCGCCAGAGCTTTTATCGCCAAAGCCTACTTATGCGCCATGGACCACGACCCCGATGGCTCTGGACTTCACGGCCGCAGCAGGATAGCACCGTGGCGCCACTTTGCCCCCACAGGAACCCAACGATGAGACTGTCCGACGAACTCAAACAAGTGGCCCAAAAATTCGCCAATGACCCGCGTATTTTGAAGGTTCTCCAAAGCGAACAGACGCTGCGCCTGCTCACTCTTTTGGTTGAAATGCCCGACCGTGTTGGAGCGTTGTCTGTTTCGCAGGGCGCCCGCTTTGCCAAAAACTTCCACTTGGCCACAAAGGACGACGTCGAACGCCTTGAACGCAGAGTGGCAGACCTTGAGGCACAGCTGGCGCAGCTGCAAGTTCGGGCCGGTCAATAGGTTCTTCTCAGGTCGTTGGATCTTCTAAGACTTCCGGCTTCCGATATCGACTGTGCCATGGCACCATCCGGCCCCAAGCAGTGCTCAATTTGGCACAAGTTCGACGTGGGACATGCGACACGGAGGAGACTCGATGCGCATCGTGAAGTGGCTGTCGGTAATATCACTGAGTGGACTTGCCCTGAGCGTCAGTCAAAGGGCTCTAGCGTTGAATCCCGAAGACGACCCCGACTACAAGGGCAAGTCCGCAGATTCCGACGAGAAGAAGGATAAGGATAAGGACAAGGATAGCGACGCCGATAAGGACAAAGACAAGTCAGGCGCGGATATCAAAGAAGACGACGAGAACAAGAAGACGCTCAACCCGGATGACATCGAGCGCTCGCGCGAAGCGGAAAAGGCTAGCTCCCCCGCCGAGGATCCGAAGACCACGTACTACTTCGTAGGTCTTAGATATCGCGCCCACATCGTGCCGCAGTTCATGATCAACCTGTTTGGCGATGGCGGCACGACGGTCTGGGCTAACGGCGTAGGTCCTGAGCTCACTATTCGCAAGGACAACTTCGAGTACGTGTTCAGCGGTTGGTGGGCTAAGTACGCTTTTGACTGGACTCCGTTTAAGGGCAATTCAGATCCGATCTATGCTTGGGAGCTGGTCAAGAGCAATATTCAAGTGCTGTACATGACTGTGGATTTCAATTGGACGCATCAAGTCAGTCCTGTCTTTGGTTTGAATCTCGGGATTGGAGCTGGCATCGGTGTCGTATGGGGTGACCTGTTCCGCAATCAAGCTACTCCGAGAAACGGAGTCTATACGGGCCCAGATAACCTTGCTCGATGCGCTGCCCCCGATCCCACTGGTGCAAATAGGTTCTGTGCCACGGACAACAACCACTACGGCAATTACAGCGAACCTAGCTGGGCCAACGGTGGCCAAAAGCCCATCTTCTTTCCTTGGCTCGGTTTTGGTCCTGGAATCCGCATCAAACCCCATCGTAATTTCATGATGCGCATTGATGTTGGCTGGGGCCTGATTGGGCCGTATTTTGGAGCCTCAGGCAGCTACGGAATTTGACGTGTCCTCTAAGCTCGTGCACGCGATGCCCCCGCGTTACGAGCCGCTGCGCATCCTCGGTGCCGGAGGCGGCGGCGAAGTTTGGGAGGTTCGCGATCGGCTCACCGACGCGCGGCTGGCTCTCAAAATTCTGAGCGGCCGTGCCGGCACGCGCGAAGCAGAGGCGCTCATCCGCGAGTTTGTCACGCTGAGCGGGCTTGAGGGTCTCGGGTTGCCGCGCGTGCTTCGCTTGGGGCGCTTAACGGACAGCGATCAGCCTTACGTACTGCGCGAACTCATCCCCGGTATCAGCCTGGACCAGGTCATCATCAATGCTCCGGGGCGTGCCCTTCAGGCCCTCGCTCAAGTCGCTGACCAACTGACGATTTTGCACCGGGTCGGGGTTTTACACGGCGACATTAAGCCGGCCAATGTCATCTGCCGTGATACGGGGACAGCCACGCTGGTTGATTTTGGTCTTGCCACTCACTTTGAAGGTAAATGCATCCCACGTGGGCTAACGCCCCGCTATGCGGCGCCCGAATTGATTGCGGGTCAGCCTCTAACACCGCGCGCTGAGGTGTACTCGCTCGGCTTAATTCTGCGCGACATCTCGCAGCAGCTCAGTCTCGATGATTTCGAATTATCCGTCATTGATGCCCTGGCAAGCGTTGTGGTTCAGGCTACTGCCGGTGACCCCGCCTCGCGCTACCCCTCCACCGATGAGTTTGCCGCCGCCCTGCGCGTGGCTGCCAGTTTCCCCGAGGAAACTTATTCAAGACAATTGCGCCTAGCTTGGCCTATCGTTGGCATCGATGGACTCTCGGCCCAATTGTTGGCGCGCGCCTTGGCGCTTACTGCTGGGGAGTCGCTGAGCATCCAGGGTGTTGCCGGCTCGGGCAAGACCGTTTTGCTGCGCAGGCTGGCTTGGTCGCTGGGCGTCGCGGGAGAGTCATTGTTCTTCGTGGACGCCGATCTGCACGACGCGCAAGCGGCATTTGCCGCCGAACTGTCTCACGCGGCTGAAACGGGAGTCGCCTATGTGCTGGTCGATGACACAGCTAGGCTGAGCGAATCTCAACACCTCGAGATTTTACAACTGTCTGAAAGTGGCGCTCGGCTGATTGGCGTTGGACCTTGGAATGGGAGTCGCCCGACTGAGCCACTGCAGGTGCCACCGCTGGATCGACCAGTGGCCTCCGAGCTGTTGCACCGCGCTGTCCCGTCAATTACCGACGACGCTCTGGATAAGATTCTCGATGTCTCGCAATGTCGTCCCTGGGCGCTGCGGCAATGGGTGAGTCGAATTGCCGACGGAACTCTCACCAATGTCGATGAAGTTTTGCAGTTGGAAAAGGATCCTTCAAGCTTGAACCTAGCCTCAAGTAAGCCCACCTTAGAGCTCTTGCGCTCAGCGCTCGACAAGGGACGCTTCAAAGTAGCCGCTCTTATGCTGGATCAGTTGTCAGGGTGCCACGGCAGTACCGCTGAGTGGGCGGTTGCCAGTGCGCGGCTGCAACTCGGACTCGGCGAACCCGGGCGGGCCCTTTTGGCACTGCAGCCTTTTGTAGATTCGGGCAAAGTAGCCGGGGCCCCGAATGCTTCAGAAATTTGGCTATGCTGGGCCCGGGCCAATCTTGGCATTGGAGAATATGCAACTGCCGTGCAGGCTGCAATTCGGGTCAATGATGACGACCCCACGCTCTGGGCCGAAGCGCTCATTCAGCAAGGCCTCGGCGAATGTTATCTCGGTCACAGTGACCTTGCCCGTGACGTCATAACAAACGCATTGAACAAAGCCGAGACTCTTGGGACAAAGCGCGTCGAAGCCATGGCGCAGGCGGCGCTGGGTTTCGTCGCTCAGCGCGATAATCGTCTCGACGATGCCCTCGAGCATTATCAAAATGCAATTCGCGCCGGGCAAGACAGCGCAGACGTCAGTGCACTCGCCAACGCCGAGCTCAATCTTGCCGGTTTGTTGCAAATGCGCGGCGACGTTGCGGGAGCTATCGAACATTTTGAGGCAGCCGTCGACCGGGGAGAGCGTGCTGGACGTCAGGCGACGGTGCGCCATGCTCTGCTCAATTTAGCCAATTTAGATCTGTACTTGGGACGCCTGGCGCGCGCCAATTCTCGTCTGGAGACGCTGCGCACAGATGATCCCGCATTGCCGCCAGCGCAAGAGGCTCAACGCATGGGCCTCGAAGCGGAACTTGAGTCTCGCCTGGGCCACTTGCCAGAGGCTCAGTTGCTATTTAGAAAATGTGCGGATGCTTATCAAGCCTTGGGACGTGAAGCGGACGCTGCCGAAGCGAGTCTGGAGGCGGTGTTGGTTGCTGCACGCGGTGATGAGGGTGACTTTTCCAAACTGCGCGCTGACATCGAGAGCGTGCGCTCTAGGCTCGAGAACTCTTCCGTCCATCTGGCCCTGTTGTCCTTGGCGGAGGGACGTGTTGCATTCTTGTCCGGCAATGAAGGGGCTGCGCGCCGTTTCATCGAATTATCCGTGCAAAGTGCCCGTGCCAGCCGGCACAAAGATTGGCTTTGGCGAGCACTCGAGGCACAGGCTGATCTCGAGCAAGCGGCAGGTGGTCTGCTACGCGCTCGGCACCTTAGAGAAGAGGCATTGGCACTACTCGAGGAGATGGCGGCCAGCTTGCCGAGGGATTTGCGCGAAGTTTACTGGAACGACCATCGACGCAGGCTGCTGCGCGCGGCGGTGGCACAACCTACTTCGACCCAGCCGGTGCAGGAATTGGGCCCCATGTTTCCAGTCTCGACGCGGGAATCGACCGGAACAATCTCGACTTGGCTATCGAATCCAATCGACCAGCGCTTGGCAAAGATCCTCGAGATCAACGCCGAGCTTGCCGGCGATCTCAATCTCCAGCGATTAACCGAACGAATCATCGACACCGCGATTCGATTGTCCGGTGCTGAATTGGGTCTCGTCATACTGCGTGAACCCGACGGAAGCCTGCTGGTGCAGTCGTCACGAGCGACGATTCCCGACGAGTCGCGGGTGCGTTTCTCGACGAGTATCGCCGAGACTGCGATTAACACCGGCCAACCCGTGGTGACATTGAGCGCCAAGGACGATCAGCGCATGTCGGGTTGGGCCAGCGTTCACGAGCTCATGGTTCAATCTGTCGCTTGTGTGCCGGTGCGCGCCGGTAAAAGTGCCATGATTGGTGCCCTGTACCTTGAGACTCGATTGCGCAAAGGCACGCGGTTTCAGTCGGAATTGCCCATGTTGCAGGCCTTTGCTGACCAGGTCGCAATCGCGCTTCACAGCGCTAGGCTCATCAAAGAAAACCAGGACCGCGCAGCCGAGCTCAGTGAAACTAATCAAAAACTACACGAGGCGCAGGCGCGACTCCAAGAGCTTTTGGGTAATCGCACTCAGCAATTGCAACGGACCCGCAGAAAACTCAAGGAAACGCGCGAGACGCTATACGGTCACTTCGGGTTTCACGGGCTGGTGGGTACCAGCGCCGCCATGCGGCGGGTATATGCGCTGATTGAGCGAGTCCAGGCTGCCGATGTTGCCGTTTTGATTACTGGAGAGAGCGGCACGGGAAAGGAAATGGTGGCCCGCGCCATTCACGCCGCTTCCGATCGCAATCGGGGCCCGTTCATCGGAGTCAATTGTGGCGCTATACCTGAGAACTTGCTCGAGAGTGAGTTGTTTGGAAGTGTACGCGGTGCCTTTACGGGCGCCGATCGTGATCGCATTGGATTGTTCAGAGAGGGACAAGGGGGCACACTGCTACTGGACGAAATTGGGGAGATGCCTGCCAAGATGCAGTCGGGGCTCTTGCGTGTCCTTCAGGCCAAGACGGTGCGACCGGTAGGTGGACGCCGCGAGGAACCGGTTGATGTTCGAGTTATCTGCGCGACCCATAGAAACCTTGAAGAATTGGTTCAAACCGGGCGTTTCCGCGAAGACCTTTTTTACCGCATTCATGTGGTCGAACTGTGGTTGGCCCCGCTACGGGAACACCCCGAGGACATACCTCAGCTGGTCAATCACTTTCTCGGGTTGTTTTCAGCTAAGTTTCGTCAGGAACGCAAAACGGTATCACGCGAAGCATTGCGCCATTTGATGGCGCAAACTTGGCGAGGCAATATTCGGGAACTCGAACATGTCTTACTTAACGCCTGGATCATGTCTGACGCCGATGAGCTTGGCCCGCGTGACTTCGAATTGCCGGTCGCCGCAAGCCTCCGTCGCGATTCACCGGCAAATCCTGATCAGTCTCGTGAGATGCAGGCTGAATTATTTGACAATCAGTCAAGCTATTCGTCGCCGAAGTCCGGTCGGCCCGGGAAGGCCTACTCGAGCGGCGCGGCAAAGGGTCGCAAAGAGACCAATGAGAGAGAGAAATCATCGAAGCTCTTCGAGCTTGCGACCACAACAAGGTCAAAGCGGCACAAATGATTGGAATCCCAAGACGCACATTTTACCGAAGGCTAGAAGCCTACGGCATTAAGTAGGCCCACCTATATCTTCAATTGCCGCAGCTTCTTATGTAGCCCTTCACGAGTAATTCCAAGGGCTTTTGCCGTGCTGGTCTTATTGTTGCCGTGCTGCCGCAGCGCTTCTCGGACGAATTGGCGCTCGACGTCTTCCAGCATCTCCTTCAACGTTCCTGACCCAGTCATAGAAGGTAGGCTCGATTCCGTGGTTTTGCGCATCTTTTCGTTGAGCAATTCCCCGCTGATGAATGTGTCGGGCTCCGCCTGAATCACAAGACGCTGAATCTCATTTTGCAGTTCGCGCACATTGCCGGGCCAGGCATAAGCCGAAAGAATTTCCAGCGCGGACTCGGAAAATCCCACAATAGGCTTACCAAAATCATGCACGTAACGCAAAAGGAAGTATTGGGCAAGTCGCGGAACATCGTCCTTGCGCTCGCGTAGCGGCGGTACGCGTAGCGGAAATACGTTCAAACGATAGTACAAATCTTCCCTGAAGCGGCCTTCCCGAACCTCAATTTCTAGGTTTCGATTACTGGCGGCAATGATGCGCACGTCAACATGTCTTGGGCGACTACTGCCCAAGGGACGAACTTCGCCTTCCTGAAGCGCTCGTAGGAGTTTGGCCTGCAGAAATAATGGAATCTCAGCGACTTCGTCCAGGAATAACGTTCCGCCATCCGCAACTTCGAAGAGGCCTTTCTTGTCTTCGGTTGCACCCGTAAACGAACCCTTCTTGTGCCCAAACAGCTCACTTTCCAGCAAATGCTCCGGCAGAGCGGCGCAGTTTTGGGCAACAAATAGTTTGTCGCAGCGTGTCGAGTGTGCATGTACCGAGGTCGCCACAAGCTCTTTTCCAACCCCCGTTTCCCCCTCAATGAGCACCGTAGCGCGAGTATTGGCAACACGGTCGATCTGAGCCATCAGATTGCGCATGGCGACGCTTTCCCCGATGACTTCGGCTACCGCCCCTCGGTGGCGTTCACGCTGACGCCAAAACGCGTTTTCTTGCCTCAATTGGCGTTGCAGCCCGTAGAGCCGTTCGATAAGTCTAGAGTTCGATACTGCGAGGGAAGCGGTGGTTGCCACAATACTCACCAGATCCAAATCCGCCTTGTCGAACATTGCGGGTCGCGCACGATTGTCCAATTCGAGCACGCCAACAATGTCCTGGTCTTTCCAGAGCGGCACGGCAACTGTGCTGCGTATATTGCTTCCAAGTAGTGATTCAGAACCCAATCCGTTTGCTGTGGCATCCGCAGCCAATACCGATTTTCGGTCGTGAACCACTTTTCGAAATATGCTGCGTGCGATCGGAACCGCGTCAGCTGAGGCTACAATTTGACCGCCACTCAACCGGAGGCGCGTCATCACGGGAATATAAGCAAGCTCGCTACTGGCTCCCGCGGCCTCATCAACGGGCTCGTCCCGTAAAATGAGCGTCGCATGAGTTGCGCGCGGTATTACAGCTAGGGCGGCATCGATCACGGCAACGTATACTTGCTCAAGGCCGGTTGCTGACAATATGGTGCGCTCCGCATCGCTCAGCACCGCCATGGCCTCAGACATGCGAGTCGCGGAGCCTGGTTGTTCCCAACGTCCGATAGGACGCGTCGCGACTACCTGAGGTCCGAAGGGTTCTTCGGGTGCGAAGCGAAGTGCAATTCGAACGCAGTTCTTGCCGCAAGCTTCCCCGAGCTCGATGACATCGTCTGGAGTTAGCAGCAGTCGCTGTTGATCCTTGTCCAGGACCAGCAATTTCCCATTGCGTAATACAGCCGTGTGCCATCCTACGAGATCAGTTTCCAGCTGCACTTCGTCTACGCCGACGCGAAGGCGGATGTGATGTTCGCCAACTTCAGCCTCGGGCAATGCCAGATCATTGTCTCCGCTCCGCCCTACGGTCACAATTGGCTTCGTAGGTTCGAAGGTGATCCCGGAATGGGACCCCGAGATGACCTCGATCCTCGACAGCAGCATGACCGTATTCTTGCAGCCGGGAGATTGAGCGAGCGCCCCGGTCTCGACCTCGAGTGTAACCGCTACTCGGCGCGCGACTCGATTCGGTTCATCACTTGCTTGAGCGGAGCATCGCCGGCAATCTTGTTGGAATCGGCCGTCTTCTCATTTGCTTCGATGATGGCTTCCAGTTTCTTGGCCGCTTCTTTCGAGCCCTTAGGCGATAGTTGATCGATCGTCTGCGAGGCCGCGTAACGAACGGCCGCATTTTCGATAGCACCCAAGCGATAAATCAGCTCGCCGCGGGATTGCTCATTTCCAAATATGCCAATCATGTACGCGGCCTTGATGGCCGTAAATTGAGTCTTTTGCTCTTGATTTTCACTCTTCTCAATCTCGCTCAAGTAGCATTGGACGCGGTCACCGCAGGCCTTGAGCTGCTTTTCAGCCATGCCCAAGAAGTCCTTTTCCATCTGCGTGCCATATTTCTTCACGGCGCCGCGCACAACATCCAGTTGATTGGGCTTAGCTAGTTTGAGCACCGTTGCTAGGATGGTGCTCTGGAACGCGGTTTTGTCGTCGCCGCTGCCTGGAGTTTTGTCGGCCCGCAGCAGCAACCAATCGATCATTGAGGGATCGTAGAATTGGCCCGCTGACTCCGCGAGCACTTGCAAAGCGGGATCACCCGGTGGAATTGTGGTGTCCAAGGAAATGGATTCCATCGCCGACTTAAACGCGTCCTTTGACTCGGCCGTTGCGGGAATCTTGGCGAGCTCGCGGGCCAATACCGCCTTATTGGCATCGCCCTTGGCCGACTTGAGGGCGGCCACCATCGGAGCGATGGCTTCGGAGCGCCCCAAGGTGCCGAGTATCAGAGCAGCGGTTTTCTGAAATGAATCGTCGTCAGCCGATTTTTCATTGCCCGTTTCCTTAGCCCTTCGAACAGCAAAAGCCTTGAGCTTGTCATTCTTCCCTTCGAGCAACTTGATGGCCTCGGGAAGCACCGGCTTGCCAATCTTAACCAGAGCGAGCAGCGCTGTCAGCTGAATGTCAGCTTTTGCGGGGTCGAGCATTACCTTAATGAGAGGTTCGACCGCCGCTGGGTCTTTAAGCATGCCGAGGAGTTTTGCCGCGGTGGTCTGCCAGAATAATTGGTCACGATAGGGATCGATGCGGTCCTTGTCGTTGCCTCCCTTGGGAAGCACAATGTCGGCTTCCATCATGGTCCGCAGCGGTCCCGCCCAGGATTGCTGGTGCATGTCCGACATGGCGTCATTCAGATCTTTGTAAGTAACGCCCCCAAGCATGGTGCTGGCGCGTAACTTCATGAAAGCCTGAAGCATGGGCTCGCCAAGAGAGGGCATTTTGAGCATGCCCGCCGCACGGGCGGCCCACTTAATGTCGGCGTTATCCTTATCCGTCTTTGGGTGTTTGACGAACTCGTCAAATGCCTTCTTTAAGGGCAGGTTCGGTGCGAGAGTCCTTGAATGACGACAGCAATTTTATCAACGAAACACGAGTTTTCGTGTCGTAGTCGTCATAGTAGTCCACGTAGGCCTTCGTGAGAGGCACGGCAATCTTGTCCAGCAGCGCCTTTACTTCTGGAGCGGCGGTGTCTTTGTTTGAACGCGTGACGGCGTCTTCAAAGAATTGTTCAAGACGCTTAACGGCTCTAGGTCGCCATGCGCTGTCTGGAAGTTTGTCTACCCAATAGTCAGGCTGACTATCGTCCTTGCAGCCGACCTGTGTTGTTGCAACGATGCCTGTTGACACCACAAGAGTGGTGCCAAGAATAATGTGGCCAATTAGCGACGCGAGGGTACGCGTGGAGCGGAACATACGATTCCTCCGGAATTGCTAGCGGTTGCGGAATACCGCGGGTCAGCGAGCGCCGAGTCGAAGAAAACCTCAGTAAAACCCCAAGTTGCGAGCGATGACGCACGGTACGCCGGGAAAAGCTCTTCTGTCAACGGCAGCTAACACCCCGCTGAAATAAAGCGCACATTTTGGGTCTAACGACCGGACTAGGCACTCATTACCAATCAATTGGCCTAGTTGGGTGGAGTCACCGAAGTCGTGGCAAGTCGGCTGATCAATGGTTCATGAAGTGCGCCGTTTGACACCACGAGTCCATAATCATTCACAAGACTTGAGCCACGGTAATCGATTGGTCGGCCTAACGTGTCGCTGACACGTCCACCGGCTGCGGTTACCAATGCGTCCAGAGCACAAGCATCCCACCGCTTTCCGGCCTGCCTAAGTGCCAAATACGCGTCGGCCTTGCCTTCCGCCACCATCGCGCCTTTGAGTCCCGCGCTTCCCAGCGATTGAATCGTGCCCGCACGGATGGCCTCCAGCCGTTGAATCAGCTTCACCGAACGATGGGCCCGCGACACTAGGATTCGGCTCTCTGACAACTGATTCGTTGTGCTAGGCGATATGGGTCTAATTTCAGCACTATGCATGAATTGGTAGGCGGCGTTTCCAACCTCACCGGCCCAAAACATTCCGTTGGTCGGCGCATGAATTACTCCCGCCGTTGCTCGATCGCCCGTCACGAGTCCGATCATCACTACAAACTCTCCGGTGTGGTCCAAAAACTCCTGAGTGCCGTCGATCGGATCGACAAAGAAAACACAATCAGCCGATCGAAAATCGCCAAATGAATTCGGATCGCTCTCTTCAGCCACGATTGGCCAATTGGGGAATTGTTCGGCAAGCGCAGCACAGATCAATGAGTTGGCTGCCCTATCGGCGCTCGTTACTGGATCATTCGGACCTTTAAACTCGACCTCGAATGTTGTCTGATAGCTTCGGAGCACGACGTCGCCGGCCGATTTTGCAATCTCAGCCAGCTTAGTCAAAAGAGGTGACATCGTCATCGAGCCCCTAGGTCCCGCAAGCGCATTTCCAAACCGCTCAGCGCTTCCTCTGGTAGATAAGGTGGCCCCGAACCAATGTCGCGCACTAATTGATCCAATTGCTGGATGCTTCTAGGTCCGACAACCGCCGTCGCTACTTGCTCATGGTGCAGGACCCAGCGTAGCGATGCGCACCGCAGGCTGTTTACTTCATCGCGCACCAGCGGTCGAAGAGCGTCCAGTTGACGCAATCGTCGTTTCAACTCTTCCGACGTCCAACGTCGCGATCGGTGATCGGATTCTGAAAAGACCTTATCCGTTGGCCAAAAACCACACAAAAGACCATGCGCAAGCACCGAGCGAGCCAGAACGCAGGTCTTTGACTCTCTGAGACGCTCTACAACCCTGCGCAGATCGGATGCCCACAGGCAGTTGAATGCGATTTGAATTGCCGGAGCCTTCTCATCTAATGCTGCCTCGGCAACCTCAGCCGAACCAGCGCTCACACCCCAACTGCGAAGCAAACCACCGGCACACAGCTCGCGCATCATCCCGGTTGTTTCGCCGCTGCGCAGCGTTTGAGCGGATGGATTATGCAGAAGAACCAGGTCAATCGGTGTGCGCTTCAATCGACTCGCGCAGGCCTCGATACGCTCACGAAGCCAACTCGGATCAAAGCACTTTCGCGGCGGCTGTGCGGCACAATCAGTCCCGACCTTCGTAATCAAAATCGTTTCAGGATCGTCGCCCAGCAAGGTTCCAAGTCGTGATTCCATCGCGCCTGCCGCATAAACGTCGGCGGTTTCAAATCCGGTGATTCCAAGGGCACGTGCACGTACAATTATTCGATCTTGCTCGGCTTCGCTTACCGGACCGTAGGCGTCACCGCACAAGCCCCAAGTGCCGAGTGTCAGTTCGGACAAGGAGACACCGGGAATCGCGAAGGCTCGGCGTCGCACGTTGGTCCGGATAACGCAGACCTGTGCGATGCGCTATCTGCCGCCACAATTTCACCGACGTAGTCCGGCACTCAGGCTGGCAAACAACCCGGCCAAGGTGTAGTGCAGGCGCCGTCATGCGAAGCGACCCTTACGCCCATGCGCCGCGGCTACCGGCCGGCGGCGAGTGGGTCGATCCCAGGGAACTGGTAGGGTCCGGCTTGCTCCCTGTTGAGGTCGAAATCGGACCCGGGCGTGGCGGATTTCTTTTCGAGCGTCTCTCTGCCGCCGATGTGGGCATGATTGGCCTGGAGGTTCGACGAAAATGGGCGACGATTCTCGACGAGCGCCTCAATGAACGGGGTTACGGCCCTCGGGCCCGTGTATATGCCGAGGACGCGCGGGAAGCCATCCGTCGTTTTCCGGATGCCAGTGTGTCCGCCGCATACGTGCATTTCCCCGATCCCTGGTGGAAAAGGCGCCACCGTAAGCGACTGGTTCTCGCAAAAGACCTCGTAAATTCCCTGCTGCGGGTGCTAATCCCGAGCGGCAAACTTTTTGTCCAGACCGACGTTTTGGAGCGCGCGCAGGCCTACCATTCACTCTTGACCGACGTCGAAGGTCTGGAGCCGGTCGGACAATCCCCTTGGGTGGAGGAGAATCCTTATGGCGCTCGAAGTACTCGGGAGCGTCGAGCGCTTGCCGACGGATTGCCCATTTACCGCCTCTGGTACCGAAAAAAGGTCGAATGAGCCTTTGCCACGAGAATTTTTTTGTCTTGGGCCCACTTGGACATGATGGGTTGATTCCGGAGCCGAGAAGAGGCTATCCTCCGCCGCGGATCATGCGCAAAAGTGCACTGCTCGGCTGCTGCCTCGCTGCTCTGGTGGGTTGCGCGACGTATCACGATGACCTTGCCAGAGGCCAGCATTACTACGACCTCAATCAATACAACGACGCGCTCGCCGTTTGGCGAATCCTCGAAGTTGATTGGGACTCGCTGACGTATCCGGAACAGGCGCGCTATTCCTACTTGCGCGGTATGACGGATTACCGAATGGGGTTTCGAGCCGATTGTCGGCACTGGCTAGCGATCTCCAAGGCCATCGAACAGCGACACCCGGGTGGCTTAGATGCACAGGCCGTTGCCCAACTGGATCAGGTGCTCACGGAGCTCAACGCGGCTGTCTATGCCATGGGTCCTCCACCCAGTGCGGTAGCGACCGGTGTAGAACTCACCAACGTAACGGCGAATCTTGACGTGCCTGCCACCACGCAAGCGCAGCCGATGCAGAGCCCCGTGCCCGTGGCGCCGGTTGCTCCAGCAGCGTTGCCAAACACGTCGGCTGCACCCCCGCCAACGAACGCAGCTGCGCCCGCTTCAAAGAACCCATCTGAAGTGCCTCCGCCATCCGGCGTTTCACCATAGCCGCAGCGCTCCGTAAGCGTGCCGGCAAAAACAAATAATGTCTAATGGGACTTCTCCCAGCCGGTATCGCCAGTCACACTATTTCAACTGGAACCGTTGGTCACCCGCACGTTAGAATTTCACTGCTGAACCGCAAGTTCGTTCCGACGTTTTGATTGTGTTTGGTGTTCCGGGGCCCGACCCGGAACACGGCATTGGAAAATCTTGACTCAAGATCGACGAGTTTTGCGCCCTAAGGTCGACTAAGCCGCACAGCAACTGCGGACACATAACGGCGAATGGCCCGTTTGATTCTACTCTGTCAAGCTCAAGGTGACGGTTGTGTCACGCCACAAGAATTGAGGCTACGCGCGGATCATCAACAGGCCTCGGCGGCACGACGTGCGGCATAAAGCTCGTCTTTGGCCATCAGTTTCTGCTTTTTTAGATCGGCAATCCGTCGCTGTTCGTCGGGCGTCAAAAATGCTCGACGTTCGAGCTGATGGACTTCATCGTGCAGTTGACGATGCCGCGCTTCCAATTCTGTGAGACGATCATCCACCATGGCCACAATCATGGGACACACCTCCTGCTCATTTCCGATCCGCACAATGCCGCTCAGGGTGCGAGCGCTCCGTACTTTTTGGGCATTCGCCAGTACGGTCGAACGGCTCGGCATATCCAATAGGGTAAGGCCCTGGCTAAAAGGGTCAACGACTTTTCTATCAAAATCACCGAGGCGATACTCCTCCTGTTCGTTGACCCCGGTCAGCTCCCCCTAAATCTTTTGAACTGGCCTGTCGGAGGAATAAAAAAGAAAGCCGGCAGCGTTGATTAAGACTTACATTTGGGGTCTGCCGTGAATCGATATGGTTACTTTTTCGCCCCACTCCTGCTAATTGCGGGCCCGTTGAACAGCTGCAGTCCTGCCGGTACCTCCGCGGCCAATTCAGCGCAGGCGCCTCGCGCAGTGGAGAAAATGACTCTGCCGCGCACAGTTATTACGCCCACGGAGGGGACGACCGTCGATGAACTTTTCGACCGCGGCAAGCGCCGATTTGAGAAAAGACAGTACGCATTGGCTGCCGTCGATCTCGAAACTGCTGCCGGAGCGGCGCCCGAACAACCTTGGGCTCCCTTGGCCTTCTACGAGGCTGCGATTGCTCGCGACGAAACAGGCAATTTTCCTGCATGTGCGGAAAATTTCAAGAAAGTTGTTCAAAGTCAACTTGACGCGCCTCAGCAACGCGACGCGCAGGTCCGGCTGGTGCGTGTGCTGGTCCACTTAGAAAGGTGGAGCGAGGCAGGGTTACAGGCCGACTCACTGCTGAGTCGATATAAGGACCTGCGGCCGTTGGAAATAGTTGTGGCCAGGGGTGCAAGGGCGTTGGCTCAGATTAAAGAGGGTAATTTCGCACCGGCCGAGCGTGACGTCGAATTTGCGCGAGGCATCATTGAAGATCAACAATTCCAAATTTCCGTCCGACTTCATCGCGATGTTGCGGTTGTCTATTTCGCCCTGGGAGAGTTACGACGCCATCGCGCAGAGGCCATTCGATTCGTACCGTTGCCCGCGAACTTTTCGGAGCAGTTGGAACAACGGTGTCAATTACTGCTGGATGCGCAGTCCGCGTACTCAACATCAATGCGAGCTTACGACGCACATTGGTCCGTAATGGCTGGTTATCGCGTAGGGGAATTATACGCGCGACTGCACGCCGACTTGATGGAGGTACTTGTTGCGATATCTTTTGATGATCCGGCACGCAAACGGCTGTTTGACGCTGCACTGAGACTGCGTTACTCGGTATTGCTCAGCAAAGCCGTGACCCTCATGGAACACACCCTGGCGGTTGCGGTTCGAACTGATGAAGACTCGCATTGGGTCCAGCTTGCGCGTGAGTCTTGTCAACGACTCAAGGAGTCTCTTGCCCAGGAGCGGACCGCCCTTGATTTAGTGCCGTACTCGCGCGAGCAATTGCAAGCAGCTCTCGAGAACTTGAAACAGGACCACGGTTCAGGAGTGAACAGCCAGGCTTCACACGACCATCTCAGGTAAATACCGGGCAATTGCCCCAAGAAAAAACGCTTGACCTCGGGACTGTCACTTTGCACAGTACTGAAGGTAGCTTAGGTATGGATTATGCTTGACAGCATAGTTTCGCAGCGCTAGCACGCGCCGCGTCCAAGTACCAATCCCCGCTGAAACCCTGTTGGGGCAAGTAAAGCCTGGCAGGACGGAGGTGGGGTGTGGCATTTGAAGGCACTTATCGCGGTGTCTTTGGTTTTTGTTACTGCGTCGATTAATTGGCCGGTTAACGAATATCAGTCTGCGGGTTTTAGGCCGGGATGTCGATCCCGGGACAGTTCGTCAGGCTTTGTCGTGCAGTCGCTGGGCTCACATCGTCGGTCGGTAGCCACGCGCGCCTCAACGAGGTCGCTCGGTCGCGTACATATTTCGGCTGACGTAGCTCAACCGGTAGAGCTCCTGTTTTGTAAACAGGAGGTTAGGGGTTCGAGTCCCCTCGTCAGCTCCAGTGCGATTGGTCTCGAGCCTAAGGAAGCGTGGGGTCGGCATTGTAGCTGGTCGAACGAGTAAATATTGCCGGTTTGATTTCGCGGAGGGTTGCCCGAGCGGCCAATGGGAGCGGGCTGTAAACCCGCCGGCTTATGCCTACGATGGTTCGAATCCATCACCCTCCACTGACCAATTGGACTCCCGGTTGGGCAAGCAATGGGCGTGTCAGCGATTAGGCTGGCAGGCTGGTTCGGTCGGCGCTATAGGGCGCGCTCCGTTTTGCGGGAGTAGCTCAGTTGGTAGAGCGTCAGCCTTCCAAGCTGAACGTCGCGGGTTCGAATCCCGTCTCCCGCTCCGGTCGAAATCTGAAAATGTCATCCAGTTTAACGATCGGCGCGTAGCGCCTGCCCACCTAGCTCAGATGGTAGAGCGCGTCCTTGGTAAGGACGAGGTCACCAGTTCAATCCTGGTGGTGGGCTCGAAACGACCCGCAAGGAAGATTGAAGCAATCAGCTGACTCCGCAAAGAAGATTCGGAAAGGTAGGAAGCGATGGGCAAGGAGAAGTTCGTACGAACGAAACCGCACGTAAACGTGGGAACGATTGGTCACATCGACCACGGCAAGACGACGCTTACGGCAGCGATCGTGAAGGTGCAGGCGAGGCGAGGGAAGGCGAAGGAGATCAAGTATGCGGACATCGCCAAGGGAGGGATTGTGCGCGACGAGACCAAGACGGTGACGATTGCGGTGAGCCACGTGGAGTACGAGACAGATGCAGCGGCACTACGCGCACGTGGATTGCCCGGGACACGCGGACTACATCAAGAACATGATCACGGGCGCGGCGCAGATGGACGGGGCGATACTGGTGGTGAGCGCGCTGGACTCGGTGATGCCGCAGACGCGGGAGCACGTGCTTTTGGCGCGGCAGGTGGGGCTGAACCACATCGTGGTGTTCTTGAACAAGTGCGATGCGGTGGATGACCCGGAGATGCTGGACTTGGTGGAGATGGAGGTCCGGGAACTGTTGAACAAGTACAAGTTCGACGGGGACAATGCGCCCATCGTGAGGGGGGCGGCGCTGCCGGCTCTGCAAGGGGACGACGAAGTGGGAAGCGTCGATTGACGAGCTACTTGAAGGCACTGGACGATGTACATTCCGCAGCCGGTGCGCGAAGTAGACAAGCCATTCTTGATGGCGGTGGAGGACGTATTTTCGATCAAGGGGCGCGGGACGGTGGCGACGGGCCGAATCGAGCGTGGGATGGTGAAGGTCAACGACGAAGTGGAGATCATCGGGTTTGACCGAAATGCCAAGACGGTGGTGACGGGCGTGGAGATGTTCCGCAAGATGCTGGACGAAGGGCAAGCGGGGGACAACGTGGGGTGCCTGTTGCGCGGGATCGACAAGGAAGCGATCGAGCGAGGGCAGGTGCTGGCCAAGCCCGGGAGCATCAAGCCGCACAAGAAGTTCGAGGGTGAAGTGTACGTGTTGAAGAAGGAGGAAGGCGGGCGGCACACGCCATTTTTCACCAACTATCGACCGCAGTTCTACATCCGGACCACCGACGTGACCGGGTCGGTGGACTTGCCCGAAGGGGTAAAGATGGTGATGCCGGGTGACAACATCACGATGACGGTGGAGTTGATCACGACGGTGGCGCTGGAAGAGCAGATGCGCTTTGCCATTCGCGAAGGTGGCAAGACCGTCGGCGCCGGCGTCGTGACCAAGATCCTCGAATAACCAGGAAATGAATCGAATGGTCCGTCGAATCCCGGCGGAACGACGCATCCCGATCGTGCTCGCTTGTACAGTTTGCAAGGCCCGAAACTACAAAACCAGCCGTTCTCGCCAACCGAATGCAAAGGCGGTAACCCTAAAGAAGTACTGCGCCGCTTGCGGCGCTCACACGTTACATCTCGAAACCCAATGACCCTGGCGCTACCGACAGCACGCTCGGCACGCAATTGCCAGTTTAGGGGTGTAGCTCAGTTGGTAGAGCAGTGGATTCCAAATCCACCGGTCGGGAGTTCGAGTCTCTCCGCCCCTGCAGTAAGCTTATCTGATTAAGATTTTTGCCCAATATTTGGCTGCCCTCTAAGTAATATGTCGGACAACACCAAACAGCCGAAAATGCGGTGGCAGACACACCATCCGGCGACGATGAAGTCGTAATGGATGAAGCCGCTCGCGCAGTCCTCAGCCAATCTGAGCAGTCCTTTAGCGAAGACGGCATCGGGGCTTCAAGCGGCGTGGAAGTTGGCACGCAGCCGGCGCAGCTCGGAGCCGGCCGCTATGTACATGCGGCGCTCTTCGCGTTTGCCACCCTGTCTGGTTACCTTTCGGCTCGTCTTTTTACCAGTCTGTGGAATTGGTTGGCAGAATGGCCGTTCGCTGTCCAGCATGTGCCCCAGTTGCTCAGGCTTTCGGAGGATGAACGCGGGAGCGTCGGCTCCGCAGTCGGGGCTGCGCTAGGTTTGGCCACATTGATTTACTTCTACCGAAAGCCTGCTATCCGCTCCTGGGCGGAAGAGGTCGCCGGCGAGCTGACCAAGGTAACTTGGCCGGATCGCGAGACCGTAACGAATGGCACGGTTATCGTCATCGTTGCAAGTTTGGTCGCCACGGTATACGTCACGCTACTCGACAGACTGTGGGGCTTTGCCACCCGGCTGATTTACGGCTCGTGAGCGGTGAGTGAGGACGGAGATGCCCGATAAGAAATGGTTCGTCGTCACGACCTACTCAGGGTTCGAGCAGAAAGTGAAGGCTTCGCTGCGAGAGCGAATCCGCCAGTATAAGATGGAGGATCTCTTCGGCGAAATCTTGATTCCCTCGGAAACCGTCACCGAGCATGGCAAGGAAGGCAAACCCCGCGTTAAGACGAAGACGAGTTTTCCAGGTTATCTCTTCATCGAGATGCAAATGGGGGAAAACGCGTGGCATCTCGTCAAGGATACGCCGAAAGTTACCGGATTTATCGGTAATCAACGGCCCCAAGAGGTAAAACCCCCGCAAATTGACGATTTACGCAAAGGAATCGTTGAAGGGACGGTCAAGCCGAAGCCCAGGCAGCAGTTTCAGGAGGGTGACGAAGTCCGCGTTGTTGTGGGCGCTTTCGCGAATTTTTCGGGCACAGTCCAAGAGGTCAAGCCGGACAAGCAAAAGCTCAAGGTTATGGTCAGTATTTTTGGACGGCCGACTCCCGTCGAACTTGAATTTGCCCACGTGGAGAAGCGATGAGCACTCGAAAGAAGGTTACCGGTTACATCAAACTGCAACTATTGGCAGGTAAAGCGAATCCTTCGCCGCCGGTGGGTCCCGCGCTAGGTCAGCACGGGGTCAATATCATGCAGTTCTGCAAGGATTTTAACGGGCGAACCGCGCAGTTCGGCGACACGATTATTCCCGTCGTTATCACAGTGTACGCGGACCGCTCTTATACCTTCATAATGAAGTCACCGCCGGCGAGCATATTGCTCAAGAAGGCTTGTGGACTCCCTTCGACTGGAAAACCTGGTTCTGGTTCCAAAGAACCGAACAAGAACAAAGTCGGCAGCTTGAGCTGGGATCAAGTGCGGGAGGTCGCGCGCGAGAAAATAAAGGACATGAACACGACAAACGTCGAATCAGCGGCGCGAACTATCGCCGGAACTGCCCGCAGCATGGGTATCGACGTCAAGTGAAGGACCGCAATCAGCAATTTACTGGAGCATTCGGGCACGTCACCGACGTGTGACCACATCGAGGTGTACTCCAGGAGTCGAAAGACGAAACATGGGCAGAACAACCAAAAAACAACAAACAGCGCTCGCCAAGTTCGATCGGCAGAAGCGCCATAGCTTGGATGAAGCGGTGACCGTCGTAAAGTCAACCGCATACGCCAAGTTCGACGAAAGCGTGGACCTCGCCGTTCGCCTGGGTGTCAACCCCAAGCACGCCGACCAAATGGTTCGTGGCGCACTGGTCCTGCCGCAGGGGACAGGCAAAAAAGTTAGAGTCCTCGTTTTCGCGAAGGGTGAGAAAGAAAAGGAAGCGTTGGAGGCCGGTGCGGATGTCGCAGGGTCGGACGAACTTGTTCAGAAAGTCCAGGAAGGCATGCTCGACTTCGATCGCGTCATCGCCACGCCTGACATGATGGGCCAGGTCGGCAAACTGGGTCGAATTCTCGGGCCTCGGGGCTTGATGCCCAACCCCAAGGTCGGCACGGTGACTTTTGACGTTTCGGCCGCTGTTCGAGAAGCGAAGGCCGGCAAAGTCGAATACCGCGTTGACAAGGCTGGCGTTGTGCATTGCCGAATCGGTCGGGTGTCCTTTGAGTCTGGAGCGCTCAATCAGAATGCCACCGCTCTGATCCGAGAACTCATCCACAAGCGGCCGGCTACGGCAAAGGGCATTTACGTTCGAAGCATTACTCTCTCGAGCACGATGGGCCCTGGAGTTCGAGTTGACACGAATTCGGTTTCAGCGACTGAGGAGGAAGGCTGATGCTTCGAACCGAAAAGATACAGGCAATTGACTATATTCGCGGTCAATTCCAGCGAATGAGTTCTGCTGTGTTCGTGGACTACGCTGGACTCACTGTAGAACAGGTCAGTAAACTACGCGATAATCTTCGCGAAAAGGGTGTTGAGTACAAAGTTCTGAAGAACAAACTTGTAAAGTACGCACTCAAGAACGAATCATTTGTGGATAATCTCGGCGAGATAGCTCTCCGGGGTATGACAGCGATTGCATTTAGCTTTGAAGAGCCGAGCGCGGCCGCGCGAGTGCTCAGGGATTATCGCAAAGAAAACGATAAGCTAAAGATCAAAGGTGGCTTGCTCGATGGGCAATTGCTCGATTCGCGAGCAGTGGAGGATCAGCTTGCCACCTTGCCCAGCAAGGACGAGGCACGAGCACATCTGCTCGCGACAATGAATGCACCTGCACAGACGCTGCTGAGGCTGTTCAACGTGCCGGCCCGCGACTTTGTGGGTGTAATGGCTGCCAAGCAGCGAAAAGACGAGGGTGAATAAAACCAAGTACTCATCTGGCGCCCACCAATCCCCGAGGGTTCGTGGCGTCCAACCACCATAACTAACCAAAGAATACCGAGAAAATTACCCAGCTAATGCTGTTGCAGTTACAGGAGCAGGACCATGGCCGAGATTACCCGTGAGCAAGTTGTCGATTACCTTTCCAACCTCCCCGTTATTCAAATCGCCGAGCTTGTAAAAATGCTCGAAGACAAGTGGGGCGTGAGCGCTGCACCAGTCGCAGTAGCGGCAATCGGAGCCGCAGCGCCTGCGGCGGTAGTTGAGGAAAAGACCGAATTCGATGTCATATTGGCCGAGGCTGGTGCCAATAAAATCAATGTTATCAAGGTTGTTCGTGAGATTACCGCACTGGGTCTCAAGGAAGCCAAGGACTTGGTCGAGGGTGCTCCCAAGGCCATCAAGGAAGCGATTGGCAAAGAAGAAGCTGAAGACATCAAGAAGAAGCTCGAAGGCGCAGGCGCAAAGGTCGAGGTCAGGTAGAAAGGCTTGTTCGATTGCACATCATTTCACTCGAGTTCTAGATCGGGGGAGCTTCCCCGCTCTGGTAGTAGGTCGAGCTTGATTCGTTGAACGTCTCGCGGGGCGGCCATATGGGCTGTCCCCGCGCGGCGTCGTCTGGAGGAACGACATGGCGTCTAAGGTCCAATCCAACTTCCGGTATCGCACGAATCTCGGCCGTGTGGAGCCGATCGTCGAGATCCCGAATCTTATTGATATTCAAAAGAGCAGTTACGACAAGTTTCTGCAGTCCGATGTGGGGCCGCGTGAGCGAAAGGAAATCGGACTAGAATCCGTATTCCGAAGCGTTTTCCCAATAAAGGACTTCGACGGAACTAGCGAGCTCGTGTACGTGTCGTACAACTTGGAAAAACCCAAGTACGACGTAGATGAGTGCCGGCAACGCGGCATGACGTACGCAGCGCCCATCAAAGTGACCACTCAGCTTATGGTGTATGAGGTACGGGAAGGCGGGTCAGACCGCATCGTCCGTGACATCAAGGAGCAGGAGGTCTACTTCGGTGAAATCCCATTGATGACGGACACCGGAACCTTCATTATCAACGGAACCGAGCGCGTTGTGGTTTCACAGCTGCACCGAAGTCCCGGTGTGTTCTTCGATCACGATAAAGGCAAGACGCACTCGAGCGGCAAATTGCTCTACTCCGCCAGGGTCATTCCCTACAGTGGCTCCTGGTTGGATTTCGAATTCGACCACAAAGACATCATTTACGTCCGCATCGATCGGCGCAGAAAAATGCACGCCACCGTGCTGCTTCGCGCCTTAGGTTATTCGACCCAAGAATTGTTGAACTACTTTTACGATACCGAAGCCATTTACTTCGAAAAGGGTGGCAAATACTCGCGAAGTATTAGCTACGAACTATTGGCAGGCCAGCGTGCTACTCGCGATGTCCGGGTTGGAAGTGAAGTCGCGGTAAAGAAGAACACGAAGTTTACGCGTGCGGCAATTAAGAAACTGAAAGAAGCCAAGATCGATCGTTTGCCAATGGAAGTGAGTGAACTCATTGGCAAGGTCAGCGCCGAGGACGTTGTTGATCGCGAAACTGGTGAGGTACTGCTAGAATGCAATGAGGAAGTGACGGAAGTCACGCTCGATCGTCTACGCGAAGCGGAAATTGCTCAGATTAAGGTGCTTTTTATCGACGGGCTCAATGTTGGCGCGTATTTGAGAGACACCCTGCTCGCCGACAAAGTGCGAACGACCGAAGATGCCATCATGGAAATCTATCGGCGTCTTCGTCCCGGTGACCCGCCCACGCTCGAAACTGCCAAGCAGCTGTTTCACAATCTATTCTTCAATCCGGAACGATACGATCTTTCAGCGGTTGGGCGCTTGAAGCTCAATTACAAGTTCTATCGCGATGTCCAAGAAGATCAGAGGCCTGGCCTCGATCAGACGGTATTGTCTTCCCAGGACATTCTGGAAACTGTCCGCCATCTAATCGAGCTCAAAAATGGTCGAGGATCGGTCGATGACATCGATCATTTGGGCAATCGTCGAGTTCGTGCCGTTGGCGAGCTGATGGAGAATCAGTATCGCATCGGCCTAGTTCGCATGGCACGGGCAATCAAGGAGCGCATGAGTGTGTCGCAAGAGATCGATACTCTGATGCCGCACGATCTTATCAACGCTAAGCCCGTTGGAGCGGTGGTAAAGGAGTATTTCGGTAGCTCGCAGTTATCGCAGTTCATGGATCAGACAAATCCACTGAGCGAAGTAACACATAAGCGACGCCTAAGCGCGCTTGGTCCGGGCGGTCTCACGCGAGAGCGTGCCGGATTCGAAGTGCGCGACGTACACGCTACCCATTACGGACGCATATGTCCAATCGAAACGCCGGAAGGCCCCAATATCGGCCTAATTGCATCGCTGTCCACGTTTGCGCGCGTCAATGAGTACGGCTTTGTAGAGACGCCCTATCGCAATGTGCGCGACGCCCGAGTAACCACCCATGTGGGTTGGTACAGCGCACTTGAAGAGGAAGGCAAGTACATCGCGCACGCGACTGCTGACGTGGATTCCAAAGGTGCGTTTCGAGACACGCTCGTCGGAGCCCGTCTTAACGGCGATTTTCCGCATGGCCGGCGCCGAGCAAATCGAGCTGCAGGATGTGGCACCCAATCAAATGGTAAGCGTGGCTGCTGCATTAGTGCCGTTCCTCGAGCACGACGACGCTAACCGCGCGCTTATGGGTGCCAACATGCAACGCCAGGCCGTGCCTCTCATTCAAACAGAAGCCCCGCTCGTCGGAACAGGCATGGAGGGACGAGTAGCCCAAGATTCGGGCGTTTGCGTGCTTGCACGACGCGCGGGCGTTGTGGAGAGCGTAGACGCGGAACGAATCGTTATTCGTCCCCTGGAAGGCAGTGACGATGAGGTTCCCGACATCTATCAGCTGACGAAGTATCAACGGTCGAACCAAAGTACCTGCTACAATCAAAAGCCGATTGTTCGGGCTGGCGAAGCCGTCAAATCAGGGGATGTCCTGGCGGACGGGGCTTCCTGCGATATGGGCGAACTTGCACTCGGGCGAAATGTGCTGGTCGCGTTTATGCCGTGGCAAGGATACAACTTTGAGGACTCGATTCTACTCAGTGAACGAATGGTTCGCGACGACGTATTTACTTCGGTTCACATCGAGGAATTCGAATGTGTTGCGCGCGATACCAAGCTCGGCAAAGAAGAAATCACGAAAGATATTCCGAATGTCGGCGAAGAGGCGCTCAAAGATCTCGACGAGGCCGGCGTCGTCCGCATAGGTGCCGAGGTCAAACCTGGCGACATCCTTGTTGGAAAAATCACGCCGAAGGGTGAAAGTCAGCTTAGCCCTGAAGAAAAACTGCTTCGAGCAATTTTCGGCGAAAAGGCGGGAGATGTCCGTGACACTTCGTTGAAAGTTCCGCCGGGCGTCAGCGGTATCGTTATCAACGCCCGCATATTCTCCCGGAAGGGAACCGAGAAAGACGAACGCGCCCGAGCCATCGAAGATCAGGAACGCGCAAAACTGGAGCGGACTCGCGACGAAGAAGTAAAGATTCTTCAAGATTCTTTCTATCGGAAGATTCGTCGCGTTCTCATTGGAAAAACCACGACTGCAAAGCTCGTTGACGACAAGGGTAAAATTCTAGTCAACAAGGGTATTGCTCTTGACGATCTAACGCTCGATCAAATTGCCCGGAAATACTTGGGTGAAATTGCCGTGGACAGCGGTGGGGAGGAGGTCGCGCAGCTGCTGAACGACCTTGACTCGTTGGTTCACGCGCGCGAAGAACACTTCAGGGAGAAGATTGACCGGCTGAGTCGTGGTGACGAATTACCGCCCGGTGTCATCAAGATGGTGAAGGTGTACGTCGCCATCAAACGAAAGATTCAGGTCGGAGACAAGATGGCTGGGCGACACGGCAACAAGGGTGTCGTCAGCCGAATTCTACCGGAAGAGGACATGCCATATCTCGCGGATGGAACCCCCGTGGATATAGTGCTTAATCCCCTTGGCGTGCCCAGTCGCATGAACGTTGGCCAGATACTTGAGACACACTTGGGTTGGGGAGCGAGGGCGCTTGGCCAACAATTGAACGAAATGGTTGAAGAGAAGTTTGGCGCCGACGCCATTCGTCAACGACTCCAAGAAGTGTACGGTACGGATGCGGGATTCGTAAAAGTCATTAAATCAATGACCGAGGATGATTTGCGCAAAGTCGCATCCAAACTGCGCGCGGGAACGTTCTTCGCCACGCCAGTATTTGACGGCGCTCCCGAAGAGGCAATCAAGGGCGCGCTCGTCATGGCCGGATTGCCGACTTCTGGTCAGGCAATTCTTTTCGATGGACGTTCTGGCGAGCCATTTGCACACGACGTCACCGTGGGCATCATGTACATGTTGAAATTGCATCATCTGGTGGACGACAAGATTCACGCCCGATCAATCGGGCCGTATTCGCTCGTTACCCAACAGCCCCTTGGCGGCAAAGCACAATTCGGAGGGCAGCGCCTCGGTGAGATGGAAGTTTGGGCAATGGAAGCCTACGGCGCAGCCTATGCGCTTCAAGAATTCCTCACCGTCAAGAGCGATGACGTACAAGGTCGTACCCGCATGTATGAGTCGATAGTCAAAGGCGACTGCGCACTGGAGGCGGGATTACCCGAGAGCTTCAATGTGCTCATCAAAGAATTGCAAGCCTTGTGCCTAAACGTGGAACTAGTCGAGACCCCAACATTTACCGGTGCGACCGCAGCGGAGGAATAATGTCGATCCCATTGTCTGGCCGAGGTGCGCTCGTGGTTTTTGTCATAATTTCGGCAATTATTGCCGAACCCGTTGAATCGTCTCTAGCGACTCGCAAAGGAGTTTGGTTCTATGCGTGACATTTTCTCCTTCTTCGAGAAGCCCAAAGATCCGCTCTCGTTTTCCGCCATAAGAATATCGCTGGCCAGCCCGGAAAAAATCCGGGAATGGTCGCATGGCGAAGTAAAGAAACCCGAGACAATCAACTATCGAACATTCAAGCCCGAACGCGACGGCCTATTTTGCGCGAAAATATTTGGGCCCGTCAAGGACTACGAGTGCATCTGCGGCAAATATAAGCGTATGAAGCACCGCGGCATCGTCTGCGAAAAGTGCGGCGTTGAGGTAATTCAGTCAAAAGTCAGGCGCGAGCGATTGGGACATATCAATCTCGCCACGCCGGTTGCCCATATATGGTTTCTGAAGAGCTTGCCATCCCGAATCGGTAACGTTCTCGACATTAGTCTGAAGGATCTCGAAAAGGTCCTTTATTGCGAATCCTACATAGTAATCGATCCCAAGGACACGGAGCTTCGGGTTGCGGATCTGCTGACGGAAGAGCGTCATGCTCAGCTCATCGAAGAGTACGGTGAAGATCGATTTGAAGCTGGAATGGGCGGTGAAGCCGTCATCGAAATGCTTCGTCGTGTAGATGTACATTCGCTCGCGGAACAGCTCCGCGAGGATATGCGGAGCACGACCAGCGAAGCGAAGCGTAAGAAGTTTGCCAAGCGACTCAAGGTCGTGGAAGCCTTCAGAACTAGCGGAAATCGCGCCGAGTGGATGATGCTCACCGTAGTGCCGGTGCTGCCACCAGATCTGCGGCCACTGGTCCCCTTGGATGGTGGTCGATTTGCGACCAGCGATTTGAATGATCTTTATCGTCGCGTGATTAATCGTAACAACCGTCTCAAGCGGCTACTCGAACTCAATGCGCCAGAAATCATAATTCGAAATGAACGGCGCATGCTGCAAGAGGCTGTGGATGCCCTGTTCGACAACGGCAGGCGAGGCAAGACCATCACGGGACCCAATAAGCGACCCTTGAAGAGTCTTAGCGACATGCTCAAAGGCAAACAGGGCCGCTTCCGTCAAAACTTGCTCGGAAAACGCGTCGACTACTCGGGCCGTTCGGTGATTGTCGTTGGTCCTACGCTGAAACTGCATCAATGCGGGCTTCCCAAGAAAATGGCGCTTGAGCTCTTCAAGCCGTTCATCTACAACAAGCTTGAAGAGAGGGGTTACGTCAATACGATAAAGAGCGCCAAGAAGATGGTTGAGAAGGAACGTCCCGAAGTGTGGGACATTCTCGACGAAGTGATAACAGAGCATCCGGTGATGCTCAATCGCGCCCCAACATTGCATCGCCTAGGTATTCAAGCCTTTGAACCCGTTCTAATCGAAGGCAAGGCAATCCAATTGCACCCGCTGGTGTGCGCCGCTTTTAATGCCGACTTTGACGGCGATCAGATGGCAGTCCACGTGCCGCTGTCAGTCGAGGCGCAAATGGAAGCGCGCGTACTCATGATGAGCACGAACAACATTCTGTCTCCTGCTAGTGGGCGGCCCATCATCAATCCAACACAGGACATTGTGTTGGGTCTCTACTACGCGACACGTAAGCGTAAGTACGCTCGCGGCAGCTATCGTCCCGGTTCTTTGAAACTAGACGCAAAGACCGGTGTGCTCAACGGCTACCTACGTGGTGTTTACGCATCTCCGGACGAAGTGCGCATGGCGTACGACAATGGAGTCGTGGATTTGCACGGCGAAATTGCGGTGCGGATCTGCGATCGCGACGAACAGGGTGAATCGCGCTCGCGCGTCGTCACAACAACGGTTGGGCGGGTGTTAGTCAGCGATATTTTACCGCCCGACGTTCCCTTCGACTACGTCAACAAAGTGATGAATAAGAAGGCGCTTAGCGCGCTAATTGACGTCTGCTACCGCAAACACAAGAACAAGGAGACCGTCCTTCTCGCCGATCGACTAAGGACGCTTGGGTTTACGTATGCCACGCTAGCAGGGGTCTCTATCTGCATGGACGACATGGTTATTCCGGCCAAGAAGCGCGAGCTCATAGATGAAGCGCAACGCGAATTGGAGCGTGTCTATGAACAATACCAAGAAGGATTGATCACGGACGGTGAACGTTACAACAAAGTTGTAGACATTTGGGCTGGGGTTGCTGACAAAGTCACCGAAGAGATGATGAATGGCATCAGCAAAGAGACGATTATCGATAGTGAAACCGGGGAACGAAGCGACGACTCGAGCTTCAATCCTGTTTACATCATGGCTGATTCAGGTGCGCGCGGCTCGACCCAGCAGATGCGCCAATTGGCGGCCATGCGCGGACTCATGGCAAAACCCTCGGGTGAGATTATCGAAACCCCGATTACCGCAAACTTCCGTGAAGGACTGAGCGTACTACAGTATTTCATTTCAACTCACGGTGCGCGAAAGGGTCTGGCGGATACCGCATTGAAGACGGCCAATTCCGGCTACTTGACGCGGCGATTGGTAGACGTTGCCCAAGACTCCGTGGTCGCAGAGTTTGATTGCGGAACGCTCGACGGAATTCGCGTGACTAAGCTTGAAGAAGCGGGCGAAGTCATTCAGCCGCTCGGCGAACGTGTTCTAGGTCGCGTAGCGCTAGAGGACGTCGTTGATCCGCTTACTGGAGAAATAATTGCTGCCGCCAACACAGAACTCGACGAATCCTTGGTCCGGCGCATTGAAGAGGCTGGCATCGAGGAAGTTGTCATTCGTTCCGTGCTCACTTGTCAGACTAGGCGAGGCGTTTGCGCATTGTGCTACGGGCGCGACCTGGCTCGTGGCTACAAGGTCAACATTGGCGAAGCCGTAGGCATCATTGCGGCCCAGTCCATTGGTGAGCCCGGCACGCAGCTGACGATGCGTACGTTCCACATTGGTGGTGCGGCAGCGCGCGGCAAGATCGAGCAGAGCAGCCTCGAAACCAAGACCGAAGGGATCATTCAGCTGCGCAACGCACTACTTTCGACCAAGAGCGATGGTTCGATCGTCATCATGAACCGGCACGGCGAGCTCATCGTCATGGACGATACCGGCCGTGAACGTGAACATCATCGATTGGTGTACGGGGCTCAGCTCAAGGTCGAAGACGGCGCCCGCGTTAAAGTCGGTGCCACGGTTGCCGAATGGGATCCCTTCGCCATGCCAATTCTAACTGAAGTTGGCGGAATCGTTCGCTATGGCGATCTCGTTGAAGGCGTGACCGTCATCGAGAAAGTAGACGAAGTCACAGGACTATCTCGTAAGATTGTGATCGAATCACGTGCCGCGGACCTGCGGCCCCGCATCAGTATTACGGATCCCGAGACTAGCGAAGCGGTAAAGCTACCCGGCACTGATCTTGACGCACGTTACTTGCTTCCGGTCGGAGCGAACATTGTGGCGCAAGATGGCGAACAGATTACACCCGGTGAAGCAATTGCCCGAATTCCCCGCGACACGACCAAGGTTCAAGATATTACTGGAGGCCTGCCACGGGTAGCTGAGCTGTTTGAGGCTCGCAAACCCAAGGATCACGCGATTATCAGCGAAATTGACGGGATTGTATCGTTCGGAAAAGACACCAAGGGCAAGCGAAAAGTTGTGATTACGCCACTCGGAATCGATGCGCAACCCCTTGAAGATCAGGCTCGAGAATATCTCATCCCCAAGGGTAAGCACATTCAAGTGCAACCAGGCGATCACGTCCGAGCTGGTGATCCGCTTCAAGATGGGCCTGCGAACCCACACGATATTCTGAGAGTTAAGGGTGAGAAAGAATTGGCGGCTTGGCTCGTCAACGAGATTCAGCAAGTGTATCGGTTGCAAGGCGTGAGTATCAACGACAAGCACATTGAAGCAATCGTTCGTCAGATGCTGCGGCGGGTAAGAATCAAAGAAGTGGGCGACACGACATTCCTCGTCGATGAGCAGGTCGAAAAGTACCTGTTTGAACGCGAGAATGCCCGAGTCATCGAGCGAAGCGGTCGCCCTGCTGTAGCTGAACCGATGTTGCTCGGTATTACCAAGGCATCACTATCTACCGAATCGTTTATCAGTGCTTCGTCATTCCAAGAGACGACCAAGGTGCTGACCGAGGCTGCAATCTGCGGGAAGACCGACGATCTGCGCGGAATCAAAGAGAACGTCGTTATGGGTCGACTAATCCCGGCAGGCACAGGGCTTCCGGCGTACAAGCGGCTCCAGGTTGTTGTTGACGACCGTTCTGAAACCTACGCTCCTGTCGTTGTGCCTCGAGCACCCACCGATATGTCGCTGGCAGTTGGCGACGATTGACGCCGGGGGGGCCGGCTTGGCCCTGTTTCCTCAGATTGCGGCCCCGCGTGAGGCATGTCGTGCGACGATTCGTCAATCAATGCCGGGACATCGCGTGGCAGTTGGCGAACCCAATTGGACGCCAAGCTTGGCGGGTCGAAATCCAGGCCCTCGGGCGTGGCCTAATCGCAGCCCCTCAGATTATTGACTCCCTGCGACGCCAAGATTTCACGGTTTGGCATTGGCTAGATAAATGGGCCGAAAGGAGCCCCGACCAAAGGGCGATCGGCGATGAAAACGGCAGCCTCAGTTGGTTCGAACTTCGTGCTACGGCTTGTGATTGGGGCGCAATTCTTCGACGCCGAGGGGTCAGACCCGGTGTGCGCGTGGCTCTCATTGCAGATAATTCCGCGCAACTAGTTGTGGCATTACTTGCGATTCAATGGGCTGGAGGGACGGTTTTGCTGTTGGATACGCGCAGCAGCAAATCATGGCTGAGTACTGCGCTGCATGAATTTGAAGTTTCAATCGTCCTGACTGATTGCAGGGATTTGCCAAAGGAAGTTACGGTGCCTTCAACATGCGCCGTAATTATCCTCGAGGCCCTCAATCAGTCTAAAGCAATTTTGACGCACAATGGGCATGTCAGACATCACGGGCTAGGTGCAGAACCGTTCCTGTGGTTGGTAACGTCGGGGACCACTGGCGGTCCCAAGGGAACGTGCATTTCAAATAATCGTGCCGTGCTATCGGGTTACGGTATCGCCAAGTTGTGTTTGGCGCTCCGTCAAGGTGACGTTATCTACTGTGTATTGCCACTGTCGCACGCGACGGCTCTACTCACCGGGCTTTGTGCCGCGCTGATTGCCGGTTGCACTCTGGTGATTCGACGACATTTCGAGACTCGAGGATTTTGGTCTGACGTTGAAAGAGAAGGTGCAACCAGCCTGATTTATGTTGGCGAAGTGGCCCGCTACCTCCTTTCTGCCCCGTACGCATCCAGTGAGCAAACGCACCGGCTACGAATTGCTTATGGCAACAGCATGGCCTTGGATGTTTGGCACCGCTTTCAAGCGCGATTTAGAATTCCCCGAATATTTGAGTTCTACGGCGCTACCGAGCTGCCCCTCGCCTTGGTGAATCTCGGCGGGCAGCCCGGATCGATCGGGCGTACACCTTTCGGTCACTTTTCCCCCTGGCGCATTGTACGTTGTGACCTTGAATCTGGTGAACTCGTGCGTCGTGTCGATGGTACATGCATTCCGTGCGAAACTCACGAAGCAGGCGAGTTGGTGTTGTTGACCAATTCGCATGGCCTAGGTCAATTTTCGGCAATGACAGTGCTTGACGCTAGATCGACGGGCCAACACATGCAGCAAGTGGACTGCGTGACATGCAAGAACAACATGGGGCTTAGGACGGGTGACATCGTTGTTCGTGATGACAATGGCTATGTCAAATTCGTGGACCGGACATTCGAAGTCTTCCGACAAAACGGCCGCAATGTCTCAACGTCAAACCTGGTTCGTCAGTTGCGCCAGGTTGAAGGCGTGGCCGGCGTCGGACTGACACATCTCACGTTGCCTCACTATGACGGACAGTTGGGTCTTGCTGTCGTTGTGCCGACCGATAATTTCTCATTAATAGCGTTGGAAAAGGGCTATAGTCGATGGGTTGACTACAGTAGGCCTCGATTTCTGCGTGTGACGGCTCAACTGCGTCTCAACCGGGGGCTCAAGTTCGACCAGGCTGCCTATCGCGCTGAGGGAATAGACCCAAGCGCAATCTCCGATCCTGCGTATGTGTACGCATCCGGCCATTTCCGATTGATAACTACCAACGTTTGGCGTGAGTTGGTCTTGGGGCAATTCAGATTTTGAGGCACAATGCAATAATGCGGTCCAGCCGATTGGCGCTAGTGCTACTTTCGTCGCTCTTGCTCGTGCTATCTCCCGCCTGTCGAAAGCACGCAAATCACAAGTTTCGAGCCAGGCCCAAGCCAATCGCTAGCGCACCTGTACAGCTTGTGCCACTTGCTGCTGCGCAAAGTGTTGATAAGCTCGTGCTCGAAAATTTCGATGCCGCAACTGTGGTTATTCCCATCGGCGCTCGTTGGGCAAGGCCGGTAGTCATCGCAATCCACGGACAAAATGACTCGTCCGAGACGAATTGCGAAGCCTGGAGCGTCATCACCGAACATACATATTTTGTACTGTGTCCCGCTTTGCGTGCCGCGCCGGGGAGTGCCGCCGACGCATCGACGCCACCATGCTCCAGTGTGGATTGCCTCGCCGATGAAATGCGCGAGGCCTTAGTAGCCCTGCGCAAACGATTTGGTCGTTACGTCGCGCGCAACGAAGCCATTCTGGCGGGATACGACACGGGCGCCGGCAGGGTGGTGCCCATCGCCCTGCAGAACCCGGCGGTTTTTTCGGTCTTGTGGCTCGTTAATGGCGGTTTGAAACAATGGGCCACAGCGCTCTCGACCAATTACGTGGAGCGCGGAGGCAAGTTACTCGGCGTAGTTTGCAGCGATACTAGCTGCGAATCTGAAATTTTGCGTATCGCCGCATCTGCGCGGGCAGCTGGCCTAAAGACTGCCTTAGTCAAACCCGGCCAGCTGGGGATCACATGGGACGCTCGGGTCACCGAGGCGACGCGGATCGCTTGGCAAAACTCAAAACCAAAGGGCTTCCCATGGTCCACACCGGGTACTACTGACTTTGTTGCGAAAACACCGACAAAACAGTGACTCTCGTTGAGCCACGACGGCCTGGGCACGCGAGCACCTCGAAGACCGCGTGCCGCAGAACCATCCATAAAAAAGCTGAACATACAAACAGCCTGCCGTTGGTCCGTGGGCCTCAAACCCGCCCATTGTAGTGCTTGACAGGTGACGGCTGCCGGCTACCCTCCCGTTCCCCCGAACCGGGGGGCACCCTCTCACTTTCCCATGCCCACTATCCAGCAGCTAATTCGCAGCGGACGCGCCGAAGTAAAGTTGAAGACCGCATCGCCGGCACTGCGCGCTTGTCCGCAAAAGCGCGGAGTATGCACGCGCGTGTACACCACTACACCCAAGAAGCCCAATTCAGCATTGCGTAAGGTGTGCCGCGTCAGGCTTACCAACGGCATGGAAGTAACCAGCTACATTCCCGGCGAAGGTCACAACCTTCAAGAGCACAGCGTAGTCTTGATTCGCGGGGGTCGCGTCAAGGACTTGCCGGGCGTTCGATACCATGTTGTGCGCGGCACGCTGGACGCATCAGGTGCTTCTGGACCTAGCAGCACGAACAAGGCAAATCGAAATCGCAAACGGTCCAAGTACGGCGTTAAGCGCCCGAAGAAATAAGGAGATTTTGGCCGATGTCTCGCAGGCGTGAGGTCCCGAAGCGCAAGATTACCCCGGACCCGAAATTCAAGGATAAGCTGGTCGCGAAATTTACCAATTGCCTGATGCTGAGCGGAAAAAAATCGGTCGCTGAAGGCATTCTCTACGGTGCTTTCGATATTATTCAGACTCGCTTCAAGGAGGACCCAATCGAGGTGTTCCGCAAGGCCCTGGACAACGTCAAGCCGAAGCTCGAAGTCAAGAGTCGTCGCGTCGGTGGTGCAAACTACCAGGTTCCGGTTGAAGTGCGTCCGGAACGTAGAGTGGCGCTAGCGATGCGCTGGCTGGTGGGCTACTCGCGCTCCCGCGGGGAGAAAACCATGCGTGAACGGCTCGCCGCTGAATTAGTAGATGCTTCCCAAAACCGCGGTACCGCGGTGAAAAAGAAGGATGACACGCACAAGATGGCTGAGGCCAACAAGGCCTTCGCGCATTACCGCTGGTGATTGTCGAGTCAATACGGAGTCAATATCGACCATATGAAGAGAATCAAATAGATCGGGTTCGAGCTTAGTTCGCTTCGACCCCGACCCCTTTCGGCAATTCAGAGGTTTCCTCAAAATGAGAGGAAATGACAGGCCGGAAGGGGTTTAGTGCATCTGAACCTAGGACCCGACCGGATACGAAGCAAAAAGCGTCATGGCTCGCGAAATCGCAATGGAAAGAACCCGCAACATCGGCATCATGGCCCACATTGATGCGGGGAAAACTACCGTTACGGAAAGAGTCCTGTTTTATACCGGTATCAACCACAAGCTGGGTGAAGTCCATGAAGGTGCCGCCACTATGGACTGGATGGAACAGGAGCAAGAACGCGGAATCACGATTACGAGTGCGGCCACCAATTGCTTCTGGATTCCCGAGTATGGCCCGTTTGAGGCGCAAAAGCACCGGATCAATATCATCGATACCCCTGGACACGTGGACTTTACCATCGAGGTCGAGCGCAGTCTTCGGGTGCTCGACGGTGCCGTGGCGGTTTTTGACGGCGGCAATGGTGTCGAACCGCAGAGCGAAACCGTATGGCGACAGGCGGATCGCTATGAAGTGCCTCGCATCGCGTTCGTCAACAAGATGGACAAGACCGGTGCGGACTTCCAGATGAATCTGGACTCTATGCGAGAACGACTGGGCGTCAATCCTATTGCAATGCAATGGCCGATTGGTCAAGAAGATAAGCATACGGGCGTTGTCGACCTAGTGCGCATGGAAGCGGCAATATTTGATTCCGAATCACTGGGCTCCAAGTATTCTTGGTATCCCATTCCAACTGACTTGGCCGGTAAATGCAAAGAGCTGCGTGACAAGCTGGTTGAGGTCTGTGCCGACCATGACGACAAGATCATGGATAAATTTCTCAACGGCCGCAGCAGATGAAGTTACCGCCGAGGAGATTCACGCTGCAGTTCGTCGCGCCACGATTGGATTCAAGTTTGTGCCCGTCTTCTGCGGATCGGCCTTTAAGAATAAGGGCATTCAGCTGCTCATGGATGCCGTTGTGAACTACTTGCCTTCGCCACTCGATGTGCCTCCCATCGAAGGGATTGAGCCGCATTCAGGCAAGGTGATTAAACGTGAAGCGAGCGACGAAGCGCCTTTCGCTGCGCTGGCTTTCAAAATCATGAATGATCCTTTCGTAGGGAATCTTACATTTTTTCGCGTCTACTCTGGAACTCTGATCAGCGGCACTGCCGTGCTCAACCCCGCGCGCAGCAAAAGGGAGAGAATTGGTCGAATCTTGCGTATGCACGCGAACAAACGTGAAGAACTCAAGGATTGTGCTGCAGGTAACATCTATGCGGCGGTGGGCCTGCGCGATACGCGCACCGGTGACACCCTCTGCGATGAAAAGCGGCCCATCGTTCTTGAGCGAATGACGTTTCCGGATCCCGTCATTTCGATCGCTATCGAACCGAAGACGCAGGCCGATCTGGACAAGCTCGGCCTTAGTCTCCAAAAACTGGCCTACGAAGATCCCAGTTTCAGAACTTTTACCAATGAAGAAACGGGTCAAACGATCATCGAAGGCATGGGCGAGCTGCACTTGGAAATTATCGTTGATCGCTTGCGCCGGGAGTTCAAGGTCGAGGCTAACGTTGGTAAACCCGAAGTAGCCTATCGGGAAGCAATTTCCAAAGGTGCCGACGCGGAAGGCCGGTTTGTGCGCCAGACCGGTGGCCACGGACAGTATGGACATTGTCGAATTCGGATTGCTCCCGGCGAGCGTGCTTCCGGCTACGTTTTTGAAAACAAGATTGTGGGTGGTGTGATTCCAAAAGAGTTCATTCCCTCAATCGAGAAGGGGATACGGGACGCGATGCAACGGGGAGTGCTGGCTGGTTACCCGTTGACCGACATACGCGTTGAGCTTTACGACGGCAGCTATCACGAGGTCGATTCATCCGGCCCCGCATTTGAAATAGCGGGATCCATTGCATTTCAGGACGGTGTCAAGCGCGCGGGACTTCACCTGCTAGAGCCGATCATGTCGGTCGAAGTCGTGACACCAGAGATCAATATGGGCGACGTCATTGGCGATATCAATTCTCGCCGAGGACGCATTCTGGGTATGAACCAGCGGGGTGCCGGCACTCAAATAGTTACGGCGGAGGTGCCCCTCGCAACTATGTTTGGGTATGCCACGGATTTGCGGAGCCGGACCCAGGGTCGTGCAACGTACACCATGCAATTCGCACACTATGAGGCCGTTCCGGCATCCGTGCAAGAACAGGTCATCGCTAAGATTCGAGGAAACTAGCTGAAAGGGAGAGGAACAAAATGGGCAAGGAGAAGTTCGTACGAACGAAACCGCACGTAAACGTGGGAACGATTGGTCATATTGATCACGGCAAGACGACGCTTACGGCAGCAATCGTGAAGGTGCAGGCGAGGCGAGGTAAGGCGAAGGAAATCAAGTATGCGGACATCGCCAAGGGAGGGATTGTACGCGACGAAACTAAGACGGTTACGATTGCGGTGAGCCACGTGGAGTACGAGACAGATGCACGTCACTACGCGCATGTGGATTGCCCGGGACACGCGGACTACATCAAGAATATGATAACGGGTGCGGCACAGATGGACGGTGCGATAGTGGTAGTGAGCGCGCTGGACTCAGTCATGCCGCAGACGCGAGAGCACGTGCTTTTGGCGCACCAAGTGGGGCTGAACCACATCGTGGTGTTCTTGAACAAGTGCGATGCGGTAGATGATCCGGAGATGCTGGACTTAGTGGAGATGGAGGTCCGGGAACTGTTGAACAAGCAAAAGTTCGACGGGGACAATGCGCCCATAGTAAGGGGGGCGGCGTTGCCGGTTCTGCAAGGAGACACGAAGTGGGAAGCGTCGATTGACGAACTGCTCAAGGCACTGGACGATTACATTCCGCAGCCGGTGCGCGAAGTAGACAAGCCATTTTTGATGGCAGTGGAGGACGTATTTTCGATCAAAGGGCGCGGGACGGTCGCGACCGGCCGAATCGAGCGTGGGATGGTCAAGGTCAACGATGAAGTAGAGATCATCGGGTTTGACCGAAATGCCAAGACGGTGGTGACGGGCGTGGAAATGTTTCGCAAGATGCTGGATGAAGGGCAAGCGGGGGACAACGTGGGGTGTCTGCTGCGAGGGATCGACAAGGAAGCGATCGAGCGAGGGCAGGTGCTAGCCAAGCCCGGGAGCATCAAGCCGCACAAGAAATTCGAGGGTGAAGTATATGTGTTGAAGAAGGAGGAAGGCGGGCGGCATACGCCATTTTTCACAAACTATCGACCGCAATTCTACATCCGGACCACTGACGTAACCGGGTCGGTGGACTTGCCCGAAGGGGTAAAGATGGTGATGCCGGGTGACAACATCACAATGACGGTGGAATTGATAACGACGGTGGCGCTGGAAGAGCAGATGCGCTTCGCGATCCGCGAGGGTGGCAAGACCGTAGGTGCCGGCGTTGTTACCAAGATCCTCGAATAATCGGCGGGTGCTTCTCAAGATTCACGAAAGATGTATCGACTAACATGGCTGACACAACCAAAATTCGGATTCGCCTAAAGGCGTTCGATCACCAACTTCTTGATAAGTCGACAGCGGATATTGTCGAAACCGCGCGTCGCACTGGCGCGCGTGTCGCAGGTCCAATCCCACTGCCGACTTCAATTCGGCGGTACACAGTTCTTCGTGGACCTCACGTTGACAAGAAATCCCGCGAACAATTCGAGGTTCGTACGCACAAGCGGCTGCTTGACATACTGGAGCCAACGCAGCAGACCCTCGAGGCGCTGATGAAACTCGATTTGTCTGCAGGTGTGGACGTCGAAATCAAGAGTTGAGACCAAGAAATTCGAGGATCTCATGGCAAAGATCGACGTATTCAATTTAGACAGGCAAAAGGTTGGGGAACTAGAGCTCGCCGACGAAGTCTTTGCGGCCGAAGTCAAGGAGCACTTACTCCACGAGGTTGTGGCAGCCCAGCTAGCATCACGCAGAGCCGGCACTCGAGCAGCCAAAGAGCGCTCAGCCGTCCAAGGTTCAAAGAAGAAGCTCTACAAGCAGAAGGGCACTGGTAATGCTCGACATGGAGCTATCAGGGCTCCCATTTATGTTGGTGGCGGCAGGGCACACCCACCACGGCCGCAGGACTGGAGCTATCGCCCGCCACGGCAAGTCCGGGCTGGCGCACTACGTAGTGCCCTCAGTTTGATATTCAAGGAGGGGCGACTAACAGTTGTCGATAATATCCAATTGCATGAGCCAAAGACTAAACAGATGGCAGCGGTTCTTGCCAATTTCGAAGACATCTGGCACGACGCTCGTCGTGGACAGCGGCGAGAATCAAAATCTTCGTCTTTCAATCCGGAACATGGACGAGTCACGATTCTTGCCTCCAGAGGGAGTCAATGTCTATGACTTGCTTCGCCATGATCATCTCGTCGTGTCGCGAGATGCAGCAAAGGCACTTGAGGCTCGTTGTCTGGAGCGAGGATCATGAACCCAGAACACGTAATTAGGCGACCGCTTGTCCTAACGGAAAAGGCGGCTCGAGTAAAAGGGCAAAACAAGGTCGTGTTCGAAGTGGCCTTGGACGCCAACAAAATCGAGATTCGAGATGCCGTTGAGGCATTGTTTAAGGTGAAAGTGCTCGACGTATCCACCTTGGTCCAACGTGGCAAGTTGAAAAAGGTGGGTCGTCGCGTGCTCAAGCGACCCAATTGGAAAAAGGCATTTGTGACCTTGCAACCGGGTAACGATATTCAATTCTTTACCGAGGCGGAGGAGTGAGGCGATGGCCATTCGCGCATTCAAACCAACATCTCCCGGTCGACGAGCATATACCGCGAGTGATTTTCCGAAATCACCAAGCTTACGCCAGAAAAGTCTCTCGTCGAACCTATGCGAAGTACCGGTGGACGTAACAATCAAGGACGTATCACTTCGCGCTTTCGTGGCGGCGGTCACAAGCGAATGTACCGCGTCATTGACTTCAAGCGGCAAAAGATTGGCGTTCCCGCCCGCGTAGCTGCCATCGAGTACGATCCGAATCGAAATTCTCGAATCGCCCTTTTGCACTATGCAGACGGGGAAAAGAGCTATATTTTGGCCCCCGACGGGTTCAAGACCAGGCGACCAAGTGATCTCGAGCCGCAACGCCGACATTCGTCCCGGGAATTGCCTGCCCCTATCATATATTCCCGCGGGTACGCACATTCACAACGTGGAATTGAAGCGCGGCAAAGGTGGGCAGTTAGTTCGATGTGCGGGGGTAGGCGCGCAGCTGATGGCCAAGGACGCCGCATACGCCCAAATTCGAATGCCCAGTGGCGAAGTGCGCAAGGTGCACATCCTGTGTCGCGCGACAGTCGGCCAGGTATCGAATATTGAGGCTCAGAATGTCAGCCTCGGCAAGGCCGGCCGCAGGCGATGGTTGGGACGGCGGCCGCACAACCGCGGCGTAACGATGAATCCAGTTGACCATCCCATGGGTGGCGGCGAAGGTCGAACGAGCGGTGGCCGACACCCTTGCTCGCCCTGGGGCAAGCTCGCTAAGGGGCTCAAGACTCGCAACAATAAGCGCACCAACTTTATGATCGTAAAGAACCGCAAGGCAAAGAATTAGACCATGGCGCGCAGTATCAAGAAAGGTCCGTTCGTTGACGGACATTTGCTGAGGAAGATTGAAGAATCACAGTCGCAGAGCCAGAAGAAGGTCATCAAGACTTGGTCGCGACGTTCAACCATAATTCCCGAAGCGGTCGGGCTGACTTTTGCGGTCCATAACGGCCGCAAATTCGTTCCGGTGTTCGTGACGGAGAACATGGTGGGGCACAAACTGGGCGAGTTTGCCCCCACTCGAACATTTCACGGCCACGCCGCGGACAAGAAGGCCGCCCCCAAGAAGTTGAATCCGCAAACCGGAAAGCGCTAACAGGCCGCGAAGAATGACTTTTGGGTCTTGAGCCCACTTTTTTGCAAAGTAATCGTCGAGGCCGCGTTCCAGCCATACCGATCGACCCGACAATTTATCAGAACGCGGTAGACCGGGCCGAGCCAAAGGCGCCCAGCCCTAAAATCAACGTTTCAAGACACCGTTGTCTGGGCCGGGCCCCAGACAACCAACATAATATCTGATCCTTCAGCCGATAATCTCTCGACTGATTCCTTGCCGCGACCCAACCTCTCTGCTAGCTATTCGTCCCTTTTGCCAGCGCCCGGATGTTGCCGGCTGTTTGGCGGTTACGCAACCCGAGCAACCACCATCCGCATCAGCGGTGCTGGATCTCTCGGAAGATTGCGCGACTGGGCAGCCATGAATTAAGGCTGCTGAGGGGCGACGGGTCTGCAAAGGAAACTGTCGACATGATAAGCGAAGCTACAGCGAATTTTCAGCGGATTAGTCCACGTAAGGCACGAATGATGGTCAACCTCATTCGTGGTCGCGACGCCTCGGAAGCCATTCAGCTGCTCGACTTCACACCTAAAGCAGGGGCTCCTTTCGTAAAGAAGCTGATTGCCAGTGCCATGGCGAACGCACGGCAATTGCGACCCACGTTGGAGCTTGATCGATTATTCGTTAGCAAAGCAACGGTTGACAAAGGGCCCGATTCACAATTGAGGCGATGGCGCCCCCGTGCCATGGGGCGGGCGACTCGAATATCAAAGGGCGTAAGTCATATCCATATTGAGCTCGACGAGCGCCAATAGCGCAATCAATAGGCAAAGGGATCATGGGACAGAAAACGCATCCGTACGGCTTCCGCCTGGGCGTCATTAAGACTTGGACGAGCAAGTGGTACGAAGACACGCAATATACGAAGTGGTTGCACGAGGACATTCGCATCAAACGTGCCGTAAAGGAATACCTCTACAACGCCAATGTGGCTGGGGTGGAAATCGAACGAGCAGCCAACAAGGCCAAAGTCGTAGTTTACACGGCGCGACCTGGCATGGTGATCGGTAAAGGCGGAAAAGGTATTGAAGTTCTGAAGAGTGGCAATTTGGACACGGCAAGTCGCGGAGAAACTCGATTTCCTGGCGTTCAAAGCTTCACAGAAAATGAAGTCTTTATTGACGTTCAGGAGGTGCGTAAAGCAGAAACTAACGCTCAACTAGTTGCCGAAAATGTGGCAACGCAACTCGAACGACGAATCGCATTTCGGCGGGCCATGAAGAAGGCTTTGTCGACTTCCATGAAATTTGGAGCAAAGGGAGTCCGCATCCGATGTTCGGGTCGCCTCGGCGGTGCCGAAATGGGGCGCGTCGAAACCTACCGTGAAGGTCGAGTCCCATTGCACACGTTGCGCGCGGACGTGGACTTCGGTCTCGCCGAAGCACGAACCACGTACGGCAGCATCGGAATTAAGGTTTGGATCTTCAAAGGTGAAGTGTTGCAGCGCAAGGCGCGACGCATCCCGGAGTGAGTCAACATTATGTTGTCCCCGAAGCGCACCAAATATCGAAAAGTCCAGAAGGGACGTATCCGTGGCATTGCATGGCGAGGTTCCGACGTCTCCTTTGGCGACTTCGGCCTGCAGTCCCTGGATCACGCGTGGATAACTGCAAGGCAAATCGAAGCGACGCGCATGGCCATTCAGCGGCACGTCAAGCGCGCAGGCAAGCTCTGGATTCGGATCTTTCCCGACAAGCCAATCACCAAGAAGCCGCTCGAAGTTCGAATGGGAAGTGGCAAAGGCAGCGTCGAAGGTTGGGTTGCCGTGGTCAAGCCCGGGCCGGGTGATGTTCGAGATTCAAGGCGTCACCGAAGCCATGGCGCGCGAAGCCTTCCAACTTGCGACCGCCAAACTTCCCATAGCGACACGCGTTCTCGTGAGAGGAGATTTATGATGAAAGCGAAGGATCTCCGAGAACGAACGACAGAAGACTTGAACACGCTTCGGGATACGTTCAAGCAGGAACTGTTCTCGTATCGAATGAAGAACTTCACGAACCAGCTCGAAGATACAAGTTTGATCCAAAAGTCGCGCCGAGATCTGGCGCGTATCGAAGGAATTCTTCACCAGCGCGCGCCAACCGAAGCGGGAACTGCAGCGATTTCCGAGAGCGGGAAAGGAAGCGACTCGTGAGCACTGAGAGCACACCGCAATTGCGGGCCACAAGCCGCCGTAGACGTCTCGTTGGAACGGTGACGAGCGACAAGATGGACAAAACGGTGACCGTCGAGGTAATTCGGCTGAAACTCGACTCAAAGTACAAGAAATACGTGCGGGTTCATCGGACATACAAGGCGCACGATGAGGACAATCGGTGTAGGAAAGGCGATCGTGTCGAGATTCTTGAGCACCGGCCGCTATCGCGTACCAAGCGCTGGAGGGTGGTGCGATTGGTTGAACGGCCCGATCAGGAGCTGAGTTGAAATGATCCAGATGGAATCAGTGCTCGACGTTGCCGATAACTCGGGCGCAAAGGTTGTGCAGTGCATCAAGGTTCTTGGCGGGTCTCGTCGCCGCTACGCTGGGTTAGGTGACGTGATTGTCGTCAGCATCCGCGACGCAATGCCAGGCTCCAAAGTGAAGAAGGGAGATACCGCTAAGGCCGTGGTCGTCAGAACGGCGCGCGAATATCGTCGCACCGATGGCAGCTACATCAAGTTCGATGAAAACAGTGCCGTTCTGATTAATAATCAACTTGAACCAATTGGAACTCGCATTTTTGGGCCTGTGGCTCGCGAACTTCGCGGTCGTGGGTTCATGAAAATCATCTCGCTTGCCCCGGAGGTGCTTTAATGCAACGGCTGAGAAAGGGCGATGATGTTGTCGTCATCAGCGGTAACGATAAGGGAAAACGGGGAAAGATTCTTCGTGTAATTGCGGAACGTAATTCAGTCGTCATCGAAGGGGTTCACAAGGTAAAGCGTCACGTCAAATCGCAGCCACAGCGTCCGGGTGGGATCATCGAAATCGAGGCTCCTATTGATGCTAGCAATGTGATGCCGGTGGATCCGGGGACTGGCAAACCAACCCGCGTCAAATTCAAGATCGTAGACGGCATAAAGGTTCGCCAATCGAAGAGCGGCGCAACGTTGGTGGTGCAGGAGTAAGCGATGGCAGAAGAAACCCCTTTGCCGCGACTGGTCGACCGTTACAGGAGCGATGTCGCACCCAAGCTCATGAAGAGGTTTGGCTACAAGAACCAAATGCAGCTGCCTCGCCTGAAGAAGATCGTGGTCAATGTTGGGCTCGGAGAGGCCACGGCCAATCCAAAACTGATCGAATCCACCGTGCAAGAGGTGGCTGCTATTACTGGCCAAAAGCCGGTTGTAACACGCGCTCGCAAATCAATCGCAAACTTCAAACTGCGTCAGGGCATGCCGATTGGGGTCATGGTGACACTGCGCCGGGAGCGAATGTGGGAGTTCTTCGATCGACTTGTGTCAATTAGCTTACCGCGAGTAAGAGATTTTCGTGGTGTTAGTGGCCGTGCCTTTGACGGGGCAGGCAACTACACCTTGGGCCTGAAAGAGCAGATCGTATTTCCCGAGATCAACTTCGACAAGGTCGATAAGGCTCAAGGGAATGAATATTACGATCGTTACAACAGCCGAGACGAACGAGGAAGCCAAAGAGCTTCTAGCGCAACTCGGAATGCCATTTAGGAGCTAATGCGATGGCGCGTGCATGTCAGTGGGCAAAGCTTAATCGACCCGCGAAGTTTTCGACTCGCGCAGTAACTCGATGTCATGTTTGTGGGCGCTCGAAGGCCGTGTACAGGGATTTCAAGCTCTGTCGCATTTGTCTGCGACTGATGGCCCTGCGCGGGGAGCTTCCGGGCGTTACCAAGGCAAGCTGGTGAAACAATGAACAGCGATCCCATCGCAGATTTGTTGGCTCGTCTCCGAAACGCGGCGTTGGCGCGTCACGAGCTGGCTCGCATACCGGCAAGTCGATTGAAGGTGGCGGTTGCCGAGCTACTCAAGGCCGAAGGCTACGTTTCCGATGTCCGTCGAGAGGAATGGGGTCCCAAGAAGGCACCCACCTTGACGATCACGCTAAAGTACGGCCGCGATCGCAACCTGCGCTTTCCTCGGCATGCGACGAGTTTCGCGCCCGGGGCGACGTGTGTACATCGGTCACGACTCTATACCTCGAGTCCTGAGCGGCCTCGGGGTGTCAATCCTGAGCACTTCTCAAGGCGTAATGACGGACAAGGAGGCTCGGCGGCGAAAAATCGGCGGTGAGCTCATTTGTGAGGTTTGGTAATGTCGCCACAATCCGTAGAAGCGTCCAATGAAGTTCAACCGAAGCTTTCGCGTGTTGGCAAGCGGCCGATCCCGGTACCCACGGGAGTGACCGTAACGATAGCAGGACGTCGAGTCGACATTCAGGGTCCAAGAGGCAAGCTCAACCGCGAGATCTCGGACTTGACGACAATCCAGAGAGAGGGTGACTCCTTGAGCATAGCTAGTAGTGCTCCTGGCCGAGACGCTGCGCGTCTGCAAGGCCTTGAACGTGCGCTGCTTGCCAATATGGTTCGGGGTGTTGTTCAGGGCTACGAACGCAGCTTAGAACTTGTTGGCACTGGGTATCGATGCGAACTCAAGGGGCGCACAATTGTCTTTCAACTTGGCTTCTCGCATCAGAAATTCATAGCACTGCCCGAATCGATTACTGCGAATATTCCCGCAGATTCAAAGGGTACGATTTTGGTTTTAGCGTCACCTGACAAGGCCCTGCTCGGTCAAACTGCGGCCACGATTCGGAGTTTCCGGCCGCCAGAACCGTATGGCGGAAAAGGCATACGCTATCGAGGCGAGAGAATACGCAAGAAGGCTGGCAAGGCCGGTAAGGCCCGCAAGTGATTGCCAGGGACAAAGGAGCACGTCGTTATGGCTAAACTTACGTCTCGGGAGCGCCGCAAACTTCGAATTCGTAACAAGATCGCCGGCACCTCGGATCGACCGAGATTGAGTGTTTTTAGGAGCGCACGTCACATTTATGCGCAAGTAATTGACGATGAAAAAGGCGCCACAATTGCCGCCGCCTGTACTCTGTCGGCGGATCTACGCACAAGTCTCGGCGACGACAAGAAACTCGATGCGGCAAAGAAAGTGGGCGCATTGATTGCCAAGATTTGTCTCGCTCGGAAGGTCGAGAAAATCGTGTTTGACCGAAACGGCTATCTTTATCACGGTCGCATCAAGGCCCTAGCAGACGCCGCTCGTGCGGCCGGATTGAAATTCTGATTTTCGGGAGCAGTAATGGCATTCGAACATTTAGATGAAGAGAAGCTCAAAGAGCGCGTTATTCACATTAATCGCGTCGCAAAAGTCGTGAAGGGTGGCCGGCGGTTTAGCTTTGCCGCTTTAGTCGTTGTTGGCGACGAAGCGGGACACGTTGGTGTGGGACTTGGAAAAGCCAACGAAGTGCCGGAGGCTATTCGAAAAGGTAACGACCAGGCGCGAAAGAATCTGTTTAAAGTCCCAATGATGGGGGCGACAATTCCGCACGGCGTTGTTGGTGAATACGGAGCCGGTAAAGTGATGTTGCGTCCTGCCGCTCCGGGAACAGGCGTTATTGCTGGAGGGGCCGTCCGCGCAGTTGTGGAATCGGCTGGCATCCACGACATTTTAAGCAAGTGCCTAGGTTCGTCCAATAAACACAACGTTGTCAATGCAACCGTTGCTGCATTGAGCGCCCTTCGATCAGCAGAACAAATCGCTGCGGCCCGCGAAAAGTCGATCGAGGAGGTTGCCAGTGACTACCCCGTGGCGGGAATGGTCAGCGCGGCACGCGTAGCCTCGTCAATTGTAGCCTCGAATGAGGGGGCGAGTTCGACATGAATTCAAAGCTCGTTGTGCGCCAAATCGCAAGCGATCGCGGCCGCCCACATCCGCAACGTCGCGTTGTCGCGGGTCTTGGCTTGCGTGGACCGGGCAGCGCCGTAATCGTTGAAAATACACCTTCATTTCGCGGGATGATCAAGAAGGTTCTGCACCTGGTACGCGTTGAGGAGAAACCATAATGTCAGGCGTTCTTTCACGACTCTCTCCTCCTGCTGGTTCAAAGAAAGTGGCCAAGCGATTAGGTCGTGGAACAGGGTCTGGTGTCGGTAAGACAGCTGGTCGCGGCCAAAAGGGACAAAAGGCGCGAAGCACGGGCAACATCGGCAAGAAGCACTTCCAGGGTGGACAGACTCCAATTCAGCGCCGCTTGCCCAAGCGTGGTTTCCGTAATCCCTTTGCAGTTGAAGTCGCCATAGTCAACGTGGGCGCTCTCGATCTATTTGCCGCCGGAACGAAGGTAGACGAAGCGTTATTACAGGGCCAAGCGCCTAGTTCAAGGTCGAGATGTGTTGGTCAAAATTCTCGGCAATGGGGAATTGACCAAAGCCGTGACCGTCGTCGCTCACAAGTTTAGTGGTAGCGCTGTTGCAAAGATTGAGGCCGCGGGTGGGAAAGCTATAGTCGTGTCGGCCGAGGAGAAAGCAGCTCAATCCAGCTGAAACTGATTATGAGCGTGATGGCTGGATTCTCCAATATCGGGAAAGTGCCCGAGCTCCGAAAACGAGTCATATTTACGCTCGGTCTGCTTGCAGTTTATCGAATTGGAGTATTTGTCAGCACTCCCGGCGTGGATCGATCCGTAATGAACCGCATTGTAACCGGCCAAGGCGGGCTGCTCGGACTCGTAAACTTATTTAGCGGCGGTGCACTGGGAAATCTGTCGATTTTCGCATTAGGTGTGATGCCTTACGTTTCAGCAAGCATCATCATGCAGCTCATGGGGTTGGTAAGTCCCCAAGTGGAGGAAATGCGGAAAGAGGGCGAGTCAGGTCGTCGCAAACTCGAGCAATGGACGCGATATGGGACTCTGCTCTTGAGTCTATTTCAATCATTTGGCGTTGCCATGTGGTTAGAGGGGTTGAATAGTGCCGACTCGGGGGGTGGTCGATTTGGCGATGTAGTAGCGCACCCTGGATGGGGTTTTCGGCTCATGACGATGGTTACCCTCACCACGGGGACCTTGCTTATCATGTGGCTAGGTGAGCAGATAACCGATGGCGGAATAGGCAACGGAATATCACTGATTATCTTCGCAGGCATTGTGGCGGGAATTCCCAAGGCTATTGTGGGCTATTGGACAGGATCAGCCGGCGATGTTCAGCCGATGACAGTGGCGGTCGTTGTCGCAACTCTTGTTGTCAGTATTGGGGTAGTCGTTTTCTTTGAACGAGCGATGCGTCACATACCGATCCAATATGCTCGACGACAGATCGGCAGGCGCGTTTATGGTGGACAACAAGCTCATTTGCCCTTGAAGGTCAACATGGCGAGCATGATCCCGCCGATATTTGCATCTAGCCTATTGATGTTTCCGGCGACATTATCGTCATTCAATATTCCCGGCATGCAGCTTCTGAGTGGCATATTGAATCGGGGCGATTGGGTGTTTCAGGCGCTCTACGGCGTTCTAATCATATTTTTTACGTTCTTCTACACGGCCGTCACATTTAGACCTGTCGATGTTGCGGACAACCTAAAGAAACAACAGGCGAATATCCCAGGAATTCGCCCGGGCCGACAAACCGCAGAGTTTATCGATCGGGTGCTGTCGCGGCTAACCGTTGCTGGCGCGATCTACCTGGCCGCTATATGCATCATTCCGTCACTAATCATTCAAGCCGTTCGTGTGCCATTTCAATTCGGGGGTACTAGCCTAATTATCGTGGTCGGTGTTGCACTTGAAACAGTCAATCAAATCGAGGCACACCTCATAACGCACAGTTACGAAGGTTTGACTGGTCCCGCGGCCACACGCTTGAGCGGTCGGAGACCTGCATGACGAGAACGACCTTATCTCGGCTGGGCGGCGGTATTCGTCAGCATCGCTGCGATCCAATCGATCCACTCAGTCGACTGGATCCAATGAGGATGAGATGAGAATAGTGTTGATTGGCCCTCCGGCCAGCGGAAAAGGCACTCAGGCCGAGGTCCTGACACAGCGTTTCTCGATGCCAAAGATTTCGACCGGTGACATGTTGCGCGCGGCGCGTGCCCAGTCATCAAGTCTTGGCAAGGAAGCGGAATCGTACATGAATTCTGGACGACTCGTCCCGGATTCAGTCGTGATTGGTTTGGTCGAGGAACGAATAGCTCTGCCCGATGCGCGAGCTGGTTTCGTCCTTGATGGATTCCCCAGGACCGTTCCGCAGGCGGAGGCACTGCAGCAATTACTTGGCCGGATTGGAAGTCCTCTTGATGTGGTCATTCAAATTGACGTCGCGCGCGACTTGCTGGTCGAACGCGCCACGTTGCGCCGGATGGATAGGCAGACTGGACAGATCTATCACCTCAAGTATAACCCCCCTCCTGCAGGTGTTGAGGTAGTCCACCGTGAAGACGACCGGGAAGAAACGGTCAAGAAGCGACTGGACGAATACGACACCATGACCGCAGCACTCATTCCTTTCTACTCGGCGCTTGGTCTTCTTCGCCGGGTTGAAGGTGCCGGCACACCTGATTCCGTTACCGAACGGATGATGATCGCGATTGGCAAGTAAGTCGATGACGACAACTGGAGTCCAAGTACGAAAACATCACGTGAGATCATGGGAGTAATTGAAAACACCTTGCCGTTAGCGTTGTATTTCGTGCGCCTTGCGAATGGCCGCCCGGTTCGTGCTTCAACGTCTGCAGCTACGCGTCACGCGACGACCCGCTTGATTCCAGGTGACCGCGTTATCGTTCGATTGTCGGTACACGATCCTAACCGAGGACAAATCACCCGAAAACTTTAGCCGAGGCAACCCATGAAGGTTCGACCCAGTGTCAAGAAGATCTGCGAAAAGTGCAAGATCATCAAACGGCGAGGCATAGTCCGCGTGATATGCGAAAACCCCCGGCATAAGCAGCGACAAGGCTAGAACGAGGTAGAAATGGCACGCATTGCAGGAATTGACCTCCCCCGCCGAAAGGCTATCGCGCACGCCTTGCCGTATATTTACGGTGTTGGCCTGCACTCAGCCCTTGAGATTTGCAAACGGGCCGGGATTGCCGCAAATCGGAAGGTTGATGAGCTAACCGAAACGGAAGTGAAATCGATTCGCGACACTATTGAGGCTGATTTCAAGGTCGAAGGCGATCTGCGGCGCGAAGTTCAGCAGAACATCAAGCGACTGATGGACCTTGGCTGCTATCGGGGGCTCCGGCACCGCAAAGGCTTACCAGCCAACGGCCAACGTACGCATACCAATGCGCGAACCCGAAAGGGCCCGCGCAAAGGTACGATGGCACGCACCAAGAAATGAATAAAATCTAGGCCCCCTTCCTAAACTAGAGGAAACACGAATGGCAGCCACCAAAAAGCGCGCCGCAAAAAAGGTTGTACGAAAGAATGTGGCGACAGGTATCGCCCACATTCAATCGACCTTCAACAACACTATTGTGACCATCTCCGATGTAAACGGAAACACAATATCCTGGGCCAGTGCAGGCTCGCGTGGATTCAAGGGATCACGCAAGAGCACCCCATTTGCGGCACAATTGGCGGCTGAGGAAGCCGCTCGTCGAGCCCAGGAACATGGGATGCGCACGGTTGCGGTATTTGTTCAGGGTCCCGGAGCGGGACGTGAAAGCGCCTTGCGTGCCCTGCAAAGTGCCGGTTTTCGAGTAACGATCATCAGGGATGTGACGCCCATCCCTCACAATGGCTGTCGACCACCAAAGCGACGCAGAGTCTAGGGATACCATTTATGGCACGTTACATTGGTCCTGTATGCAAATTATGCCGCCGCGAGTCCGTAAAGCTTTATCTAAAGGGTGAGCGCTGCTTTTCCGACAAATGCGCGGTCAATCGCCGCCCTTATGCCCCAGGCCAGCACGGACAAGCAAGAATAAAACTTAGTGAATATGCGCTCCGTCTTCGCGAGAAACAGAAGACTCGGCGCATTTATGGAATCCTCGAGATGCAGTTTCAAAAGTACTACTTTGAGGCTTCGGGACTCAAAGGACGTACGGGCGAAGAGATGCTCGGCCTTTTGGAGCGACGTCTTGATAATGTCGTTCATCGTTTGGGTTTCGCGAGCACGCGTGCGCAGGGGCGACAACTGGTGCGCCACAATCACGTTCTCGTGAACGGCAGTCGGGTCAATATCCCAAGTTACCGCGTTAAGCCCAACGACAAGATTGAAATTCGCGAAGACAGCCGAAAGATCGGTTTAGTTTTGGCCGCCATCGAAGCTTCTGACAGCCGACAGCGTCCAAGTTGGCTGGAAGTCGACAAGACAACTTTCTCCGGGACCGTGAAATCTATGCCGATTCGCGATGAGCTCAATGAGCCGGCAATTCGCGAGCAATACGTCGTGGAGTACTACTCGCGTTAGCGATTTTATTGGCATCTGAATGCGGGCTGACTACGAAACGGACAACAGAGCGGGTTCTTTTGTACGTTTGTGATGGTCGCGCAGGGCACCCAACGATTGGAGGACCGAATGACGATGATTACCCAAATGACCAGTCGCAATTGGCGAGACTTGATTCGACCTAAGGCTATCCACCTTGAGATTGAATCGGCGACTGACTTCTATGGAAAATTCACGTGTGAGCCACTGGAACGCGGATTCGGAATTACCGTTGGAAACTCCCTTCGAAGAGTGCTTCTGGCTTCATTGCAGGGCGCGGCTATTACAGCGGTTCGCGTTGAAGGTGCCTTGCACGAGTTCACAACAATTCCCGATGTGGTTGAAGACGTTACTGATATAATACTCAATCTCAAAGAAGTGGTTCTTAAGGCGGAATCAGTAAAAACCTATACGGTGCGTCTTGACAAAGAGGGGCCAGCACAAGTCCTTGCAGGGGATATTCAGCTCGTTGACGGATTGAGAATCCTAAATCCAACGCATCCGGTTGCGACGTTGGACAAGAAAGGCCCGTTGAGCATGGAGCTCTACGGTCAATATTGGGCGAGGCTATGTGGCCGCTGAGCGTAACAAGACGCCGACCATGCCGGTTGGCACGATACCGATTGATGCGCTCTTTTCGCCGATTAGGAAAGTGAATTACACCGTACAAAACGCGCGTGTCGGTCAGCAAACGGATTATGACAAATTGATCCTTGAAGTGTGGACAAACGGTGCGGTGCGTCCCGCTGATGCTGTGGCATTTGCCGCAAAAATATTGAAAGAACAGCTATCGATTTGGATTAATTTCGAAGAATCTGAGGAAACCTCGTATAGCCTGCCAGGATCTGAAGAAGAGCCGCTTAACGAGAACTTGTTCCGCTCGGTTGACGAGCTCGAGTTGTCGGTTCGATCGGCTAATTGCCTGCAGAATGCCAATATCACGTTGATTGGTGAGCTCGTTCAGAAGACCGAGCAGGACATGCTAAAGACCAAGAACTTCGGGCGAAAGTCATTGAAGGAAATTAAGGAAATACTCGTAACGATGGGCCTATCTCTGGGAATGAAGTTGGACAACTGGCCTCAAATGCTTGAGCGCTGGAAGCAACAACAGGCTCAGGGATGAGAGCAGAAGTCTTGAAGGAGTTCTGAGCTATGCGACATCGGAAGTCCGGGCGACAATTCGGCCGAAATACATCGCACCGCCGCGCAATGTTCCGAGCGCTTGCGGCGAACTTGGTGGTCCATGAACGCATTGAGACCACCGATGCAAAAGCTAAAGAATTGCGACGCATCGTGGAGCGAATTATCGGGCGGGCAATTCGACTGGGTCCTATTGCATACACGGTGCAGGACGAACTTAGCGTTGCGGATCGTGCACGTCGCCTCGCTGCGCAACGGCACCTTGCCCGGTTTCTTCAGCGATTTGCCGTTAGCAACGACGGAGAAGCGACGAAACAAGTTGATCTGCTCGAAAAGGTATTTGTGGATCTAGCGAAGCGATTCCGTGATCGTCCCGGTGGCTACACGCGCATTGTAAAGATTGGACCTCGCGTCGGCGATAACGCTCCTATGTCTATAATCGAATTTGTCAGCCGAAACACAGAAGTTGACGCCGCGAACACCGCGACTGGCAGCTAAGTCAACGCAGCCGGAACCAAAGCGGACACTGGGCCTTTAGCATGCATCTAGTCTTGGCTGCCTGTTGACGCAACGGGCGATACCGGATTGAGCTTAGCGCGCCGCAGCAAAACAAATAGCACTGCCAGTAGCCCGAAACCTCCGATTACTATGCTCGAAATCCAGCGAACGGTGGCGCCATGGGCGTCTACCGCCCCTGGCTGAGCATTGACCAGCAACTCACGTGCCCGTCGATTGTCCGGGTCGAGTTCCGCGGCGCGCTGTAGCCGGTCCGTGTCAACCAAGCCGCGAGCCTGACTTGCCACGGCACGCAGCGTCAATAGCAGACTTCGGGCTTGGTTCTTCAATTTGGGGTCGGATGACAGACGTTCTGCACGTATTGCGGCTTGTCGCGCCGCTTCAGGGTCGCGATCGCGAAATATTGAGCCAACTTGAAGTATCCAGGCGCCATTTGCACTCGCTTTTCAAACAAGGGATCTTTGGCGAGAACGATATCAAACGCGCGACCCATTGCTTCAAGTTTGCCCTTTTGCAGATTCTCCAAACCATCGACGAATGTTCCGTACACGCGAGCCAGCCTAAGTCGATCAAATTCTCCAAATAACTCACGCGCGGTGTGTTCCCAGGTCCAATCTCTTCTTGGGCGCCGGCCAACTACATCTTCGTAAGCATCTCTAAGCTGCCAAAGACCCACGGGGCCGAGCATGACGATTGCTTGACGTGCAGCCAGGCGTAACTGGCTACGCTCGCTGTTCGCAAACGACACTATAATGCGGGCCGCGTCGGGATCGCGAATTCTACCGTAGGCTCTCAGAATATCTGCGAGTGCATCGTTGTCGTCAGTTCGAACGGTTTCCCCCGGGATGGCTTTGCCCACTTGGTCGAGGCGGAGCACGGCCCACCTTGAAATCTTTTCCGCCGGATGCCGCCGAGCCTCGATGAGTGCTGCGATTGACCTATCTTTCATTTCAGATAATCGTTGCTGTACCTCCGGACGAATGAACTCTCCAAATCGGGCATACGCAAAGATTAGCTCTCGCGCTCCTTCGATCGTCGCCATTGCGGAGAGCATTCGAAGCAGTGCAACTAGATTTACACACTCACGCGACGTCTGATCCTTTGCTTTATCAGATCGCAGCAACACCAACAGCAAGTCTGGCTCGGCCTTTTGCGCGCTGTTTGGTAAGTCGCGCACGGATGTACGAAACTCGCTTCTGGCTTGTCGTCGTGCCTCATTGAGAAACCGCTTCATCTTCTCTTTGTCATCGCGATCGGCCATCTGAGCAAGTCGGACGTGAATTGCGGCGACGAGTCGCGGACGTACTTCGAGCAACTCGCCGATGGCGAACTCCTTAGTATCCCGTTCCTCGGAAAATAGCGCTCCGAGCTTCGCTTCCAATTCTTGAACATCCTCAGCGGTAGGCTGCAACGCGTCGAGTCGTGAAATATCAGGAAGTGCGGGCAACGAGGCTTCGGGAATTCTGTCCAAGGTTCCGCGAACTGCATCTGACGAGGTCGATTCCCCACCTGTCCCGGAGTGGCCGCCAATATCAAGAGGGTCCGTCTTCGCGACGCCTTTGCTGTTCCAAGCAATCGACGCTATTGCAATGTAAAATGCGATTGTCGGCCCGAGTACTGCGCCACCGCGTCTCGACACACATACCTCAATCCAAGATGCGAAAGTCAGAGTATTCTCCGACGTAACTTCGCCATCGTGTGTCAACCTTATCCACTCGCGCAGCGCTGGGACCTTTTTGCGCCCAACCATGCAAATCGCGAACGGCAGCCTCTTCGCCTTCAGCGACAATTTCTAACGCACCGTCAGCGCGATTTCGCACCCAGCCACAAACACCAAGCCTTCTAGCCTCACGTTGCGCAGACGCGCGAAAGTAGACACCCTGAACTCGACCCCGGACTACCATGTGTAGCTGCTTGAGAGCCATTCGCGTCAGCCCGTACCCGACATGACCTGCTCTCGCAAGCACCCAAAGGTCACGTTCAGCGTACGGGAACTCCTCGTGCGAGTGCCGGCAAAACCCAACAAACCAATCGGTCCGATGGGCCGAACGGGAGGTCAACATGCCTATGGATTCCTCGCGGGGAACGTGTTTGCATCGCGTCGTGACGACTCGCCACTCATCGCGCCCGCCGCCGCGAACACGCCGCACTAAAGAAGCGGATCCCACCTCGCAGCGTGAAGCTCACGTAGCGCGGGCACTGCGCGAAATCGGTGCCGCGTTGGCGCCATCGGAGGAGCTCGACGACGTTTTAGAATTGTTGTTGGGGAAAACGCAGGAGTTACTGGAGAGTGAAAGAGCAACGCTCTACATTCTTGACGAGAGCACGGGTGAGCTCGTCAGCCGTATCGTTGTCGGTGGCGAAACACGTTCAATCCGGATGCGCGTCGGATTCGGAATAGCAGGTATTGTGGCACAGACTGGCAAAACTCTCCGTGTGAGTGACGCGTATACCGACTCCCGGTTTGAGCCGCAATGGGACATGCTGACCGGATTCAGAACTAGAAGCATTCTTGCCACGCCACTCAAGAATCACCTGGGAAGTACCATTGGCGTGCTTCAAGTATTAAACAAGCGTCCGGATATGGAATTCAGCGACGATGACGAAGACCTACTCGTCGCACTTAGCACTCAAGCAGCAGTGGTTATCGATAACTCGCGATTGGTATTGCGGCTTAAGGATAAAAATCGGCAACTGCTCGAGACGCACCAGCGGCTAGAACAGCGCGTTCGTGAGTTGCAGCTTCTATTCGAATTGGAAAGATCGACCGCCCGGGCAACATCACTGCTTGAATTGGCCACCGCCGCGCTCAATCAAATAGTGGCCGCCTGCGAAGTGCTGGGCGCTGCAATCCTTATAAGCGATGAGGAAAGTGGTGACCTAATTCTCTTTGAACTTGACTCGACTCGCAATGAGGGCCCCGTGCATCACGCAATCAAGAGCGGCGAGGGCTGGCTCGCAAAAACGATGCAAGAAGGAAACGCTAGACTTCTCGATGCTAAGGATTTTGCTCACATTCCAGTCGAAACGCACTTTGATTTCTCAGTGACCGCAGGTATCGTAGCGCCGTTAGAAGGCGATGAGTCAAGCTTAGGCGCCACCGGGCTATTTGGCCATCGCAAGATGCGAGCCTTCAGCCACGAAGATCTCGAATTAGTTCGACTATTATCCTCCAATATATCTACGGCCGTTCGATTACACCGTGCCGCGACGGCTCGTGAACGCACCGAGCGGCTCACTGCGATTGGTAGCCTACTTTCTCAAGTTGTCCACGACTTTAAGACGCCGATGACTGTAATCAGTGGCTACGCACAGCTAATGGTGGATTCCGAAGACCGCACGCAGCGAACGACTTATGCCGAGGAAATTCTAAGACAGTTTGAACTCGTGACTTCCATGCAACGTGAGGTGCTCGAGTTTGCGCGAGGCGAAAGTAGTATTTTTGTACGTCGAGTATACTTAGCACGATTCTTTCATGACCTGGTTCGCCAGATCGAACGCGAAATCTCTGATCTTCCGATACAATTGCTAACTCAAGTAGATGCCAAGGCCAGTGCCCGATTCGATGAAGCGCGAATAGCCCGAGCAGTGCACAATTTGGTACGAAACGCCATCGAAGCTATGGGAGAGGCTGGAGGACGCCTGACACTTCACGCCACAACAACAAATGACTCAATGATCATCGAAGTGTCCGACACCGGTCCCGGTATTCCGGCCACGATTTCCGGTCGCATTTTTCAATCCTTTGTCACAGCCAACAAGCCAGGTGGTACCGGATTGGGACTCGCGATAGTTAAGAAAATCGTTGACGAGCATGGAGGAACGGTGGACGTCGAGTCGTCGGATAAAGGGGCTACCTTTCGAATTATACTGCCGCAGTCCCCCGAGAGACCAATCGGCGAACATTCTGCGATTGCCGCAGCAGTCGCGGCCGTGGAAAATCGCTCAGCCAGTCGCCCACCACCCGGCTATGGCAAGTAACTCAGATGTTCTCGCGATGGATTCAAGCGTACCGGAGTCGCGCAGGTCTCCAATTCTCGGGGGAATCGCGGGCCCCGCGCAGGCGCAGAGTGGCTGTTCGAGTTTTGTTGACATACGTTGTCGTAACCGTCGCATTTGCAATTGAAGCTAGCTGGGGTGTGTTTGCACTTAGAAATGCGGGTCGTGAGGCGGATCTTATTCGGCGCGGATACTTGCCGCTTACACGTGCACTCCGAGATATCGTCACGCTTCAGGATACGTGGAATACCCAACTCAATCATGTCACGTCTGCCAGAAACCCAGCCGATACGCGACTTTGGTTCGACACTGCGATTCGAATTGGTCGGCCCAAGAAGTTCAGCGAAGTGCGTGCCGCATTTACTCGCGCTTTTCTTACAACGCACGAACGGGCAAACGCCAACTTCGGTAACGAGCTTAATGCAGAAATTCGCTTCGTGGAACGTATTATTGAAAACGATAGCGAACAGCTACATCAGCTCTTCAATGCTCTCGAAACGGGGCAGCTCGTGCGCGCCGAGCGTCTACGTGATTCGCTCGTCCGCCGCGGGCTTACCGTGCACACAAGGCTGGCGCGCATCGACCAAAGAGTATTGGCGAACGTTGATGCCATCGGTGAATCCGAAACCGTACGTGAACGATTTGCCATTGGCCTTCTAATCGCACTGTCCATACTTACGGTGATTGTGGGAGTCCTAATGGCCCTGTTGACGCGTCAAATGTTGGCGCCGCTGGTAAATGTGACAGAGCGTGCACGTGCGGTGGCCAAGGGCGATTTTACGCCGAAAGTTGCGGTGGATTCGCGCGACGAGATTGGCGAGCTAGCGTCAACATTTGAATCGATGGTCGCGGCGATTTCGGCGGCCCGAGAGAGATTATTAACCAGTGAGCGCCTTGCAACCATTGGCAAGATGGCGGCGCACGTAACCCACGAAATTCGCAATCCGCTCTCCTCGATTAGTCTTAATCTTGAGTTGCTCGAAGATGAGATGCCTGCCCAGTCACCCGAGGCGCGGGCACTGATGCGCGCAATACAGGCCGAAATAAATCGTTTAACCCAGCTTACCGAGTATTATCTCTCATTCGCGCGCAGCCGATCCTTTAAACTGGAAGTAGTGGATATACGTTCTCTGGTAGCTGATGCAATTGGCTTTATGCGCCGTGACTTCGAGCGACGGAAAATCCAAGCTGATATTACGGTAGGTGAGGAAGCATTGCTTGTGTCAATCGACGAGGCCCAACTTCGACAAGCATTGTTCAATCTCGTGAGAAACGGTGCCGAGGCCATGCCCGATGGGGGTCAACTCAAGATTACAATATTGAATGTTCCGCCAGGGTTTGCGACGATTGAAATTGATGACGAAGGGCAAGGAATCGCCCCGGAATTGGCGGCACGACTATTCCAGCCATTTGTTACGAATAAGCCCAACGGAACTGGACTTGGACTCGTTGTAACGCAGCAAATAGTCCAGAGCCATGGCGGCACGATTGAATGGGAACCGTTGATGCCTAGCGGCACGCGTTTCGTGCTTCGATTCCCAATTGCGAATTTGGGAGAAGCGAGGGCCCCGAACCATGACTAGGGCCGCTACGCCGTTCCAGCCCTTGATTAGCATCGTTGTTGCCTCCAACAACGCCGGTAAGATCGCGGAATTTCATGAACTCCTCTGCGACTTGCCTCTTGAGTGGCTCAGAACTTCAGACCTAACGGGTGCCCCATTTCTGATCGATGAGAATGGCGATTCATTCGAGCAAAACGCAATATTGAAAGCGCGTGCCGCTTGCCAAGCGACCGGTTATATAGCTCTCGCCGATGACAGCGGCCTAGAAGTTGATGCTCTGTCCGGTCGTCCTGGTGTCCGCTCGGCGCGCTTTGCTCATGAGCACGCCAGTGACGTTGAGAACAACTTGGCTTTGCTTGCGGCTCTAGAGGCTGTGGATGATTCTGATCGAACTGCACGGTTTCGTTGCGCGCTTGCCGTCATTACTCCGTTTGGGCATGAACCCCTATTGGCATTCGGAGATTGTGAAGGACGCATTGCACGGCAGCCACATGGTCATGGCGGATTTGGCTACGACCCGCTCTTTCTTGTCAGGAGTTGCAACAATCGGTCAATGGCAGATTTAGCACTGCACGAAAAGAATCAAGTGAGCCACCGAGCGAAAGCCGTAAACAACCTTCGGCTAATGCTGAGCGAGCTAATCCTCAGTATGATACGGCATCTCGATTGCGCCATCGATCGATGACTCAGCAAGCGGTCCACCAGTGTAATTATTGCGCCTATTTCGTGCCAAAAATGTCCGCGTGAGCGGCCATTTGTAGTCCGACCCAACCGTGTGTCAACGCTATATCACCAGGCTGCGTTGCCGACTGTACAGTTCCATCCGGATACACCCACTGCACTTTCCCAAAACTGCCGAGTCCTAAAGCTAGCATGGGCGATAAGGACCAACTATCGCTTAACCTGACATCGGCACCGATGCCTATCCGAGTTTCAAGAGGCGCTTCGGTCATCTGCAGCTCAGTCCCGTCAGCCCAATGCGCTCGCATTCGTCGAGAACCGACGGCTATATCCAGAATGAATCCCAATTGCTCTGGATCCGTTGATACCCGTAGTCCCAGCGCAAAAAAGTCCGTATCACCGTGCTGCGGCTGACCTCGCTCAGCACTCGTTGCACTGCCGGCGCCCAGCCAACTATGCTCCCAGAGACCGTAGAGGTTGTAGTTGCGCGCCAAGCGCGCACCAATATCTAGTTCCAAAGCTGGACCCTGCGCCACGTAGTTATGCGTCGGAACGCCCGTGACTGAGGCGCAACGACCCAACGAGTCGAAGGCTGAACATGTGCCCCAAAGATTTCCAAACGGTAAGGTCCAACCGGCGCCAGCTCCGAGCCACAACGAATAGTTGGCAACTAGCGGCCGTATATCCTTGCGGCGATCTCGTTCGAATGGCGGTGGCTCGCCACGCTGCGGTCCTTCGTTGTACTCGTCCCAATACGTGTCGGGCGATCGCTCACCACGCTCTGTCGTTTCCGACAGTGATCTTGACGGTGTTTCAACATCACCGGGCTGATTTGTGCTCCAGGGATCGGTCAATTCCCCAAACGGGGCTTGCATTTCCATGGGCGAACGTGGGGACTCGGCCGGAGCTTCGGGTGCTTTACCCGGCGGCGTCGTCGTCCAGGTATTCTCCTCTGGCGGTGACTTACCTTGGCCCCAGCACAAATGGGGACCGACTAATACCAGGAGAGTCACACTTTGGCGGAGAAACGGTATCGGCTCACGCCCCAGAATCATGGTCAGAGCATAGCATCTTCCCGGTAATGCTGAACCGCCGTTGACCCCAGAGTGGTGGGCATGATAATCGAGCAAAGCCTCCGGCCGGTTCACGGGGATAGGGAGGTTGGCCATTTGCAACGGAAACTTAAAGATCTCGGCACGTACGGAACCGTCGGTCTAGAGTTTGGATTGAGCGTGCTTTTGGGATTGTTCGGTGGACAATGGCTCGATCGAAAATTTCACACCGATCCTTGGCTGACTTTCATCGGAATGGGGTTTGGAACAGCAGCGGGCGTCCGAACACTCTGGAGAACGGCGGAGAAGGCCCGAAAGGAACTAGAGGACGAGGAGCGCCGAGAAGCCGAACTTCGACGTGACTACCATGAACGACACCGAAAAAAGTGATGCACAGGGTGGCATTCGCCAGTCGGTGGTGGTCGTGTCCATCCTTGGAATTGCCGGCACGATTGCTGCGGGTTGGCTCAGTGGCATGGTTGCTGCCCGGTCCGTGGCAATCGGAGCGGCCCTGGCCGTTGGAAATTTGTGGCTTCTCGCGCAAATGGTGCGCGGTTTTTTGGCCCGCAAAGGCGCAACGATCCCTTGGAGTATCGTCGCTGTTTTGAAAATGGTCCTATTGTTTGGTGCTATGTACGTGCTCGTGAAATCCCGATTCGTTGACATTTTGCCCTGCGTATTCGGGTATGCAGCCCTTCCCGTCGGCATCGTGTTCGCGCAAGTTCTCGGCAGCCGTCATAGTCCGGAGCAAAGTTAATCTATGCCGGGGCATTCAACTTGGCTAACATTTTGCTTTCGGGTTTGAAAGACAACCTTTCTCGGAACACCGCGTTGATTGGCAACAGCATTATCAACGGGCACCCTCCGACGTGGATGTCGTTCGAGCCCATCGTTGCCGCCCTTTTCGTTGCTGCAGTAGTGCTGATCCTGGCCATCTTGGCGCGCCGTCGGCTCACACGTCTAGACGACATGGTCATTCCCGACGATCGATTGACGCTGCGCACGTTTATGGAGATATTCCTCGGATATTTTTACGATTTGGCCAAGAGCATAATGGGTGCCGATCGGGCCAAGAAGTATTTCCCCGTGATTGGAGCCTCGGCCATATTTGTATTTTTTTCCAATATCATGGCACTATTGCCGGGAATGCCAGTGGCCACGAGCAACCTCAATATCACGCTGGGATGTGCGCTCGTTGTCTTTGTCTTATTCAACGGCTACGGGCTCAAAGTGAACGGGTGGAACTACATCAAGCATTTAGCTGGTCCGGCCTGGTACCTGGCCTGGCTTGTATTACCTATTGAGCTCATTTCCCTGTGCGTGCGCCCGGTTACTTTGTCGGTGCGTCTCATGCTCAACATGTCGGTTGACCACCTGATACTGGGAATCTTTGTGAGCCTGCTGGCTCTGGTGATTCCAGTCCCACTCATGGTGCTCGGCTGCCTCATAGTTCTGATTCAAACTCTGGTATTCACACTGCTGACAACTATTTACATCTCGCTCGCAACTGAACACGAACACCATTGAGTAGCGCTGATAATCGCAATGTAAGGCACACAATCCGCAACTACTCGGGGGCATAAGGAGACTACGAATGATCAAGAACAAGCTGGTACTCGCCATCGCACCATTTGTTGCGTTGTTGTCGTCCACGGCCTTCGCGCAAGAAACAGCTGCGGCCGGTGGTGCCAACAAGTTTGACGCGCAGGCCATGGCGGCTTTGGGAGCAGGCCTTGCTATCGGTTTGGCCGTTCTGGGAGGTGGCACGGGCCAGGGTCGCGCCGCAGCGGCTGCCCTCGAAGGTATCAGCCGCAATCCAGGCGCCGCGGGGCGTATCCAAACGCCGATGATTCTCGGACTAGCGCTCATCGAATCGCTGGTGCTGTTTGCATTCGCAATTGCATTCTTGCTACAGCAAAGTATTGGACGCTGAATAAAAATCGGCAGGTTTAGACACGCTAGCGGCCAGGGCGGCTTTTCGTTGCCCGAAAAGCGTCAAGCACAATGTGGCAGAGCAACCATAGGCCACCAAAGCCGATCAGGAGGGTCGCCAATTGGTCTCGCCCGCTTGTGTATAGCAAGGCTGAGCCGATTGATGAGGAGCACACTAAAAGACCTGTGAGCAGGCGGCGCCCCAGGCGGTCCGAGGCTCGGCTAGCGTCTGGGTTTTCGACGCGAACTTGAAGACGTCCCATTCGAATATCTTCGAGCACGTCCTGTAATTGCTGCGGTAGGTTCGAGGTTAAGAGGCCAATTCTTTCAACTCGGCGAAGCAATTGCATGCCCAAGCGCTCCGGGGAGTATCGTCGCCTGAGCAAGTTGAGAAAAAGTGGGCGACTTTCGGCGAAAAGGTCGAGTGACGGATCAATTTGTTTGCCAATTCCCTCGACCGTCATCATGGCCTTTGCAACCAGCACGAAATCTGTCGGGATCTCCAGCCCGTACTTAGCGGACAATTGCAAGAGATCGCGAATGAAGACTGATGCTTCGATATCCTTCAAGGCGCGTCCCAGGTACCTCTCAGAGAGATGTGCGACGTCGGCGTGAAACGTTGTGAGCTCCACTCTGCGGGATGGTGTTCCAATCGCATACAATGCATCGGCAATTGCTTCATAGTCAGAGCGACTGGCGGCCACCATGAGATCAATCGTCAAGTCGCGCAGGCGCGGGCTAAGGCGGCCTACCATTCCCAGATCAATCAAGCCGAGGACGCAGTTATCCCCCTCGCCAAGAACGATGACATTGCCCGGGTGTGGGTCAGCGTGAAAAAAACCGTCTTCAAATACCTGCTTTACCATCGCATTGAGGGCTATCTTCGCGATTCGTTGCGGTGAAGCTCCTGCAGTTATGGCATCGTCGAGTTTCCTGCCGTCGAAAAACTCGAGCGTGATGATTCGCTTGCTCGAAGCTGCTCGGAAAACCTTAGGGAACCGGACATCAGGGTCCCCTTCAAAATTACGCGCAAATCGACTGGCGTTCTCGGCCTCCAAGGAGAAATCAAGCTCTTCCTGAATCGCGCGATCGAATTGGCGGACTAAGCCAACGGGCGAATAGAGGTACGTCTCGGGAATGGCCCGCTCGATGAGTGATGCTAGCATGTGCAAAAGATCGAGGTCGCTAGCAATTGTCTCTGCGACACCGGGTCGTTGAACCTTGACTACAACTTGCTGCGGACCTTCCTCCGTTCGCAGGACTGCTCTGTGCACCTGAGCGATGCTGGCGGCAGCGAGCGGTGTTTCTTCGAGTGAGTCGAACAATTCGTTCGCGCTTACACCAAAGGATCGTTCAATCTCGCTGCGAATAATCGCGAAAGGAATCTGTGGCGCACAATCTTGGAGCTTACGCAATTCAGTAATTAGCTCCGTCGGAAGCAAGTCAGCTCGTGTCGACGCAATCTGGCCCAACTTGATAAATGACGGTCCAAGGTCCTCCAGCACTCGCCTGAGGCGCACCGACCAGCCCAGCTCTTTTTGCTCGGTGGCCCCCTTTTCCGCGTCACGCGGGTCAAGGGCATACGCAGAGGGCCGATCGGATGAGGATGCATCACGTGGTGGCGAACGCAGTAACCCCAATCGTTGTACAAACTCACCGAAGCCGTGCCGCACAAGCACACTTGCAATTTCGCGAAGACGGGAAATATCCCTGGCGGCGTGGACTATCGAGACCATCTTGACCCGCTAGCATCCGACACTGAGCGCTGCTGACCAAATGGTCAATGGACTCGCACCAACGTACCGCGCTCGCGAGCACTCGGGAAGACTGCTGACCAGCCGACAGGCAGGTGGGGGCTGGCGAATTTGAACAGCCAGCGAGCATCGCTTACGCTCACGTTGACGCAACCGTGGCTTTTGGGCACACCAAAACTGTCATGCCAATAGGTGCCGTGGATTGCGTAACCCTTATCGAAGAACATCACGTGGGGTACGGCTTCGACGGCATAGGGTGATTGAGTCTCGGTGTTCTCAAGGTTGTCCATATCTGAACGGCGAAGTTTTATCCAAATTCGGTGCAAACCGAGGGGTGTCGCCTGTTCGCTTCCTGGTTTGCCGCGCCCGGTCGAAACCATGGTCGCGAAAACGGGGCGCGGGCCAACATACGCGACCAAAGTCTGAGATTTAGTATCAACATCAATCCAATGTTCGTCGGACTCAATTTCCGAGGGTGGGGTTTGTAGTTCCGGCACGCGGACGTCGGCTGACTTGAGCCAGCCTTGCTCCGTCATTAACCACAAGCCCGAAGGTTTCTGCTGCTCCGCCTTTATCGTTACGTGTGCCATCCGTTCGACAAAGGTTAAAGGCCGCTTGCGCACGTCTGGGGATGAATGAAGAGGCGCGCGCTTCTCGAAGACCCACGCCACTTCCAACTCGCCGTCCACTTCAGTTCCCTCGAACGAACTCGGCGCTATCGTTTGAACGTCACGAGCGGGAATCCAAAACCCGTGTGTCGTGAAAAGTGCCGTCGAGTCCCCAGTATTTGATGCTTGGGTGAAACCCAACAAAAAGCCAGCCTGCATTTCCGCATTCGGTGAGCCAACGTCTACATCTTCGCGACGACGATAACCAAGAGCTCCGTTTTTGCCCACCGCAACGTATCCGACTACCTCGTTCGAAGTAATTGTGGACTTAGCTCCCGCTTCGGGAACAGAGGCCTTCGTGATTGTGGCCTCATCCGGGCACAACCACGCGTTTGCTCCGACCTGCCACCATTGACCTTTACAATCGGGGCCGTCCGAGGTTGAAAATAGAGGCACGAACGCGCCCTTATCCAATGCCCCTCGATGTGCTGAGTACCGAGACGGCAGCTGCCACAATGGCCAGTCGGGCTGAGCAATCGAGTAGGTGGGTATCGAACTCAAGGACACAGCCGGAGTCGCAACTTGTCCTGCACCGGGTTGTGCTAGCAGCAGAGCGACCCCAGCAATGCTGCAGATTCTCACCAGTGCCTGCGGCATCGTGGGAACCCAATCAACGGTAGCTAAACGACAATTCGTGGTCACAAATCCGCACGATGTCACCGTCGGTAATTACTCGACGTTGCACGCGCTGCCCCTGATACTCTATGCCGTTAGTAGATCCCATATCTGAGATGAAATATTGCCCGTTGATGAACTCGATGACTGCATGTTGGCGGGACACATTGGGGTCCTTAATCGTCAAATCACTCGTCTGTTTACCCCGCCCGATGATGTAGCGTTCCTTATTGACGGTGAACGGCTGGCCCTGATAGCGGATCGTCAGAGTCCGCGACCCGATCCCGACTGGTTGTGATCCTGGCGCAGTCCTCGCTCCTGCCAGCGGTGGTGGCGGTACCAACCTACCCGGCAACGGTGGAGGTGCTGGTGGTGCGACTGACACGGCTCCCGGCAATGGCGGCGGGGCAGCCAATGCCGGTGCCTGTACAACTCGCTTGGCCCCAGGCGCTGGGGGTGCGGGAGGCGGTGCAGCTGGCAAGGGTGGCGGGCATGGACGGCCTTTCCGCGAGCGGCAGCCCCGGATGCGGCCACGGGATGGGCAGGTAGGCCAGCGGCTGTTGCACTACGTGCCGGATTCGCGTGTGTTCCGGATCCTGTCGGCGATTGGTGAGGCCCCGATCCACCAGGACTGGGATGAGCGCCAGACCCGTGAGTCGGCTCCGACATCGCGCCGGCACCGTGGGAACGCCCCGGCGACATTGCCCCGGACACCATTGATGGCGGCGGGCTGGCGTCGGACGGCCTTGTCGCGCCAGAGTATCCACGCTGTCGCGCGTACTGCTTCATGGCGTCATTGATGAGATAGTCCACGGAACATTCGAGTTCTCTCGCCATTTGCTCGAATTTTTGCCATAGCGACTCTCGACACTGAAAGGACCGTGGAGTCTTCTTGTTGGGATCGGGACTCATGTCGCCGTACCTATTGCTCAATTTGGGCGAACTTTACACGCTGTCGGTCTAAGGTCCGCCGGTCAAGAATTTACTTCTTTTGTGGAGCGTTGCTTCGTTCGATCTCAGGAATTACGCAGTAAAGCACAAATTCGCCCAACTTTGTGATATCCCGGACCTCGGTTTTGCCATCCGCCGTCGGAGCTTCGCACTTCCATTCGCAATCCTTCGCGTCAGGGGCGCATTTGGGGGTTGCTGCCTTGTCACCCTCCCATTGTTTCAACATTTCGATATCCCTTAAAGTCCCATTGTGAAAATACCATGATAGTGCTGTCAACCTGGCCGGTACCTTGTTGGTTGGCTCAAGATATCCGGGCACAAAAGCGGCCGGTTTCTGGGGCCCCTTCATGTCTCCCAATAGCTCACCATAACGAAGAGGTTCGGCCAGTGCCATGTGTTTGACTTCGCCCAACCGGGTCATGAACTCTGGCAACTGACTGCTGTCGCTCATTTTGAGGACCAACTCGGCGGCAACCCACCGAACCTTCCAGTTCGGATGGTCGAATAAACCAAAGAGTCGGGCGATCACATTTTTTCTGGGCATCTCGCCAATGCGACGCAGCGATAAATCGCGAACTGCGTCCGGACTGTCGCTCGCACTTGCCAACGCGAACATCGCGTCCGCGTGCTTGGGGTCGTTCTTGTCGAGATTATTCTCGAGTGCAGCCAACGCAGCGACGCGCTGCTTTTCAGGCACACTTTTCTGCGACGCAAAGCCAATCAAATAATCAACAACGGGTTTTCCCCCGATTTTCTTCATGGAAGCAAACAATCGAGTCAGTTCTTCCTCCTGATACTGCGCCAATTGATCTTCGAACTGCTTGGGAGTTGGATTCAGCTTAGAATCTTGATTCGCTTTGCGAACTGAGGGAGCGCGATCCTCTCTCCATTTAGCTGACGCGCTATATTCAGCAACGTCCACCAGCTTTTTGCTGGCGCGCAGCTTCGTCTCGTCGTCTCCCAGATCCGCGATGAACTGCACCAAGCGATCGAGTTTGGGAGCATTGGGAGCCAGCAGGTCTGGCAGGCGCTTTACGCCCTGAGCGCGCAACGCGCCGAGCACCTGATCGACACTAAAGATTTGTGAAGGTTCCTCAATGCGTCCGGCGAAGTCATCTGCGACCCAATTGGCCAAAATGTTCCTGCAAATGACGTCGATCTTCTTCGCTGGCGATCAGCGATCCGTTGTCGTGAGTGAGCAGCGCAAATATGGTGTCTTTATAGGGGAAAGAGTCGTCCTGATTCGTGGCCGCTTTGCGCAGCGTCGAATCCTTAATATTTGCATCCAGTTGTGGAATTAGTTGCGCCACTATCTTGGCCCGAACATCTTTCGGCAACGATGCCAAAACGGATATGATTCCAGTCTGCTCGGGTTCGTCGCCGCCTTCGATGCCAATGCGGCGACCATTACGCGGTTTCATTTGAACCAGCGTCAAGGCCGCCTCGGTCCGCAGATCCAAGGTATACTTGTCACTCCGCATGACAGCCTCGAGCTTCTTGGGCCCGTTGAGTGTCTCACCCCATCGGTGAATGTCAGACTCGGATGTGCGGCAACCGACAGCCGTCGCGCAAGCAGCGGCAAGTAGCCACACGCACAGAACCCGGCTCGTTCGTAGCCCCGTTCCCATCGAATATCCTTCCGTAACGTTCTAACCCGGGTTCGGACCGCCCGAGTCCAGGCATAGTAACGTCCGTCCGCCAATTGGCTCAAGCTCGCCCAGAGGGTAACGACATACCAGCTTCGATAGGTCATTCGGCCGGCCTGCGGATATGTGGTATTATGTAGTATTATTCAGCATATTAGGTAATAATGTAGGCAGCAACAACGAATGCCCGTGAGATTCGCTCCTTCCAACACTCGGTGTGCTCGTGAAGACCCATCGGACGATGGTTCAGCATCGGCATTGCGAGACCCGACAATCGTGCTGCAAAGGCGCGGTCGCGAATTGATGGGGCTGTCGATATTGGCTCTGGGCTTGTTTATTGCGCTCGGATTGCTCACTTTTCGCCGCGACCCACTGGATCCAACGGTTTCAGGGGCTAATTGGGTCGGCCCGGTGGGCGAGTTTGCCTGTGGTTGGGTGGTTCAGGGGTTTGGCGTCGTGGCGTTTCTATTGCCCGTTGAGCTCACGCTGATCGGACTGACCCTATTGCGTTCTCGTGAGCTGGGAGGTCTGGGCTTTCGGCTGGCTTCCGACTTGATTTTGGGAATTCTCCTGTCCGCCATAGTTGAGGTGTTATTTCCCGACGCGACCGCCTTTGCGGCGATGCGCGCCGCTGGCAACGTGGGTTGGCTATTTGGCGAACTGGGTCGCGGTTTATTCTCCGGGCTTGGCACGTGTCTGGTGGCAATAACGATCACGGGCCTGTTGCTCATTGGACGCAGCCCCTATTCCTTCGTTGAAGCCTGTGAACGGGCAGCTTTGCTCATCAGCAGACTATCAACGAAATCTTCTTGGTTGATGCGTCGCGCCTACGACGCGTGGAAACAGGCACGCATCTTACGCCGAGCGCAATTGGCTCAGCCTGCACTCGGCAGTCTGCCGCACATCGATTCAAAGCCGAGCGACGAAGCGATAATCGCCGAGATTACCGAGGAGGACTACGATGGGCAAGAGCCCGATGACAGAGCTTCTTCGCCGCTTGCTTTGAGTCAGAGTCTTCGCAGTTCCCTGGCCACAACGACTGAATCGCTGCTTGATACCGTTACGCCCGCCGCCGTCTCAACAAAATCGGACCATGACGCCAGCGTGACCTCGGCGTCGCCTCTTGCGTCTGAATCCAGTGACGCCGAGCCGGAACTGGAATTTGAGATCATGCCGCTTCGGTCCGTTCCGAGTGTTTCGCGAAAGGAACGCGCGGTCGTGGAGCCGCGCATCATTGATACGCGTCCGGGCCAACGCGTGAGGCGCGCCGACAAGTCAGTGCCTCTTAGGATTGGCAGTTTTCGTCTTCCCTCGACCGAGCTTTTGGCAGCTTCTGAAGGCACGGGGCTGCAGATTGACGAAAAGCGGATCTTGGAGCATGCGCGCCGACTCGAAAAGACGCTTGCTGACTATGGTGTTTCAGCGAAGGTCGAAGAAATTCATCCAGGTCCCACGGTAACCACATACGAAGTGTCCGCGCAGGCTGGAACCAAAGTTAGCAAGGTGGCCGGCTTGGCCGATGACCTCGCCCTCGGACTCTCGCGCAAAGTTCGCATCATTGCCCCCATTCCAGGCAAGAGCCGGATCGGATTTCGAGCTTCCGAATGATGAACGTATCGCGGTCAACCTGAAGGAATTGGTCGAGGATCAACGGTTCATAGCCCTCTCGGACCGAGCCCCGCTGCCCGTGGTACTTGGACGCGATATCGTTGGAGCGCCCGTTCTATGCTGATCTGGCCTCGTTCCCGCACATCATTGTCGCGGGGGCGACCGGTGCCGGCAAGAGTGTTGGGCTGAATGTCATGCTGGCAAGTTTGCTGTTTCGTCGATCACCGGACGAAATGCGCCTATTGATGATTGATCCAAAGGTCGTGGAGCTGGCTCCGTATGACGGCATTCCCCACCTGCTTTTGCCCGTCGTAACGGACATGAAACAGGCCGCAGTTGCCTTGCGCTGGGCCGTTGATGAAATGGAAAGGCGCTATCAGCTTTTTGCGACGGCGGGCACGAAGAACATCACCACGTATAATCGGTGGGTCGATCGCGTCGCTGCAGGTTCCCTGCCGGCCCCGATGAAAGAGCAGGTCGATGCCCTGACGGCAGACGGAGCAGTGGTGAGCGTTCAGAGCTCCAAAGAGGGGCACGACGGCCAGGCACTTCCCGGTAAGTTGCCCTACATCGTAGTAGTAATCGACGAATTCGCCGATTTGATGATGCAACAGGGTAAAGACGTGGAATGCTCTGTGGCCCGGTTGGCGCAAAAGGCACGCGCGGCGGGCTTGCATGTCGTCCTGGCCACCCAGCGCCCGAGCGTTGACGTTATTACTGGCATGATAAAAGCCAATTTCCCGTCTCGAGTGGCGTACTTAGTCGCCCAAAAAGTCGATAGCCGAACCATTTTGGATGAACAAGGGGCCGAGATGCTATTGGGCAGAGGTGATATGTTGGTCCGTTTGAACGGAAGCAACGAGACGCGCCGGGTACAGTGTCCATTCATAAGTGAAGACGAAGTGTCGGCATTGACCGAATATTTGCGGACTCAGGGCGCGCCCAAGTACCACGAGGCCATATTGCAGGCCTGTGACGACGAGGAGTCCGGTGAGGCGGAGCAAGAAAAACTGGACCCCCGCTTTGACGAAGCCGTACGGATCGTTGCCGAGACTCAGCGTTGTTCGACTTCTTGGCTGCAGCGCAAAATGACCATTGGCTACAACCGAGCGGCCAAAATTGTAGAAACCATGGAAAATCGGGGTATCGTGGGGCCGCCCAACGGTGCAAAAGACCGGCAGGTCCTCATTTCGCCTCTCTAAGAGGTTCTGCGAAAGCGTCCAGAGTTGCCGCGACCCGTGACGAAAAGAAGTTTTTTTTGGACGAATCGCTCGGCCCGGGTGGCCGTCCCGTGATAGAGAAATGAATCCAATGAGTGGACCGCCCACCTCGGCGCTGACCATCCCAGAGCCACTGGATGAAGACGACGACGATATTCGTTGGGCCCTTCAGACTGCAGCCGTGCAGTGGCGAAGGGGGGCTCGCGAAGACGCAATCGCTTGGCTTCGTCGAGGCGCGGATGCGGCCGTCGACGGTGGTGTCTGGGAGCGGGCGTCACAACTCAACGTGCTCGCATCACAATTGGAACGAGCGATAGCCGGCACTCCGGAACCGGAAGTCCCGGCCCCTCCGAGCTCGCCCAAGTTTCCGCCGCGGGCGCCTTCCCCAGCAAGTCATTCGGTAGCTCCCCAGTCGATTCGCTCGGGTCTTGCCGCACTGCGCCCGCTTCGGTGAGGGCGTCAGCGTCGTCCCCGGTCTGCTCCCAATTCGCGATGGCCTACGGGATTTCCGCCATCGGCCACAGCTGCAGCGACTCCCTCTGGACGCGCGATAGCTCCACCGCCCCCGCTGCCCGCCAGCGTTCGGGTCCCCAAAGCCGCCCCAATCCCGCCCCGCCCCAAGTCGGTTGACGGTCGCGAACTCAGCGACCTTCCCCCGATATCCAACTCGGCGTGGAAGAGCTAGACATGTCCGAGGCCGAACTGGTCGAGTTTCAGGAGGACATAACGATCAGATCGCGTACCACGGCAAATGCGAACCAGATCGCAGGACCTGCGTCACCGGCCAGTTCAACGAGTGCCTCTAAGTCGCTGCCCAGCTACGAGCTAGATGAAGATCCGATGGATGGCACGACGGCGCTTCCGATACCGTCGAATTATCCGGTTTCTTACGCGCCGGATTCGATGGACGATCAAGCCCTCCCCGCATTTCCCTTAGAAGATTCGGTTCCGGCAGGCCCTCGGTCAAAGCCACCTAGTGTTCAAACTGATCTTCGCCATGGCCCATTGCCGCAGATTTCCTTGACTCGCAGCTCCAACGCCGCACCTGACTCATTGCTGCAACCAATCTCGTCGCAATCATCCTTGGGCACGCAGAAATTTTCTCGCCCCAGTTTCCGCGGTGACCAGAAGGATTCCGATGGCCCCGCGACGGCTGTCAGTCGCACCATGCCGCCCACATCATCCGCCCCAAGCATGAGCGAGCGTCCGAAGACGACGTCTTGGAGGCCGCCGTCAATCGGTCCTCGAAATCGACGCGAACCTGACGAACAGTCCTTGGACAGCAATGGCCCCCCGCCAATTCAGGTAGATGACAACGAACTTCTTCCATCCATATCAATGGATGATCTTGAGGAAACGTCCGAAGAGACTGCATTTGCACATGAGGAACCTGAGACCTCAGTAGTACCGCAAACCCCTTCAGCCACGGCCGCAGCCAACCCCTCCGTTTCTGCGGCAGCTTCGAACCGACCTGCGTCCATCAGGGAAGTATTGCGGCCATCGGAGTCACCGCAATCGAGCTCTTTGCCTTTGCGTCTAAACGCGCTACCGACAATTGAAAGCAGGCCGAGGCATTCCGAACCGATATCCGCTGCACCGGTGCACTTGGATCGGGAAACACCAATTCCGAGTTCAGCATCGGCACTGAAAGGCATTTCGATTCGTGGAATCGTCTTGTCAGATGTCCGCGGCCTGTGCGACTTGCCAGAAGATTCGCATCGACTATTGCGTCAACGCGCTCGCGTTGAGCGCATGGGTACTGGAGAGGATCTCAGCTTCTTTTCCGTGGTCCTGGTGCTCGAAGGTTGGGTCAAACTCATGCCTGCCATCGCCGATGTCACCTGTGCTACTGCTGCCGCTGGGGAAGTCGTGTTTACCCAGGGCACGCTGGAAGACGGTGTCGCGTTGCGTGTGGTTGCCGGTCAAAACGGAACAACGCTTGCAACGTGGGATCGGCAGACCTTCGAGTCCATAACGGAATCCTGCCCATGGGTGGCGGACGAATTGCGCTTAATTGCCGACAGCTTCCAGGCCTTGGCGGGTACAGCACTCGGCATGTTGGGTGAACGTCTGGACGACGCCTTGCGCGAAGTTGTGACGTCACGCTGCCAAGTGTTGACGCTGCTTCCGCATGAAGTGCTGGTAGTCGAAGGTAAAACCGTCCCGGGTATGCATATCGTCGGCGCCGGACTTATTGAACAGTTAGATTCGACCGGGTCAGTCGTATCGACAGTCGCGCCTGGCGATTTCCTCCTCACGGCTCAAGTGCTTGCGGGTGGCGTCTCTCCATACACGGTCCGGGCGGCAAGCTCGGGAGCTTTGGTGTTGTTTGCGCCTCGCTTAGTCGCGCACGAACTGCTGGTCAGTGTTCCACCACTGCTCGAGATCCTCGCCGGCTAATATTCTGTTCGTGTCGGCACTGAAGAGCGATTCTTGGCAATCAACGAGAACCTCGATGTCCTCGGCGAATTCTCACGGGCCAGCGAATCACCCGGCGTTTCTTCGCCGAGTTGCCAAACCAGTTGGTCATTGCCCTGAGCACCGGCAAATCTTAAGCCGAACCAACGAGCCTTGGGTGAAATGGTGGTGCGCCCATCGCCGAATGCAATCGGAAAAGTAATCCGAAAAATGCGCCTCCAGGGTGAGGTATACGGGAAATAGGTATGTTCGATGGCTCCCGGGCGTCGAATCTCGTTGATTTCATGGGGTGCAACTTCATTTCCCGTATCATCAATAAGCCTGACAATCCAAGCTGGATTGTCGCGCATCAAGTCACCCCACTTATGCTTTTGCGCGTAGAGCGCCACAAAGAATTCGTGTTCACGCCTCGATTCCGCCAGGCTCCCCTCTAGCAGTGAGCGTCGCTGCTGCACCGTTAGACGATAGTCTTCAGCATATCGTACCGCGTAGGCCCAACGAAAATCCCACGATTCGTAGGTGGCGGTAACGCAAAGCACGTTGTCCAGTTCGCTCATCGACACAAGTTCAGTCGTGCGCGTCCAACGCTGAAGAACGCGATCATAATCTTGTGCCACGTATTCGCGTGGGCCTTCGCCCAGTTTTACCGTTGGCGTTGAACAGGCACAGGCTCACAGCCAGAACGGCGGCAGCCTGCGGCCGACCAGTGCTGCGTCCATCGTCATCAAGGCCGATGCGAATCAGTCTTGACTCAAACACCATGACTTTTTCGCCTTTAGTACGCTAATGCAACAAGGCCCGCAAATCTTTGAGCGTTACGAACGCGATCAGCACCAATAGCAAAAATAGTCCTGCGGTATGAATGCTCGCTTCGAGCCGAGCGTCAGGGCGCCTGCGCGTAAGTGCTTCGTATCCTAGGAATATGAGCCGGCCTCCGTCCAATGCCGGTACGGGCAAAAGATTAAAGATCCCGAGCACGGTACTCAGGACACCCAGCATCGCGAAAAAGTAGTCAATTCCCATTGCCGCGGCTTTGCCCGTCTCACTCACGATTCGCAGCGGTCCCGATAGCTCCAGCTTTTCTCGGCCCGTTACCAGGCCAACTAGGCTGTAAATCATGCCTGCGGCCACTTCCGCCGGCTTCACGACGGCATTCTTGAGTGCTTCGCTGGCGGCAATCGGCACGCGGTCGGAGAGGGACTCGACGCCCAGTTCGCCATGTCCGTCCTTGCTATTGCTCCGGGGGTTACCGTCAGTTGCAACGCGTGCCCGTCTCGATCGACTTCCATTTGCAGCGGCTTATTCGGGCTTGCCCGAACGATATTCCGCATCTGCTCCCAATTCTTGAGTGCTTGCCCATCAATCTTCAGCATCCGGTCGCCGTTTCGCAGTTTTGCACTTTCGGCAGCGCTGCCTGGCTGCACGTCGATTCGCAGCGACGGCACCATCTTGCCCCCGATTAAGAATGCAGCAAGAAACAGCACGGATGCAAAAACATAGTTCGCGAAGGGTCCTGCGAATATCGTGGAGATTCGTGCGAATACCGACGCATTGGCGTAACTTGAAGCATCGCTCGGATCAGTTTCCTCAAAAGGGTTCATTCCAGCGATCTGAACATACGCGACGAAGGGTATTAGAGCGATTTGATAGATGGTCTGGCTGTCTTTGGGTTGAAAGCGCCACAGGGCTGGGTCCAAATCCAATGCTGAATTTGACAACGCGCATGTGGAAAGCACGCGCGACCAAGTGGTGCCCCATTTCGTGCACTACCATCAAGAGTCCAAGCCCGAGGGCGCCGAACAAGACTTTCAAGATCATCGACCAGCTGCGAGCATAACGTAGTAGCCCCCGAGCGGCCACGCCGCCTCTGGCCGCTATCGTACGGCTACAGGTGATTGAGGGCAAAGGGGTTCTTGGGCCAATTTGACCTTCGCGGGTGCCGCGAACCCCGTCACGGTTGTTACGGCATCGGCAACTTTGAGTTACGGGCCGGAATAGCATCCAATGGGCCCGTAGATTGGCTCGCGGGTTCAACACCCTGACTTGTCGCTTTGTGGCTGCAATCTCCATACGCCTGCGTCGGCGTAATCCGACACTGTCGCATGTTCCCGTGCCGTCAAGACCAAATCGCTGCATAATCTCGATCGCGCAATGACAAATCTTGGCTTATCCGTGAAGGCTAGGTGTGCCTATCGCCTGGGCGCAATAACAATTTTGCTTTCGTCTTGTAACATTGGTAGTGGTATCGCCGATTTCGGAAATAACGTGGCCAATCAACCCACGGTAACCGTCGGTAACGGGCAGCGTCTTGCAACGGGTCATTACAGTTCGCCGCTGGTGGATCCTTGGGACGATAATGGGCCCGTTATCATCGCCTTTGAGTATCTCGACGACGGACCGCATTTGGCAATGCGACCTTGGGACGGCAGCCCCGGCTGCGATACGGGGATTGCCTATAGCAGTGTAGTTCGCGACAAGTTGGACAATCGCACTCAGCTAGCTGCGTATCAAGACGGCGGTCAAAAGGATCAAGACGGGGGTGTAGTAAGTTGTCGCGGGGCGGTACATTTTGTGGACCACTCCTGCAAGGAATACGGGCCGCCAATACAGAACGCGAATCTCCCGGACCTGCTTTATAGTGATCCGCCCGGGTACCTGGTTAATGCTGCCAGTTGTACTATCATTGATAATACTCCCACTATTACTGCAACTCAGCTGCTAGTAGTCGATCCTTGGGATGGAACATCCACGGTGCTTGCGGGCAATCTGACTTGGTGGAAAGTAATGCCGCAGGATGAATCCACGATTGCCGTTATTGATGGCGGTCATTACAAAGTATTCAACGCGCAGCAGCAAGTCACTTCGGATATAGGCACCGCGGTCACCGAGATAGCGTTTCTGTCGGGACAAGGCGCCGGGTTTGCTTTGGTTGACGGCGGGACTTTGAGCACCTACAGTTCTGTCACCGATACAGCTCCCGTTGCAATTTCGACGGACGCTTGTCAGCCTGTTTCCGATCCCGGCGGCTGTCTGTTTTATTTCTCGCCGTGTGCCGCTCGTCAACTTCAGTGTTACCGGGCAGATACCGGCAAATCGACCCCCATTGACAGTGGCGTAAGCGTCCCGGTGTCGAGCCAAGTTACCTCGGGTAATCCAAATTTTTCCGCGATTTACACCAAACCCGATACGCAGAACAGTAGCTCGGATCTTTGGCTCTATTCATCGGGGGCAACTCCCGTACAAACCGTGACAAGTTTTTCCGGCTTGTACGCTTGGAATCCACCTCCTAATCTTGAAATTGACGCTTTGGTGAATGCGGATGCAAACCAAGGCCAAGCGATTCGCCACACTACTGCCGGGGACGTGCTGCTGGTTGATTCGGTGAGTGTGAAGTTTTCGCCCGGATTGCTGGCAAACTTTGACGTGACTAGTTCGATTGGGGATCTCTATTCGCCCCTTCAGTTGGGACAGGCTCCACAGTTCGTGATCGCCGGTGTTCCGTACGTTCCAAATAGAAGCACAATTGTCACGTCCAAGAATACGGATACGGTCTCGTACGGTACCGCTGTCATCAGCTCCGCGACAACCGGTGTTGGTAATTTAACCTTGTTGCGCTACCCATCCGCGACGTCTCCCGGCCCGGAATCACCGCGGGTAGTGGCGACGGGTGTGCCGGTGCAAGGATACAAGTTCTTTCAGTATATGAATGCCCTGGCGTACACTGAGAACTGGAATAGCGACGCAGGCACGGGAAGTCTTGTCATTCTTGATTTGGACTTGGACGCACACACAGCAGTTTCCGACAATGTTCGGGAATTTCAGGAAGTGTATTGGCCATCAGAAGGAGTCATGTACATTATCCCCACGGGGGATCAAGCAGGAATTTGGGTCGCCAAAGCCAAGTAGTGCCCTTCGCGCCTCCGCAGACTCCGAAAAATGATAAGGGTGCGTATGCCTCGGGTATGGCCTGTGCGGCAGCAAAAGCGGTGAACATGTATTTCCAGGACCTCATCCTAAACCTGCAGCGATTTTGGGCGGAGCGTGGTTGTCTGGTTGGACAACCTTATAATTCCGAGGTCGGGGCAGGAACTTATAACCCCGCTACATTTCTACGGGCGCTTGGCCCCGAACCCTTCAATGTGGCCTACGTCGAACCGTCACGACGCCCGACTGATGGACGCTATGGCGACAATCCGAATCGGCTGCAGCAATTTCACCAGTTTCAAGTGGTGTTAAAGCCTAATCCGGTCAATATCCAAGATTTATATCTGGAGTCCCTCGAGGCGCTCGGAACGAAACCGCTGCAGCATGATGTTCGTTTCATTGAAGATGACTGGGAAAGTCCGACGCTTGGCGCCTGGGGCCTGGGTTGGCAAGTGTGGCTCGACGGCCTTGAAATCAGTCAGTTCACGTACTTTCAACAAGTTGGCGGTTTTGATTGTCAACCCGTGTCGGGCGAATTGACTTACGGCTTGGAACGTATCGCCATGTACCTTCAGGATGTCGACAACGTTTATGATCTGAAATACAACGCCACAGTTTCGTACGGCAGCTTGTATAAACATGCGGAGTGGGAGTGGTCGACGTTATAACTTCGAGGAGGCAGACATTGACGCGCACCTGGCCACTTTCGACCATGCTGAAGCGGAGGCGCAACGGCTGATGAGCAGGTCAGAAGATCCCATGAAGAAGCTGGTTTTACCGGCATACGATTGCGTAGTGAAAGCCGCGCATGCTTTCAACGTACTTGACGCGCGTGGGGCGATTGGCACAACGGAACGCCAACGCTACATATTGAGAGTAAGGACATTAGCTCGGGCGATTGCAGCCGCCTATATTGCTCAGCGTGAGTCTCTGGGGTATCCGCTTTGTGGTTGACTCGATGACTGAACGAACACAAGGTACATTGCCTCATATCCCTTTAGTGCAGGCCTTGATTGACGCGATGACGCTCGAAGAGAAGGCAGGCCAGCTGACGCAACGCGGCCTAAACCCCGACGACGACATTATTCAGATTCTCATAAACATTAGGCGTGGCGAAATAGGATCGTGTCTCAACGCAAGAAATCTCGACCAGAGAAATCGTCTTCAGCAGGCCGCCGTTGAAGAAACCAGGCTGGGCATCCCAATAATATTTGGCAGGGATGTAATCCACGGCTATCGCACGATTTTTCCAATTCCGCTTGGTCTTGCCGCCACGTTTAATCTTGAGCTAGTTCAGAAAGCAAGTTCGATTGCCGCTTGCGAAGCTATGGAAGAGGGCGTCAACTGGACATTTGCCCCGATGATAGACGTGAGCCGCGACCCTCGCTGGGGGCGCGTTGCCGAAGGATGCGGCGAGGATCCTTACCTGACGGCTCGCATGGGCTCTCGGATGGTTCGCGGTTTCCAGCAATCCGCCGGTGAACATCGAAGCCAATTCGCGGCATGTGCAAAACATTTCGTGGGTTACGGTGCTGTGGAAGCTGGCAAGGACTACAATACTACGTGGATTCCCGAGCAGCTATTGCGCGACGTTTACTTAGCGCCTTTCAAGGCTTGCGTGGCAGAAGGCGTAATGACCGTGATGAGCGCGTTCAACGATATTAATGGCACGCCTGCTTCTGGAAATGGTCGAACGCTCCGGCAGATTCTCAAAGAAGAATGGGGCTTCCCCGGGTTCGTCGTAAGCGACTGGGATGCAATCATTGAAATGATCATTCACGGAGTATGTTGTGACCGCGATGAGGCTGCGCTCACTGCAATTCGCGCTGGTATCGATCTAGACATGGCAAGCCGTGCCTATTTGGAAAGACTGCCTCGGCTAGTGGAAAGTAATGTGATATCGGTTGCTCTGTTGGATGAAGCCGTTAGGCGAATTCTTACAGTCAAGCACCGGCTCGGACTATTCGATAACCCTTACGTAGAACCGCCCAAAATTTCAGTTGCGCTCTGCAATGAGCACCAATTGCTAGCCCGACAAGCTGCGGCAGAAAGTGTAGTCTTACTGAAGAATGATGCGGGATGTTTACCGCTTCCGAGAAACCTTAAATCATTGGCGCTGGTCGGTCCAATGGCGGATGCTCCCGGTGACCAACTGGGCTGTTGGGTGTTCGATGGTCGTGCCGATGATTCAGTTACCGTTCTTCACGCAATGCGCGAACGAGTTGACGGTTCCATTCAGCTAAGTTATGCACCAGGCTTGCCGGAATGTTGTTCCATGGACACCAGCGGATTTCACGATGCAATCCAAGCGGCTGCACAATCTGAAGTTACCATTGCAGTGGTTGGCGAAAGTGCTGACCTCAGTGGCGAGGCCCGCAGTCGTGCATTCTTGAATTTGCCCGGCAAACAATCTGAGCTTATCGTTGAATTGGCCGCCACGGGAAAGCCCCTGGTTGTTCTCATTCTCGCTGGACGTCCGCTGATTGTCGGTGATATTTGTCCGCATGCGAGAGCTCTTCTATATGCATGGCACCCGGGTACCATGGCTGGCCCCGCAATATGTGACTTGTTGTGGGGTGATTTGTCACCTTCCGGAAAGCTTCCAATGAGCATACCCAGAGCGGTAGGACAGATTCCCATTTACTATGCCAACCGCATAACCGGGCGCCCTCCGAAACGCGAATTTAAGGGCATTCCAACCGGAACGCCGCTGCACCCAGTAGATATGGATGCAAGCTACATTGATGTGGAAGTCAGTCCCCAGTATCCATTCGGTTTTGGTCTCACTTATACAACGTTCGAGTTCGACGAGATTCAAGTGATGCCCACGCGCGCTCCCCTCGGCGCAAATATAACTGTAACAGCGCGAGTCACGAATACTGGAACTCAAACGGCGACCACTGTCGTGCAACTATACGTTCACGACAAGGTAGCGTCGTTGACGCGGCCGGCGCGCGAGCTCAAGGGATTCTCCCGCATAGCGCTGGGTCCAGCACAATCCCAAGTAGTAACCTTTACACTGCCTTCAGAGGAGTTGGCGTTTTGCGGAAATGACGGCTTATTGGTGACGGAACCCGGAGAATTTCAGGTATTCATTGGAGAAGATTCCGGAGCTACGTTGACAAGCTCGTTCGAGCTCCATAGGCAGTGATCGGCTTTAGTTGGTTGTCTTCGGCACTCGCACGCGATGAGGGGCACCGGTTGAAAAATGCCAAATCCACCCGACAATCCGCATTCGTCCCTCTATCAATACCCCTTTCAAGATCCCGATGTACCGACGGAAGCTCGCATTGACAACCTGATATCGCTGCTAACTGTGGAGGAAAAGATTCAGTGTCTCAGCACGAATCCCAGCGTTCCTCGCCTCCAAGTTCGAGGAACTGGACATGTGGAAGGGTTACACGGACTGGCCCTGGGAGGCCCAGGAAGTTGGGGTGGGGACTATCCAATTACAACGACCACGTTTCCTCAGGCCATCGGGATGGCAGCAACTTGGGATCCGGACCTTATTGAGAAGATGGCGGCTGCGGAAGCGTATGAGGCGCGCTACGCATTTCAACACTCAAAATACCAGCGTGGTGGCCTGGTCGTTCGCGCGCCGAACGCGGATTTGGGTCGCGATCCGCGATGGGGACGTACCGAAGAATGTTATGGGGAAGACCCCTATTTGAATGGAGTCTTAGCATCAGCTTATGTCCGAGGTTTGCAAGGAAAACATCCACGATATTGGTGTGCCGCAGCGCTTCTTAAGCATTTCTTGGCTAACAGCAATGAAGATGAACGTGAATTCTCATCGTCAGATTTTGATGACCGTCTTTTTCATGAATACTATGCTGTTCCATTTCGCATGGCGATAGTGGACGCGGGGGCGCGCGCATTTATGACCGCATACAACAAGTATAACGGTATCCCCTGTGCCACGCATCCTGTACTTAGAGATATTGCGGTAAATGTGTGGAACCAAGATGGTATAATCTGCACTGACGGGGGCGCCTTCAAGCTACTGGTCCAAAAACACGAATACTACCCGAACCTCTTTGAGGCCGCCGCTGTCTGCATTCGCGCGGGGATTACTCAATTCCTCGACGATTTCAAGGACAGCGTGGTCGGTGCGCTCGAACGTGAGCTCGTGTCAATTTCAGAAATTGAGTCCGCCATCCGTGGCAATTTTCGCGTGATGATTCGCCTCGGCCTTCTTGATCCCAAGGAGCTTGTACCTTTTGCCGCTATTGGGCAACCGGGTGAGCCAGAGCCTTGGTTGAGCGACGAACACAAATCACTCGTACTTCGTGCTACTCGAGAGTCCATCGTTCTCTTGAAGAACGCAGATAAATTGTTGCCTCTGCAAACGCAATCAATCAAGTCGGTGGTCGTGGTGGGCGCGCTTGCCGACCGTGTTCTGCTAGATTGGTACAGCGGAAGTCTCCCGTATGCGGTAACTCCACTCGACGGATTACGTGAAAGGCTTGCTAGCACCCCTGTGCAAGTCTACGCGGTTACAGGCAATGACAAGAGCGACGCGGTGCGACTTGCGCGGCAATGCGATGTCGCGATTATTTGCGTGGGCAATCACCCCACGGGTGATGCCGGCTGGGCCCGCGTGGGACGTGACAGTTACGGCAAGGAAGCGATCGATCGTAAATCAATTGAATTGGAAGACGAAGCTCTGATTAAGTCAGTTCTTGCCGTTAATCTGAGGACCATAGTAGTACTTATTTCGAGTTTTCCCTACGCCATCGAGTGGACCAAAGACCATATTCCGGCGATATTGCACATGACACACAATAGCCAAGAAATGGGCCACGCTTTAGCGGACGTATTATTCGGTGACTACAACCCAGGTGGACGTTTGGTTCAATCATGGCCGCGCTCAATTGACCAACTGGCGCCTCGACTAGACTATGATATTCGCCACGGACACACCTATTTGTATTCCGATAAGGAGTCACTTTATCCATTTGGTTACGGTCTGAGTTACACCTCATTTGACTACAGCAATCTTCGCGTAAGTCCAATGGAGCCAAAGGGAAGCGACTCGATCACCGTCGAAGTTGACGTACAAAATATCGGGACCCAAACTGGTGTCGACGTAGTACAACTCTATGTGCGGCACTTGAAGTCCGCGATTAGGCGGCCAATCCGGGAGCTCAAGGGTTTTTGCCGAGTAACTCTAGATATTCGAGAAACTAAAACGGTAAGATTTGATTTGCCCGTGTCGCAATTGGCCTATTGGGATGCAGCGGATCTTGGCTTCACCATCGAATCCGGACCTGTCGAAATTCAGATCGCGCGTAACTCTTCTCAACCCGAGCTGAAGATGACCGTGATGGTCAAGGCCTGAGGAATTCCCTCATTGCATGGCACAAATTCGGCCAAATGCCGTCAGCGGGTTGGGGACCCTCTGACCCACAAGACGTCGGAATGGCTCATCCAGAAGCAACATAGGCACAAGCCCAACACGCTACGGGCATCGACGTTGCCAGATGACATGGTTCCTTGGTAATTCACGGCCTGAGGACTCTGCTTTAAACGTCGGCGACGGAGGGATGCATCCCGCGTACGAAGTCACGATAAAGTGCATAGTAGTGGCCGCGAGTATTGAGCAACTCCAAGTGTGTGCCCCTTTCCAAAATGCGTCCGTGGTCCAAGTAGAGAATGAGGTCAGCTCTTTTGATGGTACTCAGGCGATGCGCGATAACAAAACTGGTCCGACCTTCGAGCAGCTTTTCCAGAGCCGCCCGCAGACGCGCTTCGGTAAGAGCGTCTACGGAACTTGTTGCCTCATCCAGAATGAGTAGCCGAGGGTTCGCCAACAGGGCACGGGCAAAGCACACTAGCTGCCGCTGGCCTAGTGATAGGCTGGCTCCCTTTTCGCCAACCAGTGTATTTAGTCCCTTCGGCAGCTCCTCCAAGATGTCGAGAAGATCCAATTTCTTAGCGACGTTGGTTATGGTTTCGTCGTCAGCCTCAGGTCGCGCAAATCGAATGTTTTCCTTTATCGTTCCACTGAAAAGAAAGTTGTCTTGAGGTACTGTGCCAATCCATTGATGCAAAGAATTGCTGGTAATATCCAGCAGATCGCGACCGTCTATCAGAATTGACCCGGCAGTTGGCAGATAAAGTTTTGACAGCAGCCGAACGACAGAGCTCTTTCCGCTACCAGTCTCCCCGACGAGGGCGACGGTTTGTCCAGCTTGAATAGACATTCCAATGTCCCTCAATACTGGTTTTCCCGACTCGTATTCGAACCAAACATTCTGAAACTCGACACGACCAGAGATTGTTTCGAGCACTCTAGCCTGTGGCCGGTCGCTCCATTCGGGCAAGGTATCAAGCAATTCGAAGACTCGCTCCGCACCCGCCATGGCCGTGAGCGCTTGATTGTACTGGCGCCCCAGTATCGGAACCGGACCAAAAAAAAGCTCCGACAAGAATAAAAATTGGATGAGCGCTTCGAGTGATATTCCACCGTGTAAAGACTGGTAGCCGCCTATCACCACGACTAAGGCAAGCATCAGTTGCCCGTTCAATTCGAGTAGTGGGACGAATACTGCGGAATAACGTGCGCCGCGGAAATTATTTTGAGCGTGAATAGCAATTTGGCCTAAAAACGCCTGATCGTTGTGTTCTTGCCGGCAAAAGGCTTGGATTACGCGAACTCCGTTCACATATTCCGCCAGCGCAGCGGTCAAGCGACTATAAGTCTCCTGCACAATGCGCGACGCGTTGCTCAAGCGAGTTCTAAAATAGTGAAGCAGAATCCAAAGCAGAGGTACAAAAAGCACGGCCACCAAGAAGAGGCGCCAATTGTAGTACAGCATCATGCCCGAGGCGATCAGCATTGATCCAAATTGAACTGTGCTAACAAATACAACGTCCTGAATTCCTATGCGAATAACATCTACATCTGACGTAACACGACTGATTAGCGTGCCCAAATGTACCTTGTTGAAGAAACTCATAGGAAGGCGCAGCATGTGAGAAAAGAGTTGACTGCGCATGTCGAATACTACGCTTTCGCCCAGGCGAAGCGCTAGACGCATCCGAAACATGAAGTTCACTTCAGTCGCCACGATCAATAAAAGCAAACCGGCAACACCCCACAAAGTGCCTTGCGCGTTTCGTTTTGCAATAGGGCCGCTAATGATGCGAGCTATAGCCCAGGTTATCAGCGGCAATTGAACCGCGCGAACTATTACTAGCAACACCAGCCAATTACGCGTGGTCGCATAAGGACGAGTATAGCCGAAGAGTCGGCGAACTATTTGCCAATCTAGCGCCCGATGCTCGATACGTGACAAACCGCGCGTGACCTGCTGCAGCTTTGGCCCATGTGACGATATCATGCGGAAACCTTGCCAGAAGCCAACAACGCAAATTCTGAATCAAAGCTTCCTAGCAGCCGTGCCGTTTCGGTATAGATGCCGCCTCGCTGCAGCAATTGAACATGCGTGCCTTGTTCGACAATGTGACCACCGTCCAAAACAAGAATAATATCAGCGCGTCGCAACGCGCTTAGCCGATTGGACACTAACAATGTGGTTCGTCCCACCATGGCGCCGTCCACAGCATGCAGCACCTCAGCTTCAGTGATTGCATCAATCGCCGTCGTTGGATCGTCCAATATCAATATTGGTGGCTCCAACAACAGAGCTCGAGCAATTGCAATGCGCTGACGCTGACCGCCCGAAAGATTGACAGCGCCTTCCTCGAGCATGGTATCGTAACCATTCGGTAGTTCGGAGATAAAGCGATGCGCACCAGCCGTCTTTGCCGCACGCTCGACTTGGTCACGAGTTGCGTTTGGGTATCCTAATGCAATATTGTTCGCAATTGTGTCCCGAAACAAGAGACTTTCCTGAAATACCATGCCGATTTGGCGTCGGAGGTCGTCTATGTCGAATGCACGTACGTCAATATCGTCGATAACGATCCGACCACCAATTGGATCGTAAAACCGCGGCACAAGGCTCAATAGCGTGCTCTTACCGGAGCCTGTCGCGCCGAGTATACCAATCGATTGCCCCGGTGCGACCTGCAGCGACAGACCCTTGAGGACTTCCTCATTGTTGTATCCGAAGTGCACGTCTTCAAAGGAAATTTTCCCGGTCAATCGTCGCGGACGAATTGGGCGTTCTGGATTATGAACCTCGATGGGGGCGTCAAATATTTCGAATACGCGCCGCGCTCCGGTCATGCTCTGTTGCAGCGTGTTGACTATGTCGGCCATGCCTGAAGCGCGTGTTGCAAATTGTCTCAGCAAGCCGACAAATACTACCAAGTCACCCAAGGAAATTCCGCCCTTGGCAACCAACCATCCGCCGTATACCAACAACACAGCGACATTTAATTGATTGAGCAAATCGACCGTGGGGCTAAACCGACTGACTTGCTTAAGATCTTTAATTGTTGTTCGCGTACCGCATGATTCCGTTGATCAAACAGCTCAAACTGGTCCCGGGCTCTACCAAAGACTTTGGTAACCTGAATGCCTTCAATTCCTTCTGTCATTGCGCGAACCATGCCGTCTGAAAGAATGCGTCCCTCGCGGTATGCGGGTTGCGCCCAACGGGAAAACAACCTGGTTACTACATACAACAGAGGAGTCAAAGCCAGGCTCACGAGAGTGAGTGTTACGTGAGTGTTGAGCATGTACGTGAGAAATATGCCAAGAGAAAGCAGAAGAACCGCACCCTGAATGATCACACCGTTGACAAACGATCGCAGCATTTGGACATCGACGGTTACCCGATTTACGATGGCTCCGTTAGAGTTTCGGTCGAAGAAGCGAAAACTAAGGCGTTGTAGTCGTGTAAACAGTTCTGCACGCAAGTTTGGGACAATTTCAAGATGGACTAGGCGAGCTACCGTAACGGAATATGCATAATTCAATACTGCTCCCACTGTGGCCATGACCAAAATGGCCAACGCGATCAGAAACAACTGGGCAGTCAGCGACCAACTGCGCTGCAGTTCAAGACCCAACGGCCACCTTGGAATGCGCGCTGCGCCATCCAGGGCGTGACGGATTACGTCAATTGCCAAGCCCGAGAAACGGAGCCCACTTAAGGTCAGCGCTAGTAGCACGACTTGTAGAAAAAATACCTGTAAGGCCCGTATGCGGTACCGCCAACTCAATCGCAACAATCTCGCAATAATGTCAACTCGTGAGGATTGTGTAGGTCTGCTAGCACTAAGGGCTACTCGGGCACCCAGCCCCAACTTTGGCATTCTGAAAGGTTGTCTCAACATCGTCACGTTTTGCGCCCAAAGATGGCTAAGGCGTCCAGTTGGGGCTGGAGGATAGCTCAGTGTGCGGTATGTTCAACCTTCATCCTGTCGGGAATTCACTATCTTGCAGAGGTAGAAACATGAGAGACAGTGGCTTGCGTCAGTCTGAATCAATTGAATTGCTTTTACGGCAATGCTGTAGTGATTTTTATAATTACTACGGAGCCCGGCCAGAATGGGCTGCCGCGGCACCCGGGCGTGTCAATCTAATTGGCGAGCACACGGATTACAACGACGGCTTCGTCCTGCCCATGGCAATTGAACGGTACGTGGTTATAGTCGGACGAAAAGCCAGCGGCATGCCTTCCGGACGAGTGCGGATTGCAAGTGTTTCAGTCCAGTCAACGGTTGACATCGCGTTTGATACTCGGCCAACGCCCGGTGACCCGAAGTGGGCAAATTATCCACGTGGCGTGGTAGCTGGATTTCTTGACCGAGGCATCACGCCACCATCAATTGACGCCCTCATGGTGTCGAATGTCCCCCTAGGAGGGGGGCTTTCAAGCAGCGCGGCCGTCGAGGTAGCTACAGCTACACTTCTCGAATTGGCCTGTGATCTTCGCCTTGAGAAACACGAAAAAGCGAGACTGTGTCGAAAAGCCGAACATGAATTTGCGGCGGTTCCCTGCGGAATCATGGATCAACTAATATCGGTTCTCGGCGATCCCGAAGGGGCTCTTTTGATCGATTGTCAAGCGGAGACTGCTCGCGTAATCCCGCTCGTCGATCGCTATGTGAGTGTTCTTATCACAAATACAAACGTTCGACACTCACTCGCGGCTTGTGAATATGGCACTCGCAGGCTGCAATGCCGTGAGGCAGCTCGCAGGCTAGGATTAGGTTCGCTACGCGATGCAACTCTTTCGATGTTAGACTCGGAAGCTACCAAGCTTTCCGGAAACGAAGCTAAGCGAGCAAGGCACGTCATCACCGAGAACGACAGGACGATACTTGCGGCGCAGGCTCTCACAAAGGGTGATATGAGTTGCGTTGGTCGGCTAATGTATCAAAGTCATGCATCCCTGCGTGACAACTACGAAGTTAGCTGTCCCGAACTCGATGTCCTAGTTGAATCAGCTTGCAATATGGGTGAAAGTCACGGAGTGTTTGGCGCACGTATGACCGGCGGGGGATTTGGCGGCTGTACCGTAACGCTTGTAAGAACCGATTGTGTTGACACAGTGATGACGCGACTCAACCAAGAATATCGCGACAATACTGGGCGAGTTGCTACGGGTTTCGTATCACGACCTGCCCGTGGAGCTCACGAATTAGCATTGTAAGCGCTTACCTTTAGACTTCCGGAAACTACCTAATGGGGCTCCTCCCAGCCGCTGAGGCCATGTTTGCCATTTCTATTTGAAATGCCGGCACGCCGTGCGTTGGGTTTTCATTGGTGACCCGCACGTCCGTTCCGACGTATTGATTGTGTTTGTGTTCCGGGGCCCGACCCGGAACACCGCATCGGGAAAACTTAACCAAGATCGACGAGTTTTTAGCCTTAAGGTTCAACTAATGGGACTCCCTCCTAACTGGAAACAGCAGAATTGGAGCCCTGGCCCAAACAACCGCCTTGGCTCAAACGTCATGACTTTTTCGCCCTAAGGCCGCTAACAAGTTGCTCGTCGGTCTTGCACAAATGATGTAGTAATAGTACCTGCAACTGCAGTCGCGCACAAAGTAAATACAAATGTTAGATGCGAATCCAAGCCAATGGGCGACATTGTTGGTATCCTGCCCGGATCGACGTGGACTTGTTGCGGCACTGGCGCAAGTGCTATTCGGTCATGGTGCCAACATTCTGGATTCCGACCAGCACAGCGATCCAATTGCCAACCAATTCTTTCAGAGAATCCGTTTCGATGCCTCTGAATTGTTTACAGATCGTGGCACACTTGAGCGTGCCATCGGGGAAGTCGCAACACGATTTGACATGCAGTCCCGAATTAGTTGGTATGGTCGGACGAAACGGGTGGCCATATTTGTATCGAAATACGAACACTGCCTAATCGACCTATTGTTACGGCATCGTTCGGGTGAACTGGATTGCCAAATACCGGTCGTCATAAGTAATCATCCGGACCTTGAACCCCTGGTGACACAATTTGGTGTTGAGTTTCACTGTATTCCGATTACAGAGACGACTCGATCAGAACAAGAGCAACGTGAGCTCGAATTGCTGTCTCGCTACGATGTCGATTTGATCGTCCTGGCACGCTACATGCAAATTCTAAATCGCGAATTCACTGTGCCTTACGAACAACGCATCATCAACATTCACCATTCATTCTTACCCGCATTCGTGGGCGGAAAACCCTACCACCAGGCTCACGAACGCGGCGTGAAGATCATCGGCGTTACCGCGCACTATGTGACCGCAAATCTCGATGAAGGTCCTATTATCGAACAAGATGTAGTCAGGTGCTCACATCGCGACAGTGTGGCAGATTTGATACGCAAAGGACGTGATTTGGAGCGGGTTGTCTTGGCTCGGGCTGTTCGTTGGCACATCGAGGACCGGGTCCTTGTTTACGGAAACAAGACTGTCGTATTCGATTAGAAGCAATGTGTCTGACGCTGACGTAGGGTTTCAACAGCGTCTTCGAGCTCATCCCAATGACTGATAAGTAATGAGCGCTCGGGCAATGAGATAATTCGCGGGACGTCTCAGTTTTCATTCAATCGATTTACGTACTGTCCCCATTGGTTACGGTCACTTCACGTGTTGCGGCCTACCAATTCAGCAGGTGGCTCTGATTGTCTTGGTGGATTGATTTCTTGCTCTATAATGTAAAGCGGGCGTCGTTTAATCTCCTCATATATTCTGCCGACATATTCGCCGAGTACGCCCGTCATGAGAAGCTGTGCGGAGGAGCCCAAGGCCACGGCAAACATGATAGTCGTCCAGCCGGGAACCGTACCTAGCCCCAACACCTTCACGGCAATAGCCCAAGCACCGATACCAACGGCGCAGATTGCGGCAAATACTCCGAGCCAAGTTGCGACGCGTAATGGTAAGATTGAAAATGACGTGATTCCATCAATAGCAAACCTCAGCATTTTTCTTACAGGGTATTTTGTGACACCCGCAAATCGGGCATCACGGTCGTAGTATACCGCCGTCTGCCTGAACCCAACCCACGCGACCATACCCCGCACGAATCTATGTTGTTCACGCAATGCTCGCAACGTCATTACCACCGGGCGGCTCATGAGGCGAAAATCGCCTGCGTCAAGCGGAATGGCGACTCCCGTGATTGCGCGAATTATTCGATAGAATATCGATGCCGTGGCGCGCTTGAACCAAGTTTCCCCTTTGCGTTTCCTGCGGACACCATATACGACGTCATATCCGGATTTTTGCGTTTCAAGCATCTCCCTAACCACACTTGGCGGATCTTGCAGATCGGCGTCCATCACAACGACCGCATCACCTTCTGCGCGGTCGATCCCAGCTGTAATCGCAAACTGGTGCCCAAAATTCCTCGAAAAAGCTATCAGTCGGTAGCGTGATTCCGACGCAGCCATACTTGCCAGCAATCGACGGGAATTGTCGGTTGACCCGTCCTCGACAAAAACGACTTCCCATTCATTTCCTATCTGCGAAAGATTTGCGAAGAGATCGCGCAGTCGGCGATCAAGTTCAGCAATGGTGTCCTCCTCATTGTAAACCGGGATTACCAAGGACAGTTGGGGCCGTGACATTGCGGTGAATATACAACGATACGGGTACCGAACAATCGGCCGGCTTTCGGCGTGACGTATTTGTGAATCAATAGAACTGGCGCAAATTCAAACAAAGTTGATTCTGGGAGCCCCGTCATTTCTCAGGAGCTGCGAGAAAAGAGCGATCCAAGCACTGCAATGCACGGGAGCAGGGCCGCCACCCAACCGGCAAGCGCCGCTCGATATCGCAGGGGTCCTTCCGCCGGCGACTGTCGGATTTGTCTTAAACTGGCGACGGTTGCGAGGAACCCAAGCGCAAGAAAATGACCAAAAGCTGGGTTGCGCCATTGTGAATTTGATTCCCGTAGAGGCAACGTGCCGGCAAAGAATAATACCGGAGTCAGCCAAATGACCCAACGGCTGCCTCTAAATGGCAAAAACGCAAATGGCACGCTCATCGCCAGCCAATATTCTAGATTTTGCGCATCGAACCAACGTGACAAAGCATAAGCAGGATTCACGATCAGCGTCACCATGGTCGCTCCAAGATTCTGTATGCCGATTGAAGGTACGTTGGGCAGATCAATCAAATAAGTCTTAAGGCCAAAATGCGGCAACACCAGCAGGGCAACGATCACAAAATAGCAGGCGGAGGCTATTGCCAACCTTTTCCCAACCATTCGTCTCGAACTAAAAGTCACCAGGTACAGGCCGAACATGGAATACCAAATAGCCACCTGCTCGTTGATTGAAATGCCGAGCAGAACCAGCGGTAAACCTCGCCAGTTTTGTCCATTCTCAAAGTAGTATGCCGACAGGAAGAAGCATCCTAGCGCGCACGTAATTGGAAATGAATCCGTTAGTCCAATCATCCCCAGCGACGGCATTGAAAGGAATGCAAGCGATATCAACAGGGCCGATAGTATGCCCAACGATTTCTTGCACCAAAAGAACAGGGGTACGGCTGCCAGCGCAACTGTCAGCAATCGCAGAATCAATAGACCTTCGAGTTTTGGCCAGAACCAAGCAAAGACCGAGTAGATTACGCCCAACCAACTAGCGTGCCCCGTGACCCGCAATCCTTCCAAACTGAACCAGGTCATCAACCCGCCGACTTTAGAAAAATGGCGAAGCGTTTCCCACTCATTGCCAATTCCGGTCGCTGCCAGATTCAAGTTACCCGGGCCATGCGTGACACACACAAGAACAAATACCGAAAGCAATCCTGTGGCCAAGAACGAACAGGCTTTAGGAGAAATTCGTGCCGCCAACGCATCTGCCATGAGACGGAGGTCGCTGTTTGGCGCAGTCCTTCGCCGGGCAGACCACACCAACATCGATAGGTACACGGACTTTGCAGTAATAATGGAAAGGAGACCTGTTGCGAGCAGAAAGGCTAGCGGCTTGTCACGCCAAATTGTCGGTTGAAAAATGATTGGAACAAAACCGACCGCACAAATCGGTGCCAATAGACGGAAACGATCCTCCATTGAACTCAAACGCTTACCTGCCAATTTTGGCATTGCACAGCTACCTGCGATCACCAGCGGCAAAAGCAATGCGGGTAGAATTACGATGGAAAGCATCTCCTTGCGAATCCCCGTTGCGATTCGATTCGTCACGACGAATTGGGCTAGTCGATTCGAATGAACGAACGTGGCTGCCGCAAAGCCCAGCGACATCCCCTCAAGAACGCCTAAAGAAAAAGCGTGCACTAGACGGGTTAATCGCGGCAATTCTGAGTGCTGTTCAATTAAATCCATGGCCGCCTAGTCGAATAATAATTCGGAGGTTGTCCAGGGTAGGGTGGCCGCGTTTGGCGAGAACGAATTCTCCGCTTTCTCTAACGATTCCAAATTTGCGGGTTTGAAGTACCTCGAGAACGTTTTCTCGTTCAAATGCGGGGGCCGGAATCCTGAATAGCACATAATCTGCATCGTAAATACTTAGACGAAGCGTATAAGCGTTCGGACGATTTGAAAGTTGAGGCACGACATTTTCGCTCGCTGCCACTTTGGCCAAAGGCGGGATCAAGGGAAGCAGTTTTTGCAAATTCACCCTTCGCGTAAGATCGGCCGCATCCGTCTCAAAATGGTAGGGACCGAAGCCACCCCAGGCCGTATTGTGCTGAAGCAACGCGCCGTATTGATAGCTGATTGCCAGAGTGCCCAGTCCAAATGCAGCAAGCCAAGACCATTTCCACGCCGTGCCATAGTTAGAATTGACGGCCGCCGTTCGATTAATCCATCGAAGATTCACCAAGGCTGCAGGAAACAATTGCGAACTCCAGTAGGCCGTATATTGAAATGAGGTCATTATTTGCGGCTGATACTTGGTAGACAAAAGTGTAAAAACAAATCCAGTCAATGCTGCCCAAAGACCAATGGCCCTGCGCAATGGAAGAAATGCAAAAGGCAGCATGATTTGTAGGAAGTACACTAGCTTTTGGCGCTCCAGCAAGGTATCGAGCGTGTAAACGGGATTACTGATGATGGTCTTAACTACACCCGAAAAACTGTTGTCGTTCTCGGGAATTAGCAATTTGTATTGGTGCACGAAGGCATCCCCGCCCCCCATAGCGTGATGCATGATGACCCCCTTCATGAGCAGGAAGTACGAGCCACCGGCGAGCAATAGCAATGTTCCTGCGAGCGGACGGCGCCCCGTCAGTAGCAATAACCCTCCAAGCCCAGCGAGCCCCACTGCAACATCCTCGCGGACACTTAGCGCAAGCAGAGCAAATAGCGCTGCCCAGATCCAACGTCGAATTTCGGAGAAGTAAATGGTGAACCAAAGGAAAAATGGACCGAGTGGCAGATAATGGAAGTCATACAGATTGGACCCGTGTAGGCCCGGGTAAAGCACATACGATAGTGCCACCATACAGGCTAACCACCGGCTCACGTAGCAGGTGCCCAGCAAGTACAACGGGAGCGCGGCTGTCCCGAACAGAAGTGCCTGAATAATGAGAAGTGTTTCTGCGTTCGGGCGCAACGCATAGAATGGTGCAATCACGAAGGAGAACCAGGTCGCATGAAATCCCAAGTGGGATGCGTCAGGTCCGCCCAGCGGTGAAGACTTGAAGAGACGGGCTCGGTGCAAAACGTTCCACACCAGGTTATCTTCCAGCCCCAGGTCGAGACTTGAGGATAACACATTCCGGTGATGCACAATGGTTACGTAGCTAAAGAACACCGTGTAGATGAGACAAGCTGTACACACGACCATAACTGGAAGATAGCGCGGAAGTGCTTTAATTGTCACCTGAAGATCGGCTCGGGCTCGCTGTGCTGCTGCCCAAAATCGTAACCAATTACGGTGCGAAGTTGCCGGCATATCTGGAGCACTTAGGGCGCACGCTACCAAATACTTTGCTAATGAAATGACCGTTAGTACATACAACAAATGCACGAGTTCTTTATCAACCCATAAACGCCAATTGAAGAGTGCAGCCAAGAACGAAGCGAGAATTAGTGGCGCGCCGCGTTGTGCAAGACCATGTAATACTTTCTTTGCTTCATCACCCTGCCAACCCACAACGGTGGCCAGCGAAACGCCAAAGCCACCCGCAAGTAGCGCCACCGCTTGTGGTGAAATTATATGCAGGGATAAAGGAATGTGATTGCGGCGGGCAAGTTCCAACAATGCATCTGAGTGCAGCCATGCCCATACTCCGACGGCCACGCTGACAACTTCCAAGGTCAGCATTGCGCAGGTCCAAGGCCAGCTTGAGAACGAGGTTGGCGACTCAAGTAGGCTAGCCCCATTATCGCCGGGATGCCCTCGCTCCGCGTGCAATGATGATCCCGGAGGTTTATAGTTATTCATCTCGTGCTAGGCTCTCTGGGAGGCGTCCGCATGCAGGCGAAAGTCACCGGGATCAATGGCAGCTAAATTTGACGCATACGCTAAAGATTACGAAACGTTGCACGCCAATAGCATTACCGCTTCTGGTGAGCAACCAGGCTATTTTGCTGACTACAAGCTTGATTGTTTGGTGCGCCTGGCAGGCTCGAATTTTGACGAACCAGTCCTTGACTATGGCTGCGGCGTCGGCGCTCTAACTCGTCGGCTTTGTACCCGATATAGCCGGGTATATGGTTTTGATCCCTCCACAAAGAGCCTGGCGCAGGCTCGCGAACGTGGCGTCCCTGCGAACTTCTGCGATGATCCACGTGATCTCCCGCGGGCCCATTTTAGCATTGCGGTGCTGGCCAATGTGCTTCACCACGTGCCTCCGCCGAATCGGGGTGAACTAGTGACTTGGCTTCGAGAGTTGCTTCGGCCGGGAAACGGACGTCTCGTTGTATTCGAGCACAATCCGTACAATCCCCTAACGCGTCGGGTTGTTGCCCAATGTGAGTTTGACGACGATGCGATTCTGCTCGCCCCGGGTGAACTCGTTCGATTACTAAGGGAGGCTGGCTACCGGTCTGTACAGCGTCAATTCATCGTATTTTTTCCGCGATCACTAGCCTGGTTGCGGCCGCTGGAGCCGTCCCTGGGCTGGCTGCCAGTCGGCGCTCAGATGATGGTTGTTGGTACGTCACCCGCCTAATCTCAAAAAATGCATGCTAGTACATCCTCCCGCCCGGGCGAACTGTCAGGGAGACGACTCGCAGGGTGATTTCGAGCCGAGTCAAGCAATTTAGGCCATTTTGCGCCAGGCGGGAGCGGAGCGGTCCTCAACTGGCAAGTTCGTGCCGGCACATCGGTGGCACCATTCCCGATTTTTCCTGGCGCGCCGGTGCGACTAAAGTAGGCTTCGGCCTCACTCTACGGTATACACGGAACCGTCATGAACGACGATAACGGCGAAAAACGGGACGATCAAACGGCAACAACCACAAGTTCGTCAACTGCTGCGGGTAAGTTGGCTGATACTGGTGCGAGCGCTACTTCTGCGTCCAGCGGCGCACCTTCGGCGAACGCTATTCGTCGAATTCTATGGCTGGACGAGCGAGTTGCCGAGGCGAGACAAAGTAACTTTGGACCGTCGCAGCCTGGCTGGTCCGAGTATGACGCGGCCAAGCACGCCAGAGAGGGTGTGGTTCAGATTGGCGAAACCGGCCAAAGCAGCTGGGCAGTGCTCCTGCTTGAACGCGTGAGTGCATCGTTTCTGGTGCGGGCCCACGCTGCGCGCAGCGGCATGGCAATTAGTGGCGGCTCATTAAGCGAGGCCGATTGGGAGAATCTGCGCAAAGTACCGATAATTCAAGAAGCGTGGAACAATCTTTCAGCAGTTCAAGTATCGGCGCTTGTGGAATCGTTGGGTTCGAATGGCGATTACGCGACAGCGAACTTACCCTTGCAGCAGCGCAAGTCATTTGCGCTGGGGCTACACAACTTTGTCAAAACGCTTGCGGATCCCCTTGAATTCGAAGCCAACCGGCTCGGCCGGGCCTTGTTCGCCCGGTATGTTCGGGTAGTAATCGCCGCCGTGGGGGTGATTGTAATAGCAAGTGCAGTAATTAATTGGCTAGGTGCGCGCTTTGAAAAGCCCAATATTGCTCTTCACAGACCCGTTGAGGTAAGTAGTCAGTACCCCGGGGCAGGCGAGGACCATGCGTTGCTGGTTGACGGCGATCGCACCAATTTAGGGTTTCATACCAATTGTGAGGGGCCTCAGTTTGTAATTATCGACCTTGGTGCAGCCCACAAGTTTAATAAAGTTGTGGTTTATAATCGCGAGGAATACCCCGAGCGAGCCATCCCATTATACTTGGAAGTTAGTACGGACCATCAGAATTATAAACAACTGGCGGTGAAGAAAGAATCGTTCGATAAGTGGGTTGCATCAGGGCTGGGTGCCGAGGGACGCTACTTAAGGCTGAGGAATACGCCGCCCAATTGTTTTCATCTTGCAGAAGTTGAAGTCTATTGATCGCCTGAACAGAGCCCCCATCGACCGCAGCGGTGGTTGGCTGGTGAGCCACAGCATCGGCCCGTTAATCAGTTGACCAAATGGGTTTCCCCGTCTGACTCGCAAATCACTAATATTATTGAATTAAAACGACAGTGCCCCGCAAAGTTTGAGCTTTGTGCCAAACACAGGGGATAGTTCCAGCGGCAATAATGAGCCTAATGCATTTTGATTGCGTCGCCTCGGCGCTGGCCCCGCGTTGGTTACGTTCGCGCCGACCCTATGAGTGACGGCGACGACAAGACACCCGGGCCGCAGCAGCGCGCCAAAAAACCGACTGAAGCGCGGCCAGCTTCTGCCCCACCGGTTCGACCTGACGCCGGTTCTGGGTCGCCGAATGCGCCGAGAGTTGCACCGCGTCGAGCTGCTCTTTCCACGCTTCCTGATGATGTTCCGGCACGTGCCCGAGGGTCCCGTAGGAATATCGAAGGCGATGCACCACGCGCACCAGGCATCGATGCGGTACCGCCAGAGCCTGCGCAGGTCAGAGACGCGCAAGCGGCTGGGGACATCAATCCTGACGATGTTCGTGGCCACGTGCCGGTGCAACAAAATAGTCCCGATGACAGTCCAGCCTTGCCCCAACCGCTCAATGACCCAACCACGCGACGGCAGCGGCCGCGTCGCGCGCGTGCGGTAGAAGCGGAGGCGGATCTTTGGGCTGCGCTTGACAGCGGTCCACCGAGCATTCCTTCGGCCGCAAAAATCGAACCTGCGGGGTCCGAACTCGTCGGCGGTGCGAAGTCTGAAACTCTAAGCGGCGTTGCATTGGGTCAGATTCTAGCCGATCGCTATCAAGTACTCAGCGTGCTTGGCGAGGGAGGAATGGGCATCGTTTACCGATGTCTGGATACTTATAGCGGTGACGAGGTTGCACTAAAGCGAGTCATTATTCCAGAAGGTCCGCTCGCGAATGAATACGTGCTTTGGTTTTATAAGGAATCCAAAGCACTCGCCACGTTGGATCATCCCAGCATTGTCAGAGCCCGAGATTTCGGGCAGCTTCATGACGGCTCACCATTTTTGGTGATGGATTTGGTAGTCGGCGTATCTTTGCACGATCTATCACACGCTAAAATGAGCTTTCTGCTCGTTTGGACTGTGGTAGACCAGATCCTAGGCGCCTTGGCGCATGCCCACGCGCGGGGGATAATTCACGGAGATCTAAAACCCTCAAACGTTCTTGTCGAAGAACTCCCGGAAGGTCCGCCCCAAGTCCATATACTCGATTTTGGCCTCGCGTGGTTAAGCAAGATCGTCACGATGAGCGCCTGGACGGTTCAAAAGCCTTGGAGTTTACGCCACACGCGGGCGCGGGGACGCCCGGCTACATGGCACCGGAGCAAATTCAGCATGAAAGTCACAATGTCTGTGGCGCGACCGACCTTTATTCCCTGGGTTGCATCCTCTACAGAATGTTGAGCGGTAAGCCACCGTTTACTGGAGAATCCAAAGAGCTATTGCGACATCACGCCTTCGATGTGCCCATAGCACCACGCCTGCGTTCCGATGCGCCCCATGATTCCGCACATTTTGTATTGCGAATGCTGGCAAAACAACCCTGGGATCGATGGGAATTTGCCAGCGAAGCCCGGGCGGAATGGCTGCGCTTCAAGCCGTCCAGCGATGCCGAATCTGAAAGCTATCGATTCCCGACGCTACCGCGAAAGCATGAAGAACCAGCCAAGCCGCGACCTGCCACCGTCCACCTGCAGCGACCGGCTCCAAATGTCGCTACCGCGGAGCGCAGCCCCGGCCTTTTGAGCATTCGTCCGAGTCCACTTGTCGGTCGCGATGAACTTCGACAAGCTTTGCAGACCGCTTGTCGTGAAGCAATTCAAGGCCAAGGACCGGCGCATCGATTGATCATACTGGTCGGCCCGGCCGGCGTCGGTAAGAGTCGAATTGCTGAATGGCTTCATGAATCGGTCCACGAAAGTGGGTCCATGGTGCCATTGCGGGCGCGCTACCGATCGCCACCAGGACCTCTTGACGGTATGCTGGGCGCGGTCACTCAATACTTCAACTTCGAGCGAGCCGATCGGGATACATTGGAGCGCACCTTGCTCGCCCGCTGGAAAATTGGGCGTAACGACAAGGCCGGACGCACTTGGGTGGCTGGTATTGCTGAATGGCTGCGCCCGCTTGGTCCTATCAGTGATCAACCCATTGGACCCAGCGGCATACGCTTTTCGCTCGATACGCCCGAAACGCAGCACATGGTAATGCGGTATACTCTGCGCCGCATCGCCCGAGGACGACCCATGTTGCTTTGGCTGGATGACTTGCACCATGCCAGCGACACGACAATTTCGAGCCTTGCGCATCTCCACGAAGAAGAGGCTGACCAGCGCTTTGTCATGATCGCGACGATCCGTGATGAGGATTATCAGCTAGACCAGCGGCTGTCGGAGAAACTCCGCTCGCTTTTCGAAGGGATCGACACCCGAATCTTGGAAGTGCGCCCAATGGACACCGATACCACCTGTGCATTGGTTCGTGCATCGCTGCCACTCGACGACGCTGCGGTCGAAGAAGCAGCGCGTCGAAGTCGCGGCAACCCGCTATTTGCCCTACAACAGCTGCATGCCTGGGCATTGGCGGGCGAGATGACGCGAGTCGCAGGACGATATCACGTTCCAGCTGAAGTACTTGCGGTTCGTCCGCATACCACAGCCGAACTTTGGGACAGCAGAATTGCGGCCCTGCCAGCGGAGCATCGACTGGCCCCGTTTGCCGCAGCGTCACTCGGCGCAGATATTCGCAGGGTGGTGCTTCATTCATTGCTCACGGCACTTGAATTGCCAGCCGACGAAGCCATATTGAGCCTGCAGAACGCGGAAATACTCGTGCCTCGCGGTCCGGGTCGCTATGGCTGGCCGCATGCACTGTTATACGAGCACCTATCCGCTCGTTTAGCGCATCGGGATGACTACCGCCGCATTCTAAGGGCGGCGTCAGATGCTCTCTCGAAACATCCATTGGCAGGGACGCGGCGTGTCGTACGCCAGCGCGTCACCAATCTTCTCGGCGCGGGGGACCCGGATGCGGCAGCAAACATCCTATTTTCTTATCTGCAGACGTCGGGAGGCGTAGCACGGGAGCCACTTTCACTTCTGTCCGATCTTGATTTGCTCAAGGGCAAACTTCAAGGCCGCACGTTGGCGTTGAAACACCGCTGGCAGGCCGAAGCATTTCGACAGGTTGCGCGTGTGGAAGATGCGAGCATGCACGCGGAAATTGCCAGGGCCACGTTTGAGGAATTGGCTGACACTGAGAACCTGGCTCAGTCACTGCGATTGTTGGGTTGCATCACCGCCGAACAAAGTCACCCAACTGAGGGGCTCAAGCTGGTCGAGCAGGCTCGCTTATCCTTTGAAGCCACGGGCAATTTGGCGGGCCTCGCACAGAGTGAAGCGGCACTGGCCGAGATTCACTTTTCGCTTGGCAATATGGTAACAGCGCGGTCCTACGTGGAACAGGGGCAGGCTCACTTTGCATCGTTGGCGCAGCCACATGGTCGCGGCCAATGCCTGTTATTGCTCGGTGCCATTGAACAGGCAGAAGGTCAAGTTGAAAGGGCCCGCCGTCGTACCACGGAGGCGCGCTCGGAGTTTGAAAGGGCTGGCTACCGTCTCGGATCTGCATTGGCGGATTTGGCTTTAGCCCGCGTTGAACACCGACTTTCAAACTATCACAGTGCGGAACGAGGTGCTCAAGATGCTTTGGCTACATTCTTTGCGCTTGGTACACTCCAGTACCAGGCGGATTGTGAACGTCTCTTGGCAATGGTCGGAATCGATTGTGATGAACCGCAAATGGCTGCCTATCACATCGATCGAGTTGCGGAGATTTGCAAGAAAACTCTTGATCGCGGCAGTGAACTCGAATCGCTTGTATTGCGCGCTCAGCTGGGGCTGATTCGTCACGATCCGAAGTCAGCTATCGAATCGCTGGCGCGTGCTCGCCGCGTTGGTGTGGTCGAACCTGAGCCGAAGCAACACCTGCTGCTGACGGACACTTGGCTTGCTCTCGAACAGAATGACATCGAGCGTGCCAGTGAAAGATTGAGCGCCGCATCCACTGTATTTCGGGAGATACACGTGGTTGGCGATCACGCCCCGCAACTGCTAGCCCGATTTTCCCGATACCACTGGCCTGACAAAGCGCGTATTGAGCTCGAGTCCTGGCGTTCGGCAATTGTCGAAAAGAGTCGTCGGACAAAGGATTGGCAAGGGACAATGCCCGCTCTTAATCAGACCTGACAATTGACCGAAAGCGGAGATTTACCGTTCCAATGCAAAGTCACCAGTCGCAAAGTCTGTTTGATCGAGCTGAAAAGGTAATACCTGGCGGGGTAAACAGCCCGGTGCGCGCATACCGCGCCGTCGGTGGCTCACCTCCTTTTATCGCTAGGGCATCTGGGGCGTATGTCTATGATGCAGACGGTAATGAGTTCATTGACTATGTGGGCTCGTGGGGTCCTGCGATATTGGGACATGCTCACTCAGCAGTGGTTTCCGCTGTGCGGGACCGCGCCCAATATGGACTTAGTTTTGGTGCGCCCACGGAACTGGAAATTCGCCTCGCCGAAATGATTATTGATCGATTCCCGAGCATTCAGATGCTGCGTTGCGTTTCGAGCGGCACCGAAGCTACCATGAGCGCAATTCGTGTCGCACGGGGCTTTGTCGGTAGGAATTTCATAGTTAAATTCGAAGGTGGCTACCACGGGCATTCGGACGGGATGCTCGTAAAGGCAGGCTCCGGTCTAGGCACCCTTGGAATTCCCGACTCAGCGGGAGTTCCTGATGGCGTCGCTCAGTACACGCTAACTTTGCCGTACAATGATGTGGCGGCACTTAATGCGCTATTTCAGGACCGAGGGCGTGATATTGCTGCTGTGATCGTCGAGCCGGTCGCAGGAAATATGGGTTGCGTCCCGCCGGCTACCGATTTTCTCGAAACGGTCGTTTCAGGTTGCAAGAATATCGGTGCAGTCAGCATCTTTGATGAGGTCATGACGGGTTGCCGGGTGTCCAGAGGAGGTGCACAAGCCCATTATGGTCTTTTGCCGGACATGACGTGCTTGGGCAAAGTTGTGGGTGGCGGCATGCCGCTTGCCATCTATGGCGGTCAACGCGAAATAATGAATTGTGTGGCGCCGCTGGGCCCCGTGTATCAAGCCGGAACCCTGAGTGGGAATCCCATTGCGGTTGCCGCAGGAATTGCCACATTAGAACTTCTGGACGATGCAATTTACGCAAAGCTTGAAGAATTGGGTGCAATTCTAGAGGCAGGCCTGAACCAGCTTCTCGTGCGCCATGGGGTGTCAGGTTCTGTTCAGCGAGTGGGATCAATGCTGACATTGTTCTTTAGCGTTGAAAAGGTTTCTAACTACAAGACGGCGTGCCAAGCGGATCGGAACAGCTTTGCTCGCTGGCACAATGGACTGCTAAGACGCGGTGTTTATTGGCCTCCTTCCCAATTGGAGGCTGCATTCCTTTCGGCTGCGCACAACTCGGACGATATCAATCGAACACTGAATGCAGCGGATGCAGCGCTTCACGAGTAGACTCCGCACTTTTTCCGAATCGCTTGACGAATGGCGACAGATCCGTCTGAATAGCCCGACTTTGAAAAACTGGCCCGATTCTCGGCGGAAAATGCGTTTCGCCTGGAATTTACGGGTTTTTCGTTGATATATTGTTGTTCTATTTCTCACGGTACAGCCGAGTTAGTCCTTGCCGAACCGCACCGGTCTCCGCCCCTTTCCGGGGAATGTTTCTGTCCCGTGACGCGCAGGGGCCCGGCCCTGCGCGAGCTCGTTTGAGGGACAATCGACGAGAATTTCGCGATTCGTGGAGTTGACTCTTGAAACCGGACACAGGCCGAGGGAGGCTAGCCCGCGTGTTGACCTATCGATGCAATCACATTGGACTCATATTACTTGTCTCGGCCTTGTTGGTAGGCGGCATTGGCTGCGCTAGAGGTAAGAAAAAGGAGCCGCCGGCAGGCGCCGTTACCGCGCCGCCCAAGATTGAAATCGTTGAAAAACTATACGACTTCGGTAATGTCACCGAGGGAGACCGTCTCACGCATGTGTTCAAGGTCAAGAATGCGGGTACCGGCCCGCTTCTGATTGATCGTGTCACGACGTCCTGCGGGTGCACTGCGGCCGTCTTGAAAGATAAAGAGGTGCTGCCGAGTGGCGAAGGACAAATCGAAGTAACATTCGATACCAATCGGCGAGGCGGCGAGAATCATAAGACGATTACGATTCTATCCAATGATCCAAGCAATCCCCGCGCGGAGCTGGAAATCCGAGCTAACGTGGAAACGCTGCTAGCGTTCGACCCAGGATTTGTCCGTCTGAATCCAGAAATTGGCAAACAACAGGTCACGGAAGCTTGGCTAACTGGAAAGCTAAAAGAGCAGGCAAAACTGAAGATACTGGAGAGTACCGGCGATACCGAAGTTTCGGCAGAGCTCGCGGACAAGAAAACTGAGACTGGCAGCAGTCTTCAAGGAATTCGATTCAAAATTACAGGTAAGAAGGTCGGCTTTGGCAATGGAAACCTGACGTTGGATACGGGCCTTCCAAAACCAGACAAACTGCAGATTGGTTTTCACTGGACTGTCACCGGTAACCTTCAGGTGGTACCCGCGCAACTGTACTTTGCGCCTCGCATGGGGCCGGCATCTGAGCGCGTAATTCGGGTCAGTAGTCGCAAGACGGACTTCAAATTGCGCGAAGCGCGAGTTGTGATGGGGCCATTTACGGCGAAAATCTTAACTCCTGATGCGGGTGTCGGCTATGAAGTGCACGTCGCTCTGAAGAAGGATATCGAGCCTGCGCCGACGGCGGTAGCGGACATTGGCAAACTCGAACTCGTCAGCAACGACTCGCTGGAGCCCAAAAAAGAGATTCCGTTACGTTTAGCTCCGCAATTCTCGCCGCCAGGAATGCACGGGGGCCCTGGTGGCGCACCATCGCGACCCTTGGTTCCTCCGGCGCACCCACTTCCTCCTCCGGGCCGTTAGCGACCCCCGGATGAGTTCTTCCGTCGTCTCGAGGATTTCTTGTTATCGGGTGGCGCCGCTTGCCGCTCCCGCGGACCTACGTCAACGTGACCCCAATTGTACCGCATTAGGCGCCGAAATTGTCCATTCGCATCGGTACCCAGCAACCACACGTCCCGAGGCGACTCGTCAACATACAATTTGGAGGGAAAATAACCCGTGCCCACCGCTGCGAGCACTGTAGGCAGACCTGGCGTGTCCCGACCCACCAAGACTGCGCAACGTTGCGGCACGTGCGTTCGAGTGCAGATTGAAATGGCCACTAGCCGTTCATTCCCGATTGGGCGCCACACAAATCCATAGATGGCGTTCCACTTGTTTTCGCCTAACTCCGCTGCCGCATCGGACGGCAAGTTCTCCATCATCCGATGAAGCAGCCCCACATCGGGACTCGCGTTCAACGTAATTGCTTGTCCGTGCTCCACCCGCATCTGTATTTCAACCTCATTGATGGGTCCCGAACAGCATCGAAAGCCGACGCTCGATGATTTAGCTTCGGGTGCGTTCGCCTCAGCATTGGCGCACCTACCCACAACCTCGCCCGTCCCGTCATTTCCACCTCGAATTGCCACTTTGTTTGGATTGCCACTACCGCGTGCCCAGCGGCTTTCCGTCCACTCAAAAACGCCACCGTGCAGATCGTGCACACCAAAATCACTTTGGCATCCGACCTTAATGCCGCTAGGTCTCGGAACAACTATCGCTCCCGTACCGCAAGTGTCCTCACGGTAACGATCGCCGTACTCGTATGTGTGCTGAGAGGGGCCTTTGCACGCGCGCTCCCATTCGAGCTCGCTGCAGAGTCGCTTACCAAGCTTATTACACAAGGCTCGCGCATCAGTTTGACCAATATTCGTAGTTGGTATGGCTCCTTCTTCGTTGGGGTAAGGAAAGACGTCGATGTAGAATCCGTGCAATACAAATTGTTCCCCGGCCAATTCTCGATCCGGACGGCGTGGATAGGTGTTTGGAGGCGTTCCAACGACAAGTGGTCCGAGACTAATCCATACCATGCCTCGCGGCGGCGCGACGGACTCACCAAGTTTCGCGGAGGATACGGGCGACTGGCTCGGAGTCGAAGAACTCATTCTTGGTGTCGGCTGCTTGTCTCGACGGTTACAACAAATGCCGGCGGTAGCAGTAAGAATTGCACAAATTACAAAGCGACGCACCGTACTCACAGCTCAAGTCGCTCGTCTCGCTCACGCAGCCCCAATTCCTTCATTTTGAGCTGTAATCCCTTGCGCGAGATTTTCAACAAGCGCGCAGCATGAGTTACATTGCCGGCGGTCTGGTCGAGCGCACGCTGAATCAGCTCTCGCTCAAGGCGACTCATCGCAGCCTTGACCTGCTCTTTAAGGCCCTCAATGCTAGCCGAAACGTCTACTGCTGGCGGCGCAACACTGGCACGTGGGCGAGGCGAAAGATTGGATTCGCGCAGCTCGGGAGACAGATCGGCAAGTTGAATTTCCTGAGTGTCTGCAAACAGCACCGCTCGCTCAATGACGTTCTCGAGTTCGCGAATATTCCCAGGCCAAGGATGCCCCATCAATGCAACTTCAGCTTCAGCAGAAATGCCGTTGATACTCTTATTGAGCCGAAGGTTAAACTTGGACAGAAAGTGCCGAACCAACAAAGGAATGTCTTCAGCCCGTTCGCGCAATGGGGATAACCGGATCGGCACAACATTTAGGCGGTAGTAAAGGTCGTCTCTGAATGAACCTAATTCTATTTCTCGACGCAAGTCACTATTCGTCGCAGCAACCAAGCGCACGTTGACACGGATTGTCTTGATCCCACCTACGCGTTCGAATTCACTTTCTTGCAGAGAGCGCAGCAGCTTTACTTGCATCTCCGTTGGAATCGTGCCGATTTCGTCCAGAAACAAGGTTCCGCCGTGCGCCAATTCGAACCGTCCAGGCTTTGAGCCTACCGCGCCTGTAAATGCTCCACGTTCATAACCAAATAGCTCGCTTTCCATCAAATCGCGGGGTATAGCCGCACAATTCACCTTTATGAAAGGTTTATCGCGGCGTGATGAATTCTCGTGCAGCGCCCTTGCCACAAGCTCTTTGCCAGTGCCGCTCTCGCCTGTCACTAAGACGGTCGTCGGTGTATCGGCAACCCGCTCGATAATGGCGTAGAGATCCTTGATTGCGCTGCTAGTACCGATAATTCCAAATCTCATTTCCTCGCTGACAACCGACTCTGTCTGGCGAGTCGCTTCAGTTGCGGCAAGGTCGCGCGTGCGCAACGCCTTTCTCACTATTGTGCGTACTTCTGTTTGATCGAACGGCTTGGTAATGTAATCAAAAGCGCCTGTTTTGAGAGCTTCTACCGCGTTGTCAACGGTGCCATGCGCCGTAATGATAACCACAGGAAGCTCCTCGTCCATAGCGCGAACACGTCGTAACAGTTCCATGCCGTCCATTTTTGGCATTCGCAAGTCAGTAACGACCATGTCAATATGATGTTCGTTCAGCACGGACAGCGCTTGCTCGCCGTCTTCCGCCGTGTGGACGTCGTAATCATCGCGAAGTAGCAGAGCCGACAAAACACGTCGCAGGTTAGGTTCATCGTCAACGACGAGAATTTGTTTACGCTCGGGCAGCATATCTAGGTTCCTCAGGGACAACGAGCACTCTTGGCCTCGGCAGGCATCAGTGAGTTACAATAGAACGCCATGACTGCATTGTCCCCCGGCGCACCCGCGATTATCCCAGCGACAGTCGTATCGACACCCGCGTTCAACACCCGCGACCGGGGTGGTCGCAACAGAAGTTCCCAATTGGTCGCCGGCTGATGCTGACGACACGTAAAGTCCATCTTCGGCAGTCAAGTTCCCATCATGCAACGCGTAAATGAATACGGCACCCGCCGCAGTTTCGCCCCGCACAATAGTATCTGGAACGCCCACAACGAGTTCATCGGGCCCAGTGCCGTCGAGGTTGGCGGCCGCAATCGCGGAAGCAAATGTCTGCCCCACGCAACCTTGAAGATTTGGCAAATTAGCGCAACCGGCTTGGGCGAGCACTTGCAGCGAGTCAATGGAGGCGCAAGACGACGGGTCGCTGGGCTGCCATGCGGCTAAACTTGAACCCGCAATCACGTAAATTGATGTTGCATCGGCTACCACCAGATCGTCGATGCCGTCGTCATCGAAGTTTCCAGTGGTAAGCAACCGACCGAATTGTGATTGCCCCTGAACACAGCCGATGAGTGTTGGTGTGACATTTGCGTCAATTTGAAAGAACCAAATGGTATCATCTGGAGTTACCGAGCTGGCAGCAACAATATTTACTGAATCGGTGACGAGCACTGCTAATGCCCGCCCGGCACTCTGGTCGTTGGGTAAACTGGGTAGAACAACTGGCGTAGGGTTGGCGCCGTCATAGTACCAAATTGTGGCCGCGTCGGGCATTGACGCTACCAGGGGTTGAATACCGCTGTGCCGTGTCGTTGCGACATCGGCGAATGTCTGCGCATTGACGACACGTCCAGAAAACCAGTCCGTTAACGTTTGGGGGAGATCTAGTGAATGTCGTGTTGCGTCTTCGCAATATAACCAAAGTTTCCACAACGATGTTCCACTACTGTCATTGACTGCTCCAACGCCGTAGGCAACACAACCTTCATTAGCGGTGATTGGCTGCGCCTTCAGCCCGGCCATATGTCGAGTCAGAATACAAGTATTGTCACCAACGCAATCCTGTGAAGCTAAAGCGGTTCGTGACGGCTCAGACCCGGTTCCCAGATCATAAATTACTATTCGATCGGTCGCAGCAACGGCCAATGTCGTTCCGGTGGCCGTTGGGTAGGTCGCCATAGCTAATCCTAGGCTCGTAGTTCCGTTAGGCGTTTCGAACTCTTCCACGGGAGGATTATCAGTAATGTCGTCAAAACGAGTCCATGTGCAGGCTTGTGCGGCACACACCAACGCAATGGCACAGCTAGTAACCGCTTTACATCGTGTCACGGTGCGCCTCCCGAAGCTGGGGTCTTCGATTGACCGTCAAATTCGCGCAGCTTTCCAATTTCGAGGCGTGACGGTGGCAGGGGGTCCCTCAGAAAACTGTACGTGGCTAGGCCTCCTAGGATGCCCGTTCCCAAGAATGCAATATCCGCCCCAATTGAGTATATTTTCCCCTGTGATCCGCGGCTATCGTCACGCACTAAGATCCCAGCATTGCGGTCATCCTTCAGCTCATCATACAACCGATTTGACTCGATGCCCAAGTATATGCCGCCGCCCAACAATACTCCGCCAATGATTGCTTGCGCCCAGGCTGCTCCGCGCGGGGGCGTAACGACCATGTGGGCATGCAGGAGCCGTACTTGCCCGCGGGGCACAATAACGGTGCCCGACAAGGGCTTTCTATTCGGAGCCGTTACGGATACTTGATGTGATCCCGCTTGGAGGCCCGAAACTTCAATGGCAGGTTTGCCCGATGTCCATGTTCCGATGGCACGTCCATCAACGACCACGTGAATTAGAGGCGCGTTCGAATCGATGCGAAGCGTGCCGTATTCGACCCTCACCAGATCGACCGTAATATTCTCTTTCTGACCTTCGGCGAGAGAAATACTTCGCGTTACCGGCACGTAGCCTGGTGCTGTAATTACGACTACGTGTTGCCCGGTTTGCACGAGTTCACCGTGAGGCACCGTACCCCAAGCAGCCTTTTCGCGATTGGGATCGTCCAGATACACTTGGGCGTACTTCGGGCTGGCAGATACCCGCAAGTAGGCCATAAATGCCCCTTGCGAGAGATTAAGTTTCAGCTGATGAACGCGCCCGGAGACCACCTCGAGATCAGAGTCACTGGCGTTGAAGTCGCCCAATCGATCAACGACTATGTGGTATTTCCCGACGTCGAGTGAAGCATTCGCGGGAGCGGTTGCTGAAAAGACCAACTGGTATCCCGGATTGTCGGCAGCCGGCTGGAACGGCGCATCCCCCGAGACTTGCCGGTAAAAATGCACCATTGCCCCGGGTGGTTCAGTTTCGACAACGACGAGAGATTTGGTTATGCTCTCTTCGATTGAGACGGTCTGTACCTTGGCTTTCTTGCCGGATCTTTCGGCCTGACCCCGATCGGCAATTTCCTTTTCAATCCGCGCTATGCGCTTCTGTACGTCGGCACGGTCCGGTGCGTTTGGATCCACTTCGGCGTATTTCTTGAACCGAGACAGAGCATCCTCAAGTCTATCTGCCTTTTCGTAGGCCACACCGGCGTTGAAAAGAAATGCCGAATAAGGGTGCAATTCGTAGCCTGCCTCGAAAACCTCAGCGCTCTTTGCGTATTGTCCCGCAACGAAAAGAGCCTGGCCCTTCTCCATGAACCTTCGAATCGAATCGACGCTGGTTACTTCGCCAGGTTTCGGTGCTGCAAAGGCCGGCCCCGTGCTTATCACCCACAGAAAGCCGACTACGATCAAGACCCAAGGGACCGCTTGTCTCATGCAAATTGAACGATGAACCCAATTTACGACCACAGACAAGCAAGTATGAGTTTGATGGCAACCTTTGATTTGACTGGTCGATTGGTCGATAAAATCGCGGGCAAGTCAGTAATGGAGGCAATCTGTCACGAAAAGAAATCGGATTGTGGTTCGTTCACGCTGAAAGCTGTGCTTTTATAGAGTGCTGGGTGATGCCTTGAGGAAATCGTGATGCACAGTCGTTCGTGTGGTTGGTTAGCCGCTTGCAGCGTGTTTGTTTCGGCTGGCTCGGCTTGGGCAGGACCCACGCACCCCTATGCCGAATGCACTATGCGTCCCGGTGAGAGCGATGTGACGGCCGCCAAGGGGGCCTTTCAGGCGGGCACCGTATCGTTCAACGAAGCTGACTACGACCGTGCCATTATGTACTGGGAAGATGCTTATCGCAGAGATTGCACGGCGACGTTGCTGCTTCACCACTTGGGCCGGGCCTATGAGGGTTCCGGCAATCTGGAGCAAGCGGTGATTGCTTTGCGAACATTCATTGAGCGCTCGCCTGATTCGCCCGAACGAGCTCAAATACAGCGGCGCATTGAGGTTTTTGAGCAAAAGCTTGCCGAACAAAAGCAACAAGCCCCCGCAGTCCAACCTACACAACCCTCCCCGTCGCAACCGGTCGTCGGCGTGCCGCCAAGCCAATCCAGTATCGGAACGGCGCCGCCAGCCGTGCCTCCAACCACCACCGAAGGCAAGCCCTTCCCTTGGCCACCGGTCGCAGTGATAGCTGTTGGAGGTGTTACGGCAGTAGTGGGCAGCATCGTTTATCTGAAGGCCAAATCAGACATCAATAATGTCGAGAGCACTCGTGACGCGAAGGGCAATTTGATTTGCCCCAATCATATATGCGATCCGCACTATCCGAATTTGATTCAACAAGGTAACGACGCGCGATCACGTGCCACAACCGGCACTATAGTCGGGCTGAGCGGGGTAGTGATTGCGGGCGCGGGCGTAGTTTGGTTGCTGCTCGACTCCAAAAAGCCGCAGCAGACAGCCGAACAAATGGAAACACCAGCGGTTACTCCCTGGCTGGGTATCGGCTCCGCGGGGATGGCTTGGCAAGGGCAGTTCTAAATAGTTAGTTTTCGGTGAACAACGCGCCTGCTCATGTTCCCGACCCTGTACGTGGCGATTTACCGAGCATTCTTCAGGACTTCATCGCGTTACGCCGGCATCTCGAGAGGCTGACTTTGCGGTGTTTCCGTCGCCCCAGGTGGACTGTGGCGGACGACCCCGCGCAGCGAATTGCCGCGTCGAGCCAGATTGAGTCGATTTCGCCAATGGCGCGTCACCCTTCGGGCGCCGCAATTCCAATTGCCAGGAATCCGGCCGTTCTGGCGGAGGCGTTTCGCTCGAAGAGCCGCCACAAGCCACAAAAAGCCAGCCAAGACCGATGAGAAGGGTGCGTGCCGCGCGTGTCGGAACCCGCATGCCGCAGTCGGTAGCACATTTTATGATACCGTTCGGCCATGATCGGTCGCCTATTGGGTCACATCGTCACGGAAACGCCGGAGGGCGCCCTGATCATCGACGTAGGCGGCGTTGGCTACGAAGTGCTCGCCCCGATTGGAACGCTCGGGCGCAGCGGCAAAGGACGCTGATGGGCGTGTCACGCTCTTCGTTCACACGGCATTCCGTCAGGATTCGCTGGACTTATTCGCGTTTGCCTCCGAACACGAACGGCGTGTGTTTCGCTTGCTGGTAGCCGTTCCCAATATAGGTCCCAAGACGGCGGTAACCTTGATTGGTGCCATTCCTCCCCAAGAGCTCGCGACGGTGGTTCGGAAGGGTGACTTGGCGCGTCTGGGTCGGGTGCCCGGAATCGGAAAGAAAATCGCCGAACGGATCTTGCTCGAGTTAAAGTCCAAGATCGTGGAACTTCAGGGCCCAGGCGAGGCCCCTGGGGGCGGGGTTGAGTCCGCTCCCGATATCGCCAGCCGAGTCGTTCTTGCCCTAACTGGCATGGGTTTCAAGACCGCGGAAGCTCAAGCGGCTGTTCGGTCGCTTGATGAGCCTATGGGCGAAAAGAGCGTGTCCGGGCTTATAAAAGAGGCTCTTGCCAGGCTAAGCCGGTAAAAATTGGGGCTGAAAAAGGGGGAACCGGCCTGAGTCTCCAGGACCGAACAAAACTAATGGTGCTCCTGCTTGACCCAGCTATGGGTCCGTGGATAATCGCGGACTTGGCGTCGCAAATTTGAGACAATGCCACGCCATGTTCCCGCTCCGAGGAGGCCAAGCGTGATCACCTGTCGCAAGTGCGCGAAGGAAAACCAGGACCACTACAAATTCTGCCTCGGATGTGGTGCTGAACTTCCACGGGAAACCGGACCCAAGCCATTCTCGGCGCAAACGCCCCCGCACGGTGTCAATGCCGTTTCGGCGACGGCTCCACCTGCGGCTCCCGTCATCAATGTGGTTCCCGCCGCTATCACCCAAAGCTGCAATGGCGGCTACGGCATTGGTCGGCTCAGTGCCACCAGCCGTAGCGGCTCCGACCGCCGCGGCCTACGCCCCGCAGGCGCGTTCGGCGGCTGCAGTCTCCGTCATCTCCACCTGGTGCAGCTGACGCTGCTGCAGCGAGCGTCAACTGTCCGCAGTGCAGCCATGCCAATCCGCGCTCGAATCGTTTCTGCGCCGCGTGTGGCTACAATTTAACGGCCGCCGCACAGATGATTCCATCCGCGCCGCCGATGGCACCTTCGCCGGCAGTCGCACCCATTCGCCCCGTAACCATGGTGGCGTTGCGTGCCGATGGCAGCGAAGCGGGCAGCTATCCGTTGCCCGACACGCCCCAACTGACGGTTGGAAGAGATACGGGTGCCATTTTTGCGGGCGATAGCTATCTTTCGCCTCGTCATGCGACGCTCACGCGGCGTGCGAGTGATATATTGGTTCGCGACGCGGGTTCGCTCAATGGCGTGTATTTGAAGTTGAGGCCGCACGAGCCTTGGCCCCTTGATTTCGGCGACGTATTTCGAATTGGCCAGGAGATTGTTCGATACGAAGAACTCGTGCAACAGCCGCCTACGGCCGACGGGGTGCGTCGATTTGGCAGTCCAGCCAAGGGATACATTGGTCGACTCGCCTTGGTAATAGGCCGAGACACCACCGGCAACGCCTTCCCAGTTCCTGAGCGCGGAGTGCACTGCGGACGTGAGCGAGGCGACATCCTTTTCTCGGAAGACGGATATGTTTCCGGTCTGCATTGTCGAATCGGCAAGGCCACGGACGGCAAGACCACCCTCACCGACGTCGGTAGCTCCAACGGCACGTTTATTCGACTCAAGACTGAGCACACGCTGCAGTCGGGCGATATTCTGCTGATGGGTCAGCAGCTATTTCGCGTCAACTTCTAAGAGGCAGGCTGCCGAAATTAACTCATCATGTCTCAAGGTCCGACCATTCGAGTCGTAGCAGCCGTCATTGAACGAGGCGGCACGTACCTTATCACGCAGCGACGGCCGACGGCCGTGCTTCCCTTGATGTGGGAGTTTCCGGGCGGGCGCGTTGAATCGGGTGAAACTGATGCGGAGGCATTGCGACGGGAAGTACGTCATCGGATTAGTGTGGATGTTGACCCCGGAAAACTGATTAGTTTTGTCAGTCACCCCTACGACAATTACATTGTAGATCTCTACCTTTACGACTGCTCAATAGTCGGTGGCGAACCCGAAGCCGTCAATGTTCAAGCATTTCGTTGGGTCCACAGCGCGGAGTTTGATCAATATCCATTCACGCCGGCCGACGAAGTGTCGATGAGCAAGCTTCTGGGCTTTGATTTGTGATGTCATGATTGCCGCAACTACGCTGCGGACTGTCCGATGTCTATTCTGTGATTACGTCTCTGATTCACCGCTTGGTGGACTTCGTCATTCCGCGCTGCTGCGCGGGCTGTGATTCCCCTGTGAGAGGAGATGAACTTTGGTGCTCGCTCTGCGCTGAGGCAGTCGTGACATTGCCTAATGAGGTAGAGGTATTCACGGCTCAGGGCCATCGGGTCCTTTCGCCCTTTGCGTATGCAGGGCCCGTTGCAAAGGCTATTCACCGTCTGAAATTCAACAATCGGCCCGAGCTGGCGCTTTCGCTGGGACGCAGGCTCGCGACCGAAGTACTTCTTGCCCGGGTTCCGCAAGACTCAGTGCTCGTGCCAGTTCCGTCCACACCCAGCCGGATCGTCGAGCGCGGCTATAACCAATCGGCCCTGCTCGCTTCGGCGCTGAGTCGAAAAGCGGGGCTACGCTGCCTTCCGACAGCAATCGAGCGGGTCCATTCTGCACTCCACCAAGTGGGCGCAGACAAGGCTCAGCGCGCCCAGCAAGTAGCGGTGCCTTTGCGTCTAAGGGTCAACTATCTCTAAATCCAATGTCATACTCGTCGATGACGTTGTAACCACTGGAGCGACCTCCGCGGCTTGTGCCAAGCGCTCGAAGCGGTAGGCGCACGGCTAGTTGCCATCGTCGCGGTGGCGCGGGTGCTCTGAACCAGACCGGGAAAACCAAGCGAGGACAATTTCGGGTGACTAGGCTCTCAGACATTGAGACTCATGTCATGCTGAAGACCGGTGCCGCAGCAACCAATTGCTGCCGCCTTCCGCTTGACGTCGTGCTCAATCCGCGTCTGAGGAATTGAGGTTCAATTTCGCGGGCATGATTGACAAGATCCGCAGTGGTGGACTGGGACCAAGAGCTGTAAGGCATTCGACCGCGAGTTGATGGAACGATTCGACGCGTCAACCTGGCCATTGCCGTGTGGTTCGCAGCTGGGAGCGTGATCAGCTCGCTGGCCGCGTGGCTTGGACCGCGCGTCCTGCCCGCCAGCTCCTCATCCGGGACTTTTTCGGGATTGCGGTGGTGTCAATAGCGACATTTTCTTAGCAACCGGATTCCCAGGGTGACCGAAACAGGAGATATCGAACGCAATTATCGGTTCTCAACGGGTCATTGAACCCAGAGTTCCGCTACGAAAGAGAGATTTATCATGGAACAAATCATTACAAGAAAAGTCCGCACGTGTCGCAGGCCGACCGCGAGTACAAGAACACCGACACAAGCTAACGAGGCGCGCCTCGGGCAATTGCGGAAACTGATTGCGGATGTCGATCGACAGATCGATCGAGTGCGCGAAATTGACGAGCAACTCCATGGTGCGCTGTTAAGGAAATACTTGCCATTACCTTGAAGCGCTGTGCCGGGGGCGGTGGCGCGACGGTGGCCTTGTATTTCCAACGGTTTCTAACCGAAGTCACTCGGTCTGAGACAGGAGGATTCCATGGATCTTCAATCAGTAAATTCCCGAGTCGCAGGTTTTTTTGTCGAGGTGCCTCCTGGCGAGGTTTCGCCTCGGAAGAATCCTGTTATCAAGCGCATCAGGCGAGCAAAAATCGAGCGACGCCCGTTCGCTTGCGGACATGATCCGCACTTCCTTCGTCGGCTTGATCGGCTGTCCACCGCCCACGTGGAGCTGGCACTGGCTCTTTATCGAGATCATGAACTCATCAAAGCGTTACTCGCTGAACTTCAAGTCAAAGGCTCGGTTCGGCGAGTGGCCATAGCCATCGGAGATAGGCGCCGCGGTCCCTTCATGTTAGTCGCTCGCGATGAACACTTCGTCACCTGTTTGGGCGAAGGCATGCGCGTTGGCGGCGTTCCTGTGGTTACCCAAGTGGAATTGAATCGAATCGCCAAGCACTTGAAACGCCCACGCGAGCCGAATGCCTAAGATCACCGTGACAGCAACAATCTCAAGGTTACCTCGGTCGGGTTGCAGCAAATTCCAGCAACTGGGCGCAGCTCCGACCGATGTAACCCTGTAACCATCGGAATTCTCGTCGTTTTTGAATTGCCGGCCCAAAAACGGCAATTGTGCCACAATCCACGCCCGCTCCAGCGGAAAGGACCCCATCGGCCATGCGCTTCGCAACATCGGTAACTTTTGGTGCAATCCTGGTTCTCAGCGGTTGTGCTTCTTACACAGCCACCATCAACGAAGTCAGTCCTCGCGATGCTGGCGCCGAGCCTGACGCCAACGACGACACGGGCGGCGCGGGAAGTACCGGGGGAGCTTCATCCACAGGCGGCGGTTCCGCGGCGGCTGGTGCCACTTCAACGGGCGGCAGTTCCACCGCGGGCGGTGCTTCGTCAACG
>CAWIGY010000093.1:0-28617 GCA_963835565.1 uncultured delta proteobacterium
AATGCGATCCAAGGTAGTTTATCGTGGGGCGGTTTCTTGATGGATACTGGCAGAGTCTGAAACCGCTCGAAGTTGAAGAGCCGATTGACGTTTGGATCCATCGTCCATTGGCCTACTTGCTGGCGCGGATTCTGTTACCGACTTCAGTATCGCCAAACGTCGTCACGATTGGGTCGATTGCTTTGGGCTTGTCGGCGCTAACGGCAATGCTGGTGACTTTCCCCGGACACATGCCTCTCGCCGGCCTTTGTGTGTTCTTGTCCGCAATCGCTGACTGTGCCGATGGCCAACTGGCCCGAATGCGAGGCACGTCATCTATGTTGGGGCGCATGCTAGATGGTGCGGCGGACTTTGTCGTTTCAATTGCAGTTGTTGGGGGTGGTGCGTACGTTGTACTTCGCGACCATGCGGAGACTTGGTGGGGATTTGCGCTAATTGGGCTAGCTGTGGCGTTTACCGGCGTGACAGGCTCATTTCATACGGCAAGTTACGATCACTACAAGAACCTTTTCCTCAGGTTGACCCATCCTAAATATCAAGAGGGAGAAGATCTTGATACGGCTCGCGAACGTCATTCAGAGAAGGCAACGGGGCAGTCATTTTGGGTGCGCGCGGCATGGCCAATCTATCTATTTTACCTCAAAAGCCAGGTCGACTACATTCGAGGGTATGATCCATACACGACTTGCCAATTGAATCGTTTGCCCATGTATACGCCGGAACTTGCGGCTATCTACAGCAAACACAATGCGCCGCTGATGCGACAATGGAGAATGTGGTTCGGGTTTGGTAGTTTGACTTTTGGATTGGCTATTGCGACGGCTGCCAATTTGTTGGGCGTCTACCTGATTCTTCGGGGAATTTTGCTAAATATTTGGTATTTCGCCTACATGATGCCTTTACAGCGAGTCGCTTCCCGGGAGGCATTCGCGGAAATGGGCATTGCGTGAAAAGTAAGACCCATCGAAAGTTGCCAAACAACGCGTCCACTTGGTCGTGACCGGGAGCGGCTTGCTTATGAGGGCGAGCCGGTTTCACGGGGCAAATGGCGGCCCCGTGCCGTCAATTCAAAAATCATACAAGCCCGTAAAGATTGGCATGCCACATATCAAGCAACGCAAACGGCATTGGCCACAATGTGCCTCGAGGCATCAATGTCCTCCAACTGCATTTGCATTGCCTCTTGCATAAGGCAATTACCATCATCGGCGGCACAATGGCTCTTGGGCTTTGCCGGCGCGGACGCTCCGCTGGTTGAACTGCCTTCAGAGTCGTTTCCAGGGCTGGGTCCCGAGCCATCGGATTTTGCAGTCTTTCTGCGGCCACCCGTGTACTTGGGCTTCTTTGCAGTTGAATCTTCCGTGCCGGTGGGTGGGGGCTTGGCGCTGGGCTGTGCCGTTGGTTCAGCGGTGTGCGTGGGCTTAGGCAGCGGCAAAGGTTCAGGCTGAGGGGGCGGAGGCGGCTCTGGCCGCAATGCCATGGCAATGACCACGATGAGCGCTGCCAATGCGATCCCGCCACCAATGAACAATCCGGTTTTGCTCTTGGGTGGCGGCATGGCGAGATCCGCTGCGGACAGCGGCGTCGGTCCACCAAATGGTGAGCCTCCCAGCGGCGCGCCCAGGCCGCCCAAAGGCGCCATGCCGAGTGGTGCCGCTCCCAAGGGCGAGCTCGCAGAACTGTCCGCAGTGCTCGCTTGAGATGCCAGCGCCTTGAGATCGATGAGCCCAGAGTCGTCAAGCGCGCTGGTTACACTCGCGCTAGCAGTTGGGACCGAGGAGGTCTTGCTCTTGGTGGTTGCGGTCAATGCAGACAGCGAAAATAGGACGCTGGACTCATTTCTCGCACCCGTCGTCATCGGTGTAGGCTGAGCGTCGTAGCTGCTTTGCGCTGCGGCCACATCTTCCTCGCTGCCCGCACGCGCGACTTTTCCAAATAAATCGCGACCTGCGCCTTTGGTTGTCGCCCGCGCGAGAGGTAGCCTGTGCTTGCTTTGGAGACACTCGTCGCGCGGGGTGCGCTCGACTGAGCAGTCGCGGCTCGCGCGGGTGCACGCGTCGCCGCTTCGTTTAGCGCGGCGACAATCGACTGAACTTGGCCTAGTGGAGTCCAATCCGACATTCCTTCGGCCCAGACGTAAGTTTCAGCTGTCACGCGGCCGGAATTGTAAGCGGCTACAATGTCCGGTAAGCTTAACGTTCGCTGATCGTTTTCGGCAAAATCGACCGTAAACTCTGGCTGGGGACCTGCTGCAGCGCCTCCCGCCACAGGTGCGCCAGCGTTTTCAGCGCCGGCGAGACTGATGCTGGGCGGCTCGACACGGCCATCGATTACGATATCAGCTCCGCACTTTCGACAGCGGATTTTCGCCAGGCGATTCTGAACCTTCTCGTCTCCGATTGAATACTTGGCTTCGCAAGAAGGGCAGGAGATCTTCAACTTACTGCTCCAATGATTGAGGTATCTAACAGGGTTCACCGACAAAGGGTAGAACCCGCCGTCCGAATTTGGCGGTTCTGGTCGGGTCTAGCGGCTCGGTGAATTGTCCTTTAATCAATTCTATCTCAGAGCGCTAGTGCCGTCAGCTTTTGGGAGGTAACCAGGGCGTGAAAGATGGCGTCCGGCATTCAGATTGAGTGGTTAGGCTGGCCGCGGGATGCCCCTAACGACTGCTTGTAAGACATGTCGCAGACTGTGGGCCCTTCGTTCAGTGACCGTGGCGCGGTCGCTTCGCATTACCAATGGCCTTTTCTGGGGGTGACCAACCCAGAAAAGTGCCATATTGGGCCGGATTGTGCTCGGTCCCAGTTAGTTTGAATAGGGCCTGATTCAGCCGCCAGCCCCAAGTTCTCTGATTGCCTCCAAACAGCGAGCCAGATCGAGGCTCGCGCCTCCCTCAAATTCCATGGCTCGCTCCAAATGCCCTAGTCGTGCTTGCTATATCGCCCTGAGCAAACGATATCGCCGCTTGGCGAGCTTCCAGCTTGGCGCCGCCTGACCGACATTGGACGTGCAGATCCGGAAGGTCACGGTGCAGGTCCACCATCGGCGCAGGCGCCAAATCACTCAGGCGAGTGGCGCCCTTTGACCTATGCTTTGCCCAGCGTGCTCGAAGGGAAGGGTGTGTCAAAACTCGATACGCTTCTGAGCCGCGCTGGAATACTCGGCAGAGGGCGTCGCGCAATTGTTCATCGGCAATTGGATGCATGTCAGGGTGAAAGCATTGAGCAAATTGGTAGTATGCGCTGCGGCATTCTTCAATGGTTGCAGTCTCCGATAGTCCTAGAACCTGCTCATAGCTCAGAGAGTCAATTTGGGCGTCCCAATCGAGGACGCGTTTCCGCTCTTCCGTGTTCACAGTGGTTCGCACTCGCTAGGAAGTTGCTAGATGTCTCGACGTCATGTGAGCCACCTCAGATGCGTGTAGGAATGCCGGCAAGTCTCAGTTCCGACGTTGCTGCGCGGCCGGTGTCCAAATCAATTGCACGCACGTGTAAGATTCCATCTGAGTCTAGACCAAACGTGACGGATATCCGCAATTGTCCACGTGGTGCAGGGCGAAGTCCCGTTAATTCAAGTTCACCCAGGAGCAGATTCTCTGAAAACAATTTGGACTCACCCTGAGCAACCCGGACCCTAACGACTTGTTGGCCATCTATCACGGTTACAAATTCGCGGCTGCGTTCGCACGGTACCGGCGTATTGCGATCGATTAACACGTCGCAATAACTGCCTACCGTTTCAACACAAAGGCTGAGAGGGGTTACATCAATCAGCAATGGGACGCCAACTCCGTAATGTTGTTGTGGCGGTGAATTTATTGCGTGACTAAAGCTCAAGTCTCGCCCCGGTAAGTTTGATAGAGGAACTGCGGCTGCTATCGGCGCAATGAGAGGGGACTCTGCGCGTGGGCGAGGACCTTCGGCAGAGATCGAACTTGTTGTTTCGGGCCGCGTTCGTCCCGGGGCCAAAACTGCAGGGCGCCGGGATTCAGCATTGGACGGACCTGGAGGAATTCCTGCGCCGGAAATGTAGGGGCGCGCGGACTCACGCCTTTCGCCAATTTGACGTCTTTGACTGGGGCTTGCGGATACTGGCGCGCTGCTTTGCGATATTGTCGGCAAAAATGGTCGCTGACTCTCAAACGACGCAATCCGGTCGGCAACACCGCGTTCTGGCAAATTGGGCACGGGCAGTGCGGCCTCCGCGATCGGTTCGGACCTTGCTGCGGGACGCACCGATATGCGAGCTGTTGATGGGGGTTGACTGCGTGGTTCTTCAACAAGGTCACTGTCGCTGAGCGAATAGGGGACATCGGCAGGGGTTGATTCGAGAATTGTTGTTGGACCGACCTTTGTCGGCGCACGTGCCGGCGGAGGATTTCGGGGCCGTTGTGGTGTGGGCGCCCGATAGCTCGGATCACGACGATCTTTTGTGCCTACACCGACTAGCGGCAATTCCGCGTGAACTCCTGAGTCAGGAATGGTCTTTTGCGGCACGTTGGGCGAGCGAACGGCAGGCAATGACTCATCGTTGAAGTCGGGAGACGTCGTACCGTCAACCATTGTGTCTAAAGGTGGTCTCACTATTGGCAGTTCTGCCGTGTCGTCTGGATTTTCCGAGGGACGTGTTCCAAGTCGCTTTCCGCCAATAATCAGCGGCAAATCGCCGTATCTTTGTCGCAATTCATCGGCGGAGGGAGATTTTGATGGAGTGCTTGGTGGAACCTGATGAGGGAGCCGGGCTCGATCGCACCTTGGCGCTGCCTGCGGCGCCCGTGGTCACAATCGCTGGTAAGTCCAGGTCCGACCGCTCGTCTGGTAATACGCGAGAAGATGAGCTTCCTTGAATTGCGTAGGGTGATTCCGATGTAGTCGATTCGGCATTTTTCCTTTGAACGCGGACCGTGATGTCATCGCCTTGGGCAGCGTCATTCGTCACCGATTGAAATTCGACCATCGGCATTGGAAGATTGGAGTCAGAGTCCGCCGCAGGTTCCGAGTACACACGGACGGCCGTAGCTTCTTCGTCATCCGACTCGGCAAAGGCGTCGTGAGCACCCACCTGACCGCCGCGATCGCTGTCTTGCCCGACCAAGTTTCTACTCGTCCCTGCCACCACCGGAAGCAAGTCCTCAGGTTCAAGGTTATTATCGTACGTGCGCGGTTCCGATGTTGGACCCATACCGACGGCCGTGTTGAGTCGGCCTCGTGAACCTAGGTGTTTTGTGGTCGGAATGGGACGACTATTCACTTCGTCCGGCGGGGGAACTTGGATATTTTCTGGACTTTCCTGGGGTCGTGTCTGCCCTACGCCAATATTTGTTGTGCCTAGTCGACCAAAGGGCTGAGTCTTCTGGCGCCATTCGGTTTTGCCGGTCGAATCCATTTGTTTTGCGTCAGGCAGTGGCGCGGGCGGTACTTCCATCCTTCCAGTACTTGACCTTGTGGCAGTTAGCGCATGGGCTTGCAACGCCGCCCCTAAGGCAACCACTTCATGTGGATCGAGATGCGCATCTAGTTCTCGCTTAAAAACTCTTGTACCCGCATTCGAACGCATGGAACACGCGTACAACCGCCGACCAGCAGGACATGGTCAATGTCGTCAATCCGGACGCGCGCAACTCCCAAGGCTTCGCGACAGACATCGAAAGCACGGTCAACTATTGGTGTCGCCAGCCGCTCGAACTCCGCACGCGACATGGTGAATGTTAGGGGTAGGCTTGGTTCGCCGGCGTTCAGGACAATATCGAACTTCAATTCTGCTTCTTTCGCCTCAACCAAGCGAATTTTTACCGCTTCGGCCGCGGAACGAAGATGCTCAAGTGCGGCGGGATAATCTCGAATATCGCGGCCGTGGCATGCCGAAAATTCATCCGCCATTTTTTCGGCAATGGCCCAATCGAGGTCATCGCCACCGAGAAATGTGTTGCCAGCCGTAGCGAGTACTTCAAATACGCTTTCTGTAAGGGAGAGTAGGGTGATGTCGAAAGTGCCACCCCCGAAATCAAAAACGGCGATTTTCTCCGCAGTTCCGTGATTGTGACCGTAGGCAAGTGCGGCGGCCGTTGGTTCGTTTAAGATTCGCAATACCTCAAGCCCAGCGACGCGTCCTGCGACTTTAGTAGCTGCGCGCTGCAAGTCATTGAAATTCGCAGGTACGGTCACAACTGCGCGGTCAACGGTTTCACCAAGTTCAATTTCCGCAATACTTTTTGCCTTGCGCAGGACGTAGGCACTGATTTCCGGCAGCGTAAAAGTTTCATTGCGCGCAACGACAAATGTTGCCCTGCCAGGCCCCTCCCTTAAGTCAAAGGAAAATCGGCTTCTGGCTTGTCGAACCTCAGGTGAATTCCACGGGCGACCTATCAATCGCTTAACCGAATACACCGTGTTCTTCGTATCTTCCGTCCGTCGTTCCTTTGCTGCATTTCCAACTAGCACGGCCCCGCTTGGAAGAAATGAAACGATGGACGGAATGAGCGACGAACCCGTTTCATCTCGAATGGCCACGGGGTTACCGCCACGCATAGCTGCGACCACGGTATTGGTAGTGCCCAGATCAATCCCTACGACTGCGCCCATGTCGTTTTTGTTTCCTCGGGTTGTTGATAGCTATTGCCACCAATGGCAATATTGGCATTTTGATTCTCCAAAGCGGGCCCATTTTCAGACACTTGGTCACTTAGCTCCTGTATCAGCCCATCGTACCATTTTTCGACTGCACCTCGAAATGGCCACATCCAAGCGTAGTCAGGACCGACAAATCGTCGAACGATATGCTCGCGAAGATTTGGATCGCGTAAAGTCGGAATGCCGCGTATTTCAAACTGGGCTCGGATCGTCTCAGAATAAGCTTCCCATTCGAGTCGCGCCCGCCCGTAGGCGAGTCCCACCGGGAAAAACGGGATTAGATACAGGAGCGCCAGACCCCATAGACCGAATCTGCGACATTGTCTTAGATGCACGCGTTCATGGCGTAGCAATACGAACCGCTCAACATCGCTCAGGACCTCCCAGGTTGGTGCCACATAAAGGGTGTACCCTATGACGGTGTGGTACTCGGCCAAGAACCGCGATTGACGTCCAAACGTTAGAATTCGCAGGAACCAGTCGATCAACAACATGAAACGACTGTCACTCTTGCGTACCAGACCGAAATCCCGGAAACTCCGCGGCAATTTCGGCAAGCATGCCCTCGATGCCAGCCATCAGATGTCAAGGTTAGCATCGGTCGCGCGAGCGAAAAGGCATTTATTTGATGAAGAAGCGTTATTCTCCGAGTCGGTCATTTTCCACGATGGTTCGACCATTAATCAAATCGCGAGCCATATTCGGCCTTTTCCCTTCGAGCTGAGCGCAGATGAGCTCCAGGCTGCCCGCCCGAGTTGAAACAAGTATGCGTCGATCTTGGCTTATCGAAACAGTACCCGGCGCGCCTCCTGAATCGCTGGCCAAGGGATGCGACTCCAAAATGCGTAGTATACGGCCTCGACAAACGGTAATAGCGCCAGGTGTAGGGGACATAGCACGAACTCGGGCATCTACGGCAATTGCATTTTCATTGAAGTTCAACCGACGATCGCGCGCCTTTATTGGCGGTGCCCAAGTAGCCAATTGTTCGTCTTGAGGCACGCTCTTGAGTTCGCCGCGGGCGAATCGGGCTATATCCGCAAGCGCAACGTGAGCACATAGCCTGGATATGCGATCGGTTAGCGTTCCCGCGGTTTCTCTCGGATCAATTGCAATCCTATGCTGGACTAACAGTGGACCTGTATCGAGCCCTTCGTCCATTTGCATGAGGGTGACACCTGTTTCGGTGTCACCTGACAATAACGACCACGGAATGGGAGCAGCTCCACGATGGCGGGGTAGCAATGAGGCGTGCAAGTTCACGCATCCCAATCTTGAAGCGCCAAGCACGTCCGGAGGCAGAATTCGCCCGTAGGCAAGCACTACTGACAAGTCAACTTCTTGATCAGTAATCCATCGGGCTAAGTCGCCGTTTCGCAGATTGTCCGGCTGAACGACTTGTAGTCCCTGTTTGTTGGCCCAAGATTTCACGGCCGGTATCTGGGGTTTCAATCCACGTCCTCCTGGGCGATCCGGCTGACAGACCGCTGCAACAACTTCGTGAACTTGACTCAAAGCTTCGAGTGCAGGCACCGCAATTGGCGGGGTTCCAAAGAATATGCAACGCACGTAGGGAATTTGGCGCGATTCGCCTTGCCATGCCACGTATCGAAAGAAATTAGAATCCCAGGGTTGCAAGTTCGGGCGATACCCACGTCGCGAACAGCTAAACCAAATAATGACAGATTCCCTTCCCCTACCTTGACCATGTGCCGTTGACGACGCAAATGGCAATTGTCCTGCGGGCTCAACTAGTTGCGCCGGCATTTGAGGTGTTGTGATGACCGACAAGAAACGACCGATTTCCTCCGATGATGAATTCGAATTCGGGGATGTCTTGCCTGTGTTGCCAATCCGCAATGCAGTACTTTTTCCAGGCAATGTGGCGCCATTTGATGTTGGCCGCGAGAAGTCTGTGGCACTTGTGGAAGACGTGCACAACGTTTCAAACCCAGTAATCGCAATATTTGCTCAACGCGATCCGTCCACGGATGACCCCGGACTCAACGATCTTTACCCAGTCGGTTGCGCGGCGCGTGTGCTTAAAGCACTAAAACACAGTTCGGGTAACTACTCATTGATATTGCAGGGACTGACACGCATTCGTCTTGATTCGTTGTCACAGACGATGCCCTACCTGCAGGCTCACGTGTCCCGGCGTTGAGGCGATGGAATCAGAAGACGTTGAAGCAGAAGCGCTCGCAATGAGTTTGCGCGATGTTGCGAAACAGGTAATTCAGCTGATGCCTGAACTCCCACGCGAGGCCGGGGCCCTAATTGATTCTATGCAAGCGCCTGGCGCACTTGCGGATTTGGTTGCGGCCAATCTAGACGCGCCGGTCGAAGAAAAAGCTCAGCTAATCGAAACAGTTGAAGTCAAAGATCGAATTAGGAAAGTTTTGCGCTTGCTAACTCGTCAGCTTGAAATACTCAAGATGCGCGAGAGAATAAATTCCCAAATCAAAGAGGAGATGGGCAAAAATCAGCGCGAATATGTTCTGAGGCAACAGCTCAAAGCGATTAAGGAAGAATTGGGTGAAGACGACGGCGATCAAGGAGATTTGGATGGTTTAGAAGAACGAATTGCGCGCGCGAGTCTTCCCTCTGAAGCCGACGGCGTTGCGAAAAAGCAGATCAAGCGTTTGCGGTCCATGCAAGTTGGTAGTGCGGAATATACGGTGGTTCGCACTTACCTCGATTGGATTTTGGACTTGCCCTGGAGTCAGTCAACCGAAGATAATCTGGATATTGCCGAAGTTCGGCGCGTTTTGGATGAAGACCACTATGGTCTCGACAAGGTGAAGAAGCGAATTGTCGAGTACTTAGCAGTTCGCAAGCTTAAAAAAGACAAGAAAGGCCCCATTCTCTGTCTTATTGGTCCTCCCGGTGTCGGCAAGACTTCGCTTGGTAAGAGCATTGCGCGGGCGTTAGGGAGAAAATTTGTCCGAATTTCACTGGGGGGCGTGCATGATGAGGCGGCGATCCGCGGCCACCGCCGAACATATGTGGGCGCGCTTCCTGGCCAAATCATTCAGGGTATGAAGAAGGCAGGTACGGTCAATCCCGTGTTCATGATGGATGAAGTGGACAAGATTGGACACGACTTCAGAGGTGATCCGAGCGCAGCACTGCTTGAGGTTCTAGATCCCGAACAGAACAACACCTTTGCCGACCACTACCTTGAGATACCCTATGACCTTTCAAATGTTATGTTCATTGCGACGGCGAACGTGTCCGATCCCGTTCCGCCTCCGCTCCGGGATCGAATGGAGATTCTCGAGATCCCCGGCTACACTCGCCGAGAAAAGTTGGCGATTGCGCGGAGACACCTAATTCCGAAGCAGCTGGATGAACACGGGATTAAGTCAGATTTGCTGGATGTGACAGACGAGGCTGTGGAACAAATAATCGAGCATCACACCCGAGAAGCCGGTGTTCGTTCGTTGGAGCGCACTATCGCCAGCGTAATTCGTGGGGTGGCTGTCAAAGTTGCAGAAGGCGATAATGAACGCCGCGTGATCAAGGCTGAGGACGATCTGCGCCCATTCTTGGGACCCGTGAAGTACACGAGTGAAGTTGCTGAGCGTACGGCGGAAACTGGAGTCGCCACTGGACTCGCGTGGACTAGCGTTGGTGGTGAGATATTGTTTATTGAGGCCACACGAATGTTCGGCACCGGCAAGTTACAGTTGACTGGTCAGTTGGGCGACGTCATGAAAGAAAGTGCACACGCGGCCTTGAGTTATGTGCGAGCGAATGCGCAACGATTCGGCATTCAAAAGGATTTTCTCGAGAAAAGTGATATTCATATTCACATACCGGCCGGTGCAATGCCCAAAGACGGGCCCAGTGCCGGAATTACGATGTTCACTTCACTCGTTAGCCTTCTCTCAGGGATTCGCGTGAGGCACGATGTCGCTATGACTGGTGAAATATCTTTGCGCGGACGAGTCTTGCCAATTGGAGGGCTAAAGGAAAAAACATTAGCTGCGCATCGAGCAGGAATCAAAAGAGTCATATTACCTGAGCGGAACAAGGCTGATCTTGAGGAAGTGCCAAAAGAGGTGCGCGACGAATTGGAGTTTGTCTACGTCACGCGCCTTGAAGAAGTATTGGAGGCGGCACTTGAGGAGGTACCGAAAGCCCTTCCTGACTCGACGGAAGAGCCAACTTCCAACAAGGATGCCGGCACACCTGTGCCAGTTGCCAACTGAACGAGTAACTAACCAATGCGGCCAAGCGTTGATTAGGAATCTAGAGTACCTCGAATTGCGGTTGGGTGGCAATTGGGATGCAATATGAAAAGGCTTCGAATGCCACAATATGAATGAAGCGAATGCCGCCGATGCGCCACTGGGAGTATTCGACTCGGGTCTGGGAGGGCTAACGGTTGTTCGTGCGCTCACTGAGATATTGCCGCACGAGAATCTTATTTACCTAGGCGATACGGCGCGAGTGCCTTATGGAACTCGATCCGCGGATACGGTGGTGAAATACGCTAAAGGTTGTGCCAGCATTCTGGTCGATCGTGGGATTAAAGCACTTGTAATTGCGTGCAACACCGTCAGCTCGGTAGCTATTGATATTTTGCGCGCCGATCTGGATTTGCCGGTAATTGGCGTTGTTGAACCGGGGGCGAGTGCCGCTGTGAGGGCGATTGACGAGCTGACTGTGTCGCGAACGGACCCTCCCCCGCGAATTGGAGTGCTTGGTACGACAGGCACAATTTCGTCAGGGGCTTACGCTCGCGCGGTGTCAAATCTCAATACGCGCCTCGAAGTAATCGGACAGGCGGCCCCGTTACTTGTACCGCTGGTGGAGGAGGGGTGGCTTGAAGGCCCTGTGCCTGAACTTGGCAGTCCGTAAATATGTAACTCCCCTAATCGAACAAGGCGCCCGCGTGCTAGTGCTTGGATGCACTCACTATCCGCTTCTCAGTCCAATAATTGAACGTGCGGCATCCGACCTCTCCGGTCGATGTATACCAATTATTGATGGTGCACTAGCAACGGCCATTGCGGTATCCGCCCAGCTACAATCGGGCCGAATCGAGCGACGACATTCTCATACTTCTAGGGTACTTGAGCTTCTAGTTACAGATTTGCCCGCAAGTTTCGCGCAAGTAGCCCGGCGCTTTCTTGGTGAGCCGCTCCCTGTTGTCTCCCAGATTGATATTTGAGAGCGATCCGCGTCATGAGCAAGTCGCTGAAATAAGGCACCGAAATCCCAAAAGTTAACTCAACTAGTTGCTGGCGACAAACTACTAAGTCTTCAAAATACTCAACAAAGAGCCGCGCGCAGGGTCGGGCCCCTGCGCGCCACATGACAAATCATTCCCGGAAAAGGAGCCGCGACTCGCGCGTTTCCGCAGGCGATCAACTCGACGGTACCGTGAGAAATAGAACAAAATAAATCAGCGATAGCTCCGTGTACTTCCGGAGAAATCCATTTTTGGCCGAGAACTAGCTACTCACCGCACGCAGCACTTTGCTTGAACACTTGCTAAGCGCCAATCGATTGGCCAGGTTCAGTGGCGCACAGGTAAAGTATCGCCATGCGCACGGCCACACCAGCTTCTACTTGATCGAGAATTAGACTGCGACTTCCATCGACGATGTCATCGGCAATTTCAACGCCTCGATTGACGGGGCCGGGATGCATCACCACTGCGTCTGGCTTAGCGAGGGCAAGCCGAGCTGCCGTCAGACCAAACTGTTGTGAGTACTCCCGCAATGTCGAAAACAAGCGCGCGCCCAGGCGTTCTTTTTGAATTCGTAACATCATGACTACGTCGGCACCTTCCAACGCGGGCTCGAGACGATCATATGCTTTGATTCCCCAACTTTCGACGCCAAGCGGCAATAATGTGCGCGGTCCAGCAAGCAGCACTTCGGCACCCAACATCGGCAGCAGCAGAGCATTCGAGCGCGCGACGCGGCTATGGGCAATGTCACCGCAAATTGCCACTCGGAGTCCGTTTAGACTTTGCTTATGCTTTCTAATAGTAAAGGCGTCGAGCAGGGCCTGACTGGGATGTTCATGCATTCCATCGCCCGCATTAATGACCGCCGCGCGCGCGCGCTGGGCCACGTAACTGGCTGCTCCCGAAGCACTGTGCCGCACAACAATAACATCCGCGTGCATGGCGTCCAAAGTGGCCACCGTGTCACGCAGCGATTCTCCTTTACTGGTGCTTGAGGATGAACCGCCCACATTCATCACATCAGCCCCCAGTCGCTTTCCCGCTAGCTCAAAGGAGCTACGCGTACGCGTTGAGGCTTCAAAGAACAAATTCAGTACGGTTTTCCCTCGTAGTGTTGGAACTTTGCGTACCGGACGGCGCGTCACCTCCAAGAACGTTTCGGCCGTGTCGAGGATGCGCTCGGCCAAGGGTTTCGACAACTCCCGCACGCCCAATAGGTGCCGCAATCGCTCTTGCATCATGGTTGCTCTGGAACTTCGGGTGGAACTGTTGGCGATGACATAGGTACGGCGACAACCGATGTACCCTCGTTGGTTGTACGAACGTCCACGCGCTCATTTGCCCCAACCTCGACCGTCCGAACAACGTAGTCAGGTTGAATTGGCAGCTCGCGCCCACCTCGATCTACAAGGATAGCAAGCTCAATTTGCTTGGGTCGGCCGTAGTCAAGCAGAGCATCTAGCGCGGCGCGAATTGTGCGCCCTGTATACAAGACATCATCGACCAAAATCACGGTTTTCTGCTCGAGGGCTACGGGAATAGTGCTTGGTCCAATTCGGGGGTTGGGCATTGCAGTCGCAGCGTCATCCCGATAAAGGGTAATGTCGACGGTTCCAAGCGGAGGTGATGAACCGTCCAATCGCTCTAACCACCGTCTGATATTCTCAGCCAGTGGCACTCCGCCGCGACGTACCCCAACTAATACGAGATCGATTGCGCGATCGTGACGCTCCAGTATTTCGCCAGCAACTCGCCGCAGGCCTCGGTCAACACTTTCGGCATTGAGCAACTCTCGCATTAACGTATGCTCTGTTAGCACGGACTTTGAGTGAATGCACGCCGGTTGTGCAATCGTTTTGTTGGCGGCCATCTGAGATATTCCCTCACTCCTTGGCAGAAATTTGTCCGAATGCCGTCAGCAGGTTCGGGACCCTGGACAACGCGCTCGCGGATGTCACGCCCGCTGCCGGCGAATTATGGCAGTCAATCGACCTAAATCAGAGCGATTGAGTTCGCGCATGATGGTCAGAACAGCCAGGTACACGATTACGAGACATATCGCACTGGCTACGGTTGGTACCAAACCCGAGGGGGCGATAACGCGACCAAGTCCCATGGCTGTTGCCAACGCTACCGAGACCCGCAAAATACAAGCGGCGCTTACCAATGCTCCAGTTAAGTGATACACGCAATACCCGGCAATGAGCGTCGCCAATACAAGTCCGCATGAGGTTGCGATGGCCATGCGCCACAGCAGATCCACTCCGAACGGCTGCCTATACACCAAAATAAATGCCAGCAATACAACAAGCAACACCGCCAGCGCCGTCACCATTGCACTTGTTCGCTCGCGCTGAAGACTTGTAAGTGCTGTGGTGAGAATTCCGAATATCGCAAATGACCCAAAACCCAACGTGAGCAGTCCCATGGATCGCACGGCTGGCTCGGCAATGTCCAGCGTAAATACCATGCGCAGCAGGGCACCGGGAATTCCTGCGGTAACCGATATGATTGTCCCGGCGACTATCAGTGCAATTCGAATGCCAGATCTAATGAATAAGCCAACATCCTGGCGTTTACCCTCACGATGCGCTTTAGCGAGTAAAGGAAATAAAATGAAGGTGATGCTCAATAGTAATTGATATGGAAGAAAACTGAATAGCTGTGTTGCGCGATACGAGGCGACCAGTGCATCAGCGCTAGTAACGGCGAATGCCCGCTCGATCAGCGGCGTCGGCGGCAAATCTGCCAAGCATGGTGATATCGAGTTGAAGCAATGCGTTGAGCAAAATCTGGCCCGCGAATAGGGGTAAGATGAATACCAGGTGTTGCCTTGCAGTCAGTGAAGTTTTCCCAGACTTTCCGATTCCGGCTATTGATATCGCCAGCAGCGTTACAATACCAGATGCAAGCACGAACCCCCCCACTGCGCCCTCAATGCCTCGTCCGCCATGCCGTACGAACCACCAGGCCCCAGCTATTAGTGCAAAAGTTCGAAGTGTTGCGAAGCAGATGTCCAACCCGGCTTGAGACAGAAATTGTTGCTGGCCGTTGAGAACTCCAACTACTGGCGAATACAATGCGTAGAAAAGGAATACCCCCCCCATTATTCTAAGTGCTAAAACCAAGTGAATAGCGTTTAGCCAGTGTCCGGCAATTGGGGCCAAAAACCACACTAGCAAGCCAATTGGCAGCGCGGCCAAGGCGTGCATAAGCAGTACCTTTCGAATGACGTAAGGCCTCTCCTCAAGTGGCGACCGAGCTACGGCGCGGCTGGAGCCTTGGATTGAAGTTGAGACCACAGAATTGTAGGCAATGCTTGTGAAGGAGAAGACGCGGGACAGCCCGCCGTATCCGGAGGCTCCGAGAACCCGCGGCAGCAAAATTTGCTGAACGAGTCCCGCGAAGATGAAGTAGATCTTCGCCGCAGCTACGGCAATTCCCCCGCGTCCGGCACGCCGAACTACCAGTTCCATGTCGCCCGAGGGTTCCTGGTTTGCGGCCGTTTCTGACGATAATTCCACGGAACCCGCTATGTCATTCGATATTGGTCGCGTCAAGCGCAACTAGGTTACGACCCAGACAATGCATTCCGAAAAAACTGATTCAAATGATGAATGAGGATTGCGCCTCAAGCAAGCTAATCAAACGCCATGACTTCTTTATCTTAGAAACCCTAAGTCGGCGTCGCTGGAATCAACGAGGGTACTTGCTCAACTGCATTCAGATGTCAGCTACCAGCCAACCGCGAATTCAGAAATCCTGATTGATGTTTCTGGATCCCCACCTGCTGGCACCCCCAGGCGCTGTAATTACCCGCTTCGTCCACGTGAATGGAGATTGCTGGGCACTTTTGGCTCGGAAGCTCGATCGCGCCTGTGCCGAGCGGCACGTGATCGGCCTGCCCCGATCGACTATGAAATCGTTTCCCGTTCTTTCCGGCTGCTGCGGCGTGAGCCGTATTCGCGAATGCATTACACGGCATGCTGAACGCGCACTGACCGGCCGTAATCGTGGTGTACAAGTATAATTGGCCGTAAAAATGTCGCAAGACTAGGGCGTTTGGCTGCAGAACCTGGGGCTCAACGGGGCTGTGGTACGGACGCTGGAACGGCGCTGGGAACGACACCCCCCTGCGCCGTTCTTTTTTTGTACTCTAGTCCCGATTCTGATATTTGGGCTTGCCTCCACTTGGCCTCAATTTGCGACCCAGCGCCGGTCTCGCGCATTTGGGCTTTATTGGAAGGGGGGCTCTGCCGTGTTAATTAGCAACGGGCGCCGGTACGGCAAACTTAGACGACTCTCCAGACTCAAGTAGCTCCGATCGCTCCCAATTCTCGCGGTCATCGGCAGTAATTCCTGTTGCGTGTGGGCTACCCAACCTTGAACTACTCGTTGACGATCTCATGATTCGGCTTCGTTGCCTTTCACCGCCAGCCACCGGTTATGCAAGGACGACCCATTTTTGCGGAATTGGCCATGAGCCTCAAATCATCTCGATGTTTCGGGAAGCGCAAGTTTGGTGGTCATCAAACGAGCTAGGCCAACTCGATTTGCTATCGCGGCGTATGCTCGTCAATGAGTTGCTTCGGCGAAGTGCGGGTGAAGCATCAGTCGCTTCGCTCGCGCTATTTGGCGCGATCCCATTTCCGGAACTGAGCCCTGACGACATAGACCTAATGCAGACTTGGTTTGAGTTGCCGACGAGTCTTCCTCGAGCGATCCGCGACGCCGTAGTATTGCGAGTAATAGTGCCCTGGATTGCTGCTGAGCCGGCGGAGGTTCTTGACGATAAGCTCCAGCGCTGGCTAGCTTCATCAAGTCCGTACCTGGTTCGCGTTGCGCTGGTTGTGTCAGTTGGGCTGGTCCACCAGCCGATTCCAAGCCACTTCGCACCCATTATTCGCGTTCTGCAGATCGCGCTCGACAAGCTGGATTTCAGCAATAGCGAGGTCGATTCCGCGATAGGTTGGCTACTGGCAAACGTTTGGTCGATTGCGCCGTTGCTAGTTCAAGATTGGTTGGCGACTCACGGTGACAATCTTTCACGTAAGGTCTTCCGGATTGCCGTGGGAAGAATGCCCAGCCCCATTCGACAACAATTGATCTTGGAGCTAAAATTGCGGCAAGCGACGCAGCGCCTAGCAGGTGGTCAGGCAAAAAAACATTAATTGCTTGGTCAGTTTCCGTCGTCAACTTCATGGTTCACTTGAGAGAGCGACGACGGAATCTCACCGCGGAGAGCTCTTCAGATTTGAGAAATCGTGCAATAAGCAAAAAGACCAAACAGTAGGTAGCTGCACCTAGCAATCCAGGTAGTATTCGACGCGAATAACCTGCGTGTCCGCTGTTCTGTATCAAGTGGGCTACGAATCGCGCAATCAACGCAGCTGCAATCGCTATCACGACTGTTCGCAAGGACGATCGAACTATGGTTCGAGTATTCATGTGAGGCAAGCGCTTTGATAGGCCGGCCCACAGCAGCAACATTTGCGTCAAGCTTGCGATTGAGACAGCCAGACCGACACCCACGTGACCTAATGTTGGCAATAGAAACTTGGCGGCAATAACAAAAGCAATAAGGTCAATTGCGGCCACCCTTACCGGTGTTTTCGTGTCGCCGAGAGCAAAATATACTCCCACTAGCTGCCGAACCGCAGCCACCATCCATATTCCCAAACCTTGCGCCATGAACGCGCGCGCAGTCTCATGCGCGGCTACAGAATCGAAGTGCCCACGCTGAAATATGAGAGTGACCAAAGGCTGAGCCAGGGCGATCGTACCGACGGTGGCAGCAATGGTGATCCAAAGGGTTAATCGCATCCCAAATGCAAACGTATCGGCGACAGCATCAAGCTCACCTCGTGCTACGAGTCGCGATAAGCTTGGCAACGTGGCACTTTGAAGCGCCATGACGAAAATCCCTTGTGGAAAATCACAGAGCCGCATGGCCCAACTAAAATAACTTTGCGAGCCGACGTCAAGTTCAGATAGGAAACGGCGCGCCAATACGACATCGACGTAGTAGATTCCAATTCCAAATAGTACTGGACCCATACGGCGTAGCGCTTCACGAAACGATGGGTCCCTCAATGCTAGTTGTGGCCAGCCGAAATAACCGATGGCTCGCAGACTTGGCCATTGTGCTACGACTTGTAGTCCTCCCCCAACGAGAGCGGCAAATGCAAGTGACAGAGCAGGATCAATTTGGCGCTTTTGCAACCATATCGGCAGGGTTAGGCCGGCTACGATAAATGCGATATTCAGTAGACCCGGTGCAAAGGATGTTACCGCGAATCGCCTACAAACGTTAAGTGCCGCAACTCCGAGGGCGGCAGTGCCCATAAAAAATATGTAGGGAAACAACCACCGTGTAAGTGTTATAGTGCGCTCAAGTTGGCCTGGAATCTGTCGGTAGCCCCCAGCAAAAAGCCGAACCAATTGTGGGGCAAAAATGACGCCAAGAATCGTCAATGCAAGGAGAACGAGCAACGAGAAACCGCGAAGCGTAGCGAACAGGCGTTGGGCTGCAGACTCACCCTCGCGTTCGCGGACTCCTTCAAGAACAGGAAGCACCGCATTTTGGACGGCACCTTCCGCAACTAGTTGTCGCAATACGTTTGGAATCGTAAATGCAACAAAGAACGCATCAGTTGCGGCACGCACGAATACCGCCGCAATTACTTGGTCGCGAACAAGTCCGAGTAGCCGGCTTGTAAATGTTCCAGTAGCAACTATTGTGGCGTTGCCGGCGATTTTCTTATGCTCCAGACGGGCGGCATCCGATTCCGCCAATTGCTTCACTGAACTCGAGGGGGAAACGGTGGTTGACACAGTGGTGGAGCCTTGACTCGGGGGAGTCGGTCCATGGTGCGTGATTTTGGCCCCAAATGCGAATTTGTTGGGCGCTTGCTGCGGCATGTCCGGCCTTAATTTGCAAAGATGGCCGCAGGCCTATTCTTCGGCGTGAAAGATGCCGTATATTACTTGTCAAGTGCCCGCGTCGGAAGATCGGAACCTGCTCGATGTTGACAGCGAAGAGGACCGCACGGTACTGGTCCACGCTCCGGTGATTCGGGAGAGCGAACCCGTTGAATCTCGTGATCGGTATTTATTGGTTCGCATTGAGGGAGAGTCGCTTGGTCAAGTGACCATGCTTCAATGTGAGGAGCTTGTAATCGGGCGGGCCCAGACTGCTACCATTTGTATTGCTGATCCTGGAGTTAGCCGCCACCACGCGCGACTTGTGCGGAGCGCTGGAAATTACGTCCTGCAAGATCTGGGATCAGCCAATGGAACCTATGTCGCTGGTCAACAAATAGACGAAAAGAGCTTGGTTGACGGCGACATCATTCAGCTTGGACCTTCAGTTATGTTTCGGTATTCGGTTACCGATGCTGATCAGCAGGCAATGCTTGAGCACTTGTACGATGCAAGTGTGACTGACGCGCTGACGAGTGCTTACAATCGTGAGTATTTTGATACTCGATTGGCATCGGAACTAGCATATGCGCGGCGACACAATGCGCCGCTGAGTCTGATTATACTGGATGTCGATCACTTCAAGCTAATCAACGATAAATATGGACACCGAGTAGGCGATCAGACCCTGGTGAGTTTGGTGCGAGTTGCGCGTCCCGCGTTGCGAACTGAGGATGTATTCTGCCGATACGGTGGCGAGGAGTTTGCTATTATTCTCCGAACAACGGATGTTGAGCAAGCTGCCTGCGTTGCTGAAAGAATTCGATTGATTATAGCTGACCTAAGAATTGAAAATGTGAGCGAACCCTTTAGTATAACAGTAAGTCTGGGTTGTGCGTCGCTCCAATGCTGTCAAGACACGTTACCCGAGAGTTTGATTAGCGTGGCTGATCGCCGACTTTACGCGGCCAAGCATTCAGGGCGGAATCAGGTGGTCTGGTCGGGCTGAAGTTCCGCGCCGGGACACCAATATTAGTGCTTACTCAATGCCTGCGTGGGATTCCAGTGCATGTTCAACGACTCTCAATGCGTCGCCACTTTCTTCCCTGGAAAGCCCGGTGGCACCGAGACAAGCAACTCGTTGCATATTCCTGCGAAGCGATGAGCTCATCAATGGTCCCGCTCCGCCACAGGAGCGACACACTACTCCACCGTGTCTTGAATTCACATAAGCCGGAGCGTGGGGCGGACAAGCCTTGTTGCAGCGTACGCATTTACTCAACTCCAGCGACCACCCGAGCACAACTAGCAGCTGCAATCCGTATTCGGCAAGTCGGGCATCCGCCTCGGGTCGATCCTTTGGCGGCGCGGCGTCAATCGTATTCAGCCAGTTCTGCACGAGCCACCAAGCTTGCGGCTCAATGATCCTGGGCGGAAATGCTCGGCGAAGCCAATTTAATGCCCTCCCTGCTGTTTGCATTGCCACAAGCTGCGATGCAAGTCCGTGTCGTGCACGTATAATTGAAGCATCAATCACTTGCAGCATTTCGTCGCTGCGCGTTGACCGAAGTTCAACAGTTAGATTGTGAAACGCCTCAAGGCCACCAGCAAAGCGATGCTTGCTCTGACGTGCACGTGATGCGACAGCCGATACCTTACCTAGCTTATGCGTGAACAGAGTTACAACCCAGTCGGCGTCGGCATATGGCAAACGCTTTACAACCAGTGCCTCGGTCTCGACAGTTCGACCCGGTCCTAACATCAGCGTCACGTATTCTTCAAGATCGAAATTGGTAATCGCTGAGATAGCTCTTGTGGCATGTCGTCACCTCGGGGCTTCAAGACGATGCTCAGTGCCAGTGTGAACAGGATCAATAGCAACACAAATGCGATGGCCACTCCATAACGCCGAGACCTGATGGGTCTGGAAGGGCTTGCAATTGGGAGTGGTGTTACCCACGCAATCCGACGGCTGGCCGTATATCGCGCCAATATCTCGTCGGGATCCAGATCCACCGCCCGCGCGTAGGATTTGAGAAAGCCGCGAACAAATACCTCACCCGGAAGCTCATCGAATTGATCGGACTCAATTCTCTCGACGCTTGACATTGGCACGCGTGTACAGCGCGCAATTTCTTCAATGCTCATATTCTTCGCCTCACGACGTTGACGGAGGATATGACCGACCGAATCCATAATTATTCCGACACTACTTGAGTTTCTGCAGAATGAACCTACATTCTTTACCCGCCAAAGTGTTCAACGACAACTCAGCGCAGTGCGAAAGATCGCTTCGGGCCGGCTCGCTTCTTCCTAAACTCAAGTTGTCCTTCGCACGGTGCAAGAGAGCATCTTGCAAGCCGGCACAGCGTGAGTCGGCCTGCAGGGCATTCGTAAATGATTCAATGGCCGCTTCCGGCAGACCTTTGCGCTCCTGAACCAGACCCAGACGATAGTAACCAACACAGAATCGTGGCTGAGCTGCGACGCTACGCTGCAGCGCTTGTTGAGCGTCATCGACTCGACCGATTTCAAGATAAGCCCATCCCAGATTGCCCCAAGCGCTTTCCGGCGTGGTGTAAAGGATGTCTTTTGTTAGCGGCTCTAGGACTGAAACGGCCTCATTGAATTTTTTCTCATGAAGCAAAACTACCCCGAGGGTGTTTCGAGCCTCACGAAAGTTAACCCGGAGTCGCAGGGCCTTTCTGGCGTGAGCTTCGCCGTCGGCCAGACGACAGTCCTGACTCGACTTCAGACACAAATCCAGGAGTATTAAGGCTGCGATGTGATGCGCATCCGCGTTGTCGTCGTCAATTTCAATTGACCTTAGCGCATGAATCAAGCCGTCTCTCGCGTCTCCCCGCCGAAGCCAGGAATCACGAGCCAAGTCATACTCAGCTTCGCTTTCCCTATCCGCAGTATTCCCGCCGGCTGGGCCTCCAGTGTGACCTGCACAGGCCATCAGACCAGTTACGATGCAAAATGTTCGTGCTATCAGTTTCCGAGTTGCTGGTCGGCCTGTCATCATATCGTAACCGATTACTACTCTGCCATAGGATCGGATATTGCGTTGGGGATTCATTTTCGCAGCTGCAGATCTGTCGCAGGTCAGCCAAGCGGTTGCCTACCGGCGGTCTGTCGCACTTGCTGGCGCGCCGGCGTCCTCACTGCGTCGTTGGCCTGTAATTTGGTCGCGAACCGCCAAAAGACCGAGCAATTCTTTCAATGTGAAAATGTCAGGTATCTGCACTTTTTCCCCCACAATTTGCAGATGACCCGCATCTCGAAGATCGTGCACGGCTCGCTTCACTAGATCGACCTCAAGCCCGACTCTGGAGGCCAATTCCAAGGGTGACACTGCGAGCTCTACCGAAGTGGAAGTCGTTGCCGCCTGTTGGGCCAATTTTAGGAGCGTTACGACAACTTTTGATCGACTATCATGAAGCATTAGAATTTCGATTTGGTCTTCGGCGTCACGCAGGCGACGAATTAGCTGCTGAAGAACGCGCATTCCAACGGCCGGATTGCTGGCAATGACTTGTTCAAGGGTCGCGTGATCAAGCACTAACATTATGCCATCGGTTAGAGCTACAGCGGTTGAGTTCCTTGACGCTCCTGTAATTAGCGCTGACTCACCAAATAGATCGCCGCTTCTCAGCAAACGCAAACTGCGCTCTACGGCCCCGACTCGCTTGATCAGCCTCACTCGGCCTTCTTGAAGTAGAAATGCCTCCGTCCCAACATCACCATCGGAAAAGACAACGTTTCCCGCAGAAAAGCGACGTCCAAATCGGGCCAGCAATCTCTGCTGTGCGTCCTCGGGTGAATCAGCGCCAAGTTCAATCATGTGCGCCTCAATTTATCGGTTCTTGATTCCTGATAAGTGGTTGAAGCTCAATGTCGGGATTCTTACGCAACATTGGCAGAACGGCGTCCACTTCGCGAATATATTCGGGTGTTGGCCAATCCGACGCTTCGCTCAATTCGCCCAAATATGCGATGTGTTTGGCATCTGGCTGAAGTGCGTCAGCATTATGTGTGATTCGGGCTCCATTTCTAATAAGGTGGTCCAAGTTTAATCCGCGCAGTCCGTCGCCGGCAAGCGTCCAAGCTTCGCCAGTTCTCGCGCAGTTTCCTACAAGACTTATGATCCTTTCATCTATATCAATTTGCTTGATCAAGCACGGTTCAAGTAATACGGTGTTGTTCTGATCGAAAGCTGCGAAAAAAACCTCGCCTTTTCGCGCGTCGCGAATGATGAGTTTGATGCGGCAATTCGACGTGCTCACAGCGAGTGCCATGGCTGCGAGCGAGCAGATCCCAACGATCGGAATATTGAGACCAATGGCCAGTCCATAGCCGAGCGAAATGCCAACTCGCAATCCTGTGAAGTTACCAGGGCCTGTGCCAACTGCAATTCGGGTGATATCGCTTCGGGAACATCCCGCAATCTGAATCGCGGACTCGATGAGCGGCAGCAATTGCTCCGCATGGGCGTTTGGTTCATTGTGTTCGGCGTAGCCAATAACTCTTCCATTGCTGAGCACCGCGACAGAACCGCATTGACCCGACGTTTCCAACCCGAGGACCATCACCCACACATTCTAGCCACGTGCGAAGCCGTTGGCGAGGTTGATGCAGTATTCATAAGGACCACCTGCGGGTGGTCGAGCCCTTGCGCAGCCACGAGAGCGGATACTCGCAGAAAGCCATGAGGACACACACGGGGTCACAGGGCAAGCGCTCAATAGGTGCTGAACCAAATATCGGCACGCGCGGCATTTGGACCGTTTGAATTAGCCAATCGCTGGACCCGATTAGGCGAACAGACAAGCATTGAGTCTAGCCACCCATAGATTCAAGCATCAAATTCGGGCATAGGGCTTATTGGCCTTGATATGCGCCTTGCATTCTGCTGCTGAACGACTAGTCTCCGGCCGTCTCGCGTGGCCATTCCGGGCACGCTGGACGGTCGGGGCGTAGCGCAGCCTGGTTAGCGCACTTGACTGGGGGTCAAGGGGTCGGCAGTTCGAATCTGCCCGCCCCGACCAGCTTTTAGCGATTTCGCGTTTTTGAGTTGGCCCACTTTTGGCCCACCCTGAGCTGAGAAAGTCACCTTCGAATCGCTGGCTGACTGCTTTTTTGAAACCTTGCGCAGCTCTGGAATCGCTTCTACCAAAGGAAGCAAATCACCCATGTCGAGCTCTTCGAGAGCCTTTGCGGCTTCGCGATATGTGAGCAGTTGATCGGTGGTGTGACCCGTGCGTTGACGAACCCAATCGTCCGATTTGCCATTGGCAAGACTGCGTGTCGTGAAGCTATGCCGGAAGCCATGAGTGCCGAACGCCAATGTGTTCTCACCGCGATCGAATAGACGTGCACGAGCAATGCCGGCGGCTTTCAAGTCGTCGCGAATGCGATCCGCCATGTGGTCCAAGTTGAGTGGCAAACCCTTTGCGTCGGTAAATACCAGCTCTTCAGGTTCGGGCTTCTTGCGCAATTCACACCAAGCCTTTAGAGCTTCGGTGACACCTTCCGACAGCCGCCACCAGCGTGCGTGGTCGGTCTTATTGATGTCCATTTGAAGCACGCCATTCTCAAGGTCAACTTCACGCCACTGCAAGCGCGCCGTTTCGGAACGTCGTCCACCTTCGCGGTGCAGGAACCCATAAAAGAGCCGATACGCGAGGGGGACCTTGTCCTCGGGGCTGGCCATCAGCTTCGCATCTTCGGACGGGTAAAGCACAGGCGTGTCTTTCTTGCCGCCAGGGGAGGGGATCCAATTGCGGGGCAGGGGATTGCGGTCAATTTCTCCGGCAAACTCGGCGAGGTTCAGGACCCGGCTAACTACCTTTGCCACATGGCGCCGGGAATTCTTCGCCAAGTGGTCGGGGAGCCGTCGCATTACTTCGTCGCAATGCTCTCGCGAAATGCTGCCAAGTTCCCGATCGCCCAGCAAAGGCAAGACGTACTTGTCGAGCAGCACGGTGTTCGTCGCGTGGTCGATGTCGCGAATATGGTCGGGCCACTGCTTGTGAAGATTGCCCGTCGTCCAGCGGTCGGCCATCTTCTTGAATGTGGTGTTGCTTGGAGCGCGGTTGACTTCCGCTTCGCCCCGGCAGAAGCGGTCGGTCCAGCGCTTGATATCCTTCAGTTTTGCGTCGTCGGCTTCTGCGGCTTTGCCTAGAATCAAGGGAACCTGCTCGGCGTGGCCGTTCTTAGTCAGCAGTCGGGCAAGCTCGCGCAATTCCCGATCGCGCTTCGCGGCCGCGTTGACGTCGAGCAACTTGATAAGAAACCGCTCGCGCTGGCCCTCACCGAAGCGGATTCGCGTTCGGTAGCCAATGCCCGGGACTAATTCCAGCGCCGGAGCGCCTCGGGGTTCATGCGGCATGGCTGACCTCTTTGCTTGCTGTGCTAATGTGGTTCATCGAATCACCTTCATTGGTTCGGTCGGGCCTCGGGCATGTGACGTTGTCGCGAGGCCGTTTACTATAACAATCGCTTTTCCTTCTTGAGACGCTTGGGTGTCTCCACTCCGACAGATTGCGCGAACATGCGCAAGCCACGGCGTAGCACCTCGGAAATACTGATGCGTTCTTGCGCTGCAGCGGCCTCGACAAGCGCCTTATCCGCAGGGTCGAGCCTTAGATTGAATTGCGTCGTTTCGTCTTTCGTCGGGCGCATGGGTCTTTCTACTGCCCTAAGCCCGGCCACCTTGCGGCGGTGCAGGCTGGGTTGCTCTTACCTTCAGCTTGGTGGTCTTTGCACTGACGAGACCATTATACCATGAGTCTACCTAAAACCTATAAACAACCTTCAATCCCCTAAAAATAGGTGTGTCCATGTAGGTTAATCCGGGTGTTCGGTTTAATGTTGTCATTGTAACTCTGCGACTTCAGAACAGCTATTATGTAGAGCTGAAGTCTCGAGTTTTCGTATTGGGGTCTACCCAATAATCCAATACGTAAAGAGGATCATGCCCCGTGAGTAACTTGAACCAAAGCGTTTGTTCTGCGGGGCCATTTAGTTCAGTAGGATTGAACTGGTGTTTTTGGACGCACAATAATTGACCTGCATTCGCGCCCATCGGAATGAGCTCTGCCGTTTTCCCGAGTGGGGCGGAATTGTAGGCGATGAGGTATCCCTCACCGTTACCGTAAAGTTTCATTCGTCTAAGCGCCCGAAACGAGCAGTCAATGAGTTTAAGCCCACGTTTGGCAAAATGGGCCAAGAAGAGCTTCGCCGTCTGTTTCGTGAGAAAGACGTAAAGTGCGGGGGGTGACTCACCTAGCAAGCCACCGCCTATGGCGGTGTGACTCGAAGGGGCTCTGCCGTCCCGTCGTGCAAATCCGCGGCATTTAGTAGGGGAGGGCAGAAATCAGCGACGGTTCCCTTCGCGTGGACCTAGCCGTCCACACGAAAGGAGACCGTCATGCGAGAGTGGCAAAGCCTATCGCACGCCCGATGGTACTGCAGGTACCATGTAGTGTTCGTACCAAAATACAGAAAGCAAGCAATATTCGGGCAGCTGCGAAAGGAGATTGGTCCGATGTTGAGAGAACTGTGCGTTCAGCACGACATAGAGCTGGTCGAAGGACATACCCTGCCAGACCACGTTCATCTGTTACTGAGCATTGCGCCGAAATTCAGTGTGGCCAACACAATAGGTTTCGTGAAAGGCAAGTCGGCGATTCAGATTCACCGAAAGTTTCTCGGTCACCAACGCAACTTCACGGGATTTCACTTCTGGGCCCGCGGTTACTGCGTCAGTACGGAAGGCATAGACGAACAGACAATGAAGGCATACATTCGCGAACAGGAGGAGGAAGAAAAACGGCAAGAACTTCTTCCGTTTGGGGGACTTCAGTCCCCTTCGTCACGCAAGAAGGGCGCGTAGCGTCCTTCATTCCAATTGGATTGGCCCCCCTCGGGGGGCCTTCCTCAAACTACCCGCTCTGCGGGTAGTACCTGATGTGTGCCCAGCATGGGCGTGGCCAGGAGGTGCAAGTCCTCCGGGGAACCTGGTCGCAGGGACCCCGAGTAAGTCGCAAGGTGAAATGATACCCGACCGCGAGGTCGGCACTGAAAGAAGCGAGGAGCAGAAGCTGTGAGTCGACGAACAGAAACCGGATATGAGGCGCTGCAAGCCAGGGCAAGCGGACGTATGACCGCGAAGCTCTCGCGACCAAAGGCGAGCGGTGTAAATCCGGCGATTGTGCAGCGAAGGTCACGACCCTTACCTGGGGAGATCTCGCCTTATGCCTGAAAGGGCGACGCTGGTGAGGCGGAGCGAGAAGTCAGCCGAGGCCGTATTAGCAACGTGGAAGCTGGGCAGGGCGTACCCCGTAATCCCGGAAGTCTTTAGCGTTGTGAAGGGCCGAACGAAAAGGAGAGCGAGTCAGCCGTGAATCTCGAAGACACCAGGCACCAGAAGACCAGGCAACTGGAGCTCCCGTGGGCAAGTAGCGGTGAAGCCGCGAGATATCCGCGAAGCGGTGAAGTGTTGACGGCGGTCAACGGAAACGAGCGCTCAGGAAACGACGACCTCATGCAAGAGGTGGTCGAGCATCGCAATCTGCAACAGGCAGTCAAACGCGTGAAGCGGAACAAGGGCAGTCCCGGAATTGATGGGATGGCAGTGCACGAGTTGCCAAAGTATCTGGCAGAACACCAAGAGGAACTGCGAGCACAACTACTCGCGGGTACCTACAAGCCCAAGCCAGTGAAACGGCAGCAGATACCGAAAAGCGGAGGCGGCTATAGAGAACTCGGTATTCCTTGCGTTTTGGATCGGCTCGTGCAGCAGGCCATTTTGCAGGTACTTCAACCGCGATTCGACCCAACGTTTTCCGAACACAGCTACGGTTTCCGACCTGGACGTCGAGCGCACGATGCCGTGTGCGCGGCACAGAGATACATCCAGCAAGGGTACCGATGGGTGGCAGACGTTGACCTCGCTCGATTTTTCGACCGAGTCAATCACGACGTCTTGATGGGAAGGTTGGCGAGAAGAATAGGCGACAAGTGTCTGCTGGGACTCATTCGTAGATACCTCGACGCTGGCATCATGGCCAACGGGGTAGTGATGGAACGGCAAGAGGGCGTCCCGCAAGGCTCGCCGCTTTCGCCGTTACTTGCGAATGTGCTTCTGGACGAAGTTGACAAGGAGCTAGAGAAAAGAGGCTTGGTCTTTTGTCGATATGCCGACGATATGAACGCGTACGCAAAGTCCAAGCGGGCGGCGCAAGATGCCATGCAAACGTTGCGGGGCCTCTTCGCCAAACTCCGACTCCAAGTCAATGAATCCAAGAGCGCGGCGGCACGTCCGGAAGAGCGCAAGTTCCTGGGGTATAGCTTCTATAACCAGGCAGGAGCGGTCAAACGGCGCGTGGCACCCAAGGCCCTGCAAACGATGAAGGACCGAGTCCGGGAAATCACCGGGCGCAATCGAGGGCGAAGCATGACGAGCGTGGCCAAGGAACTGCGTGCGTATCTCGTTGGGTGGAAGAACTACTTTCACCTAGCCGATACGCCCGGTATTTTCCGTGGCCTCGACACGTGGATTCGCCATCGACTGAGAGCCATCCAGCTCAAACAGTGGAGACGTGGGAGTACGGTGTATCGCGAACTATGCGCACGGGGAGTACCCGAGCGCGTAGCGTTATCCGCCGCGGCTCACGCGAAACGCTGGTGGAGCGTATCGGCTCATAAAGCCCTTCACATCGCGCTGCCGAACGCCTACTTCGACCAACTGGGATTACCGCGGCTTGCGAGCTAACCTCAACTTTTCGAACCGCCGGATGCGGACCCGCACGTCCGGTGGTGTGGGAGGGGCCTGGCGGGGTAAATCCCGCCACC
>CAWIGY010000094.1:0-171443 GCA_963835565.1 uncultured delta proteobacterium
TCGGTCTAGTCTACCCGTCGAAGACGTATCGTAATTGCGAGGCAAGCACTACAGATTCGGCTAAGAGGAGCCCTGTCATGATCGGCATTTTGCAATGCTGCCAAGTATGTTCAATTGCGCCATGCGCTGGGCTTTTTATCGCAAATCGACAGAATTATTCCCGATTACTCGCTCAAGCGCGCCCAAAAAGCCATCATCGGGACTTACACGCGAGTGATCGAGCCCTAATGCTACTTCGATACCGTTATCCAGTGTGACAACAAATTCCACATCACAATTACCAGGACTTGACGCAATTATGTCGCGTAATTTTGTCCAGGTATCTTGCCGCGCGAGTTCCGGAGAAATTCGTATGTTAATCGCTCGAGTTACACGTTGAACGGCATTGCCCAGGTGCTCGACTGAATCGACCAAAAGCGTGGGCTCGGTATCTCCTTCATCGTCTTCAGTTTGCGGAAAACTGACTTTGCCGGTTACAATCACCGGCTTGCCGCTGCGAAGCAGCGTGACACATTCTTCGATTCGATCAGCTCGAACTTTGGCATTAATTCGACCGTTTCAGATCCTCCAAAGTGAAAAATGCTGCCTTGCTGCCGCTTCCCCGAAATACTTTTTCCTGATAATTCTCCACCATTCCAGCAACCCTCGCAACTGTCCAAGGATCGCAGCCGGACAGTTCTTTCGTCGAAACCACGTCCAATCTCTGCAGCTTTTGCCCGTATCGCTCCAGGGGGTGCCCGGTGACGTAGCAACCAAGCGACGTTTTTTCGCGCACTAATAACTCCATTCGATCCCAGTTGTTCGCCTCGGGATATTGGTCCGCCCGTAAACTGGCGTTAGTTCGAACGTTTCCCGGGGCAAGGAGACCGAACAGCGAGGTTTGGCCTCGCTCGCGATCTCGTGTCGCACTTCGTGATCGCTCCAATGCAGCGTCGATCGCGGCGAACAGCCTTGCACGAGACAGCCCATTCGGCACCGCAATCGCGTCGAAAGCACCAGATTGCACTAGCGACTCCAATAATCCTTTGTTCAGTCGCTTGCAGTCCACTCGCACAGCGAAATCAAAAAGGTCATTGAACCACCCACCATGTTGTCGAGTTTCGAAAACGCCCTCAAGAGCGCTCTGCCCAACGCCGCGAATGGCGCCTAATCCAAACCGGATTCGGGGGGCAAGCCGATCCTTAATTCGGCCAGGTCCGTATCGTTGTCCGTCGCCGTCGGGATTTTCATATATTACCGTGAAATCGAGTTCACTTGCGTTGATATCTGGAGGAAGCACTACTACGCCCCAGGCACGCGCTTCAGCTATAGTTCGTACGACCTTTTCAATTTTGTCCTTATCTGCAGTCATGGCTGCGGCGAAGAATTCAGTCGGGTAATGCGCTTTGAGAAATGCTGTTTGGTACGTAATCAGCGCATACGCTGCCGAATGGCTCTTGTTGAATCCATACGCGGCAAAGCCCTCCACTTCCCTAAAGATGGCTAAGGCCTGATTCGGGTCAACACCATTTGCGGAAGCGCCTTCAATGAAGACGGACTGTTGTTTGGCCATATCTTCCGGTTTCTTCTTGCCCATCGCCCGCCGCAAGAGGTCAGCCCCTCCCAGGGTATAACCCGCCAATTTCTGCGCAATCTGCATCACTTGTTCTTGATACACGATGACTCCATAAGTCGGAGCAAGAACGTCATCCACCAACGGGTGCAATTGGCGTATCTGTTGACGGCCATGTTTGCTCTTAATGAAATCGTCAATCATCCCTGTGCCCAACGGACCAGGACGATACAAAGCAACTGCCGCTATGATGTCCTCAAAACAGTCTGGCTTAAGTCCGCGCAACATTTGTTGCATGCCTGTGGACTCCAACTGAAAAACACCTGTAGTTTCACCGCTGGCTATCAGTTGATAGGTATCGCGATCGTCGAGTTCTATCTTGGTCAGATCAAGCGGGCGGTCCTTCCGGTCAGGGCGCGCGTTTACCAATCGTTGCGCAATATCAATAACAGTGAGCGTCTTCAGCCCCAGAAAATCAAATTTCACGAGCCCCGCAGCTTCTACATCGTCCTTGTCGTATTGAGTTACTATTGATTCGTCACTCAAAAAACATGGCACATGGTCATAGAGCGGTCCTTTGCTTATGACGACTCCGGCCGCATGCATTCCGGCGTGCCTCGTAAGTCCTTCTAGCTTCCTGGCTTGCGTGATAAGTTCCGCTACGCGCGGATCGCCGTCCATCGTGGTCCTTAACTTGGGCTCAAGTTCCAATGCCTCGTCAATTGTGCACATTTTTCCCTGGCCTTTTTCTGGAACCATTGACGCAATTCGCTGAGCATCACTTGGAGAAAATCCCATAGCGCGTCCCACGTCTTTGATGACGCTTCGCGCTTTGAGATTCTGAAATGTGGCAATTTGTCCCACGCTGCGTTCACCGAATCGAGCTGAAACATAGTCGATGACATCACCCCTACGATCCATGCAAAAATCAATGTCGAAATCCGGCATGCTTACCCGGTCGGGGTTTAGAAATCTCTCAAAGAGCAGCGAATACGGAATGGGATCTAGTTCAGTAATCCCCATGCTGTAGGCTGCCAGTGATCCTGCTCCAGACCCGCGCCCGGGTCCCACGGGTACCCCTTGATGTTTTGCTTCGCGTATAAATCCCAAACAATCAAGAAATATCCGGCAAATTGCATCTTTTCAATTACGTCAAGCTCCGACGCTAGCCTTTGGGCGTAGGTCGATTCGTCCACTGACTTCCCCGTGGAGCGAAACTCGGCAAATCGTCGAATAAGTCCGGTTTCGGCGATGTGCCGGAAGTACCTTTGTACATCAAACGGTTCAGGCACTGGAAACTCTGGCAAAAGTGGCGAGCCCAAGGCTATTTCTAATCCTGAACACATCTCTGCAACATGACATGTCGTTCTTAGTGCGTCGGGACAATGGCGAAAGAGGTGATGCATCTGTTCCGGGCTTTTCAGATACATTTCGAAGGAACCGTGGTGGTGCGGCTTAATCTCGGCGTACGTGCGATTCTGCCTCACACAGTCCAAGTAGACTTGAGCATCTCCATCGTCTGGAGATATGAAATGAACGTCGTTAGTCGCCACCAGTCGCAGCTCGAACCGTCGAGCAGCCCGCTCGAGTTCAGCGTTTATTACCGCCTGCTCGGGGAGTCCGTGGTCCTGGAGTTCCACGAATAAACCTTCAGTTCCAAATACCTCCCGCAAGCGCCCCAACAATGGTCCCGCCTGTTCCAAGCCATTGGTAAGAATACCTTGCGGACCAGTCCCCCCAAACACCCAGTTAAAGCAACTAGACCTCTTGAGTATTGCGCAACCGTATCGAGTGTGACAACGGCCGCCCCATCAACGGCGGATTCCAAGCAGCCCATCGACACCAGCCGAACTAAGTTTCGATATCCGGCATTATCGACCGCTATAACCACCAAGTGATCGTACGTGCCGCTAAGATCGCTGCGCAGCACATTGATCTCACAACCAATTAGAGGCAGAATACCTTCGCCTTTGCAGGCTTTGTAGTGCCGAAGGGCACCGAACATATTTGCGCGGTCTGTAATTGCAACCGCTGACATTGAAAGGTCTTTTACATGTCTGGGAAGTTCCGCCAGACGAACTGTACTGGTAAGAAATGAGTATTGGGAATGCACATGTAGATGGACAAATTCCAATGACATGACCGTATCTGTACTATTTCAACATCTTCGAAGCCACGATACTGACCGCTCTTAATGGACCCTGGTGTACTCGTTTCAAGTTTGCTGCAGACAGATGGGTGCAGATTCACTCTCGAGGCAACTTCTGTGACTGCCGAACAGTCCTCGTTTAAAAAGCGACCAACAACTGGGTTGCCCCCGATGAGCACTGGGATGCCAGGCCGAACTCTCACTACAGTTTTCGAATCATTGGCGCGCAAATCGCGAACGCGTGGTATTGGCAATTCGTGATTTGCCGCTACCTCGTTGCTCCCCTAGTGCTGTCGTTGAACATTGGATGTTCAAAATCGGATAGCGATAATCGTTTGTGGCGTCCAAGCGACCACGATCAAGAGAGCGAATCCGCGCCGTCCGGCCAGTCATTCAATACTCCGAGCCGCGCTAACGCTTTGACTGCTGGGAATTCCGACGATGTACTATCCGTTTGGGATTCGCTTTGCGCCGGATGCCACGGACTTGCCGGCAAAGGCAACGGTCCGATGGGCGCGTCACTCGGAGCTCGAAACCTCTCGGATCCACGTTGGCAGGCTTCAATGTCAGACGACCAAATCGCTTCAAGCATCTTGCATGGTCGAGGAAGAATGCCCGCATTTTCACTTCCACCTGAGACAGATTAAGGGACTTGTCCGCCTAATCAGAGGTCGTCAAATGAGCAAAAGGGACGACAGCACCAAACCGTGACGAGCCGACTTGGAGAACTATCGAAAGCCGTGTGATTTTACTCCGCTATTTAGGTCCGAGAACTACTGACGTGGCGGTCATGAAATAGGGTCAAAGTCGATTATTTGAAAGGGGGGGGACTGGACAACACTGAGGGTGCGGCACCAAGTACTGCACTCAAGGCGAGAACAAATTTTTCCCCTCGCCTGGGGAGCAACTGTGACGAACGCTGACACTGGAACATCGCACACGTTTACAGGTTTGGATGGCAATTTCAGGAGGTCGGAGGCATATGACGTCGCCGCCCGACTCGGCGGAGTAGCAGCCTCGACAGCTCTGACACCGATTCCGGCGGAATTCGATCCAACGCTTAGCTACGGCCAAACTCGAAGCGCATTTGAATCGGATTTCGAGCGTCGTTATGTTTCCTGGCTGCTGGAACGGCACCACGGAAACATCAGTGCTGCGGCGCGTGAAGCGCGGATGGATCGCAAACATCTTCATGATCTTGCAAAGAAGCACGGTCTACGAGGTCGGGGCAGCAGCGGACGCCGATAGCGTCTGAGTTCACTATGTTCTCTCCATCACCGCCAGCCCAATGGGCCTCGGGCAAAAAGCCGGAACAGGTCCAGCATCTTTATTCCAATTCGAATACCGCATAGCTGTAACTTGCAGATTCCTATCGACTGAATTGCACATCAAATGGGAAATTACACCTGCTCAGTTGTCTTTATATGAGTGTATGTGTGTTCGATAACTACCTAATACTCCGATTTCGCGCTTGACACTTGAACCATCGCGTCACGGCAGGCTAAGAGTTGGTGCGCTGCGCCAAATTGTAGTATAAATAACTACATTAGGTTACAGTTTAGCCTAGTCGGCCCACCGGGCCGTGCACTCCAAAATAGTTCGATGTACCGCAGTTGCTTGCAGTCCGCATCGACCATGGCTCTGGAGACGCGACTACGATGAAGCAGGATTTTTGGTATGTACTTCTTGGGGCAGTGCCCGTAGTTCTTTTGGCTTCGAGCGGTGCATACGGCGCCCAGCTAACCGTGCTAGGTCTAACCTTAGGCATATTCTTCGGGACTTTGTCGCTTCGACGCCGGGCGTCAGGCGACGTCACCAGCACGAATTCAGAAAGCTGACTACGCCATCCGACATAGACGCGCGGCACCCCAGTGCTCCGCCGCCGGCTGCTAATAGCGGTCAACGGCTAAAAACTATCGATGATTTTGCGCTGCATGATTTGGAGGCAGTCCGACTGATTTTGCGCGGTGGTTCGGTCTTAGACTGGCACCGCCTCAATTTCGAAAATGTCGAGCAGGCTCGAAAGTTCATTCGAAATCACGAACTTCACATTGACCAGCCCGCTGACCTTGTTTTCATCAATCATATTCGCAAAGAGGCAATTGAGTACCTTCGGCGACACTTTCAGTTTGCCGTACCACAACCATTAGAAAAGTTACCCGTCGAGGACTTGCTAATGTGCGCGAGTGGGAGGGGGCAGCGTCAAGTTGCGGCCTGTACGGTGCTGAAAACCATGCAGATCATCCATCATTTGGCGGGGAGAGAGCTTCTATTCAGGCTTCCCGTAAGCGATCGGGACCTTTTCCACTTGGTGGAAGAGAAAGTCTATCGCGTGGTAGGCACAATGCTAAGTGAAGGATTCCCGATCACTGAGTTTATTGGTGGTCGAAAGAATCTCGACTCAACATACACGAAGTTACTATCAAAACGGTCCGCCACCGCCGCGCAACTCTACGACAAACTTCGATTTCGAATCGTTACCCGCACTGGAGAACACCTGTTGCCGGTACTCCTTTACCTGACTGAACAACTATTTCCATTCACTTATATCGTTCCTGGTGAGAGCACGAATACCATTTTTCATTTTCGAACGTACTGTGAGGGCAATTCTCACTTTCGCAAGATGATCGATCGATTTCAGGAACAAGTGGATGACGAGCTCACTCCTAATGATAATCGATTCAGTGCATCAACCTATCGCGTTATCCACTTCGTGACCGATGTACCAATTCGTGTGCCATCCCACTTGACGGAATTAGCACCGTCCGGCTCGGAATTATTGGGTCCCGTTGTCTACATGCTCTGCGAGTTTCAACTCCTGGACGCCGAAACTGAAGCGGCCAATGAGTCGGGTGATGCGAGCCACGAGGCCTATAAGCGCCGCCAGAAAGAAGCCGTCTTCAGGCGATTGCAGCTCGGCGCCCGGAACGACCCGGCGGCGTCCGGAGGCACGCGTCGTCGCTAGGCTGTTTAATGCGCGAAACTCATTGATCTTGAGTGAACTTCTGGAAAAAGTTGTTGTCTGGGCTGGCGCCCAGGAAAACAGAGCATGTCAAAATGTCGCAATAGCCTTCACCGTCGGATGGTGTATCCCAACTTCCTTCTTCAACATTTCACGTCGGCGGCATGAGTGGGGTGATTTCGAATAGGACGAGTCTCATAAGCAACTTTGGGCTGGTGTTTAGGGTCCGGTGGGGCTACCAATGGCCGCGATGCGGCTGCATAACGCCAAAGTACCCGAACTTGCCCGCCAAATAGTTGATGTTCTGCTGGCACAGGGAGATGTCGAAACGGAATCTCCAACCGAAGTACGTGCTGACGTTCAGGCCGTACTGGAGCAATACATTCGCGACGAGCAACAAGTTGTTGAGCGAGCAAAAGAAGTCCTCCTAGCACGTAGCCTACCAGCAAGCGAATTGCCTCGACTCAAGCGTCTGGTTTCCCAGGAGCGAGGAATAAAGCTGGGTGATGACGCCATAGACTACGTTCTCGATCAGTTAGTTGAAATGTTGATGCATTCCCAGAACGTTGACGAAATATATGCCGACGATATAACCCTTCGGCGCAAGATGCGTGATCCATTGCGTAAACATGCACAAATCGATGACGAGGTGCAGGCTGAAGTGAGAAATCAGCTGAAACATGTTAAAGAAGGCTCGGCACTTTGGGAAGTCGAATATCAGCGAATGTTGGAGGATATTCGGCGACGTAAGGGGCTCTAAGCGCGAGAGAAGTCCCTTGTTGGGTGCGGGTTCAAGATTATGCGAAGCATGACCGGGTTCGGTCTTGGTGAAGCTGTGCTTGGCGCAGGGCGAGTCACAATCGAATTGCGAAGCGTCAATCACCGGTTTTCCGATGTGCGCGTCCGAGTACCGTCGGAACTGGAAGGATATTCATTTCATGTTGAACAACTGGGCCGGAAATTGCTTGGTCGCGGTCGTTTTGACATTAGCGTAACCATTCACGGCGATGCGCTTGCGACACCCGTTTTAGCGCTCGAAAAAGCCCGCACATTGTACCGCGCCCTAAGTAGTCTTCGTGATGAACTCAATCCGAATTCTGAATATATCAATTACAGCGCTTCTCGGCGTACCCGGACTGTTGTCGAACACTGATGTCACGCATGACACACACCTACGACAAGCAATAGAGACGGCGTTCCGGGGTGCTGCAGAGAACCTCGACAATATGCGTTTGTTTGAGGGTAAGAGTTTGTCCCAGCAACTATTCGGCCATATACAACATGCACGCGGTCTCGCAAATGCCTGCCTCACGAGAGCAGCGCAAGCCGCTCCAAACTTTGAAGCAAAGTATAGCGACCGTCTAAAATGGTTACTGGCAGATTCACAACGCCAGCTTGATGAGACTCGTCTGGAACAAGAAGTCGCACTTCTCGCTGAGCGCTCAGACGTCACTGAAGAAGTGGCAAGGCTTATTAGTCATTTTGATCAATTTTCCCAACTGCTGGACTCGTCTGACCAAGTCGGAAGACGCTTGGACTTTTTGCTGCAGGAAGTCGCGCGCGAATCCAATACAATTGGGGCAAAGAGTCAGGATTCCGAGCTTTCGCACCTGGTTGTGGAACTTAGAGCGGAAGTCGAAAAAATGCGTGAGCAGGTGCAAAATGTTGAGTAGTAGTCCATTGCTGTTCATTGTGTCCTCACCATCTGGCGCCGGGAAGACAACGTTGACAGGGCGTCTGATAGACAGCGTTTCCAACCTCGTCTTTAGCATTTCGCATACAACCAGAAAGCCCCGCGCCTCCGAGCATAATGGACGCGAATACTACTTTGTTTCTCACGACAAATTTTCCGCACTAATAGAAAAGGGTGAATTCCTTGAATGGGCGGAAGTCCACGGAAATTTGTACGGTACAAGCGTAGCCGAAATCGATCGTGCCGTACAGCTCGGAGTTCGCGGCGTCATCTTCGACGTCGATCACCAAGGTGCGCGCCAGATTAAGAGCCATCGACCTGATGCTGTCAGCGTATTCATTCTTCCGCCAAGTATGGCCGTACTCCACGCGCGCCTGTCGGGCCGCGCCAGTGATGATGCCGCAACTGTGGCACGCCGATTTGGAGTGGCTCTCAGTGAAATCGCTCACTATGGCTTGTTTGACTTCTTGTTGGTCAACGACAACTTGGAGTTGAGCGCTCAAAAACTGGTTTCGATTTTCCTTGCGGAAGAATGTCGCCGTCAACGTTCTGCGGGCTTAGCAGAGCGACTGCTTACGGATGGTCGCGGATATGGCGGATCGCGACCACCCGGAAGCACGTAGGCCGACGCCAGCGAAGTCTCCGAGATGCCGAAACATGCTCAATAATGCACCGCACGGGAGGGCGGCATCGTGAGTCATAGCCCTTGAATCGTGACCCCGCATCGTGGTAGTCGCTCAGGGCAATGAAACACGTTTTGGCAATCATTGGAGGTAGTGGGTTCTACGCAATTCCTGGCCTAAGAGGCCTGGAGACACTCAGCATTGATACTCCGTACGGCTTGCCAAGCAGCGTCATACTTAGGGGCCAATTGGGCAACGCTACGATTCTTTTCTTGGCACGCCACGGGGAGCATCACCAAATTGCCCCGCATGCAATTAACTATCGTGCAAATGTTTGTGCACTCAAGATGGCCGGGGCAACCCATCTGCTTAGCTTATCCGCTGTCGGCTCGATGCGCGAAGCGATTCGCCCTTCAGACGTTGTAGTAGTTAGTGATTTTATCGATATGACGCACATCGAATCAATACTTTTTTTGATACTGGAATTGCTGCGCATGTGGCGATGGCCCATCCGGTCTGTGCTTGATTTAGCCAAGGCCGTCAGTCAAGCAGCGAAATTGGCTGGTGCGCGCGTACATTCCCACGGAACGTATCTTTGCATCGAGGGCCCTCAGTTTTCAACTCGAGCCGAAAGCTACTTGTATCGCAGTTGGAACGTCGATGTAATTGGAATGACAGCCATGCCAGAGGCTAGGCTTGCTCGCGAGGCAGAGTTGCCCTATTCAACCGTTGCATTCGTTACTGACTATGATTGCTGGAATGACGCCGAGGCAGAAGTGTCGGTGGACGTCGTGGTGTCAACGTTGAAGAAAAACGCCGATTTGGCGCCCAAAATAGTGACTGAGCTTATTGCGAATATTCCAAGTCCGGAAACAAGTTTCGCATTTGGAGCGCTAAAAAACGCCATCATCACTAACCCAAACCATCGGGATTCTGAACTCACGGATCGGTTGGCATGGCTTATCGGCACCAACCGGCCACACAGCGAAGGACAAGTGTCGTGAACAATTGTGCCCTGATAGTTGGAAGTATGGCTTTTGACGATCTGGAATTGCCAAGTGGGAGCTATCGAGACGTTGTGGGAGGTGCAGCAACGTACGCGTCTCTCGTCGCGTGCTTATATGCCAACGTAAGAATTGTGGCTGTGGTTGGGGATGATTTTCCCGAAATATGGTTGGACCGATTCTCGACACGGGGAATCGACGTCGCGGGTATCGAGCGAGCATCAGGAAGAACATTTCGTTGGCACGGAAAGTATGCAGCAGACCTTTCCAGTCGGACGACACTTTCCACTGAGTTGAACGTTTTTGCAGATTTCAACCCGAAGTTACCTGCGAACTATGGCGATAGTTCGCATGTACTTCTCGGGAACATTCATCCAGAAATTCAGCTCCGCGTACTCGAACAAATCCGGCAGCCCGCATTCGTTGCTGCCGACACGATGAATTACTGGATTGAAGGCGAAAGACCCAAACTTGAGAAGGTGATTTCACGCATTCACACGCTGCTAATTAACGATGAAGAAGCACGTCTTCTCGGCGAAGATCACAATATCGCCCGCGCGGCGAGACGAATTAGGACCATGGGGCCCAAAGCACTAGTTGTGAAACGGGGAGATGCCGGTGCCCTTTTGTTTGACGAACGCGGAACATTTTTTTGTCCGGCCTTGCCTTTGTACAATGAAATGGACCCGACTGGCGCCGGGGACACCTTTGCCGGAGCATTGCTGGGGCAGCTCACGAGTGCGGGGATTGTGGAACCCAGTCAACTTCGGGTTGCGATTCGAGGCGCAGCCGCGGCTGCGTCCTTCTGTGTTGAGGGAGTCGGCACCGAGCAGCTTCTGACGATTACCCGCGAGCAGGTCGATGCCCGCCGCGATGCAATCGTCCAGCTTTCGCAATGCTAAAATTGCGCGATATTTTCGATGTAGGCAGGTAGCCCCTTTACCAACTCAGGCGGCGAGTGTCGTCTCCGACACGAGTTCCTTAGTCGCCGGACCATCAACTATCCGTCGCTGGTCGGCCACGAGCGTTAACAATTCGTGATCACTGGCGATGCCTGCGTCTATGATTGACCGCATGTAGCCGTCAACGTGGCCCTGGGCTCGAGCCAAATTTGCATAAGATGCGCCTAAGTTTCTCAGTCGAAAGACATCCGTGAGCATTGACCGCAAGTTGGCCAGCATTTCACTCTTAGTTCCGGTGACGATCATACAACTCTCCAGCAAACCGCTACGTCTAGTATCGTTGTACAAGGCAGCCCTGAAAGGGCCAAATTGTCTGATAAATACCCGCCCGAGCGGGCGCGGCGCGCCGGCCGATCGCCGCCATGCGTCAATTTCATTGGGGAGAATAACCCCATAAGTCCGCAGTTGCTGCACCCCTTCGACTCGACTATCGTCGGAATTTCTTCTGGATGATCTATTGCAACGGAGTCTAGGGATCGTATCTTAAAATAAGTTGCACAGGCGGACCCAGCTCGCGGCCGCCATGAGGCTACTTAGAGATTAGTTATGAAACTCAATGTCTTCAAATCGAAGATCCATCGGGCCACGGTCACTCACGCGGACGTTGACTACGAGGGCAGCATCACGATTGACGCTAACTTGCTCGATGCCGCACAAATATTGCCTTTCGAGGCCGTGCACATTTGGAACATCACCCGAGGCACGCGCTTGGTGACATATGCACTCGAAGCCCCGCGTGGCAGTGGGGCAGTGTGTGTCAACGGCGCCGCAGCCCATTTGAATCGGCCGGGAGATCTAGTCATTCTGGCGACGTTTGCTGAGATGACGCCTGAGGAGGCCCGTTCCCATCGGCCGGTAGTGGTCCGGGTGGATAAGCAAAATCGCCTCACTCAGGATCAATCCGGCGAAAAACCTGCCTCCGTGCTCTCCAGCATCTCCCTGGCATGTTAGAGCCGTTGCTCTCATGACAGGCTCAGAGAACATGAGGCAACAAACTGCCAACGGCGGACGCAGCAACAATCACAGGACGCTACGCCCAGGCATCCAAGAATTCCTTGCGAATCTTGAATCCCATCCGGAACTGGGCTGGCTATCGTCCCATGTCTTCAAATTGTCAATTAGTGCCTTCGTTGCCAAGGACTGCCTGTTCCCGAAGCCGGGATGCACCACGCTTCTCGGCGCGGGACCATTTCCGCAGGTGGAATTACCTGATCAATTCGTCAGTAGTGTGTTGACCTTGGCAAGGAATGGCCCTGCGGACCCAGAACATACAGAGATGTTTGGTATTTTGGGATTGTTGGAGTTCGCTGGGCGGGGGCCAAACGACGCGTCACGAATCGTTTCACATGCTCGCCAGCTGCTTTGGCTGGAGAGCAATTCGCAGCTTGCCATTCTTACTTTTGCAACCACCTTGATGACCCCAAGCGAAATCACAATTCTCGCGAGGGCCATATTTAATCTACTCGATGAATCGAATGTGCCAGAAACGGACCCCCCCCGTCTCGGGGCGAGAAGCACGTTGCAATCGCGTGGCTGCAATCGCTCGACACATCTTTTCAGCGACCCCTCCAAGAACTGGTTCGTCGGGTCATCGTCCCTCCAATTCCTGGGCCTGGCGATCAATACGAGAGCCCGCAACGGTCAACTTGGACGAACAGTTCATTACCAACCATAACCGGCAGACTAGCGACCTTTCCGAGAGGACCTGCTGGAACCGCGATAAGCGCATTTACCGGATGGTTGTTTGTCAGGCAGGTCTTCATTTGGATAGTCCGCGTATTTCTTGCTTATCGGGCGAACGTAGAGGTTAGGGTAACCGAAAAAGGCCTCGAAATCCACGAGCAAAAGTCCCTTTTGGGTCGCCAATTTCGCGAGAACACTAGCCTTATCACATTGGAGCATGTGCGGCGTTTGACTCGAGAAATTCGATATGCTCGCTCCGGGACTTATGCCGGACTTGCCGCTCTCGGGCTGGGAAGTTTCTTAGGAATGCGACTTTTCGTTGACGGCCTGCGGGTACCAGGCATGTCGGGAACGCTGCTGTGTTTGGGTCTCGTAGTGGTGGTCGGGGGCTTGTGCTTGGATTATCTCCTCGCCAATTGGCTGGACGCAACGCGGGGACATTGCCGATTCGTTGTCGTTACTGAACGAGGTCGTGGACTGTGTCTGGCCGGCGTGGAACCCGCACAAGTTGACGCTGTGCTGACGGCATTAGCCAAGAAACTGACGGTGTCAGACGGCCATCCCTCGATGCGTATCGATTCCCAGTAAAGCAAAAGAACCCAAAGAAAAGATCAAGGTGCGACGGGAATTGGAACGGCGGCAGGCGGCGCGGGAGCATGAGTTCCTTCGGCGGGATTTGGCAACGCCTGCGCCGGAGCAGGCCTTGCGGGATGTTGGGTACCAGCATCCGCAATTGCGACTGCCCGCGCATTGCGTGCTTCGCGCCGACCCTCGGGCGTCAGCAAACTTTCAGCGATCGTGAAGATGCGGTCGGCCTCGGGTCGCGTCACGCGTAAGACCGTATGAATCTTGTTGTCGTCCACGCTAACTTGCAGTGGCTCAGCAAAGCGATACCCGCCAAAGAGCCATTTGAATCCTCCAGTTGCAGCGTCCACATCTCGCTTAATTTGTTTTGCGTCCTGCTGTGCTAATGTCCCCGACTCGTCCTCCAGAGCCGTTTCGATGCGCGCTCCCCCATCCTGCTCAGGATAAATCTGAATCATTGCGCTCCGAATTGTTTTCGATAATTGGAACCCGGTGCCGAGCAGGGCTCGCCAGGGTGTTTTCACATAGACGCTAGCGAGTTCGTCACCGTTGGCGGTGGGCAATTTAAACGCGGACAATGCAAGTGCATCCTTCTCGACTCTCGGAGGTACCACGGCCACGACCTGGCCCGGGTACATCACGAATGATCGCTGCGCACGATCGGCTAGAGCGCGAGCAGCGGGGTATTTGGTACCTTTTAGCCAAGTGCTTCCAGAACCAGAATTTTTCACAAGACTATCAATGGCGCCGCGTATGCGAAAAGGGCGCACATTGTGCTTTAGGAATGCCGCCACCTGCGAAGAGTCACGCAGCTGGGGCCCAAATACCTGAATCTGATCGAAGTCTTTTACCGGATCGAGACCGCCTGGCGCAAAGAAATCGCGCCACTGATAAACGGATTTCAACAGACGCCCTAACATGATTCCCATGGGCTGCTCACGCACACGATCCATGAACAGATTGATGCGAATGTTGGCGTTCGAATCGGCAATGCCACGGGTAGCAACCGCCAGCGCCTCTTCCGAATTCGTGGGCGGGGTCTGGGCCAGTGCTGTCGATGCGTCGGCACCGGCGTCCAAAGTCATCGCAATGGCGACTTCGCTAGCAGAAGCGTCAAGCTGTGCAATGGGCTGCTCGCTTTTACCAGCGTCTACCGACAACCCCGCGTCAATTTCGGAGGGCAACATCTCCGATTTCGCAGGCTTAGTCTTTCTCGGCACTACAACAGCTGCCTCGGCGGTTTGATTGTCCTTACTGGTTGGATCAAGGTCGGTCTTCTTTTTCTCCGATTGCGCCGATTGCTCTAACAACTCCACGGGAATGCCATTCAATTCCTCGATGGGCGCAGCAGGCTGTTCAGGACGAGTAATTATGGCCAGCAGACCGAACAGCGGACCCAAAGGAGTAAATGGAAGGTGGATTGCAATCGAAACCAGCAACCAGCGTAGCGCGCGGCGGTGATCGGGTTCTTGCGCCAACCAACCTTTCATTTCGTGTACGACCATAGCTCGGAGCGAGGCCAAGGGCGAATCTTGGCGGTAATCGTCCCGGCCCAATTCGCGCCGACAGGTGGCTTCGGCGTCTAGGGCAAGGTACGAAGCAAAAGCCAAGCCTACCCGAACGCATTGCGTCAGTGCCGCCCGATTCTCGCAGGGTCCTAGGAAATGTCAGACTGGAGTATTCGAGGTGTTTTTTTGGTTGGCGTGACGTCACGCAAAAGACTCGTTGTCGGTATCACATTCGCGTTACTCATCGTCGGTTGTGATCGACTCTGGCCATCACCCACGAAGACGGAGACACGTGAAATGCTGCCGGAGGCAGCTCCGCCAATATCGAGCATTGCGCCAGTTGTCTCATCGTCGGCGCCAATCGCATCCGCCAGTTCCAAGCCTCCCGATGCGGGAGCCGGCGCTACGACTCCTGAGATTCATCCTGGACCTTGGCTAACGGTATTGGTTCCCGCCGCAGCTATATATGCCGAACCCAAGGGCGAAAAGGAAGCAAAGCTTGGCTACGCTCAAAGCGGAGCGCGGCTTGCTGTAAAAGGCAAACCTAAGCCCGGTGAGCATTGCCCATCGGGTTGGGCTGAGCTGGTTGATGGCGGATACATCTGCACCGGGCTGGGGACCCTGGATGACAAAGATGCTCGTACTCGATTTACGCTCCGCATTCCGAATTTGGAAGGCCTTTTGCCATATACCTACGCACGCAACACAAAGAATGGCACGCCGCTATATCGAACAGTGCCGACGCGCGAACAAATGCGAAGGTACGAACCGTACCTGGCCTCTGAGTCTCAAACCTTGGCTAAAGGCGCACATGAGGGTAAGACGTCCGCTGCATCTAGCAACCAACCAAGTACCGCCCCGAGCTCTTCGACTTCGAGTTCCACAACAGCCCAATCGACTCCTAGCCCGGCATCATCCGCGAACTTTACGCCTTCGGTCGCCTCCGTGCCGCCCCCTGGTAATGATGAGGACGAGAACACACCCTGGTGGCAGCGACAAGATGCGCAGGACAAGCTACATGAAATGAAGCTGTCCGACTTGCGTACCGATGCCGACGACGTCCTTGCACAGCGAATGGTCAAGGGTTTTTATGTGGCGGTCAACCGTACTTTCCGTTGGAACGGTCGCACGTGGTACAAAACCACTAAGCAGATGGTGGTACCATCGGACCGATTTGGGATTGCCGGCCCGTCAGACTTCAAGGGCGTAGAATTGGGGGGTGATGTGAAACTCCCGGTGGCTTGGATTTACGGGGGCCTCGAATCTGCACCTGTGTACGAAATTGATCCAGATCATAAGCGGGTACGTGCGGTGGGAAAGCTCTCGCGCTTTGAGCCCATTCAATTAATCGACGCAAATTTGGAGATCAAGGGCGTTGCTTATCTTGGGATCAAAGATGGGAAGTGGATCAAACGTACTCAAGTTCGAGTCACCAGTCCCGGTTCCCCGCCCGAAGGTCTCAAGTTGAACGAACATTGGATCGATATCAATCTGACTCAACAAACACTAGTCGGCTTCGATGGAACTCAGCCCGTATACGCAACCTTGTTGTCCTCAGGTAAATCATCGAAAATCAAAGATAAGGATCATTCCACTCCCGTCGGCACGTGGCGGGTTCGAGAAAAGCACATTACAACGACCATGGACGGGGACGGAACGGCCGCAGGGGATCTCCCTTACAGCATTGAAGATGTGCCTTATGTAATGTACTTTTATCGTTCTTACGCGGTACACGGTGCTTTCTGGCACCGCAATTATGGCGTGCAGATGAGCCATGGCTGTGTCAATTTGTCGCCCCTCGATGCAAAACGATTGTTCTTCTTTACAGCACCCCAACTGCCTGCCGGTTGGCACGGAGTCTGGTCGTCCAGCATGCATCCTGGCAGTTGGGTGGTTATTCATGAATAGCCGACCAAAAACGTGGTAAACTATTTGCGTTGCTGGAGTGACTTGACTCTAGTGGGCAGTGCGCCAAGTTGAGGCTGAACAATGGATCAATTCTCGGCACATCTGGATAGAGGTTGGGACTTAGTTCAACGCGGCGATCCACTCGGCGCGGAACAGTCTGCGCGGCGAGCACTGGAACTCGACAACCAATCGCCCGAAGCTCACAATTTGCTGGGATATGTAGCTGCCTTGCGTGGTGATTATGAGGACGCCATCGAGAACTATCACCAAGCAATATCGCTTGATGATACGTACCTTGAAGCGATGCTAAACGCCGCAGAAGTTTATGTTCATCCCCTGGGCGACTATGATGAGGCGATTCGATTGTGTGAACAAGCGCTCGACCTTGCGGAAACTGACGACGAGACGGTGGACGCGCTATTGCTATGTTTCGACGCCTACCTCGGCAAGGGCGACATGCCTCGTGCAGAAGAGCTTTGCTCCCGATTTCCCTCAGGTCCGTTTGACAATCCGACCCACACGTTCTTGGTCGGTCGGGCCTTTTTTGAAGTCGAACGAATGGGTCGCGCCGCTGAACTTATTGAGGAATCAGTCAAGGCCAATCCGAATAATCCGGATGCCTACTATTATCTGGGTCTAATTCACGATGAGCGCGGAAATGTTCAGGAAGCGACGCGAGCCTTCCTACGCTCGCGAGAATTGGACCAAGAATTTCCCCCTCCGCCTTGGTCATTGTCACGCGAGACATTTCAACTTACGGTTGAGCGAGCGCTTTCTAATATCAGCGCGGAGCTGCGAGAATATCTTCGTCCAAGCGATATATTCGTCGCCGATCTTCCTGGTGTAGAGGTCGTAGTGGATGGCGTTGATCCCCGTGCGTCACTGCTTCTCGATGCCTTGCGACCAGAGGACGGGCAGCCTAATACGGCCCGCCTGTTCGTGTATCAGCGGAATGTGGAGCGACTCGCCGGAAGTCTCGAAGGGTTAGAATCAGAAATACTTGAATCGCTCGAGCGCGAAGTCCGCAATCTGTTTCCGCAAAATGCGTCAGAGGCTAATTCCGATCCAAAGTCCCCTGACTAATGCGCTGGGAGAGGCTATCCGAGCCTCGCCACCAAATCCTCGGCAACACCCTTTAGAAGATTTAATCGAGGGCGACGCGGGAATTGACGTAAGTTCGTTGATGGCTTCACTTGTCACGATCCGAGCACGATTCCTGACTTCGTCACATGCGCCCGTTTGAACAACGCGCGACGCCACTGCACCTATACGACTCAAGTCACCCGCATGAATTTGCTCCAGAATCTGCAGTTAATTCGGGGCACCGATTCACGGCAATTACCAGGGGAAGCGTGAGTTTTCCGTCACGCAGATCAGCTAGGCTGGTTTTCCCAGTTGTCGTACCAACGTAGTCCAATACATCATCCACTAGCTGAAACGCTACGCCAAGCTTTTCCCCAAAAGAACCCATTGCGTCAGCTTGGACCAACGTCGCCCCGGACGTCCTCGAGCCACTTCGCGCAGACCAAGCAAATAGTGATGCAGTCTTACCCCGAACGATGTGAAAGTAATGTGTTTCGGATAATTGCAATTGTGAGCGTCCGCGCAGCTGAAGCACTTCGCCATCGACCATTTGACGCAGAGCGGCCAAGAGCTCGGCAAAACCGCCGGCATGTCCGAGAGTGTACGTCTAAGCGCATGCACCAAAAGCAGATCCCCCGCAAGTACGCTTACGGCATTTCCCCAAACTCGCCGCGACGTTGCTGCACCACGTCGTTGCATACCGTCATCTGCCACATCATCGTGAAGCAAAGTCGCCGTATGAATTAGCTCGGAAACTAAGGCCAACGTACGCGCACTTGTCGGCACCGGCCCAAAGCATGCGGCACTCAACAACACAACAAGCGGACGAACACGTTTGCCACCTTGACTGACAAGATGGTGGGCCGCTTCAGTCGCCGGGGAAAACCCTTCTTGAGCGACTTCGTCCAGAGCCCTCTGCACCCAATCAAGGTCGTCACCCACCAATTCTTGCACGTCAATCAATCGATCGAGAAGCCGCTGATCGGCATTGGCAGCGATCGCCGAATTTTGAAATACGTCCAACACCTCGCTCAATGGGATATCAGGTTGAAATTGCGGATGATCCACTTGAGATCCTTCAATCGGACGCGTTCGGGGTTGGACGCTAGCACTCCGTCTAAGTAGACCCAAATTGCCGAGTTCGCCGGATGCGAAATGGAATCAGGCCATGCGGCCGTACCTATCAGAACTGATCTGTTTGACGTGAATGGTGGTGGCGAGTACGTGCCCATCATGGACTTGACGCGACAACATGCCGCACGTCGCTTGGGCCGGCGCATCGGTATAGCGGCTTTCGCCTCTGTGATGGCCCGTATTTGTTGTCGTTTGTTCGGCGCAGATTCTATATGAGGGGTTTCGTCAGCCCGAATGTAAAGAACGCGTCTGGTTGTCGCGAAGCCATTCATCAGCTGATTAATGATATTCGCAAGGCCAGAGGCGCAGCAGCCATTGAAGTTCTCGGCGAACGAGCCGCGATGGCCAAGTTCCGCGGAGCACTGTCATTGGAAAGGACTGCACGCAAGTCGCTGGAGCATCCATGCCAAGTTGATTCTTGGGGAAGGGATGCGCTCTTGGCCGTAGATGAATGGCGTTGGGCGGAGGAAAATGCGGTCAGATACGAATCGGTGGACCTGGCACCCAGTCGACGTCGCATACAAGTTATTGAATCCCAATTGGGGCTTCAAACCCCAAATCTGTGATAACCGTGCCTTGAAGGCAATAATCACGTTTAGAATCTAATCTGCCGGCGCCCGTCGATGACGAAATTAATTCCCACTTTGGACTGCTCTGAATCGCCTCAATTGCCCAATTTCGATGTTCTTCCGCTGAGTACTGAACTGCGAAAGGCCATAGACGAACTCGGATATACTCATCCGACTCCGGTTCAACGTGCGGTATATGAACCAGCAGCGCGCGGCCAAGATTTGGTCGTACAGAGCGCGCACAGGTACGGGCAAGACCGCTTCCTTTGGAATGCCGCTCATGGACGTCCTTGTCCGTAGGCATCAACAAACGCCTCAAGCACTTATTCTGTGCCCAACTCGCGAACTTGCACTGCAAGTTTATCGAGAATTGGAACGATTGGGAAAGTATCGAGGACTCAACGTAGTTGCGATTTATGGCGGTGCACCAATGTCTCGACAAATCGAGGCGTTGAAAGCCGGGGCACAAATTATTGTTGGCACTCCCGGTCGAGTACTCGACCACTTGAAACGCGATACACTCAGCGCAAACAGTATTCGTGTGTGCATTCTTGATGAAAGCGACGAGATGCTCAGCATGGGATTTTTGCCGCAAATTACAGAGATTCTAGGCTACCTTCCTACGCCCCATCAAACATTGTTATTTAGCGCAACGTTACCCGTTAACATTCAGCGAATGGCCGAAACCCGACTGATTGAACCGGTATTCTTGACGCTTAGTGGGGACCACATCGGTGCGCTTGACATTCAACACCTTACCTACTTTTCGATGCGTGATAAGCTTGATGACTTGTTGCGCGTGTTAGAGGTGGAAGATCCCGAAAGCGCCATTATTTTTTGCAATACAAAGGACGAAACAAAGCGGGTTGCTGCAGCACTGGACAAGCGCGGATTTAGCGCTGAATGGCTCAACGCTGACTTGGCGCAGTCCGATCGCGAAAAAGTCATGGAGTTGACTCGCTTGAGCGATCTAAGGTTTTTGGTTTGCACAGACGTGGCCGCGCGTGGCATTGATATTTCGCACCTAACACATGTTATTAATTTTGATTTTCCGGAATCGCCGGAAGGATACGTTCATCGAACAGGTCGAACGGGTCGCGCGGGACGCACCGGGACGGCAATCTCGCTGATCACCCCCGGAGATATCGGGTACCTCTACATTCTCCGCCTCACTTACAAAATTGTCCCAATTGAGCGTCAATTGCCCACAAAGGCGGAACTGAAGACGCGGGAGGAACTCGACTTAGTCGAGATGTTTGTCGAGGCGTTCGCCTCACATGCCCCGCATGAAGATGATGTAATGCTCGCTCGACGGCTCCTGTCGCACGAATCGGTTGAATTTGTGGTCGCCGGCCTGTTGCGCGATCACTTGGGATCACGTCCGGATGCGAATTCAACAGCAACCGACAACCGACGTTCGCGAATGCCGCCGCGTGCAACAGAGAACGTCTCCTCGCCCACCGCAACTGGAAATGTAGGTGAGCAAGTCCTCTCGAAAGGGGGTCCGGAATTGGCCAACGTTGTGCCCCAAGCGTTGAGTCCTGTACCTCCTGGCGCGGAACTTCGGGCGCAAGTTGCCAACGCGCGGGACGACTGTGAGCAGAACTCGGCCGCGCTCGAGCCATATTTTCGCAACCCTCCGATTTGCGTCGAAGACGATTTTGAATTCCGATATACAGTCAGCGAACCTCTGGACAAGAACGTCAAGGAATCGCGCCCAGGCCAGTCTGCAAGAGCTCCGCTGCACCGCCAGGGGGGGCGCGCCGACAGAAGGGAGTTCGGCACGGGAGAAGCGAATTTTTCGCCGGAGGCCGGTTCGGAAGTATTTGTAAATATAGGACGTCGCGATGGGGTCAACTCGGAAGACGTTCTGGCTCTGCTGGCTCAACGTGCCATTCCCAAATCGGCAATTCTGCACGTGAGCGTTCGGCACCATCACACATTTGTTGGGGTAAGACGACCCAACTTCCAGACTGTGCTCGGCGCTTTGGACGGAGCTAACCTTGCAGGCCGCGTGGCCCGAGCGCAGCCGGCCAGAACAAACCGAGACTGACGAGAAGCGAGTGACGTGGCACAATTGGTTTGTCCATGATTTGCGTCGAGGATTATGCGGACGCGTAGTCTAGAGTGTCTACTTGGCGATGTGGCGTTCGCGCTGAGGCAAGGTTTGGGGCCAAGTGAGTTGATCCCGATGTTGGAACGGCTTTTGGAGGTCGCTCCCCTGGGGTCGGAAGCGCGTCGTTTCGGGCGGTTGCATTTGGCAGAATTGCTGATTCATTCTCAACCGTTTCGTGCTGCGAGCTTAGCACGTCCTGTCGCTCTCGAATGCGCCTCCGATCGCGCATGGGGGATAGTGGGCCTCGCAATGACCCTGCTCGGCCACTATCGTGCCGCCGTTCGAGCTTACCGACGTGCGTTACTTGTAGCCCCCAGTCATGCGGGACATTTGCACAACCTGGGACACGTATTGGACGTGGGTTTGGACCGATACCGCGAGGCCCGCACGTATCTCGAACTCGCACACAGGGGAGAGCCAAAGGTTAGAGAAATCGCCTCGTCACTGGCACATGCCGTGGCCCGGTCCGGTCACGTGAACCGGGCCGTAGACCTCCTATGTGAATCCGTCGGAATGACGAAGTCAACGGCATCAGCTACCGTCGAGATGTGGCTGTCTCGAACTCCCGAGGCCACGACCGGCCAGGCCCAATGATCCAATTAATGAATATTTAGGACGTCGGCGCCCGATCGCTTGTGTCTCCGTTGCCAGCTTACTAGTCTCCCGATTGTCAAATGCGCGTACGCATCTCGCACTTTGCCACCTTTCTAACGGTTGTGTGTGCCGTGCTATTGACTGCCTTGTTCTTCGGCGCAGCTTTTCATGCTCCCCAAGCCCAACCTGAAGCTGGGGGACTATCGCAAAAAATATTCTATTTTCACGTGCCAGCAGCCTATGCACTGTACCTGTGCGGCACCGTATGCTGCATTTACAGCGCTGCATATTTGATACGCCCAACCAGTTCAAATAACGCGTGGGCACGCGCCGCAGGCGAGTGCGCCGTATTCTTCGGCTTGGTTGTGCTCACGAGCGGTCCGCTGTGGGCCAAAAAGGCCTGGGGAGTGTATTGGACTTGGGATCCCAGGCTGACTACGCTGCTGCTTAGTGTCCTCATCTATGCCTCCGTGGTAGTATTGCGCGTCTTTGCGGGTGACGGGGACGCCGAGAGACGCTTCTCATCCGCTTTGGGCGTCCTTGGTACGGTGAATTTACCGATCATTCACCTGAGCGTGCGAAAATGGGGTGGCAATCACCCGACGGTAATTACTCGTGGTGGAGGAGGAATTGCTCCCGAAATGCGCGAAGTCCTAATTCTGGGCTTCTTTGCTATGACTGCCCTCGCTTTGCTGTTGCTATGGATTCGCGCGCGAAACGCACGCCTGAGTGACCGGATTCGAGATATGGAAGATCAACTTTCACTAGCAGATTCATATGATTAGTTGGATAGCGATGCCACCTGCTTCAATAGCGCAACCTACCTACGGATCGGAAAAAACCAATGAGTGACGTTTCGCAGGGTCCAGGCCTCGGGCCAAGCACTCAAAGCTCACCGATAAATTCGCGTACATTGCCTTCCGCTCCTGAAGGACGTTCTTCGGAATTCGTGGCTGTTTCAGGGGCTGAGAGCCGAAACGACCAGTGCGACGGTAATGCTGGTCACCGCATACGCCTTATTTTGGGCAATTCTTCTCGTTTTTGTCTGGATGACATGGCGACGCCAACAACGACTTGCCGATCGCTTGCGTCAGCTAGAATCGCGCGTCGCAAGTCTAGACACCGGAGATAAGAAGTGACCTTCCAGCACGTTATCTACATTCCAATTGCAGTCCTGCTCGGACTGGTCAGCGGCTACATACTCGGGGCTCGCGCCGCCCGCCGCGAAATTGAACGACGAAGGCAGCAGGCCCAACGCTAGTACTGCACTTTGCACAGACTACGGTTGCCTGGGCGAGAGCCAGGCGTTAGCTTGACTGAGTGTTTGGAATCTCATTTACCGAGCTTCTAGTCATTCTTGTAGTGGGCCTCATTGTGCTTGGCCCGCAGAAACTTCCCGGGTTATTTCGCTCGCTCGGCCAGTGGATTGCTCAACTTCGCCGACTGACAACTGAGGTTAGAGTCCAAAGCGGTATTGACGAGATCCTCAGAGCGGAAGGATTACAGGGCGGCCTTTCAGAACTTCGCGGAATGATGCGATCCGATTTTCGAAGATCCTCGGCGACATCAGGAGAACCAGCGGACGCTATTGAGGAGAGACACAATCTCTACCCGGATTCGTTTGACTACGACGTCGCTCGCGAGCGCCCTATCGAAGGACCCGACAGTTACGACGCCATTGCCGAGGACCTCGGGGACTCCACCCGATTAACTGAGCAAACAAAACCATGAGTGAGTCGCCCGTCTCGTCCACTATGACGTTTTGGGAACACCTGGAGGAGCTTCGTGGCCGCCTAATCAAGTCCATCGCCGCAATCGCCGTGGGTGTAGCAATTGCTTGGATATATAGACAACCTCTATTGGCATGGCTTACTCGTCCCTTCGTTCTGGCTTGGCAAAGTGACCAACTCGGATCAAAGGCTACTTTGCATTTCGGTTCCCCTGCCGCATTGTTTATCGCCTACGTCAAGCTCGCATTTATCGGCGGCTGCGTGTTTGCCTTGCCAGTAGTTTTGTACCAACTTTGGGCCTTTATTGCTCCCGGTCTCTATTCCAAAGAAAAGCGTCTCGCGTTTCCGTTTGTCGTCTGTTCTTGCGCACTTTTTGCTGCTGGGGGCTGGTTTGGTTGGCGCGTCGCGTTTCCAGTCGCATTTCGTTACTTGCTCGGTTTCAGCGGACCAGTCGCCAACAGCGCCCTCAGCGTAACTCCGACCGTAATGATTGATGATTACTTGTCCTTCGTCGGGCGGATGTTAATCGCCTTCGGCCTTATATTCGAGCTACCGATCATTGTATTCTTTCTAGCGGTTGCTGGAATCATTAATCACCGCCACCTAATTCGCTATGCGCGCCACTTCATTGTCGTGGCATTCTTGGTGGCAGCCATTGTTACGCCCCCTGACGTAGTCAGCCAACTACTGCTAGCGATTCCCCTGTGCATTTTGTACGCCGTATCTATTGTTGTTGCGTGGGCGGTCGGGAGAAAGACTGATTCCCAATCGCCCCAATAGAAACCAGTCTCTTAGGCTTCGTGACCATTGCCGCGAAGATTCCGGCATTGCAATTGGGCGTCATTGACCCGCGATCGATCAAGTCAAACCTGCGCTAATACTACTGCCCCAGAAACTAGGTTTTGCTGGCGCGTGATTTGAGGGCGTAAACTGCAAAGGCATTGGGGCAACCACTGACCGAGTGTCGCAATGATTGTAGACGATCGCGCGGAAGCGCGGCGAAACGATCGCGTCTGGCGCGATCGTTTTGTGCCTGAATGCACGACGGCGTGATTCCCGATAGCGGGGAACCACGCCGCGGTTGGTCGTCGGATTGGGTGGAGTCGAGTTGACTATTCGACCGCTGTGTCTGAGCGGCGTGATTTTCCGGTAATGCGGACGAGAAGGCCCTTGTGCACGAGGCGGTCGGCGATGGCTGAGGCGGCCGCGGAATTGTGAAAGAGGGTGCCCCAGTCCTTGAAGGGCAAATTAGTGGTGACGATGGTCGAGCAGCGCTGGTGACGCCTAGAGCGAAGATCGGTTTGATTTCGTAGCAAAATCGATCACTTGCGAATTTCGTCTCGCGGGGGATCGACAACTGTCTCGGTCTATGATCTCTTGCGCGCGAAAGGTAACGAAAGACATGGAACGATGGACGCCTCGGGTTGGTTTATCTCCGCAGGAGAAAATGCTCATTAAGCGGTTGACGCGTGTGCGCACGCTGTTTGCATTTTTCCGGCTGCACCGACACGAGCTATTTGACGATGGCTTTCAGGACCAGCTCGAAAGCATGTATCGCGTGACGGGAGCGGGACTGGCTCCCCATGCCCCCGCCTTTCTGTGCATGGTCTTGTTGCTTCAGGGGTATGTCGGTGCCTCTGACGCCGAAGCCGTGGAGCTATCGGTTGTGGATCTGCGGTGGCAGATGTGCCTGGACTGCATCGGCGTAGAGGCAGCTCCGTTCTCCCAGGGTGCGCTTCAACTTTTTCGTGAGCGCATGGTGGCACACGACATGGACCGCGTTCTTCTTGAGCGGACTGTTACGCTGGTTCGTTCGGGCGTAATGACGGAAGGAGAAAAGACGACTGCTGACCGGTCCCGCCCACCAAGTGGCGGCGAGCATTCGGCGCCAAGCGACGCTCAAGAAGCTGACACGCAAGGCGCGCAAGCCCGTAGACAAGTGCTGCGACTACTTACTCAAGTACCAACAATACCTACGCTACTCGCAGTACATGGCCGAAGGGCTTCCGATTGCGACAGGCGTGATCGAGGGCACCTGCCGCTACCTCGTTGAGGATCGCATGGGGATCACCGGTGCGCGCTGGGGACTTGAAGGTGCAGAAGCCATCCTGCGTCTGCGTGCAATTCGCTGCAGTGGCGACTGGGACGAGTATTGGCGATTTCACGAACGCCAAGAACTCCTGCGCAATCATGGCAATCTGGCCGCTTAGGTCGCTTGCGCAAATCGAGCCGCACCCTAACCAAGCTCCCGAGCTTCGTTCGCTGCCGTAATCCGCCGCGCCCGCTCGTCGAGATGCGGCCATATCAGGGAAAACTTCCGAGCAAGGGCACTCGACGTAGCCACGAACGCAGCACGCATCTATCTGCAACAGATGTAAACGTTATTTATTGACGAGTACTTACGAAGGTCGTTCATGATTCTCGTGCATAGGGTTCGTGATTCAAAATTGTGAAGGCCCGATAAAGCTGCTCAAGTATCAGAATGCGGGCCAGTCGATGTGGCAACGTCATCGGTGATAGACTTAGATTGCACTCAGCTCGACCTGCGCATCGGGGTGGAATCCCGTTTGTGCCACCAATGACTAACGCAATTCGCCCCCTGCCTTGACTTCCCCAGCGTTCCAATATTTGTGCAAATTGTTCAACTGCTGAAGCTTTCGCCCCCGACCTCCAAAGTGACGATCACATCAAAATTCGGCCAACGACGCACGAGCTCGGTGTCATCTTTGAGCTCAACAATGTCACAACGTGTATAGTGACGAATTCTATTCAGGTAATCTTCAGCCAATGCTTGATATTCCAGACCACGCATTCGCCCCACCGCGTAAAGCTTGATTTGCACGGGTTCAAATGTCCGGTTTGGTGCTTGAAGTGCTTAACGGAATTCGACGTGCATCGAGCCACAGCCCGTCCAAATCGTAAAGTGTTCGTGCTTCGCTCAAGAACACGTGCACTACCACGTCCACGAAATCAATCAGCACCCAACGTGCTGCCGGGAGACCTTCAATCGCAACTGAATGAGTTCCATTCTTATGTAAGTGCTCATCAACAGCACGCGCAATGGCTGCGACATGGCGCTCGTTGAGGCCAGTCATTAATACCAGATAATCTGCGTAGTCAACCTTGCCAGTTACATCTATAATGTCTACGGCGCTGGCTTTTTTGTCAAGCGCCGCTTCAGCGGCAAGCAGTGCTATTCGTTTGGATTCGTTGGTGGGAGTCGCGCGAACGTGCGACGCGCGAGTTTTTGTCACTTTACGCGTTGGCCGTGGCTTTTGGGAGAACTTACCCGTCTTGCTCGTTCTTTTTCCCGCGACTGACATTAGCATCTCACCTGTCCGTCACCGAGCACGATCCACTTTTCGGATGTTAGACTCTGAAGGCCCATCGGACCGTACGCGTGAAGTTTTGACGTTGATATACCAATCTCGGCGCCAAGACCCAGTTCGCCCCCATCGTTAAAACGGGTCGAGGCATTCACGAGTACACAGCTCGCATCAACTTCATTAAGCCAACGCTGCGCATTGGCATAAGAATTCGTGCAAATAGCTTCACTGTGACGTGAGCCATATTTACCTATGTGTTCCAATGCAGAATCAATGTCAGCAACCACGCGTACAGCAATTATCTTAGCCAAGAATTCGCAACCCCAGTCAGCCTCAGTCGCCAACTTTGCATCTGGAATATACCGCATTGTCTCAGGACATCCGCGAACCTCCACCTCATGTTTGGCGAGCGCCTTGCCGATTTCGGGTAAACTTTCTGGAGCCGCAGCCGCATCAACCAGTAGGCATTCTAAAGCGTTGCACACGCCGGGTCGCTGGACCTTGCCGTTTACGACCAGACCTACAGCCATTGACACGTCGCAGTCCGCATCCAGGAAAAGGTGGCACACTCCCTTGAAATGTTGGATGACCGGAACCCTTGCATGTTCGGTAACGAACCGTATGAGACCTTCTCCCCCCCTCGGAATAACTAGATCGACTAGATCGCTAAGCGAGATTAGATCCCTAATCGTATCGCGACTTTGAGCCGACACAATCTGCACAGCATCTTGAGGCAGGCCAATGCTGCCTATCGCCTTTCTGAGAATCAACCCCAAGGTGCGATTAGATTCTGCGGCTTCCTTGCCTCCCCTCAACAGCACAGCGTTGCCAGATTTTAGACATAGTGCGGCTGCATCGACCGTCACATTCGGTCTGGATTCATACACCATTCCTATAACACCCAACGGAATGCGCTGCCTGCCCACCTGCAAACCGTTAGGACGTCGGATCATCTCGTGTCGAGTTCCAATTGGGTCCTCAAGTGACATCACGTACTCGACGGCGCTTGCCGTGCTTTCGACCTCCTTGGAGCCCATTACGAGACGATCAATCATCGCACCGGGCACGCCGGCAATCTTTGCATTCTCCACATCTACTGCATTCGCTTCGCCGATGATGTTCGTGCTGGCGCGTAGCGCCGTGGCAATGGCTGCAAGGGCCGCGTCTTTCTGCGAACGACCTAGAGCGGCTAGTATTTTCGCACTATCACGTGCATTTTCTGCCTGTTGGCGCACTGTACATAGTTCCATTGGTGCACACCTAATCTCTGAAGTAGCCTGACTGCAGGCTTGGCTCGGCTATTTGCGTGCGATAAGGGACAGCAATAGCACAATGAAATTTGTGCAGCACTACCATCGCCAGTCGGGAAAGCATTTGCCATTTCACGGTCACCTGCTCGGCGTAGGCTCATCGGGAACAATTATCGCAAATTCGATTGCTCGAATGAATTCGTCGGTCGGCTAGTGCAATATAGAAGCATCGAGTTGGCCCGACCCCTCACCCGCATCTTCTATCTTAGGGGTGGCTTGCCGCTGCGAAGTTTCTTGGCGACCTTCATTGGTTACCGGCGGCCAAGGCGTGACGCTTGGGCGCTCATATTCCGGGGAGGGCAAGGATGGCCTGGGGACGTCCCCACCACAACCAAGCATACCAACTGACCCGCTGACCAAAAAGACAACTCCAACATCCAAAGATACTCTACGTCGCATAACGTCAATTTCTCGGACAATGTCGCGGTCCGACATTTCTGGATTTGGGTTTTGGAATGATCGAGAACAAATTGCGCGACTCAAAAGAACACACCCCTTCGCTGCCGCAGACCCAAACTGAGTTGGTCCTGAATGGCCTTCTGAACAACGTGGACTTGATCAGCAATTTGATTGGAATCTGCATCAGCGCGTCCACGAAATTTTAGTGGTTCGCCGAAGTACAAGCGATATTTTGTGGGCAAAGGAGCTTGACCGAACGGAATGTACATCTGTGGGATTAGCGGATAGACCGGCATTTTCAGCAAGCGCGCCAGTAACTCAGAATTACCGAGATTGATGTACTGTTCCTCGGCACCAATTACGGCCACAGGCAATATCGGAGAATTGGTTTCCAATGCAATGCGCAAAAAGCCATGTCCAAATGGCTGAAGTTGGTAGCGTCGCGTAAACGGTTTGGAGATTCCACGAATTCCTTCGGGAAAGACCAACAAAGCTTCGTCGTTTTCAAGTAATTTCATTGCCGCTTCGCGGTTTCCTATGACTGAGCCGATTCTTGAAAAGAAAGTCGATACGAACGGTAGATAGGCAACCCAGCGGTCCACCATGGCACGTATGAGTCTCGGCCTTGGCGCGTCAAAGAACAACGCGCAGCCTAGTATTGCAGCATCAATTGGAAGTTGACCCGAGTGATTGGCCGCAATTACGACTCGCCCCTCAGGCACTCGGTCGATTCCGTGTATCTCCGTGCGAAAATAAAAACGGTGAAACAGTGCGCTAAGGCAGGCCGCCGAATGAACTGTCCGCACGTCGAGGCCATAAGGATCGTAGGGATATCGCTGCCGAAGCTCCTCAAACCGTTGCGCAAAGTCCCCTCCCAACCAGCGAAGACTGAACTCGTCGGCTGCGCGTGAAGCCCACTTCAGAAATCCATTACTGTTGGGCTCTGCGTTGGTAAATCTTGGCTCTCCATGAGGCGTTAGTGCGACAGGGTCGGGCATGCATCCAGACAATACCTCATTGCCTCGGTCACTCCAGCAAGACGTCGAAACCCCGCCAAGAAATGCCATAAGGCCCGACGTTCCGCGCTGAGTTGCTCCTGCAAACGAATTCGGCTGCACTCTCGGGCCTTGTAAAAATGGTCCTTCCCCTGGATTTGTCGTATGTCTTGATACGCTGATCACGAGCATTCCGTGCTGACTCCCCCATCTTTACGCTATGGATCGAAAATTCGCGTCGTTGCTCCCTCGGGAGCATTCGATCGCACCTTGTTCTGGAAGGGCTTAGGCTGGCTTTCGAAATATCATCGTCCTCAGTTCGATCCGACGATATTCGCTCGCGAAGGATTCTTCGCAGGCTCCGACGAGCGTCGTCGTGTCGAAATGCAGCTCGCGATTGACGACCCTGAAATTTCAGCGATTGTTGTTGCACGCGGTGGTTGGGGCGCCGCGAGGTTCATATCCTCAATCGATTTCGGTGGGCTAATTTCACATCCAAAATGGATAGTGGGCTTTTCGGATCCGACAACCCTGCACATTTGTGCTTGGCAAATCGGAGTCGCCTCCATGCACGCGAATAACTTGGTCAGCCTAGGCCGAGGCGATGAAGTGGCGCGAAAAACATGGTTGGAAGCACTCGAATATCCAGATAAGTATCGAGTGCTGAGGGGTCAAACGCTTTGCCCTGGTGAAAGCGCAGGGGTCCTCGTTGGAGGCAATTTGACCGTGCTTTTCAGTAGTTTGGCTATGGGGAAACTGCGCTTCCCCGATAATTGCATTCTGGCTCTCGAGGATATCGCCGAGTCTTCGTACCGAATCGATCGAATGCTAAACGCGTTGCTAAATTCCGGGGTGACAGACCGAGTAGCAGCCTATGCGTTGGGACAATTCGTCGATTGTGACTCCGGCAAGCATAGAATACCCGTGAACAATGTCTTGGAGAATCAGTTGGAGCGAGTAGGCGTTCCCGTAGTGCTGAATCTTCCGTTTGGGCACGGGAGAATCAATTCGCCACTTCCTTTCGGCACTCGTGCCATATTAGACGGAACGAAGGGGGAACTCCGGCTGGGCAATTCTTGTTAGTACCGGGCGAATTGCGCCTTTGGTCCGAATTCGTCGTATTTCCAATCACTAAATTGTCCCGTATTTCGAGAGTTCGCCCAGGCCATCGTTTGCGAAAACACCAATATCTCCACACACCTCTACAGAAACGTTTGTCGCTGATTGACGCCGACGGTCGCGAACCAGCGCGCGGTTTCGTGTTGAACATTTTCGGGACGGCAGAACTTCTTGGCGCCATCCGATTAGCTCGCGTCCTTTCTGGCGCTTATTCTAGCAATTCCGAGTCGTCGACGGAAATGCCTTCCTCATCGGCTTCGTCGACTTCAATCGGTGGTCGCGTCGGGGGCACCGCGGGCCTTACCTGACTTGGTGGAGCCGACGGCACGTTGGGCCGCAGCGAAGGTGGAGGAGGTGGCATACGAGCCGGCATGCCTTTGGTGGGCGGCACTGGAGGTGGAGGACGTGCGCTTGAACGCATTGGAGGCGGAGGTGGTGGGCGGCGCGCGGGTGCCGCAGACGGCATCGCGGCATTGGGCGAATGTCCTATTGGTTGGGGCGCTGCATGCGGCGCACTTCCCTCAGATTTAGTCGGTCGGCCATCGCTCGATTCCACTCTCTTTCGTGGCGGGGCAGGAGGAGATTTTGTGCGCTCTGCGCTTGAATGACCTGACTTGCCCGCAGAATCGCTGTCGATATGGACGTCAATCCCCGAGGGTAAGTCCTCATACAATTCCTTGATCCCAATTGCTTCGTTTTCCCCCTCTGCGTCGGCAATGTTTGAACTAGTGAGGGTATCTCGTCGAAGAATTTCCAAATCAGATTTGTCATCCGACGATGATTCCTGGTCTTCTTCGTTCATTAGCGGCACTTTGGCTCCAGCGGACCTAGCAGGAGTCGATGCCAGCGGACGAACTGGCGTCCCCGCTTTCTTCGGTCCAAGCTCACTTAGGGGTACCTCGCCCGCATCTAGGTCGGTAGCCGATGGAGCAGAATCCGGGGGCAAAGATGCTGCGTCGCTCGCGGATCGGTTGAGCATATTGCTCTTTGCTCGGTCTAACCCCTCCGTCGCTTCGGGATCTCCGGACTTCATTCTCAGAACGCGACGCCACGCATCCGCCGCTTCACGAGCATCCGCCAATTTCTCTTCCCACAACCTGGCGACTTTTCGAGCCAAGTCCGTACGCAATGCCGGGTCTTTACCACGGAGAATCTGGTCTTCAAGGAGTTGCACCATGCCCTTGTGATCGCCAATCTCTTCGTACAGCTCACCCAACTGCTGAATTACGGCTTGGTCCGTGGGAGAAAGATCGTGAAGTCTCTTCAAATCGGCAGCCGCGCCCTGTTTGTCATTCAGCTGCTCAGCGCGCAATTGCGCCCGCCTGATCAGAATTTTGCGAACAAGTGGTCCATCGAACACTTCTTCGAGCGCTCGACTCAGGACTGTTTCCACTCTCGCGAGATCCCCGCAATCTCGCGCAAGCACCTCCAATTCGTCGAGACTTTCATCATCTACATGAGTGATGAGCGCATCGCCCAACCAGGTAAATGCTTGCTCCAGATCCTTCAGCTCTGTCGAGACCAGGGCTGCCGCGCGACGCAAGAGCATGCCACGCGTGCGTCCCCCATCCCGCGAACCTTGGCCACCTGCGGCCATGGCTTCCGCGAGCGTTCGGCGCAATGTTTCCTTTTCCAGTTTGGCATCCGTTTCGCCGGCAATGCCTTCCAGAATAACCAGTGTTTCGGGCTGCACTGAGCCGCCCAAAGCGATATCGAAGAACTCTCGTGCCCGATCCAATGCCGAGAATTCTGCCGCAATCTGCGCTGCGCGGCCGAGAGCCAGCAATCGATCCTGCGGCAACTTGCAACGTGTTACTTGTCTTTCGTAAAGCCCCATGATGAGCTGCCGATCCTTGGCCAAATCCGCGAGGCGCTGGAGTAACGGCTCCGCGTCCGCTGGATTCACACTAGTAAGGGCTTGCTCACCGTGTTGCATCGCGTCTTCGAGTTCCACGCCAGCCTTTGCCAATACCTCAGCTTGACGCACCGCTTCCTCGGCGCGCGCACTTCCAGATAGCTCCTGAACCATCAAAATCATGGGCAACTTCCAGGGCCTCAAGGTCCTTCAATTTGACAGCGATATTCTCCAATTGCGACGCCAATTCCGCATCTGCCGCACGTGAATGGACCAGCTCCCGGGCAACCTTTGCAGCATCCATATCACGACCGACCTCGACGAAGCGGTCGAAGGCACCCCGCAAAGCCTCATTGCGCTCATCACCCGCAGGCGCCTCTAGGTGCCATTCAACGAGCTTTGAAGCGACGATTCCCTTCCAGCCGAGGCTATCACCTAACTTTACGTACTCCTCGCGACATGAAACGTCGCCCAAATCTGCAACCTGCAGCAATGCTGCCAATGCTTCGTCGCTTTTCCCCAGATTTTCGTTGAGCACTTGCGCCAAGCGACGCGTCATGACACTGAGCTCTTCCTCGTCACCTTCAATCCCAATGAGTTCACTCAAGTGCCTAGTGAATCTTGGCCAATCCTCAACTTGTTCGGCAAGAGCATTAAGTCTGCGCAGGGCATCGTAGTCTTCCGGGTCCAAACTCCGTACAATGTCTAAGCGTGAGATTGCAGCCCCGGGATCCTCGAGACGTGCTTCATACAAGTCCGCAAGTTTTCTGGCAATTTCTAGCTTGTTTTCGGAGTCGTCGAGAGAGGCCATTCGACGTTCCAGCGCGTCCGCCACACCTTTCGGATTGTCCAAACGCTCGTGCAGGTCCGCGATAGTGGTCAATGCCTCGGCATTATTCGGTTGGAAGTCTCGAAGAATGGTCTCGTAGCGCTCAATGGCACTCGCTGGGTCGTCAACCATATCGGCCAATATTTTGGCCTCGCGCAGCATCACGCCTACCCGATCGCCCGGCTCGGGCAACAGTTTGGCAAGTCTCGCCAAGTATTCGACGGCATCCTGAGCCTCACCACGTTGCTCAGCATCGTCCGCTAGCAAAGTAAGAACCTCTACATCGTCACCGTCATCCAGTGACAAAACCAGGCTTTCGCGTGCCGCGTCGAGATCTTCAAGTACGTCACGTTGAAGCTCACTGGCTCGTTTCCTCAGCAGTCGGCGTTTGGAAGCATCATTCAAGAGTTCGGCGCGTCGCAGCAAGAAGATAACTCGCTCGTCGTGCCGCCCGGCTGCCTCGTGACTCTTTTCCAGTTGGTCTGCGTATTCGTCATTGTCGGGATCCAACTGCGTCGCTTGTTCCAGTCTCAAAAGAGCGCTCGATTCGTCTCCCGAGCGCACGAGGTAAAATGCAACTATCGCATATAGTTCAGCTTGTTCGGTAGGGGATTCGAGCAATTGAGCGCGTTCATCTGCGGCAGTCGCCGCTTGATCCCATGCTTCAGCCTCCACATAGCAACGCTCTGCGTTTGACCACAAGGCAATCGAAGGCGCGAGTTGCGCCGCTTCCGTGAAGGCATCACCCGCACCCACGAAATCACGTTGGGCCTCGCGCATTTCTCCGAGTTTTTGGTACAATTGTGCTCGCGTGACTTCGTCTGTTACGGCAGTTACATTTTCGGCAATCACTTGAACAGCAAGGTCAAATCGCTCGCCTTTTTCGAAACTGCGCACAGCGGAAAGAATTGCCGTTTCGTCATCCGGTAGTAGAGCCGCAACACGTGCCCAAGTCTGGCCAGTGGCGACGGGATCGCGACGTTTTTGTTCGTGGATTTTTGCGATAGTTCGTTCCATCCCGACGCGACGCTCAACGTCCGACTCTTGTTCCGCTTCTTGTTCAAGCAAAACGACAAGATCGTCCCAACGGCCAGCACGTTCAAAAAGCCTGCGCAATTGCTCGCGAGAATTTTCATCCTCAGGCTCGAGCGAAACAAGTTCCTGCCAGGCCTTGATAGCGTTGTCAACATCGCGCAATTGTGTCTCGCAAAGACCCGCCAACTCGCGCAGCCAAGTGCGACGAGCCTCAAAAGGGGCATCCGCAACAAGACTGGCCGCCATTAGCAAATCTCTGAGCTCAGGATACTTCCGGCGTTGACGAAAATACCCTTCCATAAAGGCCACAGCCTCTTCATTGGCGCGGTCAAGTTCAAGCACTTGCTGGTACTTCTCTGCAGCTTCGGGCTTGCGCGCTTTGCGAGCCAAGGCATTTGCCTGGTCCAAAAGCGCTTGCACCCTTTCGAGCGCTGGAGCATCCGCCGCGGGGGCCAAAGCCTCGAAAAGAGAATCGTCAATCAAACCTTGCTGGGCCAGCCGATTAACGAATTCGCGTGCCTGCGGAGCTAAAGCGCCGGCGGGACTCGCCTTCAGATATGCTGCGGCGTGCCTTGCGACTTCCGCTTCACGATTGAGTTGTTCGCCATAGTACATGGCCAACTGCGCAGCTCTGTCATTTCCGGGATCGATTTCCAACGCGCAAACCGCATACGAGAGCCCGTGATCTCCGGGGTATTCCTCGGCAAGCTCGACGAAGAGCTGAGCGCCCTCTTGCTTGTCAACTTCGCTAATGGGCTGGTGCGACTGGACCCGCTCCAAGGCAATTGTCGCAAGAAATTGTTTTAGTGCGGGATCCGTTCCCCCTTCCTCGCCACGTGCATTCCTCAGCGCCACCGACGCCCCAGCTAGGTCGCCAGCGCTACGCCGAACGTTTGCTTCGTCTTGGTACAGTGCAAGTTTGCGCTCAGGATCATCAACGATGCGCTGCTCCAACTCAAAATACGGAATCGCATCCGACCACGCCCCTTCGGCCTTTAGCATTTCGCGGAGCGCGTAAATCGCGAACTGGCTTGTCGGATCGAATTCAATCGCTTTTCGATAATTATCAGCGGCCTTCTTTAGCTGTGAAAGGGGGGGTTCACTCCACAGTCGACCCAGCTCTTCGTGAACTTGCGCGAGCGGCTGTCGCAACGAAGCGTCGTGGGCAAGTAGAGGAGTCAGGGCCTTGGATCGCCGCTCAAGCAAGGCAACAAGAGCTTTTGCATCGCCACGTTCACGATAGAGCTCTGCCAATCGATCAGCGGCTGCTGGTTGAGTCGGATCGCGCTCAATCGCTGCCATAAGAGCGCGAGCGGCCCTCGGTGCGTCGCTAAGCGCAGTCGACCAGACGTTCGCCGCTTCGGTCAGCCAATAACAGGCCAGCGCCGGATCCGAGCTCCCATTGCCCACTCGCTCAAGAATCGTGGCGTAAACCTTGGGGTCTGATTGGCCCGCTTGGTGCGCCATCGTCAGGGCTTCGTGGTCGTGTGGGTTCTGAATTAGGCGCCCAACGACTGACTCAATCTCGCGCGAATCCATATGCCGGCGGACGCTAACATTTTGAAACCCTTGGCGGCAATGCAGCGCACCATATGGGCACCGCCGAAAAACTCTGGGTAAGGAAGTATCTTACCTTTATCCTGCACATGCCAAACTTTCAGGCCGGTGCGGAGGTTTCTTGCAGCGAGTCGCCCGTCTGGCGACGTGCTAAAGGCGAGTTTCGCTGTCTGGGACCCGCCGGAAAACAATTGAACCCCGAGCCGGGAATGATTGTGAGCCTGGAGTTCCCCAAAGTTAATGAGTGCACGAGGTACGGATTAGTGAGTCAGCGGAAAAATGAGCGAACGAAACACGCACTCGGCGTTAGTGCCGCTTTCTTCCCCGCGTCATTGGGCATTTGTGTTGGATTTTGCCTTCATTTCGCTACTGGTTGCCATATTCGCAGCAGCCAGCATATCGGCCCAACGGAAAATTCGTCCTCCATGTCATTGGCTGCCCGTGATGGGGCGAACAGTCAGTCCACGCCAGATGCCCAGGTGCAACTTATTCGCCAGCGCTCCAAACGCGTCAGCCAGGCACGTAAGACAGAATCTGGTCGCTATGGGTTGATTGACTTGGTCAACGTAGGCGACGACACTCTGGATTTCACTGAATTTATTGCTCAGCAAGCCAGTGCGGCCGGAGAGAATGATCAACGCTGCCTGCTCGTGACGATGCTGCCCCGATGTCCCAGTTGCGCAGCTTTTGGCTACGCGCTGGCGAGAACTTCGCTCAGGCATGAGCTAGGAAAAATCAGAATAGTCCGTTTAGATCTTGATGAGTTCGAAGATGAGCTTCGGCACCTGCATCTGCCAATCGACCGGGTCCCTAGCTTCATACTTCTTGGACGTTCGGGAGCGATTATCGATTTCCTAGATGCAGGAGAGTGGAACACCAACGATCCAGCTGAATTTGCGCCAATCTTAGAGGAATTCGTCGGGGGACGCTTCAAGCGTCGGCGTCATCATTGGGTTCCAAATCCCGAATCCCATTCGATTGACCTTTAGATATCATAATTCCGTGCCCACATATCCCACATTCCTAGGAAGCGGATTTTTGATACTATCGGCCTCCCCAATCCCGTATCAGATTGGACCTCAGGGGCATCCCTGCCCGTTGGAAGAAGTACCTTGGACAAAACCCTGCGCGCCGATCTGGACCAACTTCGTTCGGTCGGCAAGACCCTGTCCTTACATCAGACAATTGCGATTCTAGTGCCGATTGCGGTGGAGACAGCTCAGCGCCACGCGGCCGGGATGCGGTTTTATGTGCACCCTTCGTCGATAGTGCGCGGGCAGAATGGTCGATATCAAATTTCAATCGAGCAAGCCCAGCAGCTCCCAGTATCGCCTCGTGATCGCGCATGTCTGGCACCTGAGGAGCGGGCAGGCGGAACCGGAAACGCACGAGCCAACGTCTACTCAATGGGCGCGCTGCTCTACGAATTGGTCACCGGTGAAGTGGTGGGACCTGGAATGCGTCGACCATCGGAGCTTGTCGCAGGGATCCCTCCGACCGTCGAGGAAATTCTTGGCAAGGCATTGGTCGCTGATCCTACGCATCGCCCCGATGACTTACTGGCATTGGCTCAAGCGCTTCACCACTTGGCTCCGACGGCCAGCGGTGCGCCGCCTCCCGCCGACGAGTCCCACCTCGATGGTGACGCGGGGTTTACGGTAGACGTATCAATGTCGATGTTGCCTCCAGTGCCACGTATTTCGCCGGTGGGGCAACACAGCAGGGCGGCAAGTCCATTCGATATGCGGGTCGTAGAGGGCCGCAAGAAGCCAATAATTCGTGATGAACGCGTTCATGAGTTATCCGCCGTCAAAGCACAACTGGAAAGCGACCCACGACCCAGATACGTCGTTGTAAAGGGAGGAATGGATCACGGCCCATTTTCCGCGGTGGAACTCCTGCAACAGATTGCTACACACAATTTTGTCGATGCTGACATATTACGGGACTCTCTGAGCAATGACGAACGCCCCATCAAAGAATGGAGCCAATTTGCGCCCTTCTCGGAACAAGCGCGCCTGCATCGTGACATCAAAGCCGAGAAGGAAGCACTCGAGCGTACCGTGGTCAACGAGCAACGGAGCACCCGCGGCAAGGCATTTTTTCGGAATCTTGGCCGTTGGTGCCGTTCTCGCGGTCGCTGCGATTTGGTTTATCAAAGCGCGCGGTAAAAAGAGCGACGATGTAGCCGTCCATGGCGACACGGCGGTCAATGTCGAAACTGGATGGAGCATTGAAAGGAAGCAAAAAGGAGGGTGGTGGTGCGCGCATACTGGGATCGCAGGGCGGCTTTCCAATGCTCGCTGGCGGTCAAAGTTGCGAGTCGGCACAGGGCGCTTACGTCGAGGAAATGCGCATTGGTCAACACGGTCAGGCCGACATCACGGCGGGACAATATGGAGCCATCCTCAATTCGGGCAGCTACTTTTCGGGCTGCGGTGTGCCCGACTCGATGTCGATCAATATTTGTGCCGCAGTGCAAAATGGACGGGCAGTGGGGGTATCCGTTACGACAAGTCCTCCCAATGGTCGTGTTGCTGCCTGCATAAATGCGTCGGTTCGGCGCCTCAATTTTCCATCGCATCCCAAGCTCGACGTAACGCGCACTACGTTTGCGGCTGCGCACTAGGCGGTGTCCTTTGCCACGTGGAATTGCCGAGCCTAGGAATACTGGCCTGTTTCTCCAAGGGAAATACGGTTATGTGCTAGCGATGTTACTGGTCTTGATGGGATGTTCTGTGCCCATTGCGCGCAACTTGGACGAACTATCCGCTAACCGAGTCGTGGTGACACTCGAGCGGGACGGGGTTGCCAGCACAAAAGAGTTTGACTCGCAGAATGAAGGCAAATGGTTGGTTTCGGTGCACCGATCCGAGGCGCCGTTCGCGCTCGGGGTGCTATCCCGAGAAGGATTGCCGGCACGGGAACGACCTGGCGTAGCAGAATCGGTGGGGCAAGGCTCCTTGATCCCCAGCTTGCAGGGTGAGCAGGCTCGCTTGTTGGCGGGTACGGCGGGGGATCTTGAACGGTCATTAACGTCAATCGACGGGGTCGCCTCAGCCCGGGTTCACTTGGCGGTGCCGGCCACGGATATGTTGGTTGAGGCGACGAACCGTGCAGTGCCAAGCGCCTCGGTCCTCATTCGTCACCATGGAAAGGATTTGCCGGTTTCGCCCGAAGAAATTCAACGATTAGTGGCGGGTGCAGTCTCAAACCTGAGTCCTGAACACGTTGTTGTGGTCGCAACTCGGGTCGCTGATATGCCCGCATCGCAGCGCAAAATAGTGCCGCTTGGGCCTTTTGCTGTAGCTCGGGAATCAGCGGCGGGCCTTCGGCTCGTCGCCGGCGGTTTTGTAGTGCTTAACCTCCTTATGCTGTTGCTAGTCTTGAGTTTTTGGCAACAGGTTCGCCAAAGCCGACTCGGCCGTCCGTCCAAGACGCCACCGCCTTCCACCGAATTCTGGTGACTCTGTGAGTCAGCTAGTCAACGTCACCAAAGCGTCCCCATCTTCAACGGATTCGCCATTAGAAACCCCAATGCTGTGGACAATCCCAGCGGCAGGCGAACAAACCGGTACTTCCATTTTCATGGATTCAGTATCACTACAGTCTGACCAAGTGTAACCGAATCTCCCACACTCACGAGAATTTTCCAGACAATGCCAGTTATGGGTGCAACGACCGGGGTAGTCATGGGCGCGGCGAACTCTACTGACCACGATCTCAAAGTAAAGTGGTTGAAACCAAGTAATTGCCTATAATCTCTTGAATCCGCGGTTATCGCGTTGCGGACCGGACCGAGGCTCGTCACACTGATTACCGGAATTTCAGAGTCGCCAAGAAGTCGATGATTTCCGCTGAAAGTTGCACTAACATATTTGGCCGTTGACGAGCCCAGCCCGCCCTTGTAGGGAAACTGGAAGACAGCAACGCTGCACCGAGGAACGAAATGCCCAAGGCAGAACAGCAAAAAGAAAGCTCCGTGCTCTTTTCACTCAAGGAGCTGATGAACCTCGAGGAAGACCGCATTCGCGAGGAGGAAGCCCAAAAGGAAGCTCAAGCCAAAGCCGAATTGGAAGCCCGACAGGCAGCTGAACTCGCGGCAAGGGCGGCCGAAGAGGCTCGTCTTCGAGAAGAAGAAGAAGCGCGGCGAAATGAAGAAGTGCGACGCAAGGAGGACGCTGCGCGGATTGAAGCCATTCGCCACGGCGAAATCGAAAAGGCGCGAGCAGAGGCAGAGCATCGTGCCCGCCTCGAAACCATGACGGCGCAGCAGGCCCACGAACAGACGTTGGTCGCTTTGACGCAGGATAAGGGCAAGAAGCGTCTGCAAATCATCGTGGGTGTCGTAGTTGGCGTACTGCTCGTCGGCGGCGTGGCGGGTGGTCTTACATTTAAGGAACATCAAGAAGAAGCGCAGAAGAGAGCCCAAATCCTCGAAGCTCAGCGAAAAGATACGGAGGAACGGCTACGCCGGCTGCAAAATGAATTCGAAATAGCTAATCGCAAAGAACAAGAATTGCAGGCATCTTTGGCCAACGCAAAAGATGAGGCTACGCGGGCCAAGCTGCAGGCAGAATTGGAACAACAACGCCAAAAGACCCAAGCCGCGGGCAGAGCTGTGAAAGGCAGTGGTGCCAGCGATTCGCCAAAGCCGCACAAGAACTGCGCCCCGGGCGATCCGCTGTGTGACTGATGCGATTCCTGTGGTGAAGGGTAATTTGGGCCGGCAGCGTCTGGCTTTTGCGCTGGATTGTCCGGATTGGGACTCTGCGCTCAATGCTGCCCAACAGGTCGCTGTACATGTTGGCGTTCTGAAGGTTGGCCTAGAGTTATTTGTGCGTGAGGGTCCCAAGTCAACCCAGTTGGGCCAGGTTTTGGGCTGCGAAATATTTCCTCGATCTGAAGCTTCACGATATCCCAGAAACGGTTGAACGAGCCGTCGCCAACGCTTGCCAACTTGGTGTTCGGTATTTGACGGTTCATGCTTCCGGGGGACCGCGCATGTTGGCTCAGGCCGTTTCGAGGGTGCAAAAAGAAGACGCTGCATTGACGATCCTTGCTGTGACTGTTTTAACGTCGCTCGACAGTTCCGATCTGCAGGCCATCGGTATTCAGAGCGCACCCGCCGAGCAGGCTTTGACATTGGCTCGCATGGCTCACGCGGTGGGTGTTCAAGGTTTTGTTTGTTCCGCATCGGAAGTTGGTCGATTGCGTTCCGAATTGGGACATTCTGTCGTTTTGGTTACCCCTGGGATCCGTCCGGCAGGTCCTTCTGCAGATGACCAAAAGAGGGTGGAGACACCCAATGCCGCCATCAGAGCTGGCTCCAGTCTGCTCGTGGTAGGTCGCCCGATTCGAGACGCTAAAGATCCAAAAGCCGCGGCCGCGAACATCGAGAGTGAAATTGAGCAGGCTCTTTCTAGTTAGCTACCGACGAAAACTCTGATGTGCCTAAATATGCTCAACAAAAAGAAAGTGTTAGGTAGGTGCTGCTGCGCGTCGCTTGTTATCCGAGGTAAGCAATGAATCTGACCGAAAAAAACCGACTGGTAGTGGGCTTGCACCCAGTTAGGGAAGCAATCCGCGTTCATCGGTAACAGCTATCGCAGGTATTGATTGACGCGCGCCCTATTTCCCGGCTGAACGCCATTGAGCGGTTTGCCCGCGATCAGGGCGTGACTGGGGTAGAGCGAGTTTCGGCCTTAGAGTTGGATCGAGTTTCCGGTGGGGTCCAACATCAAGGAGTCATCGCATTCGCGCCACCGCTAAGGCTCGTCGAATTGGATGTGCTTATCCAAGACAAGAACCTCCTGGCGGTTGCTTTGGACGAGATTCAAGATCCGCAGAATTTCGGCGCAGTAGTACGCTGTGCGGTGGCCATCGCAGGTGCAGCGATAATTTGGGGGGAGCATGCTTCGGCCCCATTGAGCCTTGCAATGTTTCGGGCGTCAGCTGGTGCTATTGAACAAGCACGCCTGTGTCGGGTCCCGTCGCTGCGGGATGCTTTGAGACGGCTTGCAGATTCTCAGATCCAGGTGATCGGCTTGGATTCCAGAGCTCCGAGGGCTCTGCACGAGATGCCCCTCGCAGGACCGGTCGTCTTGGTGATTGGAAGTGAACATCACGGACTGGGGCGTGGCATCAGGCCGGTGTGTCAAGAGTTTGCCAGGTTGCTTTCCTCGGGAACGCTGGACTCCCTCAATGCTTCCGTGGCCGCTGGCATCGCCTTGCATACTGTGCTGGTTTCACGAGTAATTATCGATAGATAATTAAGCGTTATTAATGGAATACTTAACTGCTTGTCACACTGACACGTCCAGTGTCGCTCAATTGCGCAGTCAGTCTATTGAATAGATGCGCTATTCTGGCTCGAGCTTCCACACTAAACTGCTGTATTTTCAAGATCCTACGATTGAATAGCTCATCTGTGGTCGCAACTCGCCGTGGAACCCTTAAGGTTCTTCATCATGAATGTGGCAAAACGCGTCGAAATGCCTCAATTGCGTCTCTAATGTCGAGCTCCGTCGTCGTCTCTCCCAGCGAGATCCTTACGGTCGAGCGAGCCCTTTGCGCGCCAAGCATGGCGGTTATCACTGGTGATGTTTCCGCCGTGCCGGAGGCGCAAGCGCTCCCGCTGGAAATGCACACTCCCTCGAGATCCAGCGCCGCAACTAGCTCCTCCGCATTCCAACCCCGAACGAACAGACTCGATACGTGGCCCAATCGCTCGACTTGGCCGGGGACATTGCTTTCGACCAAATGGCCAAGTTCCGACTCCAAGCGGGTTCTCAAGCTGGCTAATCGGGCCTGTGAGCCTGAAATCGCAGCTGCTCGTTCCAGGGCGGCACCGAAACCAGCCACCAATATAGGATCTACGGTTCCGGGTCGAAGCCCTCGTTCCTGAGCTCCCCCGAGCAGAATCGGCGTTGGCATCGGCCTTTCGCCGTTCCAGGCCAACGCGCCTATGCCCTTGGGTCCAGAAATTTTGTGTGCCCCCAGCGCTACGCTATCCCAGCAATTCCACGAAGTCGGCGGGGAGCTTGCCGAGGGCTTGAACCGCGTCCACGTGCAAAATAGCCCCAAAATGGTGAACGGACTCCGAGATTTCCCTGAGGGGTTGAACAATGCCCGTCTCATGATTGACAGCCATGGCCGCCACGCACGTTCCAGGTGGCATGCCCGCCAATGCTCTTTCTACGCGAGTCTGGCTCGATTTGCCCCGAGTTGTGGAACGTCGAGCCAGCGAACCGGACGGCCCAATCTTGCAAGTCGCTCGCCCTGTCGAGTCACGGAAGGGTGTTCGAGACGACTGAGAACTAGGCCTGGGACATCGTGAAGTGCCCAGTTGTTCGCTTCAGTGCCGCCTGAAGTGAACACCAAGTTACGAGGATGTGCCCCAATCAATCCGGCGAGAAAGTCCCGCACCGACTCGACGAGGTTCCTCGAATGTCGGCCCCACGCGTGAACGCTAGCCGGATTCGCCCAAACATTCGTGGCCGCGCATCGCATGGCCTCGAGGACATCCGGATGCGGCGGGCTGGTGGAATTCCAATCAAGGTAAATGGGGGGCTTGGCGACGACCGGGCGCAGCTTCGCATAACCGACGAACGAATGAACGTGCGGTCATGAAGCGGCCGGGGTCGCTGCCCGCTCTGGCACAACCAAATAGAATCCGGCACCACTGAACCGCACATCGGCTACCGTTTCATTCGCTGGCGATGCGCAACGCACGTCCCCTCCGTGGCCGCGGGCGATGCCGCGCACAATTGCCAAACCAACTCCAGTTCCACCATGCGCCCTCGTCGGCGACCCGTCACCCTGCACGAATGGTTCAAACAATTGCTCCAACGTTGAAGCGGATACACCCGGGCCGCTATCAACGACACAAAGTTCAAAATGTCCCGTCGCTAATCGGCGAACGCGGACCCCCACGGCCCCGCCCGCCGGCGTAAACTTCACGGCGTTATCAAGTAAATGGTCCACGGCGCGCGCCAGTCGCTCGGCGTCCCCCACCCCCGGACACCGGTTCGCGGCACATCGAAGACTAGCCGGCAGCCACGTTCCTGAATCATTGGACTGCGGCGTTCAATGGCTTGACGAACTACCTGTCCGAAATCGTAGTCGTGATGAACGAACCGCAATCGACCGGTTTCGAGACCTGTTACATCGAGCAGGTTATCGATGATCCCGCGAAGCCGCTGGACGCAGTCGTCCATTGCCCGCAGAGCTTTTTCCTGCGCGGGCACAATGGACCCCATTTCCCCGTCACGCAAGAGCTTCATGTAGCCTACGATCGGCGTCATCGGGGTCGCCAGCTCGTGGGTGACGTTGCGGTAGAACTCTTTGCGCGCTCGATCGATCTCGAGAAGGCGCGCGTTGGCCGATGAGTTCGCTAATCTTGTGTTCCAAGTGTGAGACAATACGTTGCCCTTGCTGGCGCAAGTGTTTGCGTGCGCGATCCGGGGAGGTCTGTTCGCGTCGCCCGCCCAGATAGGTTTGGATTGTTTCCGCAAACTAGCGCGCGTCGATGGGCTTTTGCAAATATCCGTCGCATCCGACGCTGAGACTCGTATCTCGATTGCCTTCCGCGGTGATGGCCACGATTGGCACATTCCGGAGAGTTGGCTCGGAGCGAAGCCGCAAGGTCACCTCGTAACCATCGAGACCTGGAATAGCGATATCAACGAGCACCAAGATCGGGGAGTTCGCTACAGGCCTTTCGAATTCCGTCGAGACCATCTACGGCGTCAATGACCTCAAAACCAGAAGTGGCCAGAAGCTTTCTTACGAGCAGGCGATTGGCCGGATCGTCCTCAATATGCAGAATTCGCGGCATCAATCCGGCTCCATCATTGACCTCAGATTCGGTCTGCCGCAAGTCGGAACGCTGAATCCAACCGCAGAAAACGGTACCAGCTGAATACATCGTGCCTCGAATTCCCTCGCTTTTCCCCTCAAAGTCTCGTGCTAGTATGGAATTCGCTAGTCATGGTTTGCCAAATCTTAAATCCGGCAACGAGTAGCGGACTTGACGCAGTTGGGTGCATAGCATGACGGACGCCAAGGCGAGCCCGCCCGACAACAGGCATCACATATTGGTCGTCGATGATGAATCGGCGATCCGAACCATGGTCGCGCGAGTGTTGGGCAACCATTACCACATTACTGCCGTTTCAAGCCCTCATGAGGCGTTGGCGGTCGCAACCCAGCAAGAATGCATTAGCCTGTTGCTATTGGATGTGATGATGCCCCAAATGGACGGATTTGACCTGGCTAAGCGGCTGCGGCTAATTCCAAGTTGTGCCAAGGCGCCCATCATGTTTCTGACGGCCCGCGATGCGGCGGGCGATAAAATCAAGGGTATTCAATCCGGCGCACGCAATTACATCACCAAGCCATTCGCCATTGACGATCTGATGGCACGTGTAAAAAAGGCGCTCGGCGATTGAATTACCTGAATTATCACCTCATTCTTGGTCTGAAAATCTCGACATTTTGTTTACGCCCCGGCCAAATGCGCAACCTGCATCGTGCAAAGGCAGCGACGAGACTCTTACGCATCGGATTTTCGAAAGCTGGTTGGGATTTGCTTATTCTGTGGGTCAGCAGGTCCCTCTGCCCGCTGACGGCGACGACCAAAGTTTTCGAAAATGAGGGGATTTCCGAGTTGAATCACATCTATTCAGACGAGCCACCCGAGTCCACGAACAGCCACATTCCTCTGCGTTTTTGGCCTTCGACGCTATTAGCACTGGCGTCAGGTGCACTGTACTTCGCGGCGTTTCCGGGCGTCGACGTGTGGCCATTGGGTTTCGCGGCGCTCGTCCCTCTAATTATAGCATTGCGCGGACAATCACCACGTCGTGGCTTTTGGCTGGGTTGGGTATCCGGTTTCACGATGACCATGACCGGCTTTTACTGGTTGCTCGAAATGCTTCGAGTCTTCAGTGGATTTTCAACGGTATTGTGCGTTCTATTCATGGCCTTGCTGTGCGCCTATCAAGCCGGTCGAATGGCACTTGCGGGCTTTTTGTCGGCCCGTACCGAACGGCGCAATTGGCCTTTTGGTCTCGCATTTTCACTAGCGTTTGCCGCCAGTGAACTTGTCTTTCCGCTCCTTTTCCCCTGGTATTTTGGCGCCACGTTGCATAGTCAGCCCTGGATGCTGCAACTGGCGGAAATCGGCGGACCCATCGCAGTCGGACTGGTCTTGGTAACATTCAACTTGGCCATATCCGAACCGATTGCTGCGCGGCTTGAAGGACGTAAACCGCGATGGCGGCGAGTCTTGACTTTGGCGTCAATCTCCGGATTCGCGGCAATTTACGGCATTATCCGGGTTCGGTCGGTGCACATCGTGGTGCAATCGGCACCGAAGGCACGCGTTGGCATCGTACAGGCAAACATGAGCCTGTACGGCAAACGGCATGAATTGGAGGAGGGTCTGCAGCGTCACCTTGCGCTGACTCAACAATTGCGCCAAAAGGGCAAGCTGGATTTCGTCGTTTGGAGTGAAACGAGCGTTATGCGGCCCGTTGACGAGACGCGCGTTGCCACGGCGGTGCCGCGCGCCTTTTCCAGAAATTTGGGTGTTTCGGCACTGGTTGGCTCAGTTTTAGTCCGGCCAGTTGAGGATGCCCGCCAATATGTATTCTTTAATTCAGCGCTATCCACGAACAAGGACGGCGACATCACGGGGCGTTACGATAAGACCTATTTATTGGCATTTGGGGAGTACCTGCCCCTGGGCGAAGCCTTTCCGATTCTCTACGAGTGGTCACCGAATTCCGGTCATTTTTCCCAAGGGACTTCGCTGGACCCTTTGCCAATCGGCTCCCATCAAGTGTCCACGAATATCTGTTATGAAGATCTGATTCCAAGATTCGTTAACAAAATGCTCCGGCATCGGGACGCGGAACTCATCGTTAATATGACCAACGACGCCTGGTTTGGGAACAGCCTGGAACCGTGGCAACACCTGGCGCTCGCCAAGTTTCGTGCCATCGAGCAGCGCCGATTTCTGATTCGTTCTACGAACAGCGGAATTAGCGCTTTCGTGGACCCAACGGGCAAAGTGTTGGCGCATACGGGCGCCTTTGAGCAGGCCGCGCAAGCCCAAACAATTGCATGGATGTCAGGCAAAACCGTCTACAGGGTCATTGGCGATTTGCCGTGGTGGCTGGCAACGGCTGCCAGTTTTCTAACAGCATTTCTGTGGAGGCGCCCCAGACCCGCCGCCATGCAATCCGTCGAGTCCGGATAGGCCGCCGGGCTCGATATGCTAGCCTTACGAACGCGCCTGTCGACAAACCTAGTCCACTTCCACCAAGTGTCACGAAGGGTGCACGCGCTTCGGTCCGAGATCAGGCGCTGACAATGCTGGAGCTGCGCTACGGGTTTCCTGTCTCTCAGCCGCGTGATCTGGGTCCCAGTGGACAAATGCGGGCTCAGCGAAACATTTCAAATCAATAACCCACCCGGTTCTCGGCCACCAAAAACTCAAGGCGTGTTATTGTGCGTCGCGATATGATTACGGTTGGCTGTGCCGGTTTTGCGGTCCCCGCGACGCGGTATTTCAAAGAATACCGTTTCGTCGAGATCCAAGAGACACACCTAGCGGTACCCGGACAGGGCACCTTGCGACGTTGGCAACGGGAAGCCCCCACTGATTTTGATTTCGCCTTGCTTGGGCCGCGCGAGGTGGGCCAAGAAGCTTTTCGCGACGGCAGCGTCCTTGAGGCCGCCCTCGACGGATTGAAAGGCGTAGCGGGGGAGTTGAAGGCGCGCACGGTAGTGTTCCTAGCTTCCCAGGATTTCGCACAAAACCGGGCCAACAAGTCTGCTCTTAAGTCATTTTTGGTTACAGCCAAAGGCCTTTTTGGCGACGTGGTTTTCGACGCCGGTTCTGGGTGGAAGGCTGACGACGCCGATTCGCTTGCGGAGGAGACTGGAACCATTGCAGTGCGCGATCCACTACTGCAGGGCCTTTCAAAGCGGAAAGTCGCGTATTATCGGCTGCCAGGGCCGGCGGGTCATAAGTCCCGATACGAAGATCCGGCTATCGACAAATTGGCCGAGATAGTAGGCGCCGGGCCGAAGCAGCAAGCAACTTACGTATTCGCCAATGTGGACATGTTCACAGATGCGAAACGCTTTCGGAAAGCGGCGAGGCTTTAATAGCCTGTTTCTCGGCGGCCCATGCGTTTATTTCGGAACATGGGTCTATCCCTATCTCCAGCCATACTAATTGCTGGCGTAGACAGTCTCGCGAAGCGAGGACTGCGTCTAAAGGGCGCTGTGAGCCTCGTAGCGCGTCCAGTTGGTTCGACTTCACCGAGTACAAGCAGCGTCCAACGGCTCGATCCGCGTTGAGCTCTGCTTGTTCCAGAGCCGTGTCGTGGGCCAATGCGTCACTCGCAAGAGTCGTTCCTATTGCAACGCACAATTCGACTCTCCGGGCCAAGTTTCACGGGAAACAACAGGTTATTCACACCGTTGCGCTTGTTCAGGGAGTTCCGCGCCCCGGCGTTCAGTGCACAAACGACCAGGGTGAACCACGTTACTCCAGAATAATATTGAGAATTTTTCCTGGAACATAAATGGTTTTCTTCACTGATTGCTGACCAATGAAACGCTGAACGCTTGCATCGTTCAATGCCGCCGCTTCAACTTCCTTGGACGTTGCATCGTTGGCAACAGTGATGCGTCCCCTCACCTTGCCATTGACCTGCACCGCCATTTCGATCACTGCATCTTCGCAAAGCGTCCGGTCATACTCGGGCCAGGGCGACCCGAAGATGCTTGTCTCAAGGCCGAGTACTGACCAGAGTTCTTCGGCAAGATGAGGGGCAAACGGCGACAGACAGAGCAGCAATCTCTCTACCGCCTCGCGCGGCGGATGTTTCATTCCCGACAAATGATTCGAAAGGATCATCATGCTGCTGATTGCGGTGTTGAAGCGCAGTGCTTCGATGTCCTCACCTACTTTTTTTATCGTCCGATGCACCAAGCGCACCGTCATGTCATCCATTAATTCCACGGAGAGTTCGCGCAAAGCCAAGGAATGTACGCGATCCAAGAATCGACGAACACCTTGTATTCCGCTGGTTTGCCAGGGTTTAGCTTGCTCAAGAGGTCCCATGAACATCTCATACAAACGCAAGCTATCGGCACCAAATTCGTCGACTACGGCGTCTGGATTGATGACATTACCCCGGCTCTTGCTCATTTTTTCCGCGACACCCAGTAGGCGCACGCCAAATTCCTGGTGCGTGGGTTGACCGTTGCGAAAAGCCACGTCACCTTCAAGCACCCAGCGTGCTTCCACCAGCTCGCCGCTGTCACTCAGCCGCAACAGGCCGTCAGCCTCGCTTTTCACGACCCGGGCATCATCACCATCAATGGCGCCAACGACATGTCCGTCGGAGTCAACGACCGCATACCAGCGGTACGCAAGGCCTAAGAATCGTGCCCTGGTGGACGAGCTTCTTGAAGGGCTCTTCGTGTTTAACAACTCCGATATCAAACAAGAACTTGTGCCAGAAACGCGCATAAAGCAGGTGCAAGACCGCGTGCTCGCTACCGCCCATGTATAGATCAATCGGCATCCAATCATCGTAAGCCTGCTCGCCGATGAGACGATCGCGATTGCGTGGATCAAGATATCTCAAGAAGTACCAGCATGAGCCAGCCCACTGCGGCATGGTGTTCGTTTCCCGAGCGAACCATTGCCCTTTCTTTTGGAAGAATCGCCAATAGAGCGCTTTGGCGAGCGGTCCCTGAGGGTCGCCAGGATGGTAATCTCTCAATTCCGGCAGTTGCAATGGTAACTCGGCGTCATCGACGGCAATTGGCTGAGTCGTAATCAATCTCAAAGATGCCACCTTCTTGCGGATTTCCTCTGGCTTTTCACCGGGAAAGTAAATCGGGATCGGCTCTCCCCAATAGCGCTGCCGCGAGAATACCCAGTCGCGTAGGCGGTAATTGACTTTGCGCTCGCCAATGCCCTTGGCTTCGAGATGTGCGACGATGGCTCGCTTCATCTCGGTGGTGGACATGCCATCAAAAATTCCCGAGCGTACAGCGATTCCGTCCGCTATGTAGGCCTCACGGAGAGTCTCGTGCAAATGGCCGTCAGGGCTGACGACTTCGACGATAGGAAGCCCAAACTCCTGCGCGAACTCGAAGTCACGTTCGTCATGAGCCGGCACAGCCATGATTGCGCCCGTGCCATAGGCACCCAGCACGTAGTCCGCCGTATACACAGGAATGGGACGCGAGGTTAGCGGATTAGTGGCATAAGCTCCTGTAAATACTCCTGTTTTCCCCTTGCCGAGCGCAGTGCGTTCGAGGTCACTTTTGCGCGCGGCAGCCAATGCATAGGCCTGTACCGCGTCGCGATTTTCCGGCGAGCTGATGGCCATTGTCAATGCATGGTCGGGCGCGATAACCATGTAAGTGGCGGCAAACAAAGTGTCGGGTCTGGTCGTGAAGCAGCCAAGTGAGTCGCTGCGGCCAACTAGTGGGAAATTGACTTCAGCCCCTTCGCTTTTTCCAATCCAATCCCGTTGCTTCTGTTTGGTCTCGGGCCAATCCAGACCTTCAAGTTCATCTGCCAGTCGGTCGGCATAGGCGGTGATCCGCAATTGCCATTGGCGCAGTGGCTGACGAACTACAGGGTGGTTGCCTCGCTCACTTCGGCCATCAATAACTTCCTCGTTCGCTAGCACAGTCCCGAGGGCCGGGCACCAATTCACTGGAATTTCTGCTTGAAATGCTAGTCCCCGCTCAAAAAGCCGCAGGAAGATCCACTGGGTCCATCGGACATACTCGGGGTCGGTCGTGCTGATCTCTCGGTCCCAATCGTATGCAAACCCGAGGCGCTTTAGCTGCGCACGAAACATGTCAATGTTCTTTCGCGTGGTAGCGGCAGGTGGTGCACCAGTTTGAATCGCATATTGTTCCGCCGGCAATCCGAATGCGTCCCAGCCCATCGGATGCAGCACGTCGTAGCCGCACATTTTCTTATAACGCGCGATGATATCAGTCGCCGTGTAGCCCTCTGGATGACCTACGTGCAGTCCATTGCCAGACGGATAGGGAAACATGTCAAGCACGTAGTACTTGGGGTGCCCAGGCCGACGCCTGGCTTGAAATGTCTTGTTTTCCTCCCAGTATTGCTGCCAACGCGCTTCAATAGCCCGATGATCGTAAGGCATGGGCGGCGGTCTAGCAGAAATCGTGACGGGCTACCCGGAGTCCGATTGGCCAAACGCGGCTGATTCGAGCAATCAACTTGATTTGGGTCGTTTCGGCACATTCTTGCGGAATGGCTCGACTTTAGGGATTGTAGTCACCGCAACGCTCACAAATCGCTTGGACTTTCCCTCAAGTCTCTTTCGCCGACGCTCCGTGGCCTCTTGAGTTTCCCCGGTCCCACGTTCTACAAATTCCAAAGCCCGCTCGGGTTGTTTGACATGGTGCTCGTAGAGTTTAGCGAGTTCGAGACGGATTCTTGGGTCGTCCACACATTCGCAGAGTTTCTCAAAGTCTTGCAGCGCCATATCGCGATCGCCACGGGCTTTGGCAAGTTCGGCACGCAAGCGACGCGCTTCGGGTGCCCCTAGATGCTGCACGGCCAGATCAGCGATGTCTTGGGCTTTGTCGAGCGCGTGGGCCCGCTTGAAGGTTCGCCCGAGCGACACCCAGTCGGCTTCATTGAGCCGCTCCACAGGTTCGCCGTAAAGTCCAACTAAAGCAACCATACTCAATACGTCAACAGCATTGTGATCGATCACGGGACGCAGAGCTTCTTCGTCAAAAGTGCGCAAGTAATGGGAATAGCGTGGCCCGATCTCCGAACCATCCAGGTCGGGACCCCGATCGAGCGCCAAGATTTCCGTTTCCAGTGACTTCAAATTGACTCGGTTTAGCCTGGGTTTATGCAGGCGTCGAGCAACGTGCAACAAATCGAGATGGTGTGGCGTTGGCGGCACCGGCATGCGATTCATCACGAAGCGGTTCACGAGTAGTGGCCAGTCAAAGGATTTCCCGTTAAATGTGACTAATAAGGTTGCTGCAGCCAGCCGCTCGGTAATCAGCTCCAGCTGAGCGGTTTCCTCGGCAGGGCTGAGTAAGAATAATTGCTCGAGGACCAGGTGATCTTGGTCGTCAAACCAAGCCAAACCGACTAAGAAAGCCAGTATGCCGGCACCGGCACCTAAACCGGTGGTTTCCGCGTCCAAGAAGAGAGCTCCGCGCGGATTGCAACACGCTATCGCCGGTTCAAGCCCGAGCAACGCCCAGTAATCCGCAGATGCCGTGAGCGCCGCCGAGATGGGTACGCAGCCAATCCAGTGATCGGCTTGCCACAATCGACACCGTCGGTGCACTACACCTTGCGGCGTTTCCCAAGGCACGAATCCCAACGGAGCTGGCACGGGTGGACGTGGCGGTCTCTGCGGTGGCACCCTTTGCGCGAGGGCTGCCATTTGCTCTCTAAGTTGCGCTAGCGCTATTTCGCGGTCAGCGCTGGGCGACGCGGTGTCCAAATGGCCATTTTGGAATACGTCGGGAGCCGGCTCACCCGATTCTTTGGCGAAACTGGATGGCTCCGTCAAAGATAGGCTCTTGTCCTTTTTCAGATGAGCAAGCTTGCGCTTAATATCCACAAATCAGCGTTTACTCCCGACCTCGGTAATGGCCCAGGCACTTAGTCCACGTCGGCGGGACGAAGTACGCAACCTCCCCAAAACCAGCCTTAGCGTCGTCACCGCCAACTGCACCTAAGTGTCTGGTGCCAGAGGCAGGCTCCAGACACCCCCCGCAACAGACCCCACCATCGCGCGAGCCCCTTTTATGTCGATAATCGGTCGAGTCAGCGGCGCTCGGGACAATGCGATAGGCCTTGCGCCTTTGCCGACGCAAGCCACCCAAAGTAAGCCTGAATCGGAGGAAATCCAGGCGCAGCGCTCCGTCGCAACAAACTCCGGGACAAGATCACTCGGAACGGTTTGCATTAGAGGCGTTAAAGCCTGGGTCTTGCCGGTAAAGTCGAGCCATTCCATTTGCCCAGAAGCCAGCAAAATCGCTGCCAGGCTTTCTCGTTGCCCATTTCCAAGTGCCGCCGTGACCCCAATCCCCAAAACGCCCCCCCGCAACCATAATACCTGCGCCTCAGCGTTGAGCCCATAAGCTTTGCCCCCTGCGAACGCAATGACGCCATCGCGTGTGGTCAGGATAGCGGCAACCGCGCCACCCAGTTGCGCTGCGTGGCGTTTGCCTTGTCTGGTTAGAACGAGTAGTTGCCCTTCCTCTGTGCCCACCACAACGTTGGCACCGACTGGGGTGGGCCCGGCGGTCACGCGCGAGTGTACAGGCGCTCGAAGCATTAGATTTGCTCGGCGATCCAGCCAATACACGGCGCGATCGCGACCGACGAAAACTGACCCCTGCTCCGGCACCCAACTCACCGCCCCGACGATTCCTGCAGGCGCTCGAAAGCGCCAGCGCGGATGTCCGCTGGGCTCAAGTGCGTAAACCAGGTCCCGCGCTGTAGGTACGAACAGAAGGCCCAAATTGTCCGCCGCGGCAGGCCCCGAGATGGTTGTGGCGAGGGAAATGGACCAGAGCAAGCTGTCATCAGCGCGAAAACGCTCGATTTCTCCATCTGTCCCCAGGAGCCACCAACCCCCGTCGGATCCGACAATCGGAGGTCCGGCAAGGCCGACTTCGAGACCGACTAGAACCTCGGCTGCGATGCCCCGGAGTTTGACGCAGAAGGAGCTTTGAGTGAGCCGAAGGCGTTCGATACGACTTTGGGTACTTGACGGCACGGAAACGGCCAAAGACGCCACCATAACTGACGTGGACACGATCTTCCGCAGATGACGATCCAGCGATGGCCACGGCCCTCGGTGACTGGCCAGATTGGGGGGCACGCAGGTTCATGGGCTCGGTAGTATGGGGCATAATCCGGCGAGCGATGGCCATTCACGTATTCGGGCTCACCGGCGGCATAGCGACGGGCAAGAGCACTGTGGCGGCCCGGTGGCGCCAACACGGGCTACCAGTCGTTGATGCCGATGAGCTGGCGCGGGAAGTAGTGTACCCGGGATCAGCGGGGCTCGCCGCGGTGATTCAGCTGATGGGACGACAGGTGGTACTTGCGGACGGCACTTTGGACCGTGCTCTGGTTGCCTCGCGAGTATTTGGCGATTCCGAGGCGCGGCGCTCCCTTGAAGCAGTGATCCACCCGCGCATTCAAGAGGCACTTCAACTTCGCATTCAGGCGCTAGACGGTCAAGGCGAAGCCCTCGTTTGCTACGAGGCGCCGTTGCTAGTGGAAGTCGGGCGAGCCCACTTGTACCGCCCACTAGTTATTGTGGTCTCAAGCGAAACCGTGCAGCTTCAGCAGGCCTTTATGCGCGATAGACAGAACGAAGCCGCTGTGCGGGCCCGAATTGCCTCGCAGTTGCCGACGGCGCAAAAGTCCACGCTCGCAGACATCGTAATGTCCAATGATGGCACATTGGAACAGCTAAACATTCAGGCCGATGGAACGCTCGCCGAGATATGCCGAAAGTTTGACATCGACCCATCACGTTACGGGCTCTAATCTCGACGTGGCCTTGCAATTTTCCCGCGCAATCGCAGCGTTCAACGTGTTTTCTAGCAAGAGTGCAATCGTCATAGGTCCAACTCCCCCGGGCACCGGAGTAATGGCTCCGGCCACTTCTACGGCCGTGGCAAAGTCTACGTCCCCACAAAGCTTGCCGTTTTCGTCGTGATTCATTCCTACGTCAATGACGGTCGCCCCTGGTTTGATCCAATCGCCAGATATCATTTTCGCGCGGCCAATAGCTGCAATCACTACGTCCGCTTCGCGGCAACGCTCGGGTAGATCCTCTGTTTTCGAATGGGCTATGGTAACGGTTGCATTGGCGTTCAAAAGCAGCCCGCACATTGGCTTACCCACCATGTGACTGCGCCCAACAACCAGTGCACGCGCACCGACAAGATTAGTGCCGGCATCGCGGAGCAGCCGCAGACAACCGCTGGGTGTGCACGGCACAATTCCCGGTAATCCAGACCAAAGCGCCCCGACATTCAGAGGGTGAAAACCGTCAACGTCTTTGGCCGGGTCCACCGCATACAATATGGTTTGGACTGGAAGCCCTCCGGGCAAGGGCAATTGAATCAAGATGCCGTCTACCGTGCGGTTAGCGTTGAGTTCTTGCACAAGCCGGAGCAAATATTCGGCGCCCACCGTGGCAGGCAGACGGTGGATTTCACCGTGCATCCCCACTTCCCGGGCTGCCGTTTCCTTGTTGCGCACATAGACAGTTGAACCTGGGTCATCTCCCGCCAAGATTACGTGTAAACCAGGCGAGCGTCCGCGTTTCTCGCGAAAGGCTTCGACTCCCCGAGCTACCTCGCTGTCGAACTTGCTGCGCAATGCTCTTACCGTCAATGATCCGAGCTTTCATGCGCGCGGCGCATACCAGAGGAAGGCAACCGACGCAATTATTGAAATAGCACCGTACCGTAAGAAACGAATCCGGCCTCGATCGGAATCGAAGTAAACGGAGTTATCGATGCCCTTGTTGGTTGACTCCACTGATCACGACTCGTGCCCATGAAGTACCCAGCACGCCGCTGGTTCAGTCAAGTTAATAGCCATCACACGCCCGGACGAATCCGTGGCTGTAATTGTCGATGCATTAACCCAAGTGCTGCCACTGGCGTAAGCCATGGCCACACCCATGCCCTGAGCCTGCACGTTAGCAACACCATTACCGTTGACGTCCACGACTTTGACCACGAGCTGAGCTTTGGTAAAGTCAACAGCGGGCGCTAACAAGGATAGCAACGTCGGAACAAAGTCCAAGTCGCTCGTTTGAAGCAAAGGAACGCTCACGCTCCCGACGGTATTGCTGGGAATGCTGCATATGCCGGGTAAATAGCCATTGTTTACGTCAGGTGTGGCCAACACCCAGGATTGATCGGAAACGAGAACATTGGTAAAGACAGGGAACTTGAACCATTTCGACCATCACCCGTAAGTATTGTACCAGCCGTTGACGGTACACTGACCGTGAAGGATCCGCTAAGCCCCTGCACGGCACTCGTTGACCATGCGAGGGGACCTGAGTCGTTGACTGAACCCCACAACCGACACACTTAGCGAGACGCCCAGTGTACTGCTGCCTGAGTCCGCGCCGTTACCCGGACCTCCCGGCCCGCTTGATACAATTGGGGTGGGGTTGCAGTCTAGCGCGGAGCAACCAGCCAATCCGGGTGCGTCGTTTTGCGAACTGCACGCGGTTAGCAGCCCTAACGCAATTGCAAGACGTTGCCCAGTTGTTGGCCGAAACATGCCGTTGATTATGGCGCGTTTCGCACGCTTTGCCCAATGCTGATCGTGCAAAACTCCAAAGTCCGCCCGCTACTCTAGGCCGTAACCAGCCAGTCCATACTAAACGAGCATTTTCGGCCGGCAACTAATCCTCGCTCGGAGCAGCCCTACTAGCGCCAGCATCCCAATCCCGATAATTTGGGAGGTGCTGAGCCCCAACCAGCCACCTCGGTCGTCGCTTCTGAGAAACTCAATCATGAATCTCAATACGGCATAGCCAGTCACAAACGCCAAAAAGACTTGGCCGTCGTAGCGTTTGCGTCGGTGCAAGTACAGTATAAGAATCGCCGCCAAGATTAGACAACCGACGGACTCATAAATTTGAGTCGGGTGAACGGGTAACGACGCCTCGCGGGCGGAGTGAAGCAATCCGACCTCAATTTGCTTATCCGCAGTCGGGCTGCGAGCTGGAAATCGAAGTGCCCAAGGCAGGCCGCTGGTGCGGCCGAAACAGCAACCCGCGAGCAGGCAACCCATGCGACCGTATCCCAGCCCCAATGGTACGAACATTCCTGCCATATCAGCTGCACGCCAAAATGGAAATTGGTCCCGCTTGAGTTGCCATACCGCAATCAACGATGCCCCGATGAACCCACCGTAATACGTGAGTCCCCCCGCCATGATATTGGCCCAAGCCCAACAATCTGCCTTGCGTGGCCGACAAACATTTGCCGCGATGTCCCATAAGCCAGTCGCTTCACCTCCACCTCCGAATATACAATCACCCGACACAGGCGCCAAGCACTCTTCCCGGGAAATCTTCCAGGCAACTTTGGTGGGATCCGAACAGAGATGCACGTAATCCATAAAGAAACCATCAAACAACACGTGGGCGATTCGCGCGCCAATCACGCCGGCGATCAACATCGAAATGCCCAGATTGACGACTACGTCCGGATCGTGACCGATACGCTTAGCCCAAAGTGCTCCGCAGGCCGTGGCCAGCATAAAGCCCGTCACGAGCATCACGAAGTAGCTCGGAAACGGGAATTCGAAGAACGTGAACAGCCTAGGTTGCATGCCAGGATATCTTACAATCCACTGCCAGAGGGGTTTGGATGCTCGCTATGCGATTCTGGCACTACCGGTGCAATTGAACGACGGCGCGGGTGCCGCTTGGACACAATCATGTCGATGGCCATCAATCCGACGCCAATGCATATTGCGACATCCGCCACATTGAAAGTGGGCCAATATTCAACTACAATCCACTCGGAAAAAATACGATGAATAATTGAATTCATCGTACCCACCCATTCGGCGCGGTACTGGATGAAATCCACTACCCCAGTCCGCACGATCCGATCCATGAGGTTGCCTAATGCACCACCCAAGACGAGCGGAAGTCCCCATTTTAGCGCCCATTGGTGCTCGTGGAGCTTACGGTAGAGCGACACAATAAAGAATATTGCGAGTACGCTTACGATTACGAAAAACGGACGGCGCACAGCGTCGGGCGCATCGTGAAGCAGTCCCCAGGCTCCACCCTTGTTGTACGCAAGCGCGAACCAAAGGTGGTCTTTGACGACCGTAATCGTGGTTTCGAACGGACCGTGCCGAGTTAGAGTGCGCTCCGCCCAGCTCTTGCTCGCCAAGTCCAGGAGGAGCGAAACGCCAGCTAGAACTGCGAATAGCAACGTTGGTGTCCTATTTCGCTTGGGCCCCGAAATTTCGCTTCCGGATTTGGCCAAGGGGTCGATAGTCTGCACTAGGGTGCCATCCAAAGGATCGCTCATCGGAGTTGGCGGGCTGTTACACCATGTTACTCATCGTTGCCAGGATACCGCACATCTGTTTAGCTATAGCCGATGCCGGATCCCCCCTGGAACCAACCCGTCGGCTTGGAAACAGTACTGAAGTCGTGGAGTAAGTCCGGGCGAATGCAGGATTGGCTCGCGACTTCTTATCGGGTTACCCCACGCGCGGCAGCCATGGCCGCCCTTCCTGATTGGATCCACCCGGCGCTCCGCAGGGCGCTGCGGAGTCGCGGGGTAACGGAGCTGTACTCTCACCAACGGCAAGCGATCGATGCTGCCCACTCCGGTCACCATGTGGTTGTAGCCACACCAACCGCTAGCGGCAAGAGCCTGTGTTTCCATCTGCCCGTACTGCAAGCCTTACTGAATGAACCTGGGCAAAGTGCACTGTTTCTCTATCCAACGAAGGCGTTGTCCCGCGATCAGGAACATGGGCTGCACGAACTGCTCGATGATGCTGATTTGCCCATACCTGTAACTGTCTACGATGGCGACACCCCGGCGATGCGCGCCGAGCCGCTCGCGGTCGTGGGCGCAGTAATCTTAACCAATCCGGACATGCTCCACAGCGGAATTCTGCCCAATCACGCCGGATGGGCGTCTCTATTTCAAGGCATCAAGTACGTCGTTCTCGATGAATTGCACACCTACCGAGGCGTGTTCGGTTCGCATATGGCCCATGTCCTGCTGAGAATGCGCCGCGTGGCCCAGTTTCATGGAAGTATTCCGATCTTTCTGGCTGCTACCGCCACCATTGGTAACCCACTTCAGCATGCCGCCCGACTGCTCGGAGTTGACGAGCGAGAAATCACGCTTGTCGATCAGAGTGGTGCGCCGCAGGCCGAGCGAGAACTTCTTGTCATCAACCCACCTGTAGTCAACGCGGAACTAGGCATCCGTCAAAGCACGCTGAAAACGGCAGTAACCATTGCGAGTGATCTCATTTCCGCCAGGGTTCCGACCATCGTCTTTGGGCCCTCGCGCAACAGCGTCGAGGTAATGCTCAAGTATTTACGCGCGAGAGTCGGGGATGTGGCTGGTCCAGATGCGATTATGGGATACCGCGGAGGCTATTTGCCAGAGCGACGCCGTGCCGTCGAACAGGGTTTGCGCGACGGAGCAATCGTGTGTGTCATCGCCACTAATGCTCTTGAACTTGGCATCGATATCGGTGACTTAGACGCCGTAGTTCTAGCCGGCTATCCTGGTTCATCGGCAGCCACTTGGCAGCGTTTTGGCCGCGCAGGCCGTCGCGGGAAAAAAAGCGCTGCGATCCTTGTTTGTTCTTCGAATGCCATCGATCAATATTTGGCAAGAAATGTGGCCTTTCTTCTTCGGAGTGGCGCCGAAGAAGCTCGAATCGATCCCAACAATGTTGAGATACTCATCCAGCATCTAAAGTGCGCGACCTTCGAGGCGCCCTTCGATTTGAGTCCAGTCAGCGGTCGCGCCCGGCCCAGCCCGAAGCGGCTGAAGGGGAAAACTACGGTGGGCTCGATGCAACAAGCACTCGGGATGCCCTGCAATACTTAGAAGGGCATGGATTGGTGCATTCCAATAATGGTAAATTCTTTTGGACTGGTGATCCATTTCCAGCAAGTCATGTGAGCCTTCGCAATATTGGTTGGGATAATTTCGTCATTATCGACGTCGGTACAGAGCAGACAATTGGGGAGCTCGACTGGCGCGCCGCACATACGATGTTGCATGAACAGGCCATTTACCAGCAAGACGCCGAGCAATATCAAGTAGAGCGACTCGACTACGACAATCACAAGGCCTACGTCAGAAAAGTCGAGCCCGACTACTTTACGACTGCGCTTACCTACCGCAACGTTAGCGTCATTGAACCAATTCACGATGGTAAACTCGGTCTAGCTCGCACGGGTTACGGAGAAGTGAAAGTGCTCGAGAAGGTGACCGGATATAAGAAAATAAAATTCTTCACGCATGAAAATGCGGGTTATGGCGATGTCCACTTGCCAGAAATTCAAATGCACACACAAAGTTTCTGGCTCACTTTACCCGAGGAATTGATACGAAATTTGCCACTGACGCGGACCGCCAGCATCGCGGGGTTGCGCGGCCTAGGGCAAGCCCTTGAAGCCGTTAGTACGCTCTTTCTCATGTGCGATCCTCGCGATATCAATCGAACTCTTGGTGATGGTGGTAGCGGTGATACCGCGCCGGGCCGCGACGCATTGGCGGGGAAAATTGGTGGATTTGATCCTACCTTATTCCTGTTCGATGCCGTCGCGGGTGGCATTGGACTATCCATTCGTATCTTCGAATGCAATGAGGAACTCTTGGTCAGAACTCGCAGTCTAGTTATTGGATGCGAATGCAAGACCGGCTGCCCTGCTTGCGTGGGCCCAAGCGAAGATATAATTGATCAGCGGAAATCCGCATCGACGATCTTGGATGCTTTGGGTATCAAATAGTTGGGCCCTAGGCGGAGCTGGGACCTGTCACGGCCTCGGCTCCGGTTGATTTAAGATGCTTGCCGAACCTTTGACTCCCACAATACGATATTTGCCGGCCTCCTTTTCAAGTGAAATTGATACGTGGCGGAGTTCGCGGTCGGTGCGATTGACTAATGCAATTTCCACAATGGCGTCAGTGCTAACTTGGGCGCGCGCTTGGTCAGCGGACAGTTCCACAGTCATGTGATCGAATTCGACGCGAAACAGCGTTGAGTTAGCTACCAGCTGGGTGACGTCTTGTATGATTTGATCTTGCGACAAAGCTTCGTTGATAACTCCCTCAATGGTGACAGCGGTGGTTGAAAGTGAAAAATTCGATCGAATGCCCGCGTCGAGGCCATTCAGCCAGTCAGTTGTTACGCCTAAACCTTCGTGCGACACGGCACCCGCCAGGGCGGAAAGCTGCCAGTCAATTCGACGGATCTTGCTGGGCCAGTACAGAAGTGCGGCAACGAGGGAAATGGCTACGAGTCCCGACAAGTCATTGACCCGCCGCGGCGTCGAAGCGATTGGTAGGACTTTGTCATGAATACCGAGGAAGACTGATGGGGTCCAATATCGTATCAGGGCTTTGGCTGGCTTGGCTTGCGCCAGCTGGCGGCTTCGCTTATCTCAACCATTGAGGTCGCTATGAATGTTCACCCCGTTTGCGGCAATTTGGCCCCTCGCCTGGTCATGCTGTCGGTACTGATTTCACCGGCAACTTTCGCACAGAGTTCGGCTCCTGCCGGTCCATCGCCCAGTGCGCCTGAGGCCACTCAAAACTCTGCCGTCAATTCTGGGCCAGCCCCCACCACTCCAGCTACTGAGTCACCGCCACCCGCCGCAACATCAGAGGCGGCAGTACCGAAAATTCAGTTATCCGCGCAGGCGCCGGCTCCGCCGCCGCCAATTGCACGAACAGACAGAGTTCACGACGGCTTTTACACGCGTCTCAGTCTCGGCTTCGGCTCCGAATCGACAACGATTGACTCTGGTCAGCCTTTGCCAAATTTCACAGCAAAGGAGGAACTCTTGACGTCGATTTATTGGTTGGCGGTGCGCCAAGGCCTGGAATCGTACTGGGTGGCGCTATTCTCCTTGACAGTCTGCCCTCCAAGACATTCAGCCCCGATAGTTATTCAGTAAAGTCAAGCGTATCGCTCTGGACCATCGGTCCGTTTATTGACGGCTACCCGAATCCACGTGGCGGTTTTCACCTCGGTGGCACTATTGGTTTGGGCATTGCTCGCCTTACTAACGATCCAAGTTTTCCCACGAACAAGGCGACTGGCTTCGGACTCGCTGCCTGGTTGGGCTATGACTGGTGGGTAGCCGATCAATGGTCGGTTGGTGGCCTGCTTCGGTTTTCAGGCGCTCACGCAACGAGCCATGAGAATTCGACTGATTTGGCAGTGGACACTCGGACAGTCGCATTGATGTTCACAGCTGTTTACCAATGAGCGCGCGTCATCCTCCCTGGTTCTCGGCGAACAATCACTTCGGGTCGGATTTTGCTGGCGCGCGGGGACCCGACCCTGCGTGCGGCGATTTGTTTAGCATTTTTCCGGACCTCAATGTCTTTCGCCGGAAACTACCTGCGCTTCCTTCGATTCGATTTGGACGGTTTTGACTTACCACGCGGAAGTTGCTGGTCCGGGCTTGGCCGACCGCGTGAGAGAAGCACGACCAGCACTCCGAAGACAATCAGACCCAGAACTAGGGTCATCTGCTCGCCCGTCATGGTTCATTACTTTATCACGATTGGAGAGGACTCAATAAAATTGAGCAAGCGCGAGGCTGGAAATTTTTCGCGAATAACAACGGCAGGGAACAACCACCTTAGGCGAGTCTTCATCTAGTGCGACGTTTCTGAGCGTATCCACGCCAGAAATTCCTCATTTCCTCCCAATACGGGCACGACTAATATCGCTGGGCATTCATAGGAATGCAGCTGTCTAATGCGCGAAATCAGAGTTTCTACGACTGGCTGCTGGGTCTTGAGCAGCAAGGCAACCTCTGCGCCTTGCTCAAGCTCGCCCCGCCAGCAATACAAGGACTGAATCGACCCCAAGATATTTGCACATGCCGCTAAATGCTCAGAAACGGCGGCCTTTGCAATTTTCTCGGCCTCCTCGGGGCTGGCGACAGTCACGTAGATGAGCCTAATGTCCGACATCACTGATTTTTAGCTCGAGTCGATGTGGGGTTCAACGGCGGATGCTGGTATAAGCGTGAACGTGGCTCAATCAATCGTACTTACGCTCGTGGGTCCAGATCGTCCAGGGCTGGTGGAAGCGGTATCGGATATCGTGGTCCGCCACGGAGGCAACTGGCTTGAAAGTCGCATGGCCCAGCTCGCTGGACAATTTGCAGGAGTTTTGAGAATCGACATTCCCAACGAACAAGTCTACGCATTAAACGGAATCTCTGTTGATGTTGAAGTCAGCCGAACTACAGATAATCGTAGTTCCAGCTGATTCGATCAACTATCGGCCACTCTTACGGCCTCTGCGCCTGCATCTGGTGGGTCAGGATCGCCCCGGGATTGTGAGGGAAATTGCACAAGTTCTGGCTAACCGCGGCGTAAATGTCGAGGAACTGCACACGGAATGCCAAAGTGCACCCATGAGTGCTGAGGTACTATTCGTAGCCACGGCACGACTGGGAATGCCAGACGATCTTGGGCTCAATGAGCTTCGTTGCGCGCTTGAACAAATCGCGAGTGACTTGATGGTCGACATCACACTGGAAGCAGCCCCAGAATGATTGAGTGTCGATTGCAAAATCGACACTCTCTCAAATTCGGCAGATCGACGCTAGCGGGGCAATACCCCCTTTGCACCCAAGCTACGGCGTTGTTCTTCTCAGCAGACCGCGTTTCTCAGCCAAAAGGATGGCGCCTACGTGGGCCGCATGATCGATGCGACCGTTGATTAATGTACTCAAAACCATTTCGATTCCAAACCGCTTTACATCAATAATTTCGCTCGCTTCGGGTTTTGCGTCACCGACTTGTACGGCACCGTGAGCAACATAAAAGTAGGCTCGATGAGTCGACCGAGCAGGTTCAGGTGCAACATCGATTAGAGTCACCCAATCTTGCGCCTTATGACCTGTCTCTTCATACAACTCGCGTTTCGCGGCGTCCAGCGGCCGCTCACCGGGATCAATTACACCCGAAGGCAGTTCCAAACTGGTGCGACCGAGACCGTGCCGATACTGCTCAACCATGAGTATGTCTTCGCTATCTGTCACAGCGATTACCGCAGCCCAACTAGGACTGTGTAACACGTGAAACTCGTCGATGATGGTGCCGTTGGGAAGCTCGACGCAATCTTCGGTAATTCGCAGCCAACGGCGATCGAGCAATGTCTTCTGCGCGAGTATTGTCCAAGGTTGCATGCCGCTAGGAGTTCCCAAAGTTGCATCTGCGTCAAGGGATTGTGCCAAGAACGCCAATTGTTCCCTTTGCAGTTGACCTTACGCACGAGTTGAAGCGCTTGCCGGCGGTAGCTGGCGGGTTGGGCCAAGGTTTGGCGGTTATCGCCTGAGTTTTGAATTTCTTGAAGCATAGGCCCAATAAGTGCTACGCCTCGGCCAGCGCCATTGAAGGACTCCTGGCAATTTCCCTTGGATATTCTGGCCCTAGGGCTTTCGCTTCCGGAGCGTACAGTTGCCGCCACTGCGGTTCTAGAGCAAGAAGCATCTCGCGTGAGGGAGCAATTGGGTGGACTGAGTGAAGGGTTCTGCACCCGACTGATGTCCAATTTGGGCATTAACTCCGTAATGTGCGACGATGTATCGTCGCGCGAGCGTGGACGGAAGGCAGCGGCACAGGCCCTGGGACGTGCTGGAATCACGGGCAAAAGATTGGGTCTTATCATAGATTTTACGACGTACGCCCACGACGCTCCGGGCATATGGTCGCTTGGACATGACATACAACAATTCATGGAAGCACCTGACGCCCTGGTCCTTGGAACACGCGGCTCTGGTTGCTGTGGCCTACACCTGGCCCTAAGAACAGCTCAGGCCTTTTTTTTTGCCGACTCCAAACTACAATTTGCCCTTCTGGTGGCGGCCGATTGCGCGCGCGACGGCGGTCGGGTGTGCCTTCCTGTTTCTATCATGGCTGACGCCGCATCCGCAGTAGTTATTGCGCGGGCCGATATTGGCTCACGCCGAATAGGTCGTGTGCGTGCCGTCATAACCCAATCAAGCGGCCGATTTGTCGATGTCATATCGGCGGATCGTAATTCATCCCAAATCACCATCAATTCTGCAGCATTTGAGCAGCAGTTGCTGCCGTTGCACTTGGTGGTTTTGGGTTCACTGCTTTCGCGCGGACTTGCTGCCGCCGAGCTATCGCGATCAGCCATCAAAGCTCTGATTTACCCGAATACTACGGAATTGGACCGTCAAAGCGTAGCTCGCGCTCTCGAATTTGACTCAAGCTGCCTGTTTGGCCCAGGTCCTTTGAATCACGGACATGCCTTTGCCAATGACCTTATAATCAACGCTCAAACGCTGTTTGATCCAACCAATACGCGAGACTCTCTGCACTCTGCATGGTTGGCCGCAGGCAGCGGATTCACGTGGGGAGCCGCCATAGTTGATAGTGTCTAATTGATGTTGACCGATGCATTTGTGTCCCAGGTAGAGCGCCGCCCTCGTGCATTTGCATTGGGCTTCGACGGCATAGCAATTGACTATCTAACACTATTTCAACAGGCTAGCGCGATAGCGCGGCTGTTGGGTGCACTTTGCGTGGGGCAAGGTGATCGCGTGGCACTAGCCTTGCCCAAGAACAATGGCGCAGTAGCAGCGATGTTCGGGATCCTTCTGGCTGGTGCCGCTTATGTGCCCTTGGATCGGCGACTGCCACCCCAACGACTGGCGCGCACTTTGGTAAATTGTGATGCGAAAGTATTGGTAACAACAGCATCGACAATCGAACGAATTTACTCGATCGACGCTGCACTCGTTCGTAGTTTTCGTGCGGTGGTCACTAATGCTAGCTGTAGCTTGGAAAACGCTCTAGCCCATGATTTTGAGCAAAGGGCTGATGCGTTTACCTGTTCGTTGCCCCTGACCGAAAACGACGCTGCATATATTCTTTATACGTCTGGGTCCACCGGAGAACCCAAAGGGGTGGTACACACTCATCGGTCGGCGACAAAGTTCGTCAACTGGGCGACGCGCACTTTCGATCTAGGACCGTCGCAACGGTTGACGAGTAACGCACAACTGTCTTTCGACCTGTCGGTATTCGATATCTTTGGAGCGCTATCGAGTGGAGCTTCCGTCGAGATCATTCGGTCGGAATTGATGCTTCGCCCGAAGGAGCTCGTAAAAAAACTGAATCAGTGGCAAATATCGCTGCTATACGCCGTACCGTCAACGATTGCACTGCTAGAAAGCGACGGCGACATTTCCAATCAGCCACTCCTACATTTGAATCGCGTACTCTATGCAGGCGAGGCATTCAGCGTACCGAGACTGCGTCGGGTCATGCAAGCATTGCCCCGAGCTCGATTCTATAATCTTTACGGACCAACTGAAACCAACGTGTGCACTTACTACCCGGTACCAATACTCTTAGCTGAAGATACGCTACAAATTCCCATTGGACAGCCTTGTGATCACCTAACCGTAGAGCTGCGCGACGAACAAGCGAGGGAAACGCCCCAAGGTGAGCAGGGCGAAGTCTGCGTAGCGGGCCCGTGCGTTATGGCAGAGTATTTTAGACGTCCGGACGCAACGCGAAACGCTTTTTTTAACGCATCGAGTTTCGCTGACGGCCTGGCAAGGTATCGCACCGGAGATCGCGCTACCGTTGATGGCAATGGCTGTTTTTGGTTTAATGGCCGACGTGATCGCCTGGTGAAACGGCGCGGCTATCGTATCGAATTGGGGGAAATCGAGGCGGCCATCGATCACCATCCATTGGTTCGCGAGACTGCCGCATTCACTCTGTCCGAAGGCGATGAAATTCAAATAAGGGCCGCAGTTGTTTTGTATGACGGCCAACAAGTAACTCCTTTGACCCTGAAGGCCCATTGTGGCAGGTTGCTGCCCCCGTATGTGGTTCCCGATTCAATTTCGATTATATCCCAGATGCCTCGCACAGCCACTGGCAAAGTCGATTTGAAAAGACTCAGGGAACAAACTGCGGTATGAATTCTGATCGATATTCAGCTCATGATAACGGAATCCATTCGCGCCTATCTAATTAGTGAATTCTTTCGGGGTGAAGCTGTGGAATCCTTGAGTGAGGATCAGCCCTTGATAACATCGGGGCTGCTGGACTCCGTAGCCACGCTAAAATTGGTCCTATACTTGGAGGAACAATTCAAGATCACGATTGACACCGCTGACATCGCCGATGGCCAACTGGATACAATCAGGTCAATTGCAGCCCTAATCCTCGGAAAAAGAGCTACACTAACCTCTTTCTGAAGCCGCGGGCTCGAAATCGAGGTTTAGGCCCAACGTAAACTGGCGCCGCTGGGTCTTTCAACGAAGAGATCGGGAGGCCTTGCAATCTTTCGATTGAGCAAGACGGTGTACATGTCGCAAACCTCGTGATCGGAATAGCCAATGCGCCGCAGTGTATCGACGCTGAATCTTAGGTGTTCCCGATTTGATAGGCCAAAACGCTCATGGAACTGCAGCAAGTGCTCCATCATTGCATGTCGTGAGAATGTTGGGGATCCAACCGGCAAATCGCCGTAGCTCGAGAAGCCGGTTGCCAAAATGAATCGCGATTCCACCCGGCTCGCTCGGCTTGGTCCACTATCTCGCAACCCGGATAACCTCTTAGATTGAAATGATACGGCAAAAGGGAGGGATGATCAAGCGTTCCCAGGTAGTCTAGCGTCGTCTGGGCCTCCTGTGGCAATTCCGTGGGAAAGCCGAACATGGTATTTACGTTTACTACAATGCCTTGCCGTTGCGAGAAGTTGATAATTCGACGCGCATGGTCTAAGTCGAGTTTCTTCCTAATCATTGATTGGATGCGCGGATGCGCAGATTCAATAGCATACGTAACCCACACCGTGCCGGCCTTTACCATGGCTTCGACGAATGTTTCATCGCAGAGGTCCACACGCAGCCCGTTTACGAAATAGAGGCGTGCTGAAAGCTTCGCGTCGGCTAGCATTTCAAATACCGCCAATGCCCGTTTGCGATTGAGGTTAAAGACATCGTCAACAACGTAGAAATCATGAATTTCATGACGTTCAATCATCTGCCGAATATCCGCAACCACTCGAGCGGCCGTCTGTAATCGTACTGGGGTTTCGGATATTTGAAAGCAGTACGTACACGAATACGGGCAACCTCTGCTGGTAACCAATACCCCTTGCCGACGTTGATTGTATGCATAGCTGAGTTGCTTCGCATACATATCTAAATCAACCAATTGATAGTCGGGCTGGGGCAATCGGTCTAGATCGCGGGGCGGGAGCGCGGGTGGATTGCCAACAATGCCGGTGGTGGTTTGCGTGTAGACACCGGGAACTTGATGCAGTGGCACGCCTCCGAGCAGAGCCGCCAGAACCGGTTCGCCTTCTTGAATGGCGGCGTACCTTAGATCTGGAATTTGATCAAATACACGATCCTTTAGCGCCGTCGCGATGGGACCACCAAGAATTACTGGGGCATCACTGCAGCCTTGCGCTACGGCCACTACGCGCCGAACTTCCTCAACAAACAGACTGATACTCCGAATGCCGATCCATGTCGGGGAGAATTCCCTAATGATCCGTGCAAGACTCTCGTCGTCGGGAGTAAACAGTGAAGTCTCTACAACCCGCACTTGGGTATCGGGCGCAACCGATTGGGCGTAAGCGGCTAGCCCCAATAAAGCGATAGGCAACACATGCACTTTCGGTCCCACGCGGGAACCGACCCAGCGCGTGTCGTCATTGGCTTCAAGCAGCAAGAGTCTCGACATAGTTAGCGAGCAATTCGTAAAAATGCTAGGTTTGGATACTGACGATTGCCGACATTGCAGCGGTAACCGCGGATATTCATCTCATCATTCCGATATGATCCGACCCAATTGCCCATCGCCGCTGTAACCTCAAGCCAAGCACCCGCGACCATTGAAACACCTGACAGGTCCATTGTGTCCATTTTTGCAGTTGGGTTTGTGACGTCACGCACAGGGTTGTCCAGTCGCCATAGTTCGCCGTTAGCATTCGAGCCATGAAATCCAACTATCTCGATGGGTGATGCCCGACGGATGTCCACATCAAAACGCTCAAGGATTAGCGCCAAAATAGCGTCTTTCGGCGAAGTAACAACGATTGGACGCAATGAGGTTGCCACCGATTCGCACAGATATGGATCAAAGATATCCCCCGCAACAACATACATTCGTTCGGCTCTGCCGGAAGCAACTTGGCGACAAGCAGCCACCAGTGCATTTACAGCACTTGCCATGCCATCGACGAATGTGAGACACGGGCCTTGCAGACCCCAACGGATGGCTATGTGGGCAGCTGGAGCCCCATCGATTGAATCTGGAAAATCGATTGGATTGGTCGCGGCGGGGCCCAGTCGCGCCAGGCGGCGTGTGTAGCGAACACGGGTGTTCTGAGCCCCCAATGCGGTACCCACGCAAATGCCATGCTGCGCTTCTTTGGTCGCATGATTCTCTTTCGCAATTCCGGCCGCACGCCGCGCGTTCTCCACTGCGTAGAGCGCGTATTGACTCAAGGGGTCCAATCGCCTCAGGCTCTCCTGTTCAATGGCCTCCTCGATGGTCAAGGACTGTGCCAACGCGTCATCGCCCGATAGGCGCGCCGGGCCAAAGTAATATCCCCCGCTCAGGACGACTCGATGCGCGAAATTGGAGCCACGTATAGAGTCTAACATGGCGGGACATCCGCCCGAGCGAAGACTAACGCGGCGTCATTGCCACCGAATCCGAAACTACTGGATACGCCATATTTTGCCTCGATTCGCCTCGGAACGAATCGCACGCAGTCTACACGGCCATCAAATTCGCAATCCTTTAGGCCCACGGTGGCCGGCAGTATACCGTATTCCAGCGACTGGACGGCTACAATTGCTTCAATCGTGCCCGCTGCTCCCATGCAATGACCCGTGCTGGCCTTCACGGAATGCACAGGACAGAGCGTCGCATGTTTGCCTAGAGCCCGTTCTATTCCCGCTATCTCGGCGGAGTCATTGAGCGCCGTACCCGTTCCATGCGCATTCACGAACCCCACATCGCACGGCAATACTCCGGCCTGTTCGAGCGCCATGGCGAGCGCGATTGCACCCCCTCTCCCATCGGGATCCGGCGCGGTTAGATGATAAGCATCGCAAGCCCAACCCTCACCCGCAATTATGGCACGAATTCGCTTTGACTGACTGCGCGCGTCAGCCAGGCGCTCCAGGACAAGGCAACCCGCGCCTTCACCAATCGTCATGCCCCGGCGACTCTTGTCAAAAGGCCTGCAGGGTCGGGGATCCAAAGCGCGCAACGCGTTAAATCCTGAATACGTGATGCTGGCAAGTTCGTCGCAGCCCAGTGCCAGCACCGTGTCGTAGTCGCCAGCGCGAAGCCCTTCACAGGCCAATGCAATGGCGATTGCCCCACTTGAGCAGGCAGTATTAATAACCTGTCGATATTCGCCCAGATTCAAGATTGTTGCGATCTCGTCGACCAATGTTCCTTTGAGGCAGCGTCTCCACCAATCAACATTTTCGGGGTGATTCGCCAGTGCATGTTCAAGCGCCTGATCTCCCATTCCCGTCGAACCGACGACTACTCCGATGCGGTCTTTCACCGTCGGGGGTTTGGACTCAGCCAGAGCCTCTTGGGCGGCCATTATCGCCAAGTCCACTGTTCGACACGAGCCTTGCCTAGGCACGCTTACCGAAACTTCAGCCGCGATATTCACTCGACAACGACTCGCGTCAAATGCGCGGACCGGTCCAAACGGGCACCGGCCATCCAATAGGCCCAACCACAGTGAATTTACATCGTGGCCCAAGGCGGTGACTGCACCCATGCCAGTAACAGCAATTGGTTGAGGCGGCATTGGCGCGGCGTATAGCATGGGAGAACGCGGTGAACTTTGGCATAATTGAAGCCGTGTCAGAGCGCGCCCAACTCCTCGCCGAGCTCGGAACACTTTTGGTGGAATGTCTGAAATTACGAGATCCCGTCCCGCCATTGGCCCCCGAGGAGCGAATATTTAGCGGCCGATTGGGGCTTGATTCCGTCGATGCCGCCCAATGGGTCGTGACGGTCGAACGGCGCTACTCAGTGGAGTTAACTGACAGCGAATTGATTGCGGGCGCGCTGGAGTCGCTTGGCAACCTGGCCGACATCTTGATTCTGCGGGGAGTCCGCTCCCATTCCGTCGCCCAATGAACGGTGGCAGACGTCCACCCAGGACATTCGCTTGCCGTACGCATCTACATGCGCCAATACGGCACCGCTCGTGCACCACCGGCACGCCGAGGAGCCCAACTCATGCTCGTATTCCGTGGCACGTCCGCACTTTCCCGATTTCGCCTGGAGAAGCTCAAGGAGACTGTGCAACAGCACATGCCGCGCGTCGCGCAATTGGCATCCTCATACTTGCATTTGGTAGACGCTGCCGATGACTTGTCCTTGATTGAACGAGAGGTTCTTCAACAACTGCTTGATTACGGCCCTCCTGCAAGGCTGCTGCCCGAACCCAGCACGCTGCTCCTGGTTGTGCCCCGCCCCGGAACCATATCGCCTTGGTCATCAAAAGCTACTGACATCGCGCGGGGCTGTGGATTGAATAACGTCAAGCGCATCGAGCGCGGCACCGCTTTTTATCTTTCGGCTTCAGGTCCCGAGCCCTTATCGGACCGAGACATTGCGCAAGCGGCTCGTTTGCTGCACGATCGCATGACACAGACTGTTTTTACCCGGTTACAGGACGCAGCGCAGCTGTTTGTTGAGGCCCAGCCACGACCGTTACGTCAGGTGGATGTGATGACAAACGGCCGCGAGGCATTGGCTCAAGCGAACGATGATTTTGGCCTCGCGCTAGCCGATGACGAAATCGACTACTTGCTGGTCGCATTTCGTGAATTGGGGCGCAATCCGACCGACGTCGAATTGATGATGTTTGCTCAGGCGAATAGCGAACATTGCCGCCACAAGATATTCCGTGCAGATTTCATCATTGATGGCGAAAACAAGTCTCGTTCGCTGTTTCAAATGATTCAAAACACCTATGAGAAGCACCCGAGCGGGGTGTTGTCGGCATACCGTGACAACGCCGCGGTAATATCCGGCCGCGTCGCAAGTCGTTTCTTTCCCGATCCAGCAACGGGCGAATACCTGCCTCACCATGAAAGCTTGCCTATCTTACTCAAAGTGGAGACTCACAACCATCCAACCGCTATTTCTCCGCATCCCGGCGCGTCAACGGGATCGGGGGAGAAATACGTGACGAGGGCGCCACCGGTCGGGGCTCGAAGCCCAAGGCAGGCATAACTGGCTTCTGCGTTTCAAATTTACAAATACCAGGTTACTTGCGCCCTTGGGAAACTGATCCGATCGGTAAGCCCGACCGCATCGTTTCGGCTCTCGAAATTATGCTGGATGGACCCTTGGGCGGCGCCGCTTTCAACAACGAATTTGGAAGACCGGCAATTGCCGGCACATTCCGAAGTTTTGAACAACGAGTACCCTCCAAACAAGGCGAAGAAGTGCGTGGCTACCATAAGCCAATTATGCTTGCGGGAGGTGTTGGTAACCTTCGACCCAATCATGTTCATAAAGGCAAGATAGTCCCTGGTTCGCCGATCGTGGTTTTGGGCGGGCCCGCAATGCTCATTGGGCTGGGCGGCGGTGCCGCATCCTCAATGGCTCAAGGCACGAGTGCTGTCGATTTGGATTTTGCCAGCGTGCAACGTGATAACCCTGAGATGCAACGGCGTTGCCAAGAAGTAATTGACCGCTGCACAGCTCTTGGTGACGAATCGCCAATAATTAAGCATTCATGACGTAGGAGCCGGCGGACTTTCAAACGCGCTGCCTGAGCTCGTCAATGATTCTGGCCTGGGCGCGCGCCTTGAGTTGCGCTCGATTCCTAATTTAGAGCCGGGCATGAGCCCTATGGAAATTTGGTGTAACGAGGCACAGGAGCGGTATGTGCTTGCGCTCGATGCTGCGCGACTTGAAGTATTCTCTGGAATAGCCAACCGAGAACGATGTCCCTTTGCGGTCGTAGGCGAAGCGACGGCGGACGCACGGATCGTGTTAGCGGATCGGCTGTTTGGCACTGTGCCAATTGATTTGCCGCTGTCCGTTCTGTTCGGCAAGCCACCACGAATGACGCGCGTAGACGAACGAACGACGCGGCCGTTGCAACCCTTCAAGTCCAAATCAATTGATATCGACGATGCTGTCGAACGAGTGCTACGCATGCCGGTCGTCGCCGACAAGACATTCTTGATTACCATCGGCGATCGCAGCGTTACGGGGCTCGTTCACCGTGATCAGATGGTTGGACCATGGCAAGTACCGGTCGCCGACTGCGCCGTAACCTTATCCGACCATTTGGGCTACGCCGGCGAAGCTATCGCCTTGGGTGAGCGTCCCCCGGTGGCTCTGATAAATGCGCCAGCTTCTGCACGTCTTGCCGTAGCAGAGGCACTGACTAACATTGCGGCTGCTCCGGTTGCACGCATTGCTGACGTAAAACTAAGCGCCAACTGGATGGCCGCAACCGGTTGGCCCGGCGAAGATGCCGCGCTTTATGACGCAGTGCACGCTATCGGTATAGAATTGTGCCCAGAGCTCGGGTTGACAATTCCGGTGGGTAAAGACTCGCTGTCCATGAAGACGGTCTGGGACGACGGAAGAAAGACGGTTCTTTGCCCCCTCAGCCTAATAGTCACAGCAATTGCCCCGCTTTCCGACGTTCGTGATTGCCTGACCCCTGAACTTCGCGCCGGGGCCGGTGATACGGAACTCGTGCTTATCGATCTTGGGCAAGGTAAGAACCGACTGGGGGCCTCGGCTCTTACGCAGGCATACGGCCAGTTGGGTCAGGAAGTTCCAGACCTGGACGACCCGCAGCTTATTGCCCAATTCTTTCGGGCAATTCAAGAATTACGAAGACGCAACTTGTTGCTGGCGTACCACGATAGATCAGATGGTGGACTGTTCGTAACAGCTTTGGAAATGGCCTTCGCAGGCGGCACCGGTGTTACGCTCGACATTGCAACTTTGGGAATGGACCCAATAGCAAGCCTATTTGCTGAAGAGCTTGGGGCTGTAGTACAGATTAGAACTAAAGACCGTGAACAGGTTCTGAATGTACTCAATAGGCAACGGCTCGAGATCGGCAAGCACGTATATCTGTTGGGTACTTTGCGTACTGACGATCAAATCGTTGTTCAGATGTCCGACATCATCATATTGGCCCGTGATCGAAACGAGCTAAGACGTTTATGGTCGGAGACCACGTTTGCGCTTCAGTCGATGCGTGACGAGCCCCAATCCGCGGCGCAACAGTTCGAGCGAATGACTGATCCCTGCGACCCCGGCTTGTCCGTTCACGTGCCATTCGACCTCAATCAACGGGTATCACAACCGTGGCTAAGCACTACGATAGTGCATGAAAAACCTAGAATTGCGATTTTGCGAGAACAAGGCGTCAACGGACAAGTTGAAATGGCTGCTGCCTTTCATCGTGCGGGCTTCACTTGCATTGATGTGCACATGAGCGACATCATGGGAGGCACTTTATTACTCCAAGCGTTCCGCGGATTTGTAGCTTGCGGTGGTTTTTCATATGGGGATGTCTTAGGCGCTGGCCAAGGTTGGGCGAAGAGCATACTCCTGAACCAACGAACTCGTGAGCAATTTGCGGAGTTCTTCCGGCGTCCCGATGCGTTCGCATTGGGCGTGTGCAATGGTTGCCAAATGTTGGCGGCACTTAAAGAAATAATCCCTGGGGCAGAGTATTTTCCGCGACTAGTACGAAATTGGTCCGAGCAGTTCGAGGCGCGCCTCTCTTTGGTGGAGATTATGCCGTCACGGTCCATATTGTTGGACGGTATGCACGGGACTCGCGCTCCGATAGTAGTTGCCCATGGGGAAGGGTGCATGCAATTCGAGTCCAGCGAGGCAATCGAGCTACTGAGAAAATCGCAGCAACTTTGTGTGCGTTTTGTGGACAACCAGGGCAACTTTACTGAGCATTACCCGGAAAACCCAAACGGATCACCCGAAGGTTTAACAGCTATCTGCAATTCTGATGGACGCATCACGTTAATGATGCCGCATCCTGAGCGTGTATTTCGTGTCGCACAGTATTCGTGGTGCCCCGACAATTGGGAGGAAGACAGCCCTTGGATGCGCTGTTCGACAATGCGAGGAAATGGGTCGGTTAGCGTGCTTTCCAGCTTGCACAGCGAGCTAATGTCTCTACCGTCAATTGAAGGGCGCGCTCTGGCGTATCTGCCTCCGCGTAACAACGCAGTTCGGGTGCGTTTCCCGAGCTGCGAAGATGCACGATTTCGCCGGATTGACCCGTTGCCCGAAGTCCATCTGTGGTATCGACTTGCGTTATCTGACCGATCAAATCCGCTAGAATATTATCAATTGCCATGTTTCCGCCTTCTGCAAGTTCAGCCAGTCGTTGTTGACTCATGGAGGTTGGAAAATTCTCCAAGCGATTACTTGCGGTGTACCTAGCGGGCAATCGAGCCATCACTTCGGAAATCGATTGGCCTGCTTCAATCGCCGAGAGTAGAACACCGAGTTGGACAATAATTGGGTCGCGAGTGGGCAACGGCGTTAGTGTGGCTCCGCCAGGAATGTTGATGTCGGTGGCGGTCAAAAAGCCGCCATTCGCCTCGTATCCGACCACTCGCTGGTAGCCTTGAGCAACCGCCTCCTGCATGCCTGCGATTACGAACGGGGATCCAATTTTCGTGCGTCCCACCTTTTTGAAGGAAGCGACCCGCTCGGCAATCGTGTTCGAGGATACCGGCGTAATCACCGCGTCTGCCCCCATCCATTGCGCGGCGAGAACGCCTATCACGTCGCCGCGTAGCCATTGCCCATTTTCGTCGGAAATCAAGGGTCGATCCGAATCGCCGTCAGTCGAAACAATTGCAAACGGTTCGTTATGCCTCGTCAGCTCGATGGCTTTCAACACGTCCTCGGCCCGAATTGCTTCAGTGTCCACCGGTATGAATTGGTCCGACCAATTGGCCTTTGTAACTCTGGCGCCAAGCGCTTGGTAGACATCGACTAGAATATCTCGACCCACTGCGCTGTGGCCAAACACCACTATTTTCTTGCCCCCCAAAGCATTAGATTTCACGGCGTCGGTCCAGCGCCGGACGTAACTACCTGAAACGTCCAGATTCGCTGGAGCAAGCTCTAAGTTTTCGCACGGCAACATGCCCCCGTTGTCATCAAATAGGTCGGGTATATAAATCAACTGCGCAAGCATATCTGTTTCGTCAGTCTTTAGAATTTCCCCTGTGGGCCTATTGAACTTTATGCCATTGCGATCATCGGAAATGTGACTACCCGTAACCATTACGGTGGGAATCTTCTCTCGAAACCCGTAAAGGGCGATTGCAGGAGATGGAACAAGACCTCCGTTGATGACCTTGAAACCGAGGTCGAATGCAGCGCGTGCAACTGAAGTCATAATGCGAGGCGTGCTCGAACGACGGTCACCTGCAATCGCCACGCGCAATGGCCACCGAAGCTCACCCCGGTTCTGCAACATCTGCAAGAATCCCCTTGTGTAGGCGTAACAGACGCGGTCTGTCATTGAGGAAACCAGACCTCGAGCTCCGCTGGTTCCAAAGCGAACGCCGCTTTCATACATTAGATCGGCAATCTGAATTTTCATAGGAGATTCGCACCCTAGCAGCAATCACACCGATGCAACAAAATCCCCACACAGCATCCCGAGTCCAGGGCGGACCGTGCGTGGTTCGTAACCATAAGATGCCTAATGAATTCGGGTCAAGTGGCCTACAAGTGAGATTCGTTCTGTCCCGAGGCTATCAATCAACCACGCCTTTAGCTGGGTTCATCGGTTCCGGATCATTGAGCGTTCTGATGACGCCCTGTTGCAGTGGCGCAAAGTCGTATTAGACCCGGATTGTGATTCTCAGGCTTTTTTCCCCCTCCCGGGCGTGGCTATGGGCGTTGATGCTCTTTGCTTGTAATGGGTTGTCGTCGCGCTCAGAACCGGACAATATAATTCCGTCACCTGCGGCCATAGGAACGCGTACGAATGTCCCCAATTTGCGATCTATCAAGGGATCGGAATTGGGTCGTTTGGCGCGCGCTTCACAGGGAAAGGGAACACTTTTCAACGTTTGGGCTACCTGGTGCGGCTCGTGCAAAGGCGAATTGCCGATGCTGCGCCAAATTGCAATACAGTATTCGGCAAGGGGCTTACAAATTGTGCTGGTTTCCGTCGATGAGCCCGAAGACCATTCTCGTCTGGCGGCGTTCACGTCAGAATTGGGATTCGCGCCGCCGAATTGGGTAGCCTCGCGACCGCTCAATGAGTTCAAGTGGGCCCTAGCCCAGAATTGGAAAGGCAACATTCCGGTCACCTTCTTGTACGATGCCCAAGGGAAGCGACGTTTCTTCTGGGACGGACCCGTAGAAGCCGACGAACTGCGCCCGGTTATTGAAGATTTCTTGGCGGGTAAAGCCATCCAAGGTGAAAAGCACTTCGAACTCTCGCCAGGACTGATCGAGCCACATTGAGAATGCACTTTCTAATGACTCGGCTGATAGGTGCTCTATCGGACACTGCGATCGTGCAATTGAATTTGCACCTCGGCTTGGGATCGAAACGCGGCTAGAAGTGACATGGCTCCAGCTAGTTCGCGAAGCTCACGCAAGCCTATTCGGATTACAGCGCTATCAAGTCGGTCCACCTTCCCTGCGCCAAAGACGGCACTATTTGCGACGCGAAGAACCGCCACGGCGAGCGCGGGATCCGTCGAGATTACCCGAGCTACATCAGCAATGCTGGACTTATCCGAGTTGGCGAGAGCCATCACCTTGTGCGTGGTGACCGGGAGCGGACACACTTCCGCCACCCGGTCCAACAAAGTGGCGATGGGGTCCGTCATGATCTAAGAAGCCTAGTAGCCTCTCGTGTCGGCCGAACCAAGAATTTCGCGAAATATTGCGGCGGGCGGGCTCATCGGCCGTCAGCGGGCGGGCAGGCGGCGGTGCCCAATTAGCCAATGGGCAATTTCAATCGACTTGGGCACAATAGGCTGAAATTGGGGCAGGGAAAATACGTCCCTCAGTCATTTAGGATCTTGGCCCAACGGGCCGCAATCTGAGAACAGCTTCTCGTTGCTGGCCAGCATCAGTGCCCGCTCTGCCAAGTTCGACTATTGTTCGCCCGTGGGCTCGTCACCTATTTCGAAATGCCCTGACCCTGACTCGCAATTGATCGTCGAACGCGTCACAAGAATGTTCGGCGTCACGGCAGCACTGGCCGACATCAACCTAACGATAGAATGCGGGCAAATCGTTGTAATCATTGGTGGATCGGGTGCGGGTAAGACCACGCTTCTTAAAATATTGATAGGGCTTGATCGCCCAACGACAGGTCGCGTCTGGTTCAATGGGGCCGATTTAGTGGCCATGAGCGAACTTGCCCTCAATCGAATTCGACGAAAATTCGGCATGGTGTTTCAGTATTCGGCGTTGCTTGACTCAATGACAGTCCTCGATAATGTGGCCTTTCCGTTACGCGAACACACTAAGCTTTCAAATAGGGAAATTCGAGACCGAGTCGTTGAAAAGCTAAAGCTTCTAAATCTTGTTGGTGTTGAGAAGCTAATGCCCAGCCAATTATCGGGCGGCATGAAAAAACGAGTCGGACTCGCTCGCGCGTTGATGTTGGAGCCGGAGGTCCTACTGTATGACGAACCTACGAGCGGACTCGATCCATTGTCGTCGCGGCTGGTCGATGAACTCATTTGGCGGACACGAGATCGATTCGGCGTCACTAGTATTGTGATTTCTCATGATATGGCAGGAGCGCTGCGAATTGCCGACAAAATAGTTCTAATGTCGGCGGGTCGCATTGTCGCTGCGGGGACCCCGGAACAGCTCGTATCCAGCTCCCCTGGCCTTGCGCAAGACTTTTTCAAGGCTAGCGGTATCGATGCGTTGCGCCTCGTAAATGATCGACGCCCGACATCAGCCAACTAGAATCCAAAACATCCAACGTGTCGTTGCTACTGCACCGTCTGGAACACAGCCGTTTTCTCACGAGCCGTAGCGTGCCGGTGTGCGCTAACTTTGACTCATTTTCATAACTTCTGTTGCGAAGTCATCACCCTTTTGTTTTTCGATTCCCTCGCCAAGCAGATATCGAACGAAACCCTTAATCGTAACGTCGGTCCCAAGCTCGTTGGATAGATCAGCACGTATTTGGTCGATAGTTTTATCGACTTCGAGCACACTCGCCTGTTCCAGCAAACAAACTTCTTTTGCCCACTTAGCAATCTTTCCTTCGATAATTTTCGGCCGAGCTGCCGCCGGCTTCCCTTCCTCCGAAAGCTGAGCTTCGAAGATTTCAGTCTGCTTTGCGCGCGCTTCGTCAGGAATATCCGAGACGGTCAAATAGAGCGGTGCCATGGCAGCGATTTGCATTGCTGTGTCATCGGCAAATTTAATCGCCACAGTATCCGTCGCTTTGTCAGAATCTCCAAGATTCAATGCGAGAAGCACACCGATCTTTCCGCCCATATGAACGTACGAATGAACGAGCCCGGCGTCTGACGACATTTTGCACCAACGACGAAGGGCAATGTTCTCACCCAACTTTCCAATCAACCCCTGCCTGACCTCATCGATAGAGCCGCCACCTGCCGGATAAACAAGACTACCGAGGTCGGTTTGTTCCGGTGCCGTCGCAGCCGCACCCACTACGTTTCTTACGAACACTCTAAAATCCTCATTCCTAGCCGCAAAATCGGTTTGAATATTAACTTCGACCAGCACTCCACTTCTCCGATCTTGAGCCACTGCAGCAGCAACTTCACCCTCGGTCGCAACCGCACCGGCGCGCTTGGCACTCTTCGCCAGTCCTTTCTTCAAGATAATATCGACTGCCTTGTCTATGTCACCACTGGCTTCGATAAGCGCACTGCGGCAATCGTTGAGTCCCGCTTGAGTACGTTCGCGCAGCTCCTTAACCTGTTGCATATTGACCTGGATCATGTTGTCTCCTTCGTCAGGTCTGGATTGGTTCCAAGTTGATTATCAATTGCTCACGTCAATGGGTGAGCGACCGCGGTAGAATATTTGGGCGTCAGGCAACTTTTCTGCAATAGGACGCTGCGAGTCGCGCACATCACGCCCATCCTCAAAATCCCGCCGACGAGCGAGGCCGTAAATGCAAGCATCGCTGATCGCTGCCGTGATAAGACGAATGCTGCGAATAGCGTCGTCATTGCCGGGAATGACGAAATTGATTGGATCGGGATCACAATTCGTGTCGGTGATTGCGATAATTGGTAGCGAAAGTCGCGATGCTTCTTTCACCGCAATAGCTTCTTGCATTGGGTCGATCACAAACATGGCCGCCGGAATTGAGCTCATGCCTTTCATTCCGCCTATGTACTTTTCGAGCCGAGCCCGCTCCTTTTCCAGTCGAATTGTCTCTTTTTTTGGCAATTGCTCGTAAGTTCCGTCTTCGCGCATTCGCTCGATGGTCCTCAATCGCTCTAGGCCACCTTTCATAGTGCGAAAGTTCGTAAGTGTCCCACCAAGCCATCTGTTGGTAACATGGAATTGGTTGGCACGAGCAGCCTCTTCTTTGACTATTTCGGCGGCTTGGCGCTTAGTTCCCACGTACAATAAGTGACCCCCGCGTGCTACGATATCGACGACGAAATCGTAAGCTCTTTTAAATAGATGGACTGTCTGGTCCAAATCGACGATGTGAATTCCGCTACGTGCACCGTATATGTACGGCCGCATTTTTGGGTTCCAACGTTTTGTTTGATGGCCGAAATGGACCCCAGCCTCAAATAGATCGCGAACACTGAGTGGCTGGGAAGCGTCCTTCGCCAGATTTTCGGCGCTGTCCGCAACCGATTCGCCGATGGCTTCGCTCATTTTTAGGTTTCCTTTCGGTTTTTTCCTCCGCCTCGAACCAGGCCAACTTCTTGGAATGAAGCACCGAAACCTGGCTGTTTAAATTGAGACGTGTGTCGTCCCGCTGGTTGTTCAGAGGGCGGCGGGTTTTACGCCACATCGGGTAAGACGTAAAGGCGGCTACCGGACCAAATTGCATTTTTGACCGCACTTGCCCAATACCTGGCGGCTTGGCCAAAGCCTCTGCGTACTGATGCCAGAGAACAAGTATTCGTGACGTAACGGCGCCACGCATACAAGTTGACGCCACTTGCTCGAGTGGGTTTTTGAAAAGCGAATTTGGCTCTCTCCGGCCAGGCGGAAGGCAGAAGGATTCTACAAAAAACTATCGGATAGGCGCGGCGACGTCCTTTTTGAGCTGGACCGGGCGGCGTTCTGACGATGGCTGCTATTCTTCTTCGTCGTCCATAAATCCTTCATCCGTGTCGTCGTCTTCCTCGTCGGGTTCGTCCGCGATATCGTCGTCTTCTTCATCTTCTTCGTCATCATTGGACTTGGTGTCGACCTTAAGATCTACGCCTACCTCACCCAATTGAGTCTCGAGAAGTTCAAATAGCTCGTCGACGTCATCGCCGCTCCATTCATCCAGAATATCAGTGAGGAACTCGAACAAATCGCCGCTATCAAGTCGGCGTTCAATCTCCTCGACCTGTTCCTCCGTAAAAGCGTCTAGGATGTCTTCCCGCAACGCTTCCATGTCACCTTCTTCGATCGCCTCCTGTGCGGAGAGGCGAATCTGTCGAACGGCTCGCTTATCTAGGTAAATGTCCATCGAAGAGTCTGCTCGCTATGGCTTGCACCGCCTTTAGACGATGCTCGAAGGGGACGTCAAGGCGGCATTTAGCGGAATCGTCTGAGATGCCGGCGGAATCACAATGACGGGGGCCAGAAACCGAGAGTTGTTCTCCTTTTCGGCCGAACGTTCGCATTTCGCAACCCCGTAGCCAGGCAAACGCTTACCGAAATTGGAACGCTCTGGTTGGAGTCTTCGGCCAATCTACAAGAACATGCAAGTTAAGTTGGCTGGCTTGACTTGGCTGGGCTAGCCAGCTCGGTCCCGAACGGGTAGTTACAGCTAGGAACCTAGCCGCACCGCCATGACTCAACGTGGATTCATTACGGCCACCACAGGCTTTGCAATCGCCTTACTCACGTTGTCTGTCCAGGCTGAATCTTCGAAGGAGACCCAATCCCCCAGCAATTCCCATTTCCTCCAGTATGGAGTCTCATTTGTAGCCGAAAACGTCGCCTCGGCAGCGGATGTTTGCCCGACAAACTCACCCGTTCCGTGCATTCTTGGCTCCGGCTTCGGTGCAACGGTGCGAGTCGGGTATCGCTCGCGAGGGCCCTGGTATATCGGAGGAGCCTACGAATTCTCTCATCACGACTCATCGAATCTGTTAAGGCTTGCTATACTTCAGCAGCTACGAGTGGAGGGACGCTATTACCTTAATCAAGGTGCAAGGCTCACGCCGTACTTTGAAGGAGGGCTGGGGGCTTTGATTTACGGCAATGAATGGGGAGCCAAGAGCGGGGGCCCGTCCGCCAGTTTAGGAGCAGGTGTTGAGTATCAGGCTGACGAATCAGTGGTCGTCGGGCTGGCAATGAGCTGGCGCACTCTGATTTTTCGGAAATGGCCGGATGGTGTGGGCGGATGGCGTGCGGACCGATACCTCGGATTTGGGCTGGGTCACCTGATTGCAATTGAGCTGATCCTCGAGGTTCGGGACCCCCTTCCCCGATGGTGACCGGGCAATCTGCGCCATTTGCACCGGACTCTACGCAAAGGCTTGACGAGGCGGGCTGTTACGAGTTCCCCTGAGCAGGTGCATTGCGTTCGTTGCGGCAGGGAGAATCCGACGGGCCTCCGATTTTGCCAGGACTGTGGGACAGGACTCGCGTCCGAAAGTGCGCCTCATCCGATAGTTACGAATGCGGGCACGGGGACGATGGCTCTGGCGCCCAACATCACTTTGCCACGTATCGAACAAGCTCCGCCTGATCCGAATGTTGCCGGGGTCTCGACTCGGTTGCGTCCGGAGGTCCCCAGCTTTGACTTCACGAGCCGCAGGGTCAATGAAAGCGGCCCATGCAGTCGATGCGGGTCGATCGCAGAGTTGAGGCACGCGTACTGTCCGCAATGCGGCGCGTCCCTGACGTCAGCAAATAGTCCTATTGCGGATGCTGCGCGCAACTCCATTCCACCTCACACAATCGAAAGGAACATGTCAGTTGCGGCGACTCGAGCGAAAGCGGCTGACCCAATGGACACGAATTCTTCGGCCGCCAAATGCCCGCAATGCGGGGTCTCGGTCATCGACAGCGCAAATGACTGTCCACAATGCGGCTATCAAATGCCGGAAATGCCGGAAACCAACGCTCCTCCCCGAGCCCGAAAACAAGCAATTGGCAGCCGACCATGTGAGGCCTGGTGACGTGGCCACGGTCCGCCCGCCGATTAGTAACTCACAAGTGGGCCAATCTCAGGCGCCAGGACGCCCGCAAGTCCTGACCGAGCAATTGGTGATGTTGGCGCAAGACGGAACAGCGCAACGGATAATTCAGCTGGCGGGCGAACGCGTGGACCTCGGCCGAACCGAGGGAGAAATTGTGCTCTCTGAGGATGTCTACCTGAGTGCAAGACACGCTCGGTTCGAGGGTCGGGAGGGCGTCAGGACCCTGGTAGACCTTGGGTCCCTCAACGGAATTTTCCTGAGAATACGGGGCAGCGTCTGCGTTGTTCGATGGAACCACGTTCTTAATAGGGCTTCAGCTGCTCAAATTCGATCTGGAAATGCCGGAAACGACCAATTTGGCACCCATTCGAGTAGCCGGCTGCAGTTTGTTCGGATCATCGACCAGTCCGCGGTACGCTCGCCTGAGCGAAAGGACCACTGACGGTGTCCCGAGAAGTGTCTTTGTCATTGGGCGAGATGAAACGATACTCGGGCGGGAAGTCGGTGATATTGTATTCTCTGGTGATCCGTTTATGAGCCGCCGCCACGCCGCCTTGACTCGCGACCCGACAGACGGCACTTTCACTCTTCGTGATCTGGGTTCATCTAATGGCACTTTTCTTCGCGTCCGTGGCTAGGTCGAGCTACAGTCTGGAGATCATTTGCGCATCGGCCAACACCTCTTCCGTTACGAGACGGACAATCCGTAGGCAAAATCCAGATGACTGACGCTGAAGCCCCCGCCTCGTCTACGGGACGCGCCGGAATCATCAGTATAAATGTCTTCGGCCTGACCGACGTAGGTCGAATTCGCGAGCACAATGAAGACAACTTCCTCATCGCGGATTTGACGAAGGAAACGCGTAACCTGACTGAATCTGAACGTCGCCCGGCAGTCGGTGCCCGCGGTGTCGTCTTAGGCGTTTGCGACGGCATGGGCGGTGCCGCTGCCGGCGAAGTTGCAAGCCAGATGGCGGTTGACATCATCTACGAAAGATTCGCAGATTCGAGCCGACCAGCGATCACGATACACTTGCGCGACGGCTTGTCCGAGCCGTCGAGGCTGCGGGGCAGCGAATATTCAACGAAGCCCGAATGGATCGTACTCGTCGCGGAATGGGTACCACGGCGACGATTGCAGCATTAGTGGACGGCCGAATGTTCATCGCTCAGGTGGGAGACAGTCGCGCTTACATATTGCGAAATGGCCAGATGATGCAGGTGACGCGCGATCAGTCACTGGTTACTCAGTTGATAGAAGCTGGTCAATTGACGGAAGAGGAAGCGGAGACATTTGAGCACAACAATATCATCCTGCAGGCCCTGGGCACCGCGGACACAGTGCAAGTTGACTTGACGTACGTGGATTTGCGGCGAGGTGATCGACTGATGATGTGCTCTGACGGATTGACGGGCATGATCCGAGCTGAAGAAATTCGGCAAGTTCTAATCAACCAGGTAGACCCACTGCAAGCCTGCAAGGAACTGACTGATCGTGCCAACGCGGCCGGTGGACATGACAACATCACCGTAATTGTTGCCGATTTCGAGGGCGATGGCTTGATGCCGTTGGGACAGGATGGAGACGCAATCTGTTATCGCAAGTACGCGTTGAGCGAGGAGCCCGCTTCCAGCAGCATGGCGTGGATTCGACCTGTGGCTTCCGCCCCACCTTCAAGCGGGCCCATCAGCGAAGAGGCATCTCGTGAAGACCGCGCGCTTCGCGTCGCCCATACGGTCTTGGGCATGGAAAGCCCAATTATTGAACTCGATATCCCGACGCTGTCGCCTGCCCCTGAATCGAAAGTCCATCGACGCCGGTCTACGACCCGGGTCAGGAACCGATCAATCTTCCAATATCTGGTTGGCCACCCGCTGCTGTGGGGGCAGTCGTGATTGGTGTTATGGCGGCCGCAGCCATAGCCGGGTACTTCGTATTTCATTAACTACTTCTCGGCGAACAATGCGTTTGTGCCGGAACTTTCGGGTCTTTCGCTGACTTTTCTTGTTTCTCACGATGCCGTTGAGTTAATCTCTTGCAAGAAAGCGCGAGTCTCCGTGCCTTTCCGCGAAAATTTCTTCGCGTTGGCACGCAGGGGCCCGACCCTGCGTGCTGAAAATTGCTGAGCCGATTTCAAGACATACGTGTTTTTCGCCGGGAACTAACTATTTGTTGGCGAGTAGTCTCCGTGCCACACTCTTCCCAATTTGAGCCTTCAGCTTTCCTTGCTGCACATTGGTAACCGAGGCGGTAAGTATAGCCCGTTATGGCACTGCAAGAGGTATCGGAACGAGATTTCGTAAACGAAGTCATGAAAAGCAAAGTCCCCGTACTCATAGAGTTCGGGGCGGATTGGTGCGGGCCCTGCAAAGTTGTAGCGCCGGAGCTCCAAACTCTCGCCAACGAACTCGAGGGCAAAGCAAAGGTCGTCACCGTGGACATTGACCGTTCGCCGGTACTCGCTAGGGAATTGGGAGTGCAGGCCGTTCCTACATTCGTGGTATTCGACAAAGGTTGACCTGTGGGCGCGCATTCCGGTGCGATGAAAAAGGCCCAGCTCCGGGAATTAGTCGAGCCGTTCTTGCCCCGTCAAGCCGGCTCTCTCAAGCCTGAAGAAGTCGCGCCTCTGCTCATGCGTCGCCAAGTTGTGCTCGTAGACACGCGAGATCAAGCCGTGTTCGACAGAGTGCACCTTCCGCAGGCGGTTCATATGCCGATTGCTGACATAGATAAACGTCTGGCGGAGTTGCATATGCTTTCCGCAGCACCCGTATTGTATTGTCGTTCCGGCGAGCAAACTAAGGAACTTGCCAGCAAGCTCGCGAGCCAGGGAATGCCCGTGAGTTTTTTGGAAGGCGGCATGCTAGCCTGGGAAGCTGCTGGTCTGCCTGTAGAACGGCCGTAGTCATTCTTGGCACGGTTCCCACGGGTCGTGCGTTAGAAAATTGGAAACACTTTTGGATTTTCTGTATTGCCGGCACGGGTAGCCAAGTGTCGTCATGACCCCAAAACACTGAATGCGCCTCCCGTAAAACCACGTCAGTCACTCTGGCTTTTCTGGTGCGGAAAAGTGCCATCGAGTACACATCATCGCTTCCGCAATCACCTCACGCACTGGAACGTGATGTTTTTCCGCAAGGATTGCGCAGGCATCAAATTCAGGTTTGAATTGGGCGGGTCCAAAGGGGCCTTCGGCAACCTTGACGGGCACCGTTCCAAAGCGGGTCTGAATCTCGATGATTCTTCTAGGGCGCTCTGTGCGTTCGGTTACTGTGCGACGCACGCCAAGTGTAGTGGTCTCGCGCAAATAAGATCACTTAAGCGCAATGCGTCCCTGGGTGTCACAATTGCGGACAGCACGATACCGGGCCTACCCTTTTTCATAGTGATAGGTGCTGCCCAAGCATCCAGCGCGCCGGATTGCATCAGTAATGAAAGGACATGTCCAGTAAGTTCGCCTGTCATATCGTCAATGTTTGCTTCGAGCACCGCGTGCCCTTCATTGGCAATGTGGCTCGTCTCTGTCGGTACACCGAGGACGGCGCGCAGCACGTTGGGTCGATCATGAAATACCAACGTACCCGCACCCCAACCCGTCCGTTCGGGCACGATTTCAGGCCATCGAGTGAACTGCTCGCATACTGTGGCGATTATGGCAGCTCCAGTCGGCGTGACAGTTTCCGCCTCAATACCGGCTCCGTAGGTGGGGACATCGCGCAAGCATTCCACCGTAGCCGGCGCAGGAAGTGGAATCACGCCATGGCGACATTGAACGAACCCGTGTCCGAGCGGCAGCGGAGTCGCCACAACTTGTGCTTGCAGGTGAACGAATGCAGCTGCCGCACCCACTATATCGACGATTGAATCAACAGCTCCGACCTCGTGAAAATGAACGTGCTGTACGGGGATTTGGTGAACACGAGCTTCAGCCAATGCCAATTTGTGGAAAATGCGCACCGCTAGCTCCTGAACCTCAGGCACTAAAGTGCTAATTCGAATAAGTTCTCTAATGTCGCTGTAGCTTCGCTCTTCCTGAGCACCAGTAATTTGCACATCGAATCGATTCGCAGCTATTGCACCGGCGTGACCTGATTGCAATTCCAGCCGAATGCCCGCGAGCGGCAGCGCCGACACTGCTCCTTCAATTACGCTCCAAGGTACGCCGAGATTGACCAGAGCTGCGATTGTCATATCGCCGGCCACACCACTTGAAGCATCGAGAAACAGGAGCCGCCCGCGCCCGTAACCTGCTGGAATGTCATTGCGGAGTTGATCGGCGGAGATAAGAGGACCCAACCGAAATGCGGCAGACATCGACCGCATTTCGGATTCGTGTTGATGGTGGTGGCCGTGATACGGCGGGAACTCGGGCGATTCTTGCTCGTTTGCTTCGTTCAAGTGGACGCGTGGTTCGTCGGGAGGCGTCATGATGAAGACGGTTTCTCTTGTGCTAAAGGCCGATCCAAGATGCGCAACACGGCCATGGCAGCTCCAAAGCCATTGTCAATGTTCACTACGGTCAAACCCGCAGCGCAACTGCTCAGCATACCAAGCAGCGCTGTGAAGCCGTAAAGTGCGGCACCATAGCCCACCGACGTAGGCACTGCGATGATGGGTGAGCGAATCAATCCCCCTATAACGCTTGGCAACGCTCCTTCCATGCCAGCTACCACAATGACGGCAGGCGCGTCCTCGAGCTTTGGCATGTCACCCATGATTCGGTGCAGACCTGCGACGCCGGCATCGTAGACTCTGGCGACGGGCACTCCCGCTACGCGTAAGGTTTGGCAAGCTTCCTCGGCAATGGGAAGATCGCTTGTTCCAGCGGTTGCAACGACTACCGGATTTCCGCGCCACTGCGTCTCATCGTTTCGCACGTGAATTAGCACGCGGGCTACCGCGTCGTACTCAAGATCCGGTAATTGTTCGCGGACCAGTAAGGCTTTTTCAGAAGAAACCCGCGTAACCAGCAAGCGACCGTCGCCCCTAATCAACTCGCGACCAATTAGGACGATCTGTTCGGCAGTCTTAAATTCTCCGAAAACAACTTCGGGCATGCCTTGTCGCAATGCCCGATGGTGATCGACACGCGCGAAGCCAAGATCTACGAAGGGCATGTGCTCCAACTGATGCAAGGCCCGCTCGGGGCTAATCGTGCCGCGCTCAATTTCCTGCAAGAGCGCCAAAATTCGGCTGGCATCCATCTCAAAGCGAGCCTCTAGCACTCAAGCCATGGGCCCGAACCACAAAAGACCGCTCAGGGCTGAGCCCCTGCATGTCGAAATGAGAGTAGACTTCCAGAATAGTCGGGAGATTTGTGCGCTTGATTCGGTGAGAATCGAGATCAGTCGGGCGGCCACGTCAAAATTCGGGATTTGCACGTGACAAACAACGTGCTTCCCTCGCCAGGTGCCCATCCCCCTCTCCCTATGGATTGGTTTACTGTTGGGCCTGGCGTTCGCCCGGTCGGCGCATGGTCTGCTCGTTCGAGGAAACAGCTCGATTCTGTCGAATCCTGCGCTAACCGTTGTTGGAACCTTTGGTCTGCTTGTGTATGCTCCAATTGCTGGATTTTCCATTGCATTGGCACCGGATTGGGCCTGCGCTTATTTAGTCAACAGCCAGCGGCTTCCAGCTGGCTCTGAAACGCTTTGCGTCGTGTGTGCGGCGCTTAGTGTGCCACTTGGATTCTTGTGGGGTTCGTCGGCCAGCACCCGACGACGCTGGAATACCCTAATTCGTCGTATTACTTTAGTCACCATTGCCTTTGCAACCACTGCAGCCGCGCTACTTCCGCGTCTGGCAGTTCAGGCCACTTTTGCCCAATTCCATGGAGATTTCGGAATTCGACCCATATCCGGCACCGATTTTGGATATGCCCTGCTTTGGATGTTCACCGTCTTGGGGCTTGCTATCACTTGGACAATCGTTTCTCTTTATCGCATGGGTCAGCAACCGCTCAAGGATTGACGGGCCATCACCGGCGCCAAATAGTGTAGCCTTCGCATGAATTCCCACCTTGATGAACTAAAGACCCTGGCTCGCAGCGTCGTTGACTTGGCACTCAAGAAAGGCGTCGATGTTGCAGAAGTTAGCGCTGGTCAAGGCTGGGAACTCTCGGCGAAGGTACGCCTCGGCGAAGTGGAATTCGTTGAAGAAGCCGGGCACAAGAGTTTGACCTTACGTGTACGACGAGACGACAGAGTCGCCGCATCGTCAACCAGCGACCTTCGGCCGGAAGGGCTGCTGCAATGTGCCCAGAATGCATCGGATTTGCTTGAGCTCAGCGAACCCGATCCGGATTCTCGCCCGGCTGAGGTAAGCGAGCTCTGCAAGAACACTGATGTCGATCTCAAATTATTCGACGGGACCCTCGAACAACTCGACACAGACCGCGCCATCAACTTAGCCAGAGCAGCTGAAGAGGCTGCTTTGAAGTTCGATCCGAGGCTCGCCCTGAGCGAAGGAGCTGTATTCGGGCGGGCCGCCGGCGAAACAGTACTCGTGTTTTCAAACGGTTTCGAGGGCACGCGGCGGGGCACTCAGGCCAGTCTGTCTGTTTCACCGGTTGCTGAGGACTCCGAAGGCAAGCGGCGGCGAGGGTATTACTACACTGCGCACCGGTTCTTCGAGCAACTGGAATCGCCGCAATTCGTGGGCCAAACGGCGGCTCAGCGTGCCCTTGAACAGTTGGGCGCAAGGAGCGTCGCCACTTGTGAAGCAGCCGTGGTGTTTCATCCTGACACGGCGCGATCAATTATTGGAACTTTTGCTGAATGCATCCTCGGAGGAGCATTGTGGCGTCGCTCCAGTTATTTGTTGGGACGCACTGGCACAGCTGTTGCCAGTCCTTTGGTAACTTTGGTGGACGACCCGACGCGTCAATGTGGCTTTGGCTCTCGAGTATTCGATGGCGAAGGTCTGCCTTGTCCTGTCAACTTGGTGGTGGAGAACGGCTTGTATCTATCACCTTTACTCGACTGCACCAGTGCTCGCAAATTGGGCGTGTCACCAACAGGCAGTGCTAGTCAACATGGTGCGCAGGTGTCCTCGGCCATTAGTAACTTAGTTATGCATGCGGGCTCGATGAGTCCTGACTCAATCATTTCAAGCACGAGAAGCGGACTATATGTGACGAACATGATGGGTTTTGGTTTCAACCCGGTCACGGGGGATTTCTCTCGTGGTGCGTCCGGTTTTTGGATTCAGGATGGCAAGTTTGTTCACCCGGTAAGCGAAGTCACGATTTCTTCCAATCTCGACACTATGCTGAAGAATATTGATGCCGTTGGAACCGATATACCGGTTCGAAGCTCGATAATTGCACCAACTTTGCGGATATCCTCAATGACAATCGCCGGGCAGTAAATACTATTAGTCAGAATAATATGCTGCACCGGACGAATCGCCTTTCCTGCCAAAGGCAGCGAATGCCATTGGTTAGTTATCCAGTTGAGCGATTGGGTCTAATAACTATAATCCTAGGGCTAGGAAAGCACTCGCAAGAGCTCACAGTACTCGCAAATCAATGCGTCGGCCAGCCTTGAAGCTGGTTGCGTGCTAGGTTTGGTAGGTGTCCCCGGACGAACTGCGCAATCTACGCGAAGAACTAAAGTGCACGGCTCGGGAACTTGCCGCGACTCTGGGCATTGACTCGAGCGAGGTCGTAGCCTGGGAACAAGGCCAGCGCTTTCCTACCAAGAAGCATGAGTCCGATCTCGGCAAGCTTCGCCTATTGGGGCCCGCGGCAATATCGAGGAAACCAAAGCGTCGAGGCGGTGCACCCTTGAAGGGAGCGGCTCGATTAGCGGATCCAGTCTTCTGGCAGTTGATTCGAAAACTCATAGAATACCCGGAGTTGTTTGACAGAACTCGTCAGATTGCCGAAGCCTACGCGGATACGGTTGACGCAACAGGACTGAATCCGTGAGCAATCTGACGCCGGCACCCTCAAACGATTCTGAATTCTTGATTCAACGCAAACGTTTCATAGGCCTCAAGAACAATCACGGGCGCAGATCTTCGCTCCGAAGCTGAGATTGCTTGCCTATCTAATAAAGGAAGTCCGTTGCCTAATTACCTCTCTTCATCATCTTCGTCGTCTTCATCGTCCTCTTCGCCCTCGTCTTCGTCTTCGTCTTCGTCCTCGTCGTCCTCATCGTCCTCTTCGCCCTCGTCTTCGTCTTCGTCTTCGTCCTCGTTGTCGTCCTCGTCCTCCTCGTCTCTCGTCCTCGTCGCCCTCGTCGCCCTCATCGTCGTTGCTGCAGGCCGGACCGAACTCGACCGGGTCCAATGGATTCACGACGCCATCCGAAGTTGCAATCACCTCGCCAGGGTCAATGCGGTTATGCTCCCTCGCACGCGCAACAGTCTGCGTCAGCTGATTTCCGGAATTGCTTTCTGTATTCGACTGGCTGTCCTCGGTTAGAAGGCCCAAATCAGCCAGCCCCAAGGGTAGCCCTTCGCCAATTTCCTCTTGGTATTTTCGTTTCGAATCCTCATTGAGCTCGGCAAATTCCCGCAAGGTCGGGAGTTCCTGTAGCGACTTGAGACCAAAGAGTTCCAAAAAGGAGGGAGTTGTACCATATAACATAGGTCGCCCTGGTTCATCTTTCTTTCCGAGTATTCGAACAAGATCGCGTTCCAGCAAGCCTTTTAGTACCGGTCCGCAGTTGACCCCGCGAATATCGTCGACTTCGGGACGAGTGATGGGCTGACGGTAGGCCACTATAGATAGCGTTTCCAATTGGGCACGTGACAACTTAACTGGGCGCTGCTCCAAGAAATTCCTGACATAATCTGCAATGCTCGGGTGTGTTCGAAAAGCATAGCCGTCAGCTACTTCGTCAATTCGGATTCCTCTGGCTTCGTATTCGCTCCGGAGTTCGTTGAGTAACTCGAGTGTTCGTTTTTTATCAAGTTGCAGCCCCTTCGACAGTTCCTTGAGGGTAATTGGTTTCTCACTGACAAAGAGAATAGCTTCGATGGCATGACGCAATAGCGTAGCCGTGTCCCGAATGTCCGAAAAATCTAGCAAATCCCCGGCCAAGGCAACCACCGGCTCATAGCTATCGTCGTCATTGGGCGCAGTTGGGTTGCTGCGCTCTGAATCCGCTTCGTGAATGGCGAGTGGACGAATAGTGGGCTCGTCGGCGCCCTCATAATCCTCGTCTGATGAATTCAAATTGGCTGTGCAGTCCAGTTTTGCGTCTGACACCCGCGAGGCCGTATCCGACTCGTCATTATTGACCAGAGCCGGCTCTGGACCAATTCCCGATGAATCCACAAGATGGCCGAGTGCATCCAGGGACAAATAGTCATCGACTGGCGCGATTTCACTTGCGCCAGCCACACCCAGGTTGGCAGCCTCAACACTGCTGGCTTTATTCGACTTTGGGACGCGATGCGGTCCGCGATTTTCCTTGTGGGAGCCTTTGGGTATACGCGGTGGTCCGCCTGCTAAAGCGCGAAGCTTCGCGCCCGGCTTTACTTTTGGGGACGGCATCTTCGATTTCCGTATCGCCATTCAGCGTAGCTCCGGTTCCTTTCCGCTTTCCGATACGGATTGCGTCAAGTTGCTTAGTTGTGAATCGTCTCCTGACAAGACTGGGTGGGACACGTCACGCACGTCTTGCGCCACTAAATCTTGTTCGGCAGACCATTCGCTCTCTGCAACCGCCAACTCAATCGAAATTGGCGAAAGCGGATTGTCTTGGTGGATGTTCGTCAAGCGCAAGCGAGTCATTTCGAGCAATGCTAGGAACGTAACAATTAGCTCTGCTCGAGTTCTTTGTCCCTCAAACAGATCGTCGAACCATACACGCCCCTCATTTCGGAGTCTGTCAACGAGTTGATTGATCCTGTCCGTAATAGACAGACGTTCAAACTCGATTTGGTGATCCAACACCGTGTTTGCTCGGGCTAATATTCGCTGGAAAGCCTCAAGCAACTTAAAAGATGCCGACTGGTGCCAAAGGCGCCGGACCATCCAACGCGTCCGGATTGGCGCCACGAGTAAATACATCGCGTCCGAGCACGCTTCGGCTCGCCAACTCTTCGGCAACCTGCTTGTACTTTTGGTACTCTAGCAGGCGACGTATCAAATCGGCACGCGGGTCTTGTTCCGCTTCCGCACCGTCAGCCTCCTCGTCAACCGGAGGCGTCGGCAGCAAAAGCCGCGATTTCATGTGCGCTAATGTTGCGGCCATGACCAGATACTCGCTAGCAACGTCAATATTTAGTTCTTGCATCAGCACCAGAAACTGCAGGTACTTCTCGGTAATAAAGGCGACGGGAATATTCAGTATGTCGAGTTCGTGTTCGTGAATTAGGTGTAGCAACAAGTCAAAGGGACCCTCGAACCCAGGCATCTCAAGATGCAATTCCGCACCTTCGCCAACAACGGCTTCGTTGACCCAATTGTCAGCCTCGCTCGCACCGACTGGCGTACTGACAACCGACTTTTGGGCCGACGCGGGCTTCTTCACGGGTACCGCTCCCCCGTCGCCAAGTCCCGAATTCCTGGTCGACATCGCTGGCAATGCTTCGGGCCAAGATCGAGTATGCTGAGCCGATTTTGGATCATCAGATCAATTATTGGCTTCACCGCAAACACGGGCGGCGCAGCTTAGCAGGTCATCGGCTGCGGAACATCGCCTTGTTTGCGTGAACACATGCTGTCGCTATGGCCGAACGGCCGAGCGTATACTCCGTTTCCCGCTGCCATGCATGACGACTCCATCACATCAACAGACGCTGCAGGTGAGCCTCTTCTTGGCATCAAGGTGGCTGACCTATTTGAAATAGAATCGTTGATTGGAAAAGGCGCCTCATCGCGCGTGTATCGGGCAGCCCACTTGGGCCTTCAATGCACCGTTGCAATCAAGGTGCTAAACCGTGAGTATCTGCAGGCCGACGACGTTCGCGCCAGGTTTCATCGCGAGGCACGAATTGCCACTCGCATCACCCACCCCGCTGTGGTCACCGTGCTTATGACGGGTGAACTTCCCAATAATAATATAACCCATGGGGAAGCTTTCATCGTTTACGAGTTCGTCGATGGCTTGACGCTACGCACAATGCTCGGGACAAAAACTCCGCTCAGAATCGAAACTGTTCTAGGCATCCTGGTTGCGGCGGGCGAAGCCGTCGGTGCAGCCCATGACCTTGGTATTGTTCATCGTGACTTGAAGCCGGAAAATCTGATGATTGTGCCGAGAAGTGATGGTTCCAACCAGCTACGCGTCTTGGATTTTGGCTTGGCCAAACTGTACGAATCTTCCGAACGTGCAGTGACACACACGGGGGCCATTCTCGGCACTCCGAGTTATCTATCTCCAGAAGGCGCTCGCGGACAAACGGCAACAGCGCGTAGCGACGTATACTCGCTAGCAACAATTGCATATGAGTGCCTCGCGGGGAATCCTCCATTCAGTGACACTTCTCCGATCCGCATGTTAATGCAACAAGTCGATTGTGCGCCGCCACCGCTGAGAAGTCCTCCTGGCTCGGAGGAAATTCCGTCAGCGATCGCAAAGGTCATCTTGAATAACCTAGCGAAATCTCCGGACGACCGTGCTGAAAACGCGCGGGATTTCGCCCGCGCGCTTCGCCAGGCAGCCGAGTTCAGCAATGTGTCGATCGAAAAGTTTGGGCCCGCGTCTACATTGTGGAACGATTCCGAAGATTACAAGGCACCCACGAGTATAGACGGGCGGTTACCTAACAGCTAAGGCAATCGCCCGATCCTATGGCTAAACGGACCTTTGCGGCAAAGTTGGGTGGGCGACGAAGAAAATCCATCGACAGCCTAATCTTGGGGATATGACGGCACGCGGGATGGTCGCTAACGACGAATTAAGTTCTTGACCCGAGAATCCCTATTTCACGGAGTTCGCGACGCAATCAGAATAATCAACGATAGCACTCGCTCGAAAATCACAGCCAGGAAGGCCAATATGAAGACGGTTCGCAAGGGAGCCCAGATAGTTTGGAAGCTAGCCGGATTGAATGCACGGGCCACGAGGGCGGCCGTTAATTCGAAAAGAACGCTAGCGACCAGGAATGGAACGGCCAGAGCGATTGCGATATGCAAGCCGGACAAAAGATCGTGAATGACGCGAGTCAATAGACTATGCAACTCTGGCGTATCGCGACTCAACGCGGACACTACTCGGCTGGTGCCCCCAGTCTCCAAGAATGCAATCGCCGCCACTAGCGCAAATAAGGCACCCGTCGGACTAGTGTCGTTTGCTACGACTGGCAATCGCGACAATTCCCTCGACTGCCGCAGTTCGTCAACTAAACCGCCCGCCATGCTGGCAGCCCACAGAGCCACCGCCGCGCTCAGAGCAACCGGCAACGCGGAAAGGGCCTCTACCGTGACGGCAATACCCAATGGTAATGTTGATGAATGCGACAACGCGGGGGCGACCGACAGACCCAGCGTCAATGCCAAGCCGACACGCGCCCCGAGCGGTAGTGCGCGCAATCCAAACGCTGGCACGAGCACGACTACTGGCATGACTTTCGCTCCACCAACTATTAAGGACCTTAGCACCTGCGCCGTCGGCATAAGCTGGGCCAAGGAGTCGAATTGAGCATTCACGGCTGAGTTTCACCAAAAAACGACGAAAATATGCGGTGTCATTGACGGCGGCGCCGGACATCGGTAACCGTCTGCCAGCCGAAAGGACTTTGCATGAGTCTTGACATTTCAATGATTGGATACACCACTGTCCCGTATTTGCACGAGATGGATTGGAAAAAATCAATTACTTATGCTTTAGGCATTGGTGCGAAACGCGACGAACTCGATTATCTGTACGAGGCTCGCGGTCCCAAGGTGTATCCCACATATGGCGTCATTCCCGCGTATGAACCGCTGGTCGAAGTGGTCAAGTGTGTCGGCGGGGACTTTAACAATCTAGTGCATGGTGCACAATCCGTCACTCTTCACCGACCGCTACCGGCATCGGGGACCTGGCAGACCGTGGGGAGACTCGATGCGCTTTATGACCTAAAACGAATGACGCAAGTCGTGGTTTCGACTCAGACTACGCTTGACGGAAATCTGCTTTTTGAAACCGAATGGATGATAATCCTCTTTGACCGCGGCAATTTTGGCGGACCGCGTCCGTCACGAGCCACGGAAATGGATATGCCTGAGGGCCGACCCCCAGATTTTGAAATAAGCGAACGAACTTCTACTGAGCAAGCACTCTTATACCGTCTGTCAGGTGACTATAATCCTTTGCACATTGATGCAGAGATTGCACATCGATTGGGGTTCAAAGAAGGGCCAATTCTTCACGGTTTGTGCACCTTTGGCCACGTGGCTCGCGCCGTAATTCGTGGGACCTGCAATGGCGACGGTGATAGATTGAAGGCTCTTCACGCACACTTCAAGAAACCAGTATGGCCGGGCGACGAATTAGTGACCGAGGGCTGGTTACTGGACCAAAAGCAATGTTCGATCAACGTTACAGTCAAGGGTCGTCAAGACGCCATACTCGGTAATGCCTACGCGGAGTTCGTCTAACATGAATCGGCAATATGTGAGACCAGCGGCGCTGTTTTCAGGGCTTCTCGTTGCGGGTTGCATAGTGACCACTCGCGAAGGTCCGGGCAGCCCTCCACAGGCAGCCATCGAAGAGCGCATTGTGTCGAAGCCCCACAGCAATACGGAAGACTTGCCGACGGAAATTGCGGCGCGTCATCTATTGGTCCAATATGCGGGCGCACAGTCGGCACCGCTTCAAATCGTGCGGACTAAACTCGAAGCGCGCAAACGCGCCGAGGAAGCTTTGGCGCGCGCCCAAGCGGGGGAAGATTTCGTGGGGTTGGTCACCGAATACTCCGATGAGCCTGGGGCCAAAGAACGGGGTGGGTCTTTAGGTCGTTTTCAGCATCACGCCATGGTTCGCCCGTTTTCAGACGCTGCATTTCATCTCAAAGTGGGGCAACTGTCAGGCGTGGTCGAGACGCCCTTCGGCTATCACGTAATTCTTCGCACAGAGTAATTGCTTAGGAGCACATTTCACCTCGGGCTAAGCCGCAATACTCGCGAATAACTAGCTACGGACCCAACATGTATCGCGCGATGACTACTCGTTGTATCTCACTGGTACCTTCGCCAAGCTCGCAAAGCTTGGCGTCACGCAAGTATCGTTCAACTTCAAATTCACGCGTATAGCCATAACCCCCGTGAATTTGCAAGGCATCATTGCACACGCGAGTGGCAACTTCGCTCGCCAAGAGTTTTGCGGTCGATGCCTCAAGTGAAAATGGGCGACCCTGATCGCAAAGCCAAGCCGCCCGCTGGATCATTAATTCAGCGGCATCGAGCTGAGTTTTCGCGTTGGCAATCATAAATCGGATGGCTTGGTGCTGTGCAATCGCCTTGCCAAAGGTCTCTCTTTCTGTGGCGTAGCGAATTGCAAGATCCATGGCACCGCGCCCCAATCCCAAAGCCATGGCGGCAATTGAAATTCGGCCACGATCAAGAATTCTCATTGTATCGTAGAAGGCCGCGCCCACGGCTCCCAATCGATGGCTATCTGGAATTCGACAATGTTCAAAACGCAATTCCGCCGTGTCGCTAGCTCGACAGCCATGCTTCTCTAATATGCGGCTTACCGTGAATCCGGTCGTACCTTGATCAATTACGAAAGCGGTAATGCCACGGTGCGGAGGACCGTCATCGCTGGTTCTTGCTAAAACTACGCAAAAGCCGCCGACCGATCCTTGCGTAATGAAAGTCTTGGTGCCGTTGATTACCCAATGATCTCCCTCGCGACGTGCCTGAGTGCGAATTGCGGCGGCATCCGAACCCGTTCCCGGCTCTGTCAGTGCCCAAGCTGCCAGCCACTCACCGGTAGCCGCACGCGTAAGGTATTTGCGTTTCTGATCTTCGGTACCAACACCCTGAATATGGGCCACACCGAGGCCATTGTGACTTGCCACGGTCAATGCCAAAGCTCCGTCAAAGCGCGCACATTCTTCAACGCAAATAGCGTATGCCAGGGTGTCCATGCCAGCCCCACCGAATGCCTCAGGAATGCCAATACCTAGCAATCCCAGCTGCGAAAGTTTCGGGATAAGCTCCGTCGGAAAACGTTCTTCGGCATCCCAGGCCCTGGCATGGGGAGCCACTTCGCGTTCGCAGAACTCTCGAATGGTAACGCGGAGTATCCGATGCGATTCCGACAACTCAAAGTCCACAATTACTCCTTTTTCGTGCCGGGTGAGTCGGACGTAACTTGCGGTGCATCCGGTGCTGGCGTAGCCAGCGAAGGCGGCCGATTACTGATCGCTTCTAACAGTTTCTTCAGCTTTTCTAATTTCTGCTCACGTGACAGACACTTATCTTTGACTTGGCCTGCAGCCAGTTGTACGAGCGCGAGATCTTCATCACCAATACCGACCACAATTCGCCTTTGACGAGCAAACAGCCATTCCGTCTTGACGGCGTCATTGACGCCGTGCCAGGTCAAATAAAGAACCGGTGTAGTACTCTTGGTCTCCGTTGCTCCAACGATCTTCCGCAGAGTCTTCATAACATCTTGCGCGGATGCCTCATCGCTGCGCTCAAGAATAGCGATGCGATACCTGCGATTCTCAGTCGCGTAGAAACCGAATGAGCCAGGTCCTAACCCCCGTACGCCCAGAATATCTCGCGGCTCATAGACAATTCCCATCGGCACGCGGTCCGCTAGCGGTAGTAGTCCAGCCGTATCCGGCAGCATAGTATCGCCTGGCACTGAATTGCCCACTGACTTCGCCAATTCAGGTAAAATGCGGGCGGCACTTTGACGCAGAGCCTCGGGCGATTCCGAATCGTTGACGTAACTCAACTCAGCAACATAAAGTCCGCGCCAAACGTACGCAATGGTACTAGCCAGCGCGCCAGCGCCGCCTACCGACAAATTTTTAATCTTTGTATCGATTGGATCAGCGTCGGCCACGACTCGTTTCGTATAAAAGCCGTAAGCGCCCCGGGGAGACTCAAATCTTGAGAGCACCACATTTACACTACTTGTCGAGCCTTTACCGTCCGCATAACGGACCGTCACTACCCGTTCCAGACCATACATGCGGTATACTTCGCATTCACCATCAAATAATTCGGTGCAAACCTGATCCAATGTGCCCGGAGCATTTTTGCCGTAGGCACGGGTTTCCGAATTTGGATCGATGCAATAGTCGGCTGCACTGCGCGGGAAGAAAGCCACCGAGGTGGGATCCGCAACGTTGCCCCCGCCCTGAGTGCAGCGTCCCGGCTGAATCGACTCAACCGGCGGCGGAGTGTCTCCGCGATCGACGTTCGTTTCCTTCTTTTTGCAGCTCGAAAGAGCGATGACAAAGACCAATGCCAGGCTGAGTTTTCCAAGTTGCAAGTTCATTGGTGTTTCTCTCGGGACACACTTTCTGCGCCGCGCCATAGAACGCGCCGGGCTCGCGGGCAAACGAGTGTTGCACTTTGGCTCGATTCGGGGCTTGTTAGACTAGAAGTTCCCCGGAAACTCCATCGAAGCGAAGGTGCCGCCGAATTCACATTTGACTGCGGCGCTAGCTACGCAAATATTTCCTGAACTGAGAAATGTCTGCGCAACGCATGCTCGGCCAAATCTGGCCAGTAGCCGAATACCCGTTGTTAACGGCCAATAATCCAGCGGTCCGGCTCTTGCTTGGATGGTTAACGTGGCTCCGAACTATCGACCGGTTCAGGCTGTTGACCGAAGTAATTGGGCGCGTGGATTTACGCTCGTGGAGCTCATGATCGTAGTGGTCATTATTACTGCGTTGGCAGGGTTGGCGGTTCCGTCAATCTTGAAGCAGATGCAAGACCGCCGCACGCGTCAAGCGGCAGAAGAAATTGCGTCCATCTATCGGCAAGCGCGGCTGCGCGCCTTGGGGCGAGGTGCAGCCGTAATGGTTCGATATAGCAGCACTACTGGCTTTCAATTGCGAGAGGCAGTCATGGGCGGTGGCGGCATCTGTGCTCGCTTGCCCGTATCAAGCTGCAGCACAACTCAATGGGGTCAAGGTCCAACCGTTGTTAACGGCGATCAACTAATCAGTCAGTTCAGTCCTTCGGCTGGAGTCTATGCAGGCGTTTCTGTCGCTGCACATGCGTCTGCTCCAACTGCCGGTGGGGGATCTGCAAAAGTAACAGACCCAGCAGTAAGCGCCCTCGATATTTGCTTTACGCCGATGGGACGAGCATTGTTTGGAATCGCCGGCGGTACCCCGCCCCCGACTCTTTCGGCCATGACGGGCGTGCCTTTTAATTAGCGTTTCGCGTGACACGGGAGGCCTCACGCGACTGGTTGTCATTCCTCCTAACGGCCTAGCTCGATTGGACGTGTCCCAATGACCGAGACTATCCAGGATTCGTCTTGGACCGCGCTCCAGTGTGAGCCACGGCTATACCATCGTGGAGCTCATGATGGCGATTGCTGTATTTGCAATTGGCGTCAGCGGAATTATTGCGATGCAGAAGGTAGCGGCAGCAGCCAATCAACATTCGCGAGCGCTGTCACTGGCAACAAACATAGCTCAAGCTTGGCAAGATCAGCTAAATGCTGATTCTTCTTTATACACGTACACCTATGGATTCCTCAATACTGTTTGGTTGGCACAACTCGCCAACAATAATCCTCAAGTGGGCTGGTTTAGACCCACCTGGAATCAACCGTTGGCGTTTGGTGCCGTATTTGACGAATTGGGCCGACCGCTTGACGACACCCCTCCCAGTATTGCGAGCGCGCAGTTTTGTGTCCACCTGCGACTAACTCAACTTTACCAGAACTCGCCCGGTATAAATGTTGTGCGAACAGAAGTCCGAGTAATTTGGCCTCGCACCGAAGGGTCAGCATCGGCCACATTTTGCGACCCGAGCACCAACATTGCAACTCTAGCTGCTGACACCACCGATTATCACTTCTTGTATCAAGTCTCAGCGGTGAGGCAGCAGCCATGACGATGGCTGGTTCCCTTCGAATTCAACCTGATCGGCTAACCCGCTTGCGTGGCTTTACGTTGGTTGAATTGATGGTCGCCGTCACGGGTGGATTGTTCATCTCAATCATTGTCTTTGCTATGGCGCGTCAGGGTACGCGCTTTTACCAACAAGAATCGCGCATTGCAGAAGCCACCTTGAGCGCGACAATTGGCATGCAGCGTCTGCGCGCGGACATTGGTCGCGCAGGATATATGGCTTCGCCGAATGTCAATGGAGACCCTAATCTTTGCACAAATATTGCCGCGCTGAATGGCACGGCGCTCCAGACCCTCAGAAGTATCCAGGTTTTGCAGGAACCCAATTGCCTGATACTCAATAATCCTGATCTGAAAACAGGAGCCGCTTCACCTATTGTTCCCGACAGGATTGTATTGGCAGGCGCCTATCAAAATGCTGACCGTTTTCTCGCGGGCTATTTGCCACCAGGGGGCGGCACGGGCACTGTCAATATTCCGCTGCAACCGGCCATAGGTGCCATGGTTCGCTACCAATATTCCTCGAGCACGAACCAGGCGGCCCTCCTAAGTTCCCTGTTTCCGACGGGGCGAGCACTTCGGCTGGTAAATCAATACGGAAAGGTCGCGTACGGCATCATCGCGAGCACTAACGCCACAGGCGGGCCCGGTGGCAATTTGCCGGTGATCACGCTGCAAGCTACTCCAGCCATTCCGCTCCGAGGCGCCACTAGCAATGTGTGTGAATTCGCAGGCGTTGGCGTCGAAGTCAACGTGGTAAATTTCTACCAGTATCGAATTGCGGACGTGCAACATGACAATACCTGCAACACTCTTTTTGGACAGTTGTACGCCTCAACGGCCAACCCCTGGGATGCGAATCGCACGGAGCTCGTTCGGGAGGAATTGGATCCCCAAACGGGCTTACCCTTCAATCAAACGAATGCTGCTGGCATCATAACCCGAGTGGCACCGGAAATTATTGCCGAATACGCCGTCGATCTGAAGTTTGAAGTCACGTACGCTAACCCTTGGTGGCCCAACACGCCTACCCAATTACTCACAACGTCGCCTAGCACCGGCTCCACGGTGTACACAATTGCCGGCACCGCCGCCAATTCTCCTCAGCAAGTGCGCAGCGTTCGCGTACGGCTCAGCGTGCGTTCGCGTGAGGCGGATCGAGCCGCAACCATTCCGGGAACAGGCCTTTACCGGTTGGGAATTAAAGCTAATAACGTGACGACTTACGCCAGAGTCCGCACGTTGCAGGCCGATGTGGCGATCCCCAATCATTTTGGAGTCACATGGTGATGTATTTCCCGAGACATTGCGGACAAATTGTAATTCATCGTAGTTGTGACAGGGGCGCGGCCTTATTTGTCGTAGTCATGGTGATAACACTGCTGACCGCCGTGGGGATTTTTGCCGCGCGTTCGACCAGTTTGGTCGATGCTGCGACTGGCTACGGTCGACAGGCGGCGCAAACGTTAGCTTTGGCGGACTACGGCACCAGGCTCGTTGCCAGTGAGCTCGGCAACGGCCGTGCTCCTAATGTGTTTCAAATCATGGATTTGCGCAATCAGTATTGTCCTTCTTATGGCAATCCACCCTTGACGCCGCTGCAACCTTGCTATGCCTATGACTACAGCCAACTGGATCTGCGCGTGCAGCAAAATACGAGCAACGCTTACAATATTATCGAGTATCAGACTGCAGCCCACGAAGGTAGTCTGGGCCCCCAATTTGCCGATTCCAGCGTGCCGGCAGGCATCGACGGTGTACTTATAGTCGAGCTTTATGATCCGTTCGACATCTCGAATATCAAAGGGGAAAGCGCGTCCAAGGCATCTGGACGAGAGGTAACGATCAACTCGATTGCGCAGGTGAGGCCTACCACAAATGTGACACAACTTGTTCAAGCCAATACGCTTTGGTGCAGCAATGATCCGGCTTCCACCTCCGCAAGCCTGTTGAGCGTTCGCACGCAAATTCTTGTTCCTACCTTATGATGAGGTCACTAAGGAGCGTCTGTCATGAATTGGTTTACACGCAAATCTCTGATACTGAGCGTATTTTTCGTGACACAGGCGTCAGCGCGATTAGCCTCGGCCCAGTCTGACATCAGTGGCGCGTCACCCAACGTCCTTTTGCTCGTGGATACGTCAGGTTCAATGGAATACATGACGTCCTCGACGAACCAGCCCAACTGCGATCCTACAGGCAATACACCCTCCGACAAGAGCCGCTGGGTGAACCTGGTCGAGGTTCTCACAGGAAGCATCAATAATTACCGCTGCGTCGCGGTTGACCGCTCAAGTACGCCGTTCGTGAATGAATACTCCCTAGGCGGTAATCGCCCGGCTGACTTCGGCTATTCAATTCCGTATCATCGCCCCATGAGCGGCAACTGCATTGCTGGCCCGGGAACCATCGATTTTACAAATAATGCATTTGCGGTTTCCGACAGCACTAACAGCGGGCGCACGCGCGTCGGGTGTCATGTTTACAATAGCGCCACTTCAAACACTTGCACTTTCAGCCAAAATGTTTCGGACGGGCTGCTGTCTACATACTCGTCCAATGTTCGATTCGGCCTGATGACATTTGACACAAAGACGAATCCTGGCACGGGCTATAATGGCCAAGCGGCGAACTTTCCGGACGGCATTGCGGGAACCTGGAGTTACTTCGTAGGCAACTACAGTCAAGGCCACCCAGGCAACTGCATCGCACTTCAGCCTGAGGAAGTAGGCGCGCGAAATGCGGCCGCGCCCCCATGGGAGGGCCGCATGGTGGCCTTTGGCGACCCCTCACCGAACTCCAATGACGCCAACGACAACCCCACAGTTCGAGCCCAGTGGATTAGCGAGATTCTGCTGACGACTCGACCATTTGACGCAACTCCAATTGCAGGAATGCTTGATGACGCCCGCGCATTCCTTTGGAAAGACCAAACTAAGGACCCCTTGGAGCCTACTAGCGGTAAGGACTTTGGCCCCTACAATGACCCGTATGTGCTGGGCGGCTGCAGAAAGAACTTCATTATTCTGCTCACAGATGGCGAGCCCAACCTTGAACTTCGTCCGGATTGCGAAATACAGGGTTCACCCAACGGTGTTTGCCCCTACCAACACACTTACGAGATTACTCGCGATCTGTACAATCAAGTTGGTTCGAAGCAGGTTCAAACGTTTGTTATAGGCTTTGCAGTTTCACAAATAACGCTAAATGGCCAGCCCTTAGACTGCCGAACACTAACGGCCACCGACGTGGACTCGACTAACCCGGGCAGCCTGTGCTCAGTAAACTCGAGCAATGCCGCCTTGCGCGCCTGCTGCGTGCTCGATCAAATCGCCTACAACGGCGGCACGAATCATGCTTATTTTGCTGATAATACCACTGAGCTTCGCACGGCGTTGAGTTCTATTCTTTCATCCGTTTCCAAAAATACAACAAGCCGCACTTGGCCGGTTATGGCAACCGTAGCCGGTTCGTCAACGGGCAATGGTGGTGCCGCGGCTTACCGATTTTATACCTCGTTTCTTCCCAGGCTTGACTTGACCAATGCCGGACTTTGGTCGGGTGTAATTGAACGCAATCGTTTCGTGTGCACTACACCCGCGGGTGGCGGCGCGCCCACCGCCGTCTTACAGCCAGTCGATAGCTCTGCCGGAGACGAATTCGCCAACAATGTGAATTCTGGGAACGGACCGCAAAAGCGAAAGTTTTACTCGTTCATCGGCAGTGTTGAAGGTGGAAAAATCCTATCCACGGGCATGCTGAGGCCCAATTTGACCACGGACGATGGCGCCGGCGTGCACACGGGCAAACAAGTCTCTGACGCATTAGCCGCTTTTCTGGGGGACGTGCCGGCCGCGGCCATGAACATCACGGATGCGACCTGTGCCACGGATACGCCACCACGGGCGGCCGGTGACTGCGAAAATACCCGCTTGGGATGGTTGCTAGGCAACTCTGTCACCAATGGCACTACAACATTTTCACGATGTGCACAATCCGGCAGTACAAACTGTAGTTTGATCGCGGACGTTTATCACTCAACGCCCGTAATTGTAAATCGCCCGACGGACGCGCCCCGTGACGAGACTTATCAGGCCTTTGCCACCGCCTGGCAGCAACGCCCCTTGATGTTGTACACGTCTACCAATGACGGTTTATTGCATGCGTTCAAGGTAGCTTCAAACTACGCGGGCTCTGATCCTCTTCCAGTGACGACATTGGCCAACAACGAGCTCTGGGCCTATCTGCCTCCTGCGGTGCTGCCCGATATCGTCTCGGAGTTTCCAGGCACGCATCTGCAATTACTCGACGGTGCGCCCGTGGTCGCCAACATTGTCGCCACACCAATTGCAGGCGCCGCCTATTTTGACGGCAACCCCAAGTATGCTTTCGAGCGCACTTCGAACGCGTTTGCGACAGCTACTACAACCGACGTGACCGCGACGACTTGGCGTACCGCGCTTGTGCAAGGATTTGGCAAGAATCGCGGCGGATATTTTGCCCTTGATATCACGAATCCCGATACGGCGACTGGTAGTCCTTACTCTGCCACCTCTGCCACTTCCGGGCCTGAGTTTCTTTGGCAGCTGACCGAAGACAGCTCAAACCGCTGGCTGTTTGGTCCAAGTGGAGCAACTCCCTTGATCACCACGCTGTTCTGCCAGCCGCCGAGCGGTGATACCACGCCTCGCGAAATTCCGGTTGCCATTTTACCCGGGGGCTATGCGCCCGCGGACTCATCTGGGACAGTCACCAGGGCTAATACTTCGCCCACCGGGATACCTTCAGGTTACGCGGTTCGAACGTCTATTCCGAGCTACACTTCTACAGATGCAATAGCTGCCCGCTCACTGACCATTGTTCGCTTAGATACCGGCGAAATCGTCCGAACATTTCGCCGCAGCAAAACCGAAGGGAACATACCTGCATCGATTCAAAATCGCGTCATTGTAACGCCGCTGGACTCGCCGATTACGGGACAACCAGTTGCATATCCAGCGATCGTAGGGTCAATCGCAGACCGCGTATACGTCGGCGACCGCGACGGCGGCCTTTGGCGAGTGGACCTTTCGTCATCGAATCCTGATAATTGGTCCATGAAACTGTTCTTTGATGCCTATGCGGGCCGTCAGCCAACTGACGGGCAACCTATAGTAATGCCTCCACAACTATCCATTAATGACTCAGGTCAGGTCACAATAGCCTTTTCGACGGGCAGTCAAGACGACTTTTCCGCCAATAACGCTATGCTCAATTACGTGTGGTCACTGACCGAAGCCGTCAATTGGACAGACCCTTCAGTTGGAACAGTAGGAGCGACGGTCAACTGGTATCGCATGTTCAACGGCGGTGAACGTGTGGTAGGTCCCATGCAATTGTTCGGCGGTGGGCTATACTTTGCTACATATCAGCCGGCGGCAGCCAATGCGGCTTGTAACTCGGGGTCAAGCAGGATTTGGGGCATGAACTATGACGTCATGGTTGACCCTGTGCTCGACAAGAATAACCCGCCCGTTGCGCCCTCCGATCCCCCGAATCCAGTGTCCGTGGGCGGCCGACCATGGCTCCCCGAAGGAGGGATTTCCACCGCCACCACGCGAGTCCAATTCTTGGACAATACTAGTGCGCTGCTTGCAGGTGCTACCGTCTTTGGTGTTGCCGTAGCTCAAACGCCTAGTTGCGTGGACAACTCAACCCCCACCGACGCCTTCTTTGGGGCAGGCCTGGTTCACACGACACTTCCTAACATCACTCCCGCCAGCTATCAGCTAGTGATTCAGACGGGTGCGTCAGGGCAATCAAGCGTGTCCGGCGCCGTTACCAATGTCACCACTATCCAATTGCCCACACCTGACAATAGCCCCCGAATTGCCTCCTGGGCTACGATCATGGAGTAACCCGTGGCGCCGAAAAACCTGTGGATCTTATTGCTGTGCATTGGCTGCAGCCATCGCCATGGCGCAGCAGGCCTCAATTCCAATGACGCTGGCGCACAGCGGCAAGCCGTAGACCGTCTGCTTCCGGGCGAACTTGCGCAAAGCAAATTGTTAGTATTTGGGTTTCCCATTCCGCAAGGTATGACCGTGGAACGTCGCTTCGCGGACAGTGTGCATCTAGTCGGATCAGTTTCTCCGTCAGCACTGGCGGCCTACGTAAGGGCGCATGCAGTCACTGGGCCAGCTGAACTCATTGGACGCCGAAAGGTATTTAGCAAGGCACGCATTCGGGGCGGCGACCCAAACCGACTTTACAATATCGAGATTGATGATTCGCTTGGAACCCAGCGCTTGGTTGTGAGTGACGTCACTCCCCCGCCCTTGGAACCAGGCTTGTCCGAAGAGGAACGGTGGAGACGCGCGGGTTACAATCCAGATGGGACGCCGATTCCCTCCGCTCAAAACATGCAGTAGCGAACCTCATCGATTGGCTTCGTCGTTGAGGCGCATCGCCTCAATCAGCAGCATACTAATTCGACGTCGTGGCCGCTGTGAGGGGTCAATCTGCTGCGGTTCGAACGTGTATTTGCCCTTCTTCCACATAACAACCTCTCGCAAGACATCAATGGGATCTTTCTCCGTTGGCCCTGACTGTGTCTGAACGATTGTTCCTTCGACTACTTCAATCATAATCGCAGGCTTGCCTCTCACCTGAACACGAACACGACCCGTGCGTCGTTCCATTTCCAACATTGTCAGGAACGTAGGCACTGATATCTGTGACACATCGCCGTTCACTGCAGCATCGCCTGCCGATGTTGGCGCATCCGTATGTACACTGTCCCGTCGTGCACGCAGGCGGAGCGCCATGCCAAGAAGTGCATCCACCTGAGCAATAACTTCGTCGTATCGAAATGGTGGCGTGAGAAATACATCTGCCCCGAGAGCAAGGCCTTCCAACCGTGCTGCGTGGTCTTCCTTTTGCGCGAGGAGCAAGATGGGAGTGCCTGCCAATTTGGATTTGTCGGCACGGATTCGCCGAGTCACCCAAAAACCATCGATATCCGGAAGGACTACATCGCAAAGCACGCAATCAGGCTGACTCGCAACTGCATGGTCGAAGCCACCACGCGCAGTCGTCGTTACCTGGGTCGTGTAGCCCGCGTCGGACAGAAACTTTGATATGAGCGTTGTCAACCACTCATCTGCTTCGATAATTAGGACGCGACCACGCGACACAGAGCCAACGTACCACGACCAGCAACGCCTGTGGGCATGCTGAAGAGCGAGTAAATTTCGGGGCGACGCGTAGCCATCGGCTCCGGAGTCCTTTGGCCAGATTCGTCCGCGTCCCACTTCGAACCACCCGCAGTAAGCACCAGCCAGGCCCGGCCCTTGGGTGCTAACCCCGAATCATAATTCACTGATGCGAAAGTGCTGGCCGAATTGCCAGCGCGCGGTACCAGTTGGCCGCGTGACAGACATACCGCTCAAGCAGACCCCGCTTTGCCGGGAACATGAACGCTTAGGGGCCCGCATCGTGCCTTATGCGGGCTGGAAGATGCCGCTCCAATATGCCGGAATCGTCGCCGAGCATCGCTCGGTAAGACAACAGGCAGGCCTGTTCGACGTGTCGCACATGGGGCGCATTGAAGTATCGGGCCCCAAAGCCATCAACGCCGTCAATCGGCTAATTACCAACGATCTTCTAAGGGTTCAAAATGGCCGTGCCCTGTATGCGTGCTGCTGCCGACAAGATGGCGGCATATTAGACGATGTAATCGCTTACCGCTATTCACCGGAGCGGATTCTGGTTGTGTGCAATGCATCCAATCACGACAAGATTCTGAATCACTTTGGAACCGAGCTCAGCGAATCCGTAGATCTTCTCGATCTGAGTTCATCCACTGGCCTTTTAGCGCTCCAAGGACCGCTTGCTTTGGAAATTGCAAACAGCGTCTCTAGCACCCTATTGTCTGACTTAGCGAGGTTCTCATTTGCGTCCACAAACATTCTGAATATCAAGACGATCGTTGCGCGAACCGGGTACACGGGCGAAGATGGCTTCGAGATTTTTGTGCCTGAAAGTGAATTATTGTCGTGCTGGCAATCTCTTTTGGACGCAGGCAAAACGCGCGGACTATCACCCATCGGGCTCGGCGCCCGTGACACGTTGCGTCTCGAGGCTTGTTTGTCGCTTTATGGACACGAGATTGACGAGACCATCCATCCCTTCGAGGCCGGATTAGGATTCGCGGTCAAGCTTGATAAAACAGAGTTCCTAGGCCAATCTGCTCTTCGCAATAAGAGGTCAGAGACTCCGACGAGAAAGTTGGCGGGGCTCATGATGATCGAACGCGGCGTCGCCAGGGATAACTACGCGGTCGTGAACGAAGCCGGGCGTAAAATCGGGCATGTCACATCCGGGGCACCAAGTCCAACACTAGGCCGGAACATCGCATTGGCTTACTTGCCTTTAGCATTGACAACAATCGGGACTAAGGTCAGCGTCGATTGCCGCGGCAAGAACGTTTCGGCTGAAGTTGCCTCTATGCCATTTTACAAACGTCTCCAGAATTGCTAATTGCGATTTGCGCAGCATCGACCTACTGGGACCATCATCGACGGATACTTGTAAGGATTGACTCATGACCGGAGCAAAAGAAATCAAAGCCGACCGACTTTACACGCGAGACCATGAATGGGCCTTTTCTCAAGGGGAGGACGTTCTCATTGGCATCACGGCCTTCGCGGTCGATCAATTGGGTGATATTACTTTGGTTGATTTGTCCACGGCACCTGGCCAGCACCTTGATTCCCATCAAAGTTTCGGAACGATTGAAAGCGTGAAGACATTAAGCGATTTGTTTTCCCCGGTATCGGGGACCGTATTGCGCATCAATCAACAATTGCTCGATCACCCAGAATGGGTAAATGAAGACTGCTGGGACAGGGCATGGATGGTAGCCATTCGTCCTGACGTACCATTGACTGTGGGCGAAGATCTTCTGGATCCCTCAACCTACGCGGCCCATCTGGAGCAAGCGGGCTAGGTATGGCGAGAAATGACAGCAATTCGCTTCGCTTTCTGGATTCCAATTCGACTTACGTTGACCGCCATTTAGGATCCAGCCCCGACGAGGTTGCAGCTATGCTGTCGTTTCTGGGTTTCTCGAGCGTGGAGGAATTAACCAATACTGCCATTCCAAAGTCACTTGTCCAAAAGAACCCGATGAACATTCCCGACAGTGCGACTGAGCTACAGGTACTCTCTGAGCTGAAATTGATCATGGCTCAGAACCGGCGAATGCGAACATTCATAGGCCTTGGATATGTTCCCAGCCATATGCCCACCGTGATCCAACGCAATGTCCTGGAAAATCCTGGATTTTACACCCAGTATACGCCCTACCAAGCTGAAATAGCCCAAGGACGCCTTGAAGCGCTCTTGAATTTCCAAACACTCGTCTGCAGTCTTACGGCTCTGCCGCTCGCTAACGCCTCACTGCTCGACGAGGCAACCGCAGCCGCCGAAGCGATGGTAATGTGTCGTAATGCGTCGAACGCCCCGGGGCGATTGATGCTAGTTGATGACAGGTGCCATCCTCAGACAATTGCAGTTGTTTGTACCAGGGCACGCGCATTGGACATTAACGTCCTGACGTTAACAATTACGGAACGAGATATCGAAAGGCACCGACCTTTTTGTATCTTGCTGCAAATCCCCGCAACGGATGGTACGATCTCCGATCATCGAAGCGTGATAGCCTCAGCGCGCGCAGCAGGTGCTCGCACGATCATTGCCGCCGATTTGCTTAGTCTAACACTGCTAGTTCCGCCCGGTGAAATTGGCGCTGATATCGCCATTGGATCGACGCAGAGTTTAGGTTTACCGCTTGGTTACGGGGGACCCCACGCGGCCTATCTTTCTGCTACTGAGGAATTAAAGCGACTAATTCCAGGGCGCATCGTTGGAGTGTCGCGGGACGTATCGGGCAAAAGCGCCTGTCGCCTGGCACTTCAAACACGTGAACAACATATCCGGCGCGAACGGGCGACGAGCAATATTTGCACTTCGCAAGTGTTGCCGGCGATTTTAGCTAGCTTTTATGCGATGTATCACGGAGCTGAGGGTTTATCAGCAATTATGGAGCGTACTGTTCAGGCGACTCAATGGCTTGCAGCAGGACTGTGCCACCTTGGTTATATGGTAGATGCTGCAGCCGCCTTCGACACGTTGCGAGTACCAGTTACCTCGGTCGAAAAAGATCGGATTTTGTCCGCTGCTGAAAATGCGCAAATCGAACTGCGAGGCGATATTGAAGGCTGTATTTGCCTTACGTTGGCCGAAACAACAACCACGGAAGATCTGCTGGATTTGTTGCGATTGTTTTCCCCTACGGGCAACTTGCTGTTTGACGTGTCAGATTTGGAGACGGCTGCGCGGATTTCCATTCCTCCGAGTATGCGCAGGCAGAGCTCTTTCTTACGCGAAGCAATTTTCAATGCGTACCATACAGAACACGAAATGCTCCGTTACTTGCGCAGGCTCGAGAGTCGCGACTTATCCCTCACTACGTCAATGATTCCGCTTGGCTCTTGCACGATGAAACTTAATGCTACAAGTGCCATGTTGCCGCTTTCCTGGCCGGAAGTCGCACAGGCTCATCCGTTTACCTCGACTGACAACGTGCCGGGATATTCTAGAATTATTCGAGACCTCGAGAACTGGCTTGCCGAAATAACTGGGCTAAAGTCGGTATCTTTGCAACCTAATGCCGGTGCCCAAGGAGAATACGCGGGGCTTCTCGTCATTCGGGCTTGGCATGCGCACCGTGGTGAAGCACACCGGCGCGTGTGTCTGATCCCCACATCAGCGCATGGTACTAATCCAGCCAGCGCAACGCTCGCCGGTTTGCGGGTGATTCCAATTGCATGCGACGCGCAAGGAAACGTGGATTTATCCGACCTTAGGACAAAGGCAGAAACTCATTCAAGCGAATTGTCCTGCCTTATGGTCACGTATCCGTTCAACTCATGGTGTATTTGAGGAGAACATTGAGGCGATTTGTAAAGTTGTCCATCACTTCGGAGGACAAGTCTATTTGGACGGAGCGAACATGAATGCCCAGGTTGGATTATGTCGTCCGGGCGACTATGGCGCAGACGTCTGTCACATCAATCTGCACAAGACGTTTGCAATTCCCCATGGTGGTGGTGGGCCAGGAATGGGACCAATCGCCGTGGCCGAACACCTCGCTGCCTATTTGCCATCACACGTCTTCGCCAAACGCGAAGCACTTTCAGTGGGATCCGTTTCTGCCAGCCCATACGGCAGCGCCAGTGTTCTAACAGTGTCTTGGATGTACATGCGTTTAATGGGCGCACAAGGGCTACGCCGTGCCTCCCAACTTGCTATTCTCAATGCCAATTACATGGCAAAGCGCCTTGAGCCTTATTACCCGACAGTTTTTAAGGGGCAATCCGGCCTGTGCGCACATGAATTCATCATTGATGCGCGCGGCTTCAAGAAGTCAGTTGGCATTGAAGTTGACGACATTGCCAAGCGACTAATGGACTACGGATTTCACGCGCCCACTATGAGTTTCCCTGTTCCCGGCACTCTGATGATCGAGCCCACCGAAAGTGAATCCCTGCGCGAACTTGACCGGTTCTGTGACGCGCTCATCTCCATTCGTGAGGAGATTCACAAGGTCGAGAGGGGACTTTGGTCGCGCACGGACAACCCGCTAAAGAACGCTCCGCATTCCGCATTTGACGTGACGACAGATGAATGGAACCACACGTATTCACGTCAAGAGGCAGCGTTTCCTAGCGCATACACGCGTGAACACAAGTTTTGGCCCGCGGTGGGCAGAATTGATAACGCCGCAGGTGATCGAAGCCTGATTTGCACGTGCGCATGAACATACGCGCACACGTCCTCATCCCGTGGCGCAAGGCACTAACGGTAATTCTCCGCGCCGGTGCCGTCGAGCTCACTCCCGGAAATTCGATGTCTCGGGGCGAACGGCGGGAAATGTGTTTTTCCACCAGGACTTCCCACTTTGGCGATATACGGTTAGGCGAGCGAGGTCGACCCCCAGAATCGCCGAAAATCCTTGGGTATCGTGACTGCCTAGCAATCCGCCAAGTTCAAGTTCCAATCCCCATGGGCCGCCCGCAATCAGGGTTGCTGTAGCACCGTAAATGTCCGACGGACCCCAGAAGCGGGCCAATCCGCCGAGATCAACAGCGATGCCCCAATTACCATTGACAAACCCGTAGTCAGCCAAACGCAAAGCCGCTGTAAGATCACTTCCCTTGCCAAAAAGCGTGTCTATCCGGGCAAGGCCTCCAACAATAAACGGCTTTGATGGATCTGTACCCATCCCAGTAGCAAGCCGAAGGGTCGGTTCCCGCAAACTGTCGCTGGAGAACTTTCCAATTTGGGTCACGCCACCGCCGACAAATAACCATGATGAAACGTCCGCCTTGGCAATTCGTTCAAAATGGATCGCAAGCAAGAGGTTGACCATTGCGAAAACGACCCAAAAAGTAGTTCTTACACTTGGCACGCGACTGCGCGTAGCACGGTCACCGACCTTGCGCGAGCAGTGGTTTCGCAGAAAGGACTGGTTCTGGGAAACAGGGCCGGGCGTGACCTGCAACCCGCCGGGCAAGTGTCATGAAGCAATATCGAAAGTCTGGACTACTTGCACTGACGATCGCGAAGCGTGCGCAGCTTTAGGCGAAGACCATTGAGATTAATGAAGCCCGTTGCATCCGCCTGATTGTATACGTTGTCAGATTCAAAGGTGACGACGTCCTCGCGGTACAGCGTGTTAGGGCTCTTACGTCCGACAATCCAAACGCCGCCCTTGTATAACTTGAGGCGCACCGTACCCGAAACAACGCTTTGCGTTGAATCGAACATTGCCTGCAGCATCTCACGCTCGGGTGAGAACCAGAAACCACGATACGCGAGTGTTGCATATTCCGGCACGAGTCCATCCTTGATGCGAATCTGCTCACGATCCAAGGTTATTGATTCCATAGCCCGATGCGCCTTATGAAGTACCGTTCCTCCCGGTGTCTCATAAACACCGCGGGACTTCATGCCGACAAATCGGCTTTCGCAGATGTCCGCTCGGCCCACGCCGTGCTCGCCTGCAATTTCATTGAGTCTGGCCAATAGAGTTGCCGGCGATAAATTTACTCCGTCAAGTGCAACTGCATTGCCTTCGCTAAATTCAATTTCGATATGTCGCGGTTGATTTGGTGCGTGTTCGGGGTTTTGGGTAAGCACAAACATGTCAGAATTCGGCTCCACCCAAGGATCCTCAAGAATGCCCCCCTCAAAGGAAATATGCAGGAGATTCCGGTCCATCGAATAGGGTTTCTTCACCGAGGCGGTCACGGGAATCTTGTGCTTTTCTGCGTAATTAATGCAATCGGTTCGGCTTTTAAGTTCCCATTCACGCCAAGGAGCGATCACGCGCACGTTCGGGTCGAAATGCATTGCACCAAGCTCGAAACGCACTTGATCGTTCCCCTTCCCCGTAGCTCCATGCGCAATTGCATCCGCACCAACCTTCTTAGCCGCCTGCATCATTCCCTCAATTATGCAGGGTCGTGCTAATGATGTACCCAGAAGGTATTCTCCCTCATAGATGGCGTTAGCCCTGATGGCCGGAAATACGAATCGTTGAACGAATGACTCGCGGAGATCTATTTGCACGTAGCTTGCGGCACCGGTCGCCTTGGCTTTTGCTTCGAGACCACTCAGTTCTTCCGCCTGCCCAACGTCCGCGCACCACGCCACAACCTCGCAATCATACTTATCCTTGATCCAATGTAGGATTATGCTGGTATCAAGGCCGCCCGAGTAGGCAAGCACAACTTTATGCACGAGTTTTGACATTTTTCTGACCATTCCCGTCGGGTTTAATCGAGTATCGGCATCCTGGCGCTGTAAAGCTGCATCGGCAAGATTCAGGCTATTCTTCGGCCCCGGCGCCTAAACGCCGAAGTATTGTCTGTAGCTCGGGAATCGCGCTAACCCCTGTGCGGCGCCATATTTCTCGACCTGACTTATCCAGAATTACCCAGGTAGGGACTACATCAATAGCCCCAAACGGGCCATGGCCAGCTACGGTTGCAGGGTCGGGCATCAATAACGGATATGATAGGTGCAAGGAGTCATGAAATACGCCCACGAGCACGGAATGGTTGGGTGGTTCCAGCGCAACACCAAGCGCGTTAACCCTACGTGTGAGCTTATGGATCTCATTATTGAGTCGGGTCGCTGCAATCTGCGATGCCGTATCGTAGGTCGTGAGAAACAACACCACTGTCATTCGTCCCTTTACATATTCCGATGAATAGGGATTTCCTTCCGGAGTCGCGAATATCCACGAAGATAATGCTTGACCCTCCGGCGCGCGTACCGAATTATCCGTTGTTTCGATGGTACAGCTCAGATTAGATATTAAGAATCCGGCAGCCCATCGAATATTCAACGGATTAAGGCCCAAGGGTCTGCTGCTACGCAATCGTCGGCTGCTGAATATCATCGGCGAAACAGCAGTTGAGTCCCATCCGATTCCTGCGCGTCGAATAGATGAGCAAAAAAACTTAGCGCTTCCGGCAAAGGTCGCTTCGATCGATTATGTGCGACCACCGCATGTGCCAAGTCGTCCACTAGAGCTCTTAGCGGAATTGCCTCTAGAATCGTTCCGTCCAAATTTTGCGACTCGACCGGTGCTGAGGCTCTGCTGAGTATGGGCTCATGACGAACCCAGTCAAACCCATGGTTCGGACGGTAACCGCACGCCAATACCTGAACAAAATCCAAGTACAAGGGGGTGACAACTACGCCGACGCGAAGACCATTTGCGGCCACGCCACATAGACCGCGCGCGCCCAGTTTTGGCGTAGCTACTTCATCGGCCGGACCCATTGATCGAGTAATGCGAAGCCGTCGTTCAGGATCGGATTCAACTGCAAGCAAAGGCGCAAAGACCGCCACACGCGGCACATTTAGCCGATCCGCATCATGTTCGACGGCTGTCAGCCAGCTATCTCGGGCGGGCCCCTCAAGTTGCTTGTATGCCAATGCAGCGGCCAGTGCTGCTTCTGCATTCGTTGCAAGCGCGCCCAGCCAAGCGCACCAGGCATTGATAACGCGCTTGTCCGCAGAGATCGAAATGTCCCGAGCTGGTTGGGACGTTTGCTCTACGGTCGCCATATTGTTTCCCTGTTCGAACGCCGCCGAGTCCCGCATGGGCCAACCTAGAGTATGTCACATTGCGGCTTTGCGCAACTGCGAGTTATGTCCTCGGGAGCATTACAATAACAATCCATCATTTAGGTCGAGTTAGACGGCAACTAACGTCCGATGCAAGTGAACGAGCTGACCAAGGTCGAACCAATATACAGAATGCGAAAAACGATCCCATCAATACTTGGCCGCACCGTTGAGGGTTACCCACCATTGCCATCCAATTCGTTTATGAGGTCTTGCACCAATTCCTGCAGGTCGGCCGCGCGGTTCTCAATCGAAGCTAGGACGAGATTCCCGCCACCTCCGGAAAACACGCAGCAGAGTCCATCCGACGCCTGGGCAATTCCTTTCACATATACTACGTCCTTCGGCTGTACACAGAGCTCTCGAGTAGTTAGCAGACGCCCCAACAATTCTCGAGAAACCATGTTTAAATCAACAATTGTCTGGCCAGAAACATTTGCATGTAGCAAATAGCACACCTAAGACGTGAATGCGACAAGTCAAACATCCTGTACGATTTTGCCTACAATATATTCGACGGCATTATGTAGCGCAGTCCCAAAGTCATGTCAAATTCGACCACGGCTGAAGTAGGTTCTCCATTGCGAGACGCCCGAATGATCGGTTCAATGCAAGGCTCAGATGATGACGGTGTACTTGATCCGTCATTAGACAAATCGCTGAATATTGGAACGGATGATGCCGGGGTTGAAGGTGATGACGACGCATCTGAACTTGACGTTGGACAATTTATTCGGCCAGTGCGGAGCCTTGGCGCTGATAACGGCGAGCCTGAGATAGAATTGGACATTGGCTCCTGGATTCACGAGCCTGAGTGTGAATCTGAAGCCGATGATGTGGACGGTCCAGTCGCAGACCCATCACTTCTGGCAATTGATTCCGAGAGTGCAATCGACACCAGCGAGATTGCGGAAGACGAGCTAGAAAGTACCATCGAGTGAAATCGGGAGCGAAGAATTCCCGGCCCTGGACACCGAGTCGGAATCACTCGATTATGCGCCCGCCGAATCCAACGATGATGCCGTCATTGATGCCAATGACCTTGCCATTGCTTGGTCGGCACAGCCTTGGTGTGAATACAGGCTTCACGCTGCGTTCGTACCCCGTGTACACCTGGTTGGTCGCCAAAATATTTTAATTGCGTCGGGGGATGCTACCGACACTTTGTCGCTAGACAATCTTTCGACCATCGATGAATCCGTGCTACCCGGGAAGTCGCGCACCGCCACATTTCTGGATGAAGATGCCAAGTTGGTGATTGTTGTCACCGTCACGGGACAGGTAATAGTTTGGAATCGTGACAAAGGCCGAATTGAACCGGACGAAACGGCACGATTCAATCAGCTAGACCGTGCGATGGATATATGGCATGAGCCAGTCGGTCGGGGGCCTATCTGGATTCGATTGGCGACCGGTGAACTCATGCGTCGTCGAAGAAATCAAAATGATTTCGAGCAAGTATCCGCAGCGGGACGATGCGTGGCAATGGGTGGCTGCGGCTCGATGGTGCGTGGACTCCTGAATCAATCGCAGCGCCTTTCACTATTGACGGTGGATGCCAATAGTACAACCAGCCTCGTACTGCCTCGAGATTTGGATGAATTGACGCGAGCGAAAGCCCCATTTCTCGTCACGATGGGTCATGTCGTAGCTGTCGGGGCACGTGATCATGGACTTTGGCTATCCGCCGACGACGGCACAGCATTTCGGAAAATTGCCGGTTGTCGTGATGTTACTGCCTGCGGGTTGGGCTTGTTTTCAGGCCGAGTTTACGCATGGGCTGCGCTTTTCTTCGAACTTCATGATCGTGCAGAGATGGTAGGCATTGATTGTAAGACGCTGCGCGTTCAAAAGCTCGCGGAGTATCATGTGGTCACTGATTCTTCAGGTCCGGAGGATGATCCCCCCGAACGTGCGCGAATCGATTGCTTGATGTGGGACGCACCACGCCAACGAATCTTGGCTGCGGGTTGTTTTGGATTGACTTGCTTTGTACCGCCGCACAGCTCCCACCCGACCAGTTGAGATCTGTCGCGGTGGCTTGACAAGAGATTCTAACGAGAATCCTCCCAGCCGGTGAGGCCTCGTTTGATGTTTCGATTTGAAATGCCGGCACGCCATGCGCTTGGTTTTCCTGGGTGACCCGCTCGTCCGTCGCGACATTTTGATTGTGTTGGTGTTCCGGGTCCCGAACCCGAACACAGCGTCCGGAAAGTTGACTCAAGATCAACGAGTTTCGTGCGTTAAGGTCGCTAATGAGGATCGCGTTGGGACGAAAGCTGCGATGGCTTTGCAGTATTAGCGAGGCCATCAGCAACTTCTCGGTAGAGTGCATTGACCTTGTTGTCGTGCGGCGAAAATCGCAGAGCGATCGCAAGATGCCTTTCGGCTGCGAATAGGTCGCTCCTCCTATCTCGCTCAAATATTGCCGCTTCCACCAACCACTCCGATGCGCCGTCAGCTTTTTGTCCCAGCTCAACTAGTTCACGCATTCGTGCCCAGGCGACGGAAGCACCCACAATATCGCCCAAGTTTTGTCGCCAGCGAGCTTCCCATAGTCGGGCTTCGACCGCGATACCCGATCCAGAAGAAATCTGTCCGCACTCGAGCCACCGCTTGCGGGAAATCAGCCGTTTCCTTCGCCAGCAGGCAGGCTAAAAGGAGTTGCGCTTGAGCATCCGTTGGTTCGGACAAGTCGGCCTTAGCGATAGCGCGTTCCAGAAGTGTGATGGCGCGTAGCGGCTGCCCAACACTTACGAAGGAACGTGCCAAACCAACTGCGGCCTTGCAATCGTCGGGGCGATATCTAAGCGCTCTTTCGAAATAACGCGTGGCCTCTCGGCACAAACCAGCATCAAAAAGAGTTAGGCCACAGCGCATGCAGACGCCGAACTTTGATGGCGATCCAGCGGTGCAGGTTTCCAAGAATTGCGCGTCTGCCAAAGCTCCGTCCACATCGCCGCGTTTTGCGCGCGCTTCAAATCGAACCCAACGTACAGTTGCCAGGGTCGGGGCAGCGGCAACTGCCTCGTCGATCGTCTTCATCCGCGAGCGCACCTCACTTTCTAAGGTCGCTTTCCGCAATTGCAATAAAGCTCGAAGAGGTGGGTAGCGCTCGCTTCGAATTGTCGTATCCAGCGCTTCTAAAGCACCGTTTCGATCTCCCAGTAGCAGCAGCAGTTCGGCACCAATCCGACCCGCTGAAATGGCGGGTAAAGTTTCATTCACGAGGCCCAATGCCGCATGTTCACGTCCACCCGCCAAGAAATCCATCTCAGCAATAATTAGTACCACTTCTCGATGACGAGGTGCGTGTTCGAGCGCTCGAATATACTCCTCGCGCGCTTGCTCCAGCTGGCCCCGTACCAGCGCATCGTCAGCATTCGCGACAAGCTCGGCAAGTTCAAGCGCCCGCAAAGCCGAGGGTGCAAGGGCGTTCTCTACGATGTTAGTGTCAAGATCAATTCGTACCCGGTCAACATTAGATGACAACAGGCCAAAGTTGACCGCGTCTGCACAAGGTGCGCGCGCCCCGGCTGCTGGAAGAAGTAATCTCGAGATTTTACGGCCTACCTGACGGCAAGTCCAAACCCGCCCACGTCTAGAGAATATGTCCGTCAAGGCGGCATCCAGCGTGCGAATCACCTTGGCAAAAACGACTTGCTCAGGGTTCAACCCCCTCACCCCATCAACTACCAGCCGTGCGTCAGCTCCCCGCGGAACCCATAACATTTCTCCGGCAACCGCGCTGGATTCCCGAACCCAACCAAACCCGATGCCAGTGTTCGTAAACCAAAAATCGAGGGGCCGCTCCAGAGCTCCCACCGCACTTCGAATTCGAGGCTCCAACCATCGCCTGAGCCGAACAAGGTCCAATGAAATAGAAATTTGCTGCAGCTTTCCTCTTTTATGCCTGAAGGCTGGCACACCTCCGGACAAATCGAGCGGGAATTGGAGATTCTCAAATGCTAGTGCCAGGTTCTCAACGACAAGCGGCCCCATCTCAACGGGTTCGCAAAGTTCGAGGCCCAAACGCCCCCTATTCGCGCTGAGACACAGTGGCAAACGTTCGTTGACCCGAACAGGTGCCCGAGCCCCCTCCACCCGGGAAGGTTCGACCCGATCGGTCGTTGAAACACCGAATGGTCCAGACGAATTATGCACGAGCATGTATCGTAACGTTATTGTGACTTACGAGTCCAAATAGACTGCAAACGGAACCACTTAGGTCGGCACGCTGCCTTACACCCCCTCTGGAAAAGAAAGTTCTTCAGTTCGGGCGAACGGCCGCCATCTGGATGCAATGGCCGCGGCGCTGAATTATCGGTCCACGCGGATGCTTCGACTAGTCCGTACCCTTCTCGAGTCGTCGCTTCATTCGCGATATCAGCTCTCCGAAACCCTTCTTGCGGATGATTTTGCGAAACTGGCTGTTGTAGTTGCCAACTAGGCTCGAGCCCTCAATAACGATATCGTAAACTTTCCACTGCCCCTTTAGTTCGTGGAGCAGATAGTCAACGCCGACAGGTTCCTTGCGTTTGTCGGTTTTGTGGGTAGCAATGGTTGGCACGCGCACACCGCCGTCAACGTTTGATAACGCGTTATAGGTTACTTCCCAACCAATCGTTTTGTCCAAGTGTTTTCGGTAGGACTGCCTTACCAATCGCTCAAGCAATCGTTCGAATTCCTGCCTTTCAGAATCGCTGCGCGTTTGCCATTCATCACCCAAGGACCGCCTGGCCAGCTCGTCATAGTCAAAAACCTGATCCATTATTGCGCTGATTTTTTCCTCACGTGCGGCCGACTTCGTCTGGGTCAGCAAGTTAACCAGGTCATTCTGTTCAACTCCTCACGAAGTTCTCCGCAGGGCCCGCGGCGTAAGCGAATTCACCAGCAAGAATTAATGTGGCGCCCAGTAGCCATCCAATCCATCGCAATTGGCTATTCATCGTGCTTTCTTTCGCTTGATTGACTTCTCGCGGGACTTCTCCCACCCGCTAAGACGTTACCCATCCTGAATGACCTGACAGGTCAACGACTTGGAGCCAGGGACGCGCGTTCTGACAGGAAAGTCGGGAACCACTGCGCAATCTGCTCCGGGTTGAGACCCTATGCCTGCTCTTTGATTACGCAAGTACCGTGCCCGCTCTTCCCAAATTTGCGTCTAAACTAACACTCCGGACCCCGGCACAACAATCGGCCCGAGGTCCACTTGAAAAGTCGCCCCCTTGCCCCGTGAACTTTCGACTTTGACAGTAAATCCATGCTCATCTGCAATTCGCTTGACAACGGCAAGGCCCACGCCCGTACCGTGCGATCGAGTCGTAAAAAAAGCATCAAATAGGTTCTTTTGGGACGCCTGATCAATTCCAATGCCTTCGTCAATGACACTTAGTTGGACGTGGCCGTAATCTATTCGGAGTTTCACCGTCACATCGTCGCCTGCACCGCTGGCCTGAACCGCATTCCTAATTAGGTTCCAAATCAGTTGACGCAACTGTGCAGCGTCTGCGTAAATGTGGAGTTGGTCCGAGTCCACTTCTAGCCGTATATTTACGTCCGAAACTGCTCGACCCGATGCGGACGAAAGTTCAACTACGTCACGAGCCGTGGCCACAACATCGACCGGAACAAAATTGGGTCGCCGAGGCCGCGCCAGATCCACCATATCTGTCACAAGGTCATTGAGACGATCTGCTTCACTTTGAATAATGGAACACAATTTTCGTTCTTCCGCATCCAGACCGGATGCTGATTGCAGCAGCTGAATACATCCAGATATTGAACCCAAAGGATTCCTTATTTCATGCGCAAGACCTGTTGCAAGTCGACCCAACGCCGCCATTCGCTCGGCCCTTACAGCTCGTTCTTCAGCAATAATCAGTTGACCGCCGGTTAGACGTAACCGTTCGGCAAGATACCCTGCCAATAGTGTTACCACCACAATGCCGAGAGTGTTCAGGCCCAGATGATAGCCCAAATCCTCACTTGAAAATCTATATGCAATTCGTAATTGATCCGATGGTCCTAAAAGCCATTGCCGCCAGAAACCAAGTGTCATCACCCCGTAACTAAGAACTGCGGCTGCAGCGCCAACTGATGCCCCACGTAATCCAGTGAGGATGGCGCCAGCCACACAAGTCAGGCCGTAAAAGGGCGTCGCGGCACTATTTATACCTCCCGATATGTAAATAAGAATCGTCCAAGTTATTTGGTCAACGAAGAGATGCACATGCGCAATATGTTCAACGTACAGGCCTTTCCTGAGCATCGCCGTAGAAATTCCCGCCAAACCGAATGAAAGCGCAACAGTCACCAATGCTAGTCGACTGGATTGCGTTCCCCAATCGATATAGCGACCGGCAAATGTCGACCCTGTAAGTAACCAACAAGATTGTGAGTACGACTAGCCGAGTGAGATTAAGCCATAAAAGACGCCGCGGAAGGGTCGCGCCCGCGAGTGACTCGGGAATTCCGAGACCAAACCTCATACGGATCCCTTCAATTCGCTTTGATATTTCCTGCTAAGGAGAAGATGGGTAGGTACATTGCCATGAGCACAACCCCGACCATACCGCCGACGCCAACCATCAAAATGGGTTCGATTGCGCTCGTAAGCCCTGCCACTGCAATATCAGTTTCCTCTTCATAAAAGTCCGCAATCTTATTGAGCATTTGATCGAGAGCGCCGGTTTGTTCACCAACGGATATCATTTGGACAACCATATCGGGGAAAACCTTCGTTTCAATGAGCGGCTCGCCCATGTTCTTGCCTTCGCTAATTCGCGCGCGAACATACATAATAGCCTGCTCAATTATTACGTTCCCAGAGGTCCGAGCACATATCTCGAGCGCGTCAAGGATAGGAACACCTGACTGCAATAGCGTTCCCAAAGTACGGGTAAACCGCGCCACGGCGATTTTTCTGCAGTACCGGACCGATAACAGGAATATTCAGGAGCATTCGATGCACCTGAAACTTCCCCCTTGGTTGACGGTACAGATACCCCCCCCAACGCCAATTGCGATACCCGCTACGAGCAAGAATGGCATGTACGTTATAAAGTTATGTGACAAGCCAATCATCATTTGCGTCAATTTCGGCATGCTTTCCTTGCCTCCGCCGAAATCCTTGAACATGTTTTCAAATGCTGGAATCACAAATGTCAACAGGACCGTCATTACGCCGGCGGCAATGACAATTACGATCGAAGGGTAGATCATGGCGCCTCGTATTTGCCTTTGCAACTTCTGGCGTTTCTCCAGATACACACTCAATCGTGAAAGGATCGTGTCCAAAATCCCCCCGAGCTCGCCGGCTTCCACAAGATTGACAAACAGCTGATCAAATACCTTGGGATGGCGTCTGAGCGCGTCGCTAAACGACGCCCCCTGTTCGACTGCCGTCTTTACGTCGCGAAGTACGCCACCAAATATCTTGTTAGTCTGTTGGCTAGCAAGGATCTCAAGGCACTGTACAATCGGCAAACCAGCGTCAATCATTGTCGCGAACAGCCGACTGAACGTAACCAGATCTTTTGTATTGACGCCTGAGCCGAATTGGAAACTTAGAGCTCTAGCTTGGCGCTTGATGCCGACTGGGCTTAATTGCTGTTGTCTCAGTCGCTGTTCCACGACTTCAGGACCATCGGCCTCCATCAAGCCCTTGCGTAGTTCCCCGGTCCTGCTGCGGGCTTCCCAAGCGAATTCAGCCATATATCCCTTTCCGTTGCTCCGATTGACGTTACAGCATATTGACCCCGCTGCGTGGACGTCAAAGACGTGATTGTGCCGCAAGTGCTTGGAACCGCAGTTGACCCTGATCTATGTCGGATTGCGCAGCACATGGCTGAGGTGGGGTTAGCTCCCGCCATTTCGATTAGCGTGGGTTCACATCGGTCCGACGGCTGGTGGCTGGCCTGCGGAACTGCGGGGAGCGTCTCGCGAAGTTCGCAGGCGACCGTGACCCCAAGCACCCCGTTCGATCTGGCGAGCTTGACCAAGCCGTTTACTGCGATAACGCTAGCCCATTTGGCGAATGGCTTGATCATTAGACTCTGCGAGCCTCTCGGTAGATACTTGCCTGAGCTTCTCAATTCTCCAATGGCACGGGTAACGGTTGAGCAGGCCCTATCGCACCGTACTGGATTACGGGCTCACAGCATACTAGGTGGCCGGTGCTTTGAACGAAGAGTCGTCAGCAAGCGGGCGATGTTGATGCAAGCAGCCGAGAATGTGCTGGCCGAACATCGAGGCAATGACCTGACCTTGGTGGGTACTGCACTTTATAGTGACCTGGGCTATCTAATAGTTGGGGCCGTTGTAGAAAGAATTACGGGCAAAGATCTCGATACAGCAGTCACAAAGTACCTTCTGCGACAGCTAGGCGCACCGATACATTCGAGCCGCCATTGGCAATCTCTGTCATCTAATTTCATGAGCATCGTGGCGCCAACCGAACATGTACCGTGGCGCGGTGGAACCTTGAAAGGCATGGTGCACGACGACAATGCTTGGGCATGGGCAGGTTACGGGATGGCAGGACACGCAGGACTATTTGCGACGGCAACCGGAGTCGCGCAGTTTGGCATCGCCGTCATTGACGCGCTTGCCGGCCGCGTCAGCCCCATTACTCGATTTGCCGCAACATTTTGCACCGCACAGCGTGAAGGAGGCACTTTGCTCGCGGGATTTGACGGAAAGTCTGAGGATGACTCAAGCGCAGGTCGACTGATGAGTCGCCTCGCATTCGGACACCTGGGATTCACGGGGACGAGTATTTCGTGTGATCCGGAGCACGAGGTTGTAATCGTGGTTCTTAGCAATCGGATATGTCCGACGCGCCGTAATACTCGACTTCCTTTGGCGCGCTCCGAGATACACGATCAGCTGTTTGAATGGGCTATGGCCAACCGAAGCCAACCGCGTGCGCAGGGGATTGCCCATCAATGAGTTACCCTAAGAAATTCATAAATCAAGCATAGGTCGAAACTGCAAAATGGCTGTTTTCGATTTCCAATTAGACCGCAGGCGAGCTATTCGAATAGCGATGGCTGTCGGTCTATTTGCGAGCAACCGTGTGTGCCTGGCCCAAGTTATAGTCCACGTTCTCGCGCGTCCCCGATTGAGCGCGGCGGCACAGTGCACACATTCCCGTGCCGAGTGTCTAATCAAAGGTTCTTTAGTAGATGACTTGGGCTCGCCACTAGCAAACCAAGAAGTGCAGGGTGAGCTCGAAACGCAGGAGTTTCCGACTTTAGCCACTGAGGCAACGCTCGATTCGTGCGAGGAATTTGGAAATTCCGCTGCACGGCAAGCGAAACAAACCGCAGCCGTTCATACGGATGAGAGTGGTGTGTTTTGCTTTCGATTTGGGACCACCATTTCGCTACCAAACGCTTATGTTACAATCAATTACCCCGGCGGATTGGGTTATGATTCCGTACAATCGCGGGTTTCGCTGGCGCGGAGCGACTTGCCTGCTTCGCTAAAAGTGCTTAGTTCACCAAATCGAATTGCAATTGAGTCACATGTTGTGACCATCGCGATTGAAGTCAGTGCCCCAGGACAAGAAATCGCGGGACTACCCATAACGCTTGCATTATTGGAATCGCCTTTCCGTGCCGAGCAATCCAAAGAAAACGTCCTTTCGAGGGCAAAGACGAATGCCGATGGCATTGCACATTTTGCAGTTTCCGGTTACCGATTCGGTGCTCCCGGCATGGCTCGCCTGGTGGCCCGCATTGAAGGTTCGCGAGACCTTCAATCCACTGCAGTGACCTGGCCAATCATGAGAACGTGTCGAGTTCAACTACAGACGCACATCGAAACGGCTAATACTGAGGTTGGTGACCTTGCAAATGTGTTGGCGACAGCAACCTCCGCTTGTGGTGCCGTACCGGAAGGCTCAATTGAGTTCTTAGTGAATATGAACTCGCAGGTCACGCTGCCATTGATTGAGAGTGAATCCCGCTGGCAGCTCTCCACATTTCAATTTGCTCCAGGCGATATATCGATTGGAACACGCTACGTGCCAGCATCCACCGCATGGACGGGGGACGAGATTTCATTGGCGAATTTGCGAGTAAGGCCAATTAGTGGCACACGCAGGGCACTTTGGCTGTCGAGTGGCTTCTTGATCGTGGCCTTTCTAGCTTTCAGGTGGGGTCAGGGGAACCGGCACAAATATCGGAGATCTCGTGAAATTTCCGTGGCCCCGAATCCTCAATCTCTCGACGTGGAGCCCAGTTCGAGTCCAGACTTTGGATGGCTTGGAATCGTAATTGACTCGCATACGGGACTGCCGATTGTGGGGGCTACGGTATCGATTGAAATGCCCGGTTTTTCGGGGACAAACGTAGTTCAAGAAACAGGCACTACTGCCGATGGCATATTCACGTTGGCACACTGGGATTCATTGCCCAGAGCGATGCTAGTTGTGCTTGCACCTAAGTATTTGCGGGCGCAATGGATCATGCCCAGGTCCGGCAAATTAGTAGTGCGCTTAGAAACGAGACGCCGAGCGATTGCTCGATCATTTGTCAGCTGGGCGGACAAGACATGGCGCGACAAGAGAAATTGGCCGGAGCCCACGCCGGGTCAAATCGCCGAGTCAGCTCGGCAACAGGCCCTCGACCACATTGATATTTGGGCCAATCGGGTTGAAACGGCGGCCTTTGGTCCGGATGATCCCGCCTCATCTGATGAGGAGCTATTGTCTCCACCTCAGGGCAGCACCTTTGGCCGGAAGCCTTCACAATAGGCCTATTGGCCTGTACAGCGTCATTGACTAGCTCTCCGAAGGGTTTCTATAGTCCGCCGCAACGTCGCAGAGCGGTGTCTAGATCATGGTAGTTCTGCTGGTTCTATTAATTGTGGTTGCCATTGGCTCCTATTTGTACTTCCGAGGCAAGCCAACCGGAAATCGGCAGCTTCCATCGCAGACAAGAGCTGCTGGTCTAAAAACCCCAGACTCACTGAAGCAACTCGCTCCGACCGCTCCAGCGGTGCCATCAGAAAGCAAGTCCGAAGCCAGGCTAGCTGAAGCGAAAGTTGAGCCTGTAACGGCAAAGGCTGCGGCGACAGCTCTTGATTCCCAAACAGTTGCCGAAGTTGCCAAGGCCGGTGTAAGTCCACAACCCGAACGCGCGCAGGAAAAACGGCCAGCTCCGGTTCATGACATAGAAGGGCTTCGGCGCGGTTTAGACAAATCAAGGCGTCCCGACGGATTCTTCGGGCGAATTGCGGCACTACTGCGCGGAAAGAAGGAAATAGGCGCAGACATTGCTGCGCAAGTCGAGGAAGTCCTCTTAACTTCGGACGTTGGCGTTCAAACCACGCAAATAATCACTGATCGAATCCGCGACACATTAACCCGGCAACAACTATCCGATCCAAACGTGGTTTGGGATTCGCTTCGCGCCGAAGCGCGCCGTATTTTGGCAGCGAACGCCCAGGGGACTGCAATTGCCCTGCGTGCAAGGCCAACAGTGATTTTGCTAGTGGGCGTCAATGGCGCCGGTAAGACGACCACAATTGGAAAGCTCGCTACAAGATTCAAAGCGCAAGGTCGTTCAGTGCTATTGGCGGCCGGCGACACGTTTCGCGCAGCCGCAGTCCAACAGCTTCGCATCTGGGGGGATCGAATCGGCGTTGAAGTCGTACGTGGAAAAGATGGAGCCGATCCTGGTAGTGTAATTTTCGAAGCAGTAAGGAAAGCTCAGGAATTGGGTACCGAGGTAGTTCTTGCAGATACAGCTGGGCGACTTCACACGAAGACGAATTTGATGGCAGAACTTAAAAAAGCAGTGAAAACGACCGCTAAGGCCATGGACGGCGCACCCCACGAGATTCTTCTGGTAGTGGATGCCACCAACGGACAGAATGCCGTCGCCCAAGCCAAGGAATTTTGTCAGGAACTTCCCGTGTCCGGTATGGTGCTGACTAAGCTGGACGGAACGGCAAAGGGCGGATTTGTGGTTGGGATTGCGGCCGCGCTACAGCTGCCGGTCAAGTTGATTGGCCTGGGTGAAAAGGCAACCGACCTGCACGACTTCGACGCAGAAGATTTTGTTGAAGCTCTCTTGGGGACCGGCCCCGAGGGAACATTGGTTTAGTGTTCCGCCGGTGGCATGGGCCACGGACGGGAAGTTGTTTTGGAAATTCGAGCAATTGTTGTTGATCGCGCAAATTCGAGCGTGATATAGTCCCCCGACACTCGCGCTTGGCAGATTTTGCAATATTTTCAAGTAGTTGCATGGCTCGGACGGGTGACGGTTGACTTCAGGGAAGGCAAAAGAGGCATCGATGAACAAATCGCGCATCGGGCTCCTTCTTGTAGCTGCGCTAAGCGTGCTTCCCGCTAGCGCACTAGCTGCTGGAAAAGCAAAGGCTGAAGCCAAAGCCAGTGTAGGCGTCGGGCACAGGAGCAGGAGCAGACGCTTCCGCCACAACGGAAGCCTCGGGCGATGAATCGGGGGCAGCAGCTGGCGCTGAGGAGAGCAACGAACCCGAAACTGCGGATACAGGCGGAGGGCTCGAGGATATCTGCAAGATTGATCCCGAAGCTTGCCCCAAGATCGACTTCGATAAGGAAGCGAAGAAATCACTGGGTGAGCAGATCTTTGCAGTGCAGCAGATTTACGCACTTCGGGTTCGCCGCTTCGAGCTGAACCCGTTTTGGTCGATCTCGCTAAATGACCAGTTTGTCGGTCATAACGGTCCCGGGCTGGCAATCAACTACTATATCGCCAATGTCCTGGCGATAGGAATCAACGGTACCTATTTCAATTGGTTCAATACGGACAGTCAGTTCAATTTCGACGTTCGCCGTTCCGTGCGTGTGGGCGTGCCACTGACTCAATATGATTGGAATGCAGCGCTCAACCTGACTTACGTTCCTGCATACGGAAAGTTCGCGGGGTTTGGTGATTTTATCTTCCAATACGATGCGTACATCGTGGCCGGTGGCGGCATGATAAGCACCAAGCCGATCCCTGTCTTTGATCCGGATTATCGAAATTTTTCGTACAAATCAAAGCCCGCTGGCAATATCGGCATCGGATTACGCATCTTTTTCTACCGCTGGATGGCAGCTATTCTCGAGTTGCGTGACTACATCTATCAAGAAGAATTGGAAAACATCTACTCCGGGGACGACACCGGCGGTGCCAATTGTAATGGCACGGTGCCCGGTCTAAGCCATGCTGACCAACGGTACTGGATCTGCCAGAAGAAGCTAACCAACGCGGTGCAGGCACAAGTGGGCCTATCATTCTTCCTTCCCACCACCTTCAATTATCGGTTGCCGAAGTAATGACGGGCAATGGGCGAGGTCAGGCAACAATGGGCACAAAGACCATGAAAATAGCGGCAACCTCCCGAAACATCGCGTTCGTGCTTGCAGCCGGGTTGGCGGTATGTACGACGTCAAAAACGGCATCTGCGCAGGAAGTGGTCGTCACCGGACCGCTTGCAGGCGCGCCCGCTGCACACCGGTTGCGTCTTTATCGCGAAGGGCGCCTTGAACTGCAACCTAATGTGTCGTTTTCGTTGTTGGACGAATATCAACGGGAGATATTTATCGGAGCCACGCTCAACTACAACATCAGCGACTCGGTGGCACTAGGTATCTGGGGCACATTTGGCGCCGTAAAAATGGACACTGCGCTATCCCAGCATATTCAAACCGAGATCCAAGCGCGGAATTGTGCCGTCAATGCAACCAACTTAGATTGCGAACTGACCCGGGTCAATCTCGGAACCAGAACATTCGACAATCAACTGGGGACCATTAGTTGGATGGCGGTCCCGCAATTCACATTTACGCCTTTCCGCGGCAAGATCGCATTTTTCCAGAGCCTCTTCGTGGACACGGACTTGCACTTCTTCGTGGGTCCGGCCTTCGTGGGTCTGTCTGAACGCAAAGATTGTTCAAGCGCGGGAGCATGCAGCCAACCGAGTGCCTTCACCACCGCATCGCGCACCGCCATAACTGGAGCATTTGGCCTCGGATTGAGTTTCTTCACGCATAAGTGGGGCGCTCTGGCTGTGGATTGGCGAGCTGTTCCATTTAGCCGAAATACGGGTGGCTTTGACACCGCCGGCTCAGGACCCAATAACGATTTCCCCGACAACAAGATATCGTCGGACTGACGAAAGTTTCCGGTTTAATCAATTTGTGTCGGTCGGCTACAGCATATTCCTGCCCTTCGAATACCGGGTAAGCGAATAGCCGTTGCCGGGGGCAGCCGCAACGTTGCTGCAGCAAGCCGGGTCGTCGTAGGATTCAAGCCGTCTTGCTACAGTTAGAATCGGGCAAGGCACGAACGACCCCATCCGAAATCTTGAAACCCGGTGGTAGATGCTGGCCGCAAGTTTCTTGCAAGGGATCGGGAACTGTCCAGTGACGTTCGCTGAGTCCCTGCGCGATGCGATTGCGCACTCGCAAGGACTCCTCTTGTTCAAGCGCGGCAATGAGCGATGCTGTCGATTGAGCGTCCCCCATAGAAAAAACGGCCCCGGCAGCAGCAAATCTTACGGGTTCGCTGGCGTCTTCAAGAAACGGTTCAATTGCCAAGCGAACCTCGTCCGAAGGGAACGCGGTCAAATACGAAAGCAATTGAACTTTGGGCTCCGGGTTCCTGATGTACTCCGTGTCGAACTGATCCAACAGCGTCAATAGTTCTTCCGCCAAGTGATCCCCGGCAACAATTCGCTCCAGTGCCTTGATCGGCCAGGTCAAACTTTCAGCACGGCGACAGTATTCACGAATTGGCTCAAGCGCGACGTCGCCCGCCGCGACAATGCCTTCCAGGACCAGTTCCTTTTCGTCCTGATCGGTAATCGAGGGATCCAAGTGCCAGTTGAATCGCTTGAGTAAAATGGTGACAGCCTGGGCCGTGCCAACTCTTGAAAGTTGATGAATCGCGTCTTGTCGATCGAGTTCCTGGGACAGTTTGGTGGACACCAAGCGTTCAAATCTGCCCAAATCGGCTTTGCCTGCTCTGGATCTTGTGTCAGATGAATTCTTGAATCGATCAAACCAACCCATCGAATATTACCTCAGTCTCAAATTCTCCAAATAGCGTGGGCCGGCTATTACCACGTTGAGGACTGAAGGGCGCGGGTTCAGTCATTTCGTACGTATCTGAATGAGGATCAAGTCAAATTCAGCCAGTTCAAGACGACCTGCTGGAGTCGTCTCGCAACTGACTCGCGAGTCGGTCCTGTTGCTAAGGCGCAATACCGTGCGGCTTCCTTTTCATGACCTCGGGCTTGCGGATATAACCCCAAGCTTGCATCGCCTGCTGCGCCTCAACTTGCGCAGATTCCGAAAGGTTTGTGGTTGATTCGGTCCTCATGTCGCGCGCAACAAATAACCCGAATTCGCGTGTCGCCGAAACGTAGGGCAATTCGAATGCCACTAATTCGTCGCTGTCAGCGGCGCGCAGACCTCCAGCTATTTTCGGCGCCACAACCCCTAGTGGACCAGCAAAAAAGGCATTCGTTGGCCAAGGCGCGCCGTCAATCCACCATTGCCAACTAATGTCAGTGTCCGCGGGTTCAAGTAACAGATTGAACCCAATTGTCGAATCCGGCTTACTCTGGGCCATAATGCGGTATTCATTTTGTCCAACCGGCGTCATAGTTGCCGCAAATCCCTCTGCCTTCACCGTAAGATTTCCGTCTCCGACAAGTTTGAGCGAGCCACGGACATTAGCTGCACGACCAGCGGTAGCAAATCGAATGCGTACTATGCCAGTCGTTAGCGCAGCATTGGTGACTGCGGAAGGCTTGCTGGATGCTAGCTGATGGCTTAGCTCACTTTGCAGTCTAGAGACAACGTCCCTGTATGCGTAGCTAACGTCACGACGCTCTCCAGGGTCGTCCTTCATGTTGTACAGCTCAACTGATTTCTCAAATTCGGCTTTACCCTTCCGAATGCGCCTTGCCACAGGACTTCTCACAATTAGACGCCAATCACCGTCGCGGATTGACTCTGCACCTCGACCCTCCACAATCACTGGACGAGGGTGCAAAGACTTGCCATCGAGAACGGGAACCAAGCTCTTGCCATCCATCTCGCTCGGTAACGCTACACCCAGCAATTCCAATAACGTAGGCACAATATCCGTCGTTTGCACGTCATCGCTGAGACGTCGATGCTCAGTAATGCGCCCAGGAAGTGAAAAAAGCAGCGGGACGCGAGCCGCTTCATCCCACATAGTAGATAAGTGCGTGAATCGACCGGAGGGAACGCCCTTGGCGACGTCAACCGCTATCCAGTCGTGGGCTTCACTCATTGTCTCGCCGTGGTCGGCCGTAACAACGATGGCCGTCTTTGAGGTGAGTCCCAAATTGTCCAGTTGTTCAAGCACACGTCCGATGCCGGCGTCATCCTTTCGAATCTCGGCCAAGTAGCGCCTGACGTGCTTATTCTCAGGTCTCGTTGGTGCGCTGTCGATGGGCTGTAAATACTCTGGCTCTGGGACGTATGGAGCGTGTGGTGACACGTAGTTGATAAACAACGTAAACCGTTCGTCACGATGGGACTTCAGCCACGTAATGGAATCCTCGGTAATCCGCTCGGTGTCTCTTGTTTGGTAACGATGGTCAGTCATCGCTTCAAACCCAGTATCGACACCAACGCCGACGTAGCCGCACAAGTACATGTTGTTGATAATGGCCCGTGTCACGGCCCCTTGTGCTCGCATCAATAGGGGCCATAGCGGCGGATGTTTGTCATAAAATGAACGGACTTCTTGCGGCCTGGGTTCTAGCTCCAGCACAGGCAGGCCCAACCGATGCGGCCGCATGCCACTAAGCATCGCCAATGTCGCTGGACGTGTCCACATCGCGGCCGTCCAAGCCCTGGCAAACGTGACGCCACGCGCCGCCAGCCTATCCAAGTTGGGTGCGACCTCAGGCATGCGCGGCAGCCATGCATCGAAAGGGGGATTCGTCGCATGATTAATTGAGGCATCTTCAGCGGCATCATGCATCGCCGAAAGAGCGTCGCCCCGCATCGCATCGACCACGATAAACACCGTATTGTATCGCAACCGGCTCGCATTGGGTGCAAGTACGATCGGGCTGCCCCAGGCCGCAAGTGGGGTTTCGCGCGCGGCCCCGGTCGTCAACTCCAAACTGACGTCCCCATGAAATTTCGATAGATCGATCCGCCAATCATTCCAACGGCGAGATTGGGACAATTTTCGCTGTCCGACTAGGTGGCGCGCCCCGGCTTCGATAATTGCCACCTCGAACGTTACCTCCCCTTCCCCGCCAAATGCCGCTGGCGCTGTTTCGAATACGCTGCTTTCCGGCAAATTAATCCGCCAACTTACTCGCGAAGGAGCCGGAGCCAATAAAGCTTCGCGCTGGTCGTAGGTACCTTCGTCAAGTCCCCATAAACGAGGGTCTGCGTGCCAGCGACCGTCTGTTGACTTCTTGTCTGCGACTCGCGCAGTGGTTGTGGCGGATAAGCCAATTTGTTGAACAAGTCTGCCGATGTTGCCGCTTGGTCCAATAAATGGCGAGCGCATTTTCCGCCAATATCCATGTAGTAAGTTACGAACGCGAAGCTCGTCGAGTGCAGGTACGCTGATTTCCGCCTCGCCCAGCCGGTCCATGAGACGACAAGAAACGCCCAGAACATTGTCTGATTGTTCGCCTTGGTCTGCGGGTTCCTTTGGTTTGTGACGGCACGTGAAAGTCCCGTTGCGCCGGGTGCGAATCCTCCACCGTCGCCATTTTTGGCATTGGGATATCCAGCGAACGCGCGCGCTCGACGAGAACGACACGAATCGATAACACCGCAATCGCGATACAAGACAGACTTGCAAACCAATCCCAATAGGTCCTCACGGGTTTGCTCCCGAAGAACTCTTCTCCAATCGCGGTACCATCAAATCTCCCTGCCGCTCTAGGGAAACGTCCTCCAAGATCCAATTGATCAATTTTGGCTTCAGTTGTTCAACAACCTCCGCGTTTTGCGCTGCAACATCGCGCGTTTCCCCGGGATCTGTGAGGGTATCAAATAGCTCGAAACGCAAACCAAGTCTGGTAGGAATGTAGATAAGCTTGAATCTTTCGTCTCGCACCATCCGGTACTTGGCCGCAATCGATAGAGGCTCCCATTCGCGACGCATTACGATTTCGTCCGAGTGAGACTTGTCAACTTCGGTCAGATGAATGAGGTCCGGATATGCAATGCGCTTTTCAATGGGCACTTCCGGCAAAGTCTCTGTAAACCAAAGTCCAGTTTCGGAAAATATCGGACGGCCTTTAATCGCTTGCCCTTGAAGTGCGTTGAACCAGAGACTGGCCATCGATATTTTTAGAGCAATCGACCTGCGATAATTCGCAAAGCGTGGGCGCTAGGTCGATTGAACTTACCGGTGTTGTCACTTGAACGTGTGCTGCCCCGGGTTTAACGATGATTAATGGCACTCGAAGGCTTTCGTCACCATAGAGGTGATCACCATGCCCCTGGCCGCGACCATTCTCATACAAACTTTCACCGTGATCCGCCGTTAGAACTATAATTGTGCGATCAGATAGCCCGCGTGCCGTCAATCCATCAAGAAGTTCCCCTACAGCGGTATCGACCGCCGATACCGCGCCGTCAAATAAGCCCCGAATATGTTCGATGTCGTCTTGAGTTAGCGAACTTTCAGCAACTAACGTATCGGCCTTGGCATAGCGATATTTTCCGCGGTAGTCCTTGTTTACGAATCGATCATAAAACGGCGCAGGGGATGCATACGGGAAATGCGTCGTAGAGTAAAATACCGTTATCAAGAATGGCTGACGACCTGCATCATCAATTGATGCTAACACCTCCATCGTCAACGCATGCGCGTCAGTCGCAACGTGCATTTCGCGAAGGACCGGAACGGCAAAGCGGGCCAGCGGGCCCCGAAGCCACGGCAAAAGTGCTACATTTTGCTGCAGTATTCGTTCTCGCAGCAATTCCCGCATCGTAAATGTTGGAGTACTTAATTTTTGAAAGCCTAAGTCGATGCGGCGGAAAATATCGCCGGCAAAATCGCTCACAACGCTGGTTAGATAGCCTGCCCTGGCGAATGCCTCTGGAATCGCGTGGAAATTGCGTATGCGCGTTTCCCAACGCGGAAACATATTCCGAACACCATGATGATGCGGATAGTTACCGGTCAGAATGCTCACCCACGCCGGAAATGTGCGCGCCAATGGCGTATATGCGTGATCGAAAACGGTTCCGCGTTGAGATAAGGCGTACATCCGCGGAGCAATTGTTGGCGTGAGGCGGTCGGGCCGCAGCGAATCGGCGGCCACTATCAGCACATTTGTCCGGCTTTTATCGGTGAACCGCCCCTGAGTATTGAGTATTTGTCGCCACGGAACCAAGGTCAAAAGAAGGCAAACGACTCCAGTGAGGGCGACAACGCCAAATTTACATAGCTGGTAAATCGCGCCAGGCTTTCCGATCAGAGGTAACAACAACCACGCGATGCAGCCCAATCCGACTACCGCTCGAATTGAAAACTGTCCGCAATGGTCAGTGAGCCAAGTCTGAAAGGCGGCGCTGACGCCACCTCGAGCGTAAAGCAAATCTTGATACAAGGCTGGACGGGCCACAATATCATCGAGCCAGACAAGCCCATGAACTAAGAGAATACCCAAACTTGATTGCCAAGCGAGCGCCGGGCAACTGAGAGGTTGGCGCTTTAGCCACACCCGTCTCAGGCGAATCGTCCCACTCACAACTAGGCCCAGAAACAAGCCCAATAGGGCGCTTAGCGCCAAAACGAGCGCTAGCGCACGCATTACTTCCCCTCGATACTCTCCAGCTAAGAACTGACGCACGCCCGCGGCATCGGCACCCTCGTATTTGTCGTTACTTAGGGTGTAAGCTAGCGCCCAAGCACTAAGTGACGCCAAAAAAAAGACACCTATAAATGCAGGCTGCAACAGCAGTGGCAACGCCACATCGCACAGCTTTTTGCAGAAGGTGACCGCCTTTGAAACTAAGATGTGTCTCGACCCCATGGATGGCAATTCAAACAAATCCCGCTTTTCTTGCGCTCTCCTTCGGGCCTTCTACAACCACAGCAAAGATGTCCCCTGCCAAAAGGAGATAAAGCTCACCTTGCACAGTGCGTGCCTCAAGCACCGTCTCCCTCTCTCGGAGGCTGCGAATGCGCGAAACAGTCAGGGACACACCGCCATGGGCCACTTGTAGCGTCAGAGATCGCGAGTCTGGCATTGATAGCCAGCCATCCTCGCCCGGCACCACTCCGGCATTACTAAGTAGGGTCAGAAGGTGCGAATCAGCCATAAGCGCCCAATGCCTCGCCATGCGGGGCCTGTCAAGCAGAAGCGACTAGACCGGCCCCAAAGCGGCGCACGCACCAAGATTCAAGCGTTCTGACCGCGACATAAATCGAGCGATGCTCAAGCGTCGCTCAATGCTGATATCCCGGGCAGTTGCTTGCCCTCAAGCAACTCGAGGGAGGCCCCACCTCCGGTCGAACAATGAGTAACTTTGCCGACAATACCGTATTTTTTGGCGGCCGTTGCAGTATCTCCTCCACCGATTACGGTAACGGCACCCCGCAATGTTGCCGCCGCTACCGCAGCCGCCATCGCCTGTGTGCCAGCCGCAAATGCGTCGAATTCGAAGACTCCAGGCGGACCATTCCACATGATCGTCTGGGCTCGGCCGATGACCTCGCTGAACAGGGAGATCGTCTTTGGTCCGGCGTCGAGACCCATCCAACCAACAGGAATCCCTGTTGCGTCATCTGCAGTACGGACCGAAGCGGCGGCGTCGAATTTATCCCCGCACACGTAGTCAACGGGTAAGTGAATTTTGACCCCACGACTCGCCGCTTTTTGCATAAGTTCTTTGGTGATTTTGGCACCTTCAGCGTCAAATAGGCTGTTTCCAATTTCTATGCCCTGTACGACCTTCTTAAATGTAAATGCCATACCGCCGCCAATTATGATTTCATCGGCGCGGTCCATCAGGTTGGTAATGAGCTGTATCTTGTCCGCAACTTTAGCGCCCCCCAAGATTGCCAAGAAAGGTTTCTTTGGATTGTCCAGGACTGCGGCAAAGGCATCAAGTTCCTTTTTCATTAAAAAACCCGCAGCGCGCACCGGCAGTGCACAACCTACCATTGAACTGTGAGCACGGTGGGCTGTGCCAAAGGCATCGTTGACGTAAACATCTCCAAGTTTACTGAGGGATGCCCTAAATTGTTCTATAGCCTTCGAATCAGCCTTCGTGCTGCTTCCGTCTTCGTTCTTGACCTTGCCTTCTTCCTCAATGTGGAAACGAAGATTCTCAAGTAAGACAATGTCGCCTGGCTTCAAATTCGCGCAGGTGGCCTCCACCTCCGACCCCACACAGTCGTTCAGAAACTTCACGTTTCGGCCAATTATTTCCTGCAGCTTGTCTGCAACTGGCTTAAGGCTGAACTTGGGATTTGCCTTCCCGTCGGGTCGCCCAAGATGACTCATTAGGACCACGCTTGCACCGTGGTCGAGCGCGTATTGAATTGTGGGTAGCGCCGCCGTAATGCGCGCCGTATTAGTAACCGCCCCAGTTTGCTTGTCTTGAGGCACATTGAAATCGACGCGAATCAAAACACGCTTACCTTGTAGTTCGACATGGTCAATAGAAAGCTTAGGCATTGGCAAATCCTTTCGGCGGATAAAAATACCCAGATGGAGGCTAGCCCCTGATACCGTTAATAGATCTGGCGGCTAGTCTCATTTTAATCAAATCCACATCATAGTGCCGGATTGGCCTGCGCCGGTCCTAGAGCGCAATTGGCCAGCACGCGCCGCCGGAATTCCGGTTACGCATCAACAATAAGCCAGGTGATTTTGGCCACATTTGGCGCAAAATTAAGGTCTGAACGCGACCGCTGCTGCTATTGGCACGATCTGTAATGGCCGTAGAGAAAACCAAATCGCATACCGGGCCGACTGGTCGCTAGACTTTCATGTCAGGGGCCTAACATTTAAACGTACTCTTATGTATTTGGACGGCCCGGCCTTCATGCGCGCTCCGATTGACTGGCGAGCATGTCAATTTGCGTTGCCATCTTTATACATGCCATGGTGGGGGCGTCGGCGCGCAATATGGCCGTGTAGCGCTTGAGCCGGCGGGTATCGACGCAATGCACAACCCTTGCCACACGTTGCAGTTTTGTGAACTGCAGTTGTGAACACACAGATTTTTCAGCGCAAAGCAAATCAACGGCATAGTCAAACCACTCACCTTTGGCGGTCGCCTCTGCCAATCGAAGCGCATAGTCAAAGGCCTTCTGACGCACTCGATATGTAGATCGACCATGACTTTGAATATCAATTAGCACTGCGCGCAAATGCATTTCGAGAAGTTTCTCTGCGTCACGCGGATGTCCCGCAACAAGCGCGCGATCAGCAACCGCTCCAATGAGGTCTAAATCATTCGTCGTTTCGGTGCGTTCCGGAACCGTTGCAACAGAAGGCTTTAGGACAATATGGCTGGCATCGTCAAGACTTTCCAGTGGAGAATTGGGGCCAAATCCCGACAGCGAATTATCTACAAAGATATGCACTTCCTCGGATCCGACTGTGAAAATGTCACCATCCGCGAGCCCTCGCGGGTCGTTCGCGATCCGTTTACCGTTGACGAATACGCCATTGCGGCTGCCCAGATCACGAATTACTAGCCGCAATGGTTCCTCGAATGTCAGACTCGCATGGCGCCGCGACACCAAATCATCGTCAATAATGACATGACAGTCGCGGCTGCGACCAATAACGTATGCGCCGGGAAATGCGCGAATTTCACGCATTTTATACTTCAGACGCACGACTGTCCCGGCGTTGGTTGGCAATTCCTTGGAGCGATCGACCATGAGATTTGTGGACCAAAACTTCAGACTAAACTTGCCTGCCAGATAACAGGCTTTAAGCTCCCCGCCGTGCCGGGTTGTCGAAACAAGCAGCGTGATTCCAACTGCATAGGATGTAGTGAAAGAATTTAGTCGAGCTTGAGCACCTACTTCAAGATGAACCGTCTAATCGGCCACTTCGCCGGCAATGCATTATGATTTCGCACCGTTTGGCAAGGAACGAGACTGAAAATTTCCAAAGTTGCTATATCAAGAAAATACTGCGGTAGCTGACAACGTAAGGAACTGGTGCACAAAATGCGCGCCGCCGCCTGCAACCCATTACCAGTCGAAAGGTAACGGCAATATAGCTCACCACGATCGGTCACGTGGCCTCTAAGTGCAAGACGCAATGTTCTGGCAAGGATCTCTAACTATTCATCGGATAGTGTTGCGGGCGCACCGATCGCGGCTGCGAAACGACCTCGAACGATTTCTCCAGTTGCGTTCTAGGTAGCGGCCGCCCAGCGATTTCGTGCGTTTATGATCGATTCGGTAACCCTTGATTTCGCAGGACCACCAAATATCTGCCTGCGCTCCACGGACTTAGTGGGATCCAGTGAATCCAATGCGGCATCTGACCTCAGCGCAGGATGGGCTGCCTCCAGTACTCCAGGAGGCAGGTCTCGCATACTACATCCAAGCTTATCAGCTTCCCGAACCAATCCGCCCACTATGAAATGGGCGTCCCGGAAAGGAACACCGTTGACTACTAAGTATTCCGCCAAATCTGTCGCGCAAATATGTCCGTCCTGCAAGGCCGCAAGTAGTCTGTCACGTCGAAACTCAGCGGCAGCGATAGCACCAGTTAGGGCCAAGAGGCTCACTCTGACAGATTCCACGACCTCCAGAATTGGGCGCTTGTCTTCCTGCAAGTCTCTACCATATCCAAGGCTTAGGCCCTTCTCGAGCACAAGTAAGCTTGTCAACGAGCCTATGCATATTGCAGATCTTCCCCGCACCAGCTCGGCCACATCAGGATTCTTCTTCTGAGGCATCATAGAAGAACTTGTGGAGAACTCATCACTTAGCACCAAAAAACCGAACTCTTGCGAGCACCACAGGACAATTTCCTCGCCGATCCGGGATAAATGAATTGCCAATATCGCCAAGGCGCTCGCGGATTCCATTAGGAAATCGCGGCTAGCAGTCGCGTCCAGCGAATTACGCATTGGACTGTCGAAACCTAATTCGCGGGCAACAGCTTCACGATCCAATGGGAATCCTGAACCCGCCACAGCCCCGGAACCTAACGGAGACTCATTTGCTCGGCAACGAGCATCGAAGAGTCGTCCTCGATCTCTCCAAAGCATTTCTTGCCAGGCCATTAAATGATGGCTAAGCCTGCTCGGCTGTGCTCTTTGCAAGTGCGTGTAACTGGGCATAAGCGTATCGATCTCATCCTCACTACGCTCTATGAGCACGAGAGCGAGACTCTTGACCATCGCCATAATGTCATCAAGTTTGGTGCGAATCCACAGTCGCAGGTCCGTCGCAATTTGATCGTTACGTGAACGCCCCGTATGCAATTTTCCCCCGACAGGGCCCGTGATGTCAATCAAACGCGCCTCAATGTTCATGTGCACGTCTTCTTTGGATGGGTCCCAAACAAATTTGCCAGAATCGATTTCGGTTGCTACCTGCGTTAGACCAGCGACAATGGCTTTGCCGTCTTCTTCGGATATGATCCCGGCGCGAACCAAACCGTTGGTATGAGCGATGCTTCCCCGAATGTCCTCGCGCCACAGCACTGAATCGATGTGAACGCTAGCGTTGATGTTCTGCATTGCTTCGTCGATCGCTGTCGGCAAGCGACCACCTCGTGCCACACTCATCGTTACTCCGTTTCCTGATGCGTCCAAGGATAGCCCTGATGGACGCAAGGCCGTCCTAGCGCATAGGTCGCCCCATGTCAGCCGAGTCGCTTCCCATGGTAATTGCCCCCGGGGCGTGGCATGCTGTCGCGGTGTCCGACGGTCAGCTGACGCGACAAGAGTTAGGATGGCTCTTGATGCAAGAGGCGCGAGGTACTGCTCAAGCGTTGCGGGAAGGCGTGAGCCAACTCAAGTTGACGCAAGAACGTCCCGTCAACGAGGCCCCACCCGTCGAAACAATGTTGGATGCCTTGGACGGGGCGATCGAAATGCTCGGTGTTCTGGAAGCCAGTCCTCACGCCGGAAAGGATCGGCGTGGACGCATTGACATTGCCGCACTCCTTTATGAACTTGCTCCAGAGGCGCGCATATCTCTGGAGCCGGGTGCTGGAACCGAGGTGTTCGGTGTGGAGTCCGATTTACGCCGCATGCTGGGTGTGCTGCTTGGCCAGCCAGGGGCTCTTGGATCGAGTGTACCCTCGGGAATATCGATTCGGCGCGAAGGCGACTGGATCAGGATCAGTGTCGAATTGGGTCCTGAAGGCACGCCCCGGCGTGACCTTGAGTCCCACTGGTTAAGTCGAATGGCTCTGCGCCAAGGCGGGCGCGTCGAGTTGGAGCGAGGCAAACAATCCCTGATTTTGCCGGCTGATCGCGCCAGCGAAAAACGCGAAATTGAGCAACTCCGCAAGGAGTTGGAGCAGGCGCAGCAGCTAGGGGCAGTTTACGCGCGAGAACTTGCCGAAGCTTTCGCCAGCGGACAGACCAATTCGTCCGTTCCGCCCGAATCGGCCCATTTCAACGTCAATCGGCTTGATGCACTGATCGAACTCGCTACACCAATGGCCCGTGCACTTCGACCCATAATCGATGCGCTGCGCGTCGATTGGAAACAGGTCAGTTCTGCGTTGGGCGAGTCCCACAGCGCCACTGTCGGCTTGGCTCGCCGAATTGGAGCAGCCAATGAGATGCTGTCTGAACTCGATCGGCTTGCTAAATGCGCGGTCGATACTGCTCTTGACGAGGTTGATATTGGCAGCAAATCGCATGCCGTTCTAGGCCAGCTAATCAGTCGCGCCGATCTTTTGGGCGTGCGAATTGAATCTTTGGCCGAGCATGGTGCAATTGCGAGAACAATGTCAAATGTGTCAGAGCTGCTGCTGCATGCGTTGTTTACTCAGGCAATATTGGCAACACCCGCTGGTCAATTGGTGAGAATTTGCGTGCGACCCAATGCCGACAACTTGTTGGTTAGTATCGAGGATGGTGGACCAATAGTTCCGGAGGGTGCGTTTGCCGCTCTGCAAACGGGTGTCGGAGTGCCTCAATCGCTCGGACGTCCTGCCGGGTTGGCTTGGCTAATTGCAGGCGCTTGCGCCGAGAAGCTTGGTACGCGACTCGAACTTGGCACATCGAAGTCCCTGCGTTCGGAAGTCAGAGTAACTCTGCACAGGGTCATTTAGCCGAATTGTGGGGCTTGAAGAGCAAACCAACCCTACTTGCACAAACGTCGCAAATTCGATAGTTAGTTCCCGGCGAAAAACACGTATGTCTTGAAACATGCTCAGCAAACCGCCGCACGCAGGGCCGGGCCCCGGCGTGCCAACGCGAACGAATTTTCCCGGAAAGCGACGGAAACTTCCACATTTTTGTGGGAATTAACTCAACGGTATCGTGAGAAATAGAACAAAAAAACCTAGCGAAAGACCCGCAAATTCCCGCCCAAACGTATTGTTCGCCGAAAACTGGTTAATGGAATTTTGCGCAGAACATCGATAGCCTGAGTTATGCTGCGGCGGTGAGAATTCTCGTAGTCGAAGATCAGGACTCGATTCGGCGAATGATTGAAGCTCTGGTGCAGGCGCGCGGCTATGGCGTTACCGCCGTGGGAACGGGCAGCAAAGCGTTGGATATCGCTATGACCGACCCCCCGGATCTCATGCTGCTGGACCTAATGTTGCCCGGGCAATTCGACGGATTTGAAGTCTGTAAGAGAATACGGAGTAACCCTGCAACAGCATCAATTCCAGTCGTGGTCATAAGTGCTCTGGATGATGAAGAATCCAAGAGCAGGGCAACCCAAGCAGGCGCAACTGCTTACTATACAAAACCCTTTAGCCCGCTAGCACTGCTCAAAGAGATCGAGCGGCTGCGCGAGCTCATGCGGGCCAAGACCTGAAAACACATCCAGAATGCGTTCACCGCTATTGCGCATGTGGCCATTATCCGCGGGGCGAATCCAGTAGATACGTGAGCGACATCGCTTGGGACTCTGCGGCTTGCATGATTCGACTAGCCTCGTCAACCGGAAGTCGAAGCCTCCCTACCAGTCGCTGAAGGAAGTCGCGCTCCGATTCGGATTGGTCGCGATCGACAAAAGTTATTAGAACGGCGTAATGCAGCAGTAGCCGTCTATCTTCGGCGCTCAAATCCGTCAGTGGTACGTCCTCTAACGTCCGAGGTCGCTCGGCAAATCGTCGAATTTCATGGGCTTCGCTCGGGGTGGCTTTGAAGGCCTGTAGCAGGGCTTCTATCAGCTCCGTTTCCTCAGTGGCTATCTTTCCGTCGGCCCAAGCAACGCTTACCAATCCCTTGACAATTGCCAGGTTTTGCTCGTGCATGAACGCTCCGTCCCTTTCCTTCCTGAGCAATCTACTGCACTTGACAGCACGAATTCAGCGAAAAGTGCAGGCGTGCGGCCTCGTGACCTGAAGGCCGGAAGGCCCAAGCGATCAGTCACTCCATCTGCGGTCGGACATACTCCGCGATTCGCACGGGCTCGGAATTCCCATTGGCCGACAATCGATTGCCCTCTATCGGAATTCGATACCAGCCCCGATCTGACAATTTGACCAATAACTCGGCCGGTTCCCCACAGTGCAGTCCGTCTATTTGGAACGGTAGGTGGCTGACTTTCACGAATTCGGACACCGCATTGGAACCGTATTGTGACACATGAATTGTCGTGCCAAGCGGAGCATCGGAGATTTTTAGCATCGCTTTGCACAAACTGCCACTTGATGAAATTGGCGTGAAGTTGGCCGCCGCTGGAGCTGAAGCAATTTTACCCGAAGCCATGTGTGCCGCGACGATAAAAAGTCCAGTCGCGCCAAGGCCGATTAATGTCCTGACAAATGCTCCCGAAGGAACCGGATCGGATTGTGCCTGCGTTGTGGCGCAGACGGTAGGGGGTGGTGTTGCCGTTGGTTCCGACGTCGATTCATGACATACGCCCGCCAAATTGCGCAGTCCACGGGTCAGCTCGTCGGGACTTGATGACTTTGCGACCGAGAATTGAGCGATGAGGTCACTCACATTGCTTGGCGTTGCGGAAAACCGGGCAGGTGCTGCATAGGTGTGCGGGCCCGCCGCCGCTGTGTCCAATTCTGACATTGAGGGCCCCTGCTGAGCCTGGAAACTCGCAGGCTTTTCTTCGTCAATAAAGGTCACGGCATCCAAGACCGTATCGTCCACTTCACCCATGCATGGTTCTATAGTCGCCGCGTCACTTGTTTGCGTCAGCTCGGAGCAAGAAAGCACCGCCGCGCTTGGTTCCTCGCGCGTCTCTTGTCCAAGTGAAGGCAAGACCAACAAGAATGGTTCGGCCGTTTGATATTCAACAAGCATGTTCGAAGCAACTGCAGTTGAATTCGGAGTCACTGCAAGAATCGCGGGCGAGTCACACCCTGAGCTCAGCGGCAATTCGGCGGTAACTTCGTGCAAGTCGTCGTCCGATAGCTCGACAATTTCGGGGTCCATTTCGTCAGCAAGTATCGGAATTTCAGGCGGTTTAGGGAACGTGCTTGGCGGCAAGCCTGGAACACTTGCATCGCCCACCAATCGAGATGCTGAAGTCCGCACAGGATTGAGCTTCTGTGTATGTTCAACGGGTTGCCAATCAGGAGAATCCTGCAGGGTCTGTCGCGTCGCGGCATTGGGGATCTCGAGATCTGGAATATCTATTGAAGGGTCAGGTCTGGCGGGCAGATGAGCTGAAGCGAATTTCACCGCGTCGTATATCACCTCAGGACATATCGGAGATACTTCAATCCACTCCTCCACGATTTCCGGTTCGGCAATAGCCACAGGAACAGGTGTAACCGACGCTGAAGCAGCGGATCTCACGGTTGCGAGGTAAGTGAATTGGAGGCAATCTGCCTCTTGCTGAAGATCGGGATCCGCTAGCATCGATTGCTTGACCTCCCGGCACAAGCGCGCAAGTGCACGTCGCGCAGCCCCCCGATTCGTTGGGATTAGTGCTACTTCGAGTTCTCGAACCAAGACCGTCACTCTTCCCTGACAAGGTCGGCGTGCAGCCCTTAGCAGCGCGGGCGTCACCGAGCAGGAGCCAAGTAGAATCCGGTCAAGCAAGTTGCGCAACGCAAGCTCCGCCGACGCTTCGTCCGTAGGAACGCCCCCGCAGACACGGACAGTTCCGTCCTCCAAGAGAAGCAGTTCTTGCGGCTCCACTCGCAATGAGAGCGAGGCTAGCGCGTCGGCAACAGCCAACACTAACGAACCCGCTAATTCAGCGGGGAGCGCCGCATACCGATGCTCGGAAACGACCACCACTTGGGCCAGAGTTACGCCGATCAAGGGTTTCCTCCTTCTCTGACACACACGCCATTCAGGCGAAGGTATTCTTTAGCTTCGCGTACCGTGTAAGTTCCATCGTGAAAAATAGATGCCGCGAGCGCTGCATCAGCGCCACCTTCCACCAAACCCTCACGGAGGTGCTCGAGCGTGCCCACGCCTCCAGAAGCAATTACTGGGATCGGTACAGCACTACTGACAGCATGAAGCAATTCGATGTCGTACCCCGACAAGGTTCCATCGCGGTCCATGCTAGTCAGCAAAATCTCGCCAGCTCCCAAGGCGGCCCCCTGCTCGCACCACTCAATCGCGTTGATTCCCGTCGCAATTCGACCACCATGGGTGAATACTTCCCAACCGTTTCCGCCGGTTCGTTTGGCATCGACAGCCAAGACGAGCACTTGTGCGCCCCAAGCTTCTTTCACTTCTCGGATGAGCTCCGGTCGCTGTACGGCTGCACTATTGACGCTCACTTTGTCAGCGCCCGCCAATAACAGCGCACGTACATCCTGGAGGCCGCGCACTCCACCTCCCACGGTCAAAGGCGCGAAAACCACGTCTGCAGTGCGCCGAACAACGTCGAGAATGATGCCCCTCGATTCGTGTGACGCGGTAATGTCAAGAAACGTGATTTCGTCTGCGCCCGCAACGTCGTATTGCCGAGCACATTCTACGGGATCACCCGCGTCGCGAATATTGACGAAATTGACCCCTTTTACGACGCGCCCACCACGCACGTCCAGGCAGGGTATAATGCGCTTGGCGAGCATTTTCAGACTCGCATACACAAACCCGGCGCATTGGGCCAAAGACCCTGCAATTTGGACGCGCTGACACCGGCGCCAATGTATAGTTCCCGCGCAATGACCTTGTGCCCAAAATGTGGGGTCAGCAATCCCCCTGAACGCGCGTCCTGCGGGATCTGCGGGATGCTATTGCCTGTCTTGACTGTTGAAACTGCGAATAAGGATCGGCACGAAATCGTCCAAGAAGATAACTCGGCAGTCACCGATCCGGACCCACCCAAAGGTTTCCAGCAAGCGGGTCGGCCACTCGGGCTATTTAAGCAAACCATGCTTGGCATTGCGCCCGGTTCAGCTCGAACAGAGGCACATGAAACCGCCGAGGCCAGCCTACATGTTGCCAACCCCACCGACAGTCGTCAGGTGTTGAGGGACCGCAGGCTCCAGCTCAAGCTGTGCCGGCACCATTTCAGACGATGCTTGGTTTGGCACCTGCATCGCCGGCAAAGGCCCCCAAGAATGAGGCCAATCAGACGTTACTCGGTGCAGGTGCGTTTACCGTCCGCAGAAGGCAACAAGCCGCTGTCGCTTGGATCGAACAAGGGAACATTACTCGGCGTTGCTATTCCGGGAATTGCACCTGTCAATCCCGGTGTTGACAAAACTCCGATTGCCAACTTAGGCGACGGCGAACCTCAATTTCACGGAGCCGCAAAAGGAATCGTGGTCTCCACAACTGGACCTGCCGCTTGCTTCGGCTCATTCAACCCGCCGATATTTGGCACTGTCTCTCGCCATTGCTGCGGGAGTTCTGGCGGCGATCTCGATAGTCGCAATATGGTGGTGGCGGTCATCGCCCAGGTTAGGCGTTCAAGTTCGAACAGATGAGTCCAGTCGAGATTCGTTGGAGCTTGATTGCCCTAATTGCGACGATGGGAGCGAGATTGCTTTGGGCAATACTTCGACTGCATTTGCGAATCATCACGCGTCAATTCAACTTAATACCCCCATGAAAATGGGCGACAATGCCGTACAATTAGTCTTGTCCCGTCGCGGTACGCGTTCGGAGACAATTCAACTTCGGGTGCCCGTTGACTATCGTGTAGCGGGGGATATCTCGGCGCTCAATGAGGTTCCGGCAAAACTACGCTTGTTGCTAGAGAAGTCACCCAACGTAGTCATCGAAGTCGAGAAACAACCCGTTTCGTTCGATGCCAGCGGGCATGGTCGCTATGATGTTGACGTAAGCAATGATTTAATCGGACAAGCCAGTGTAGAAAAACCGTTGGAACGCCGCATCGCGTATTTGGCGCAAAGCCCGACGTTTACCAACCAAGGCGCAGTTGTGATGAGGACTGGTATCTTGCCACTCACAGTGGACTCGCCCGGTCCTCTTTTGTGACCGACCGAGAAGACTTCAAGCTCTGCGGGATGACCGCATCATACGCACGAATCGACATTGCTGGACTGAACATTGAAGTTGACGGCGGTGGACATTTCTGCCATTCGATGCTCATTAAGGAATTCGGTAGGTTTGCGATTTGGATTACGGCAAGCGCAAAAGGCTATGCTCCGCGCAAAGTTCAAAGAATCATCGAGCGCACTTCAAATTTGAGTGCATATGCCCGCAAATTGTATGGCGAAGTCCCACACGATCTTGAAAAACCCGGTTCTGCTCGCCAAGCAGCGATGCGAATTCGCTCATCGCATTAGTCGGAACTATAGTCGAACTTTCCGATGTGCCCCCAGTCACTCGACTCCTGTTGCAATGCGGTTCCAAACGTGATCCTCAAGGATTCGTTCGTGTTGTAGCTTCAAACCAATCGCCCATGGCCGCGGGCCACACAGTAACCGTATTTGGCCAAGTTACAGGAACCCTCAGGGGCCCCGATGGGCACGACATGAGCGAATTGTCGGCCGCGTTCATAGTCCCGGGCTTACCTTAGCCTCAAATTTGCGGTGACGACGCGTCCTCCGGCCCCCACATTTCGGGCAAAGTTGCGTGCATTTCCGGAATTGGGACCGCGTCAAGGTTGGCGAACCTCTTTGCCGTCCTATATTCTGAATGCGTTAGACGCCGCTAGGCCTAGTCGCGAGCTGTTAAAGGAGTTCAGAATCAATGATCTCACTGACGTCCGGTGCCGCAGAGAAAGTTTAGGAAATATCTTCGTCGGAGGGCCTTGACGGACAGGGACTGCGATTGCGTGTCATTGGTGGGGGATGCGCCGGGTTCCAGTACGATCTCTATTTTGAAGATAGGCCAACTGACTTGGACGAACGTTTCGAATCCTTTGGTATTCCACTCTACGTGGACCCACTGAGCCTTCAGTATCTCGACGGCACCGAGATCGATTACGTTGAGACTGCCCACGGCGCTGGCTTCAAATTTGGAAACCCAAACGTATCTGGAACTTGCGGTTGTGGTTCTTCGTTTCACTAATAGCTTGAAGCCGAAGGGCGATATATCAGTTGTCGCGGACGAGCATCCCTGAGTTAGAATTGCGATTGGGGTTTTGACTTCAATGTCAGCTCGGGTCCGCCTTTAGTTGGTCGGTCGGTAGGCTAAGTTGCGCCAGTGTCGGCCCATTGACCATCAAGCTGTGTCGTAATGCGATCCTCTCACGTAGCCGAGAAACCGCGCAGAGCTTTCGCGCGTACGCATTGAGGAAGGGTCTAACCCCCAAAGAAACGACGCTTATTTTCCGGGGAATTGGAATAACTTGCTCGTTGATCGGTTTCCGTAACCTGCCGTGCAGGAATTGCGCATATCTCACTTTCAGGGAAGACTAGGGCGACATGGCAAACGAATTCGATCCTGCATTGTCTCGATATATGACGATGGTCCAAAAATTGCCGAAGCTGTCCCGCGAAGACGAAATGGAACTGTGCCAGCAATGGCAGTCCAGTTCGAATACTCGGGCAAGAGATGAGTTGGTGCGTTGCCACTTGCGATATGTGGTGGCCATCGCACTGAAATATCGTCGCTACGGGTTGCCTCTTTCGGAACTCATCGCTGAGGGCAACTTTGGGATCGTCCACGCACTGTCGAAATTTGAACCCGACAGAGGAAATCGATTTGTAACCTATGCGGCGTATTGGATACGCGCCTACATTCTCAATTACATAATTCGATTCTGGAGCCTAGTTGGCGTCGGGTCGGGGGCTTTACGTTCCAAGATGTTTTTCAAGCTGAGACGTGAAAAGGTGAGAATTGCCAACTTGGTCGGCGAAGGCGAACGCGCTGATGAGTTGCTAGCGGAGCGGTTCAACGTGTCCCGCACACAAATCATGGCGATGGTCCGAAGATTAGAAGCCAGAGACGTGTCGCTGGACGCCAAGGTCTTTGATGACGCAGTGACGAGTCTGATCGATACCTTGGCCTCATCTGACGGCAATCAAGAAGAGGTCTACGCAACATCCCAAGACAATCATCGCGTCCACGATGTCGTGCACGCGGCATTATTAGTGCTTGACAAGCGCGAACGCTATATCGTGGAACACCGACTGATGGCGGATACGGAAGAGGAAGTGTCTCTGGCAGAAATCGGCCGTCGGCTTGGTGTTTCGCGGGAGCGTGCGCGGCAGTTAGAGGCCCGGGCCAAAAGAAAGCTCAAGCAGAAGATATTCGAACTCTCCGGGAGCACGACATTTGAAGGACTGTCGCTTGAGTCGGCCGCCTAATTATTTCCCAGCGAGAAACTCGTAACGCTCGAAATATGCTCAGCAAACTGCCGCGTGCAGAATCAGACCCCTGCGTGCCGTCGCGAATGGATCTTCAAGGTCAAGTACGGAGGCTAGCTCTTTTTCGCAACAGATTAACCCAACGGTACCGTGAGAAATAGAACAAGAAAAGTCAGCGAACGACCTGAACCCTTGGGCACAAACGCATTGTCTGCCGAGAACTAATTATGTCATCATTGGTTCGTTGATAGTGACACAGGCGGTCGCTGAATCAGTGATTTGGAGGAAAGTCCGGGCTCCATAGGGCAAGACGCCGGGTAACGCCCGGTGAAGGCAACTTCAAGGAAAGTGCCACAGAGAATAGACCACCCGACCAGCAAATCTGGAAGGGAAAGGGTGAAACGGTGGGGTAAGAGCCCACCGCGCCTTCGGTAACGGGGGCGGCAAGGCAGACCCCGTCTGGAGCAAGGCCGCGTATAGGGACGATCAAGGATTGCCCGTCCGTGTCCCAGGGTAGGCTGCTAGAAATCCTCGGCAACAAGGATTCCAGAGGAATGATCGCCAGGTGTGGAGCGAGTGATTGCACCGCATGCACAGAACCCGGCTTATGAGTCACCATCAACCCGCTGCTTCGATATGATCGGAGCGGCGGCTCCTTTTGTTACCGTTCTATTGCGCCGCAAACACGAAGGGAACATTCACGGTGGTGGCGCCAGATGACGGAGGGAACGACCAATTTCGGACGCGACTTTCGATGCAGTTGGCCAATCCACGATAGCCGCGAGGATCCCCGTTGCTGGATACGCCACTCACATTTCCGCTCGGCGCAATATCGATCTTTACCGCAACTCTGGCCACCGTGGGTGCATCGGGTGCCCGTGAGTCTAGTGCCGGCTGCCAGCAGCTGCGACGCACGCTGGCCGTGTAGCGACTTACCGTCTTTTGAAGTGTCGCCGAGTCAAGAGCTTGTCCTGATGATGAACCACTGCTTGATCCAGTTTCGGCTGGTCCACTTTGAGGGCCCAATGCGCGCAATCCTGATAAGCCCTTCAACCCTGCCGAAGTAATCGGAGTTCCATTGGTTTCCGGGCTCGCTTTAGAATCACCACTGGCAATGCGTTTGGCGCTCGTTCGAGTTTCGCCAGCACTCGTAACAACGGGAGTGTCTTGTAAAGCCACGGACGGATTGGGCGACGTGACGGCGGCCACCGATCCCGAATGTGCCACTTCTACGTATTTAATTTCGGGCGTAGCTGGCACCTGTCGAAAAAAAACAAATCCAATGGCAAGCCCCAGGGCAAGTGCACCCGCTACGGCAATCCAAGCTCCCTTGGGGCTGCGCCGGATGCCACGACCGGTTACCGCTGCGATTTCTTCGGGCGTGAGCGCCGGGGAAGCGACTGTGACAAATTGCGATGCAATTTCTTGCGTCGGTTGCTTCGCTGCTTCGCGGGCCGATACTGCCGAGAGGGGCTGATGTTCTGGCACCGGCAAGAGTGCAATCGCCGGACCGTAGTCAGCTGGCGCAAACGCGGGCGAGATCGGGCCGCGACTTGCCTGAATGCTGGAGATGGCTTCTTCAACAACTGCCAGCAGCTCGGGGAAGCTGCGTACCGGTTTCCAATCCTCAAACCCGTCGCGCCATACTAGAGATTCTATCGTCACTTGCCCTTGAGCGGCGCGCGCGCGAAGCTCGCTCAATGGTATAGGTCCGACCGGTGTGTCGTTGATACCAACGTACCATTCGTCACCTACGAACTGATCCGCAGATAGGGTGGCAGCCACGCCGACAGCCGCGGTAAACGCCTCTGCAAGTGCCTCACCGGTGCGGCGAGGTGCGACGGCCGCCACCGTGGCTTGCTTGGCAATCCCAGCAACAGTTGGCGCAGGAGCGGTTTCAGGCGTGGTTCGCGTTGGACGGCCGAGTGGAGCGCTCCGAGCCTCATTGTGCGTCTCGGCAGACGTGTGTATTGACTTCCCAATTCCTAAGTTCCTAATTGGTGCCCTAGCCGCGGGCGGCGCCGGAGTTGCCAAAGACGGTGTTCGGGCCATTGGTGGACGCGGAACGGGCCGCTCGCTGGGCGGCCCTGATGCTGTACCGATGCGTGCCGGCGCCTGAGGCGGCGAGTGCGACGCCCCTGCACTCGGCGCCGAGCGTGAAGCCAAAGGCGCCAAGCGAACTGGCGAATCGCTCCTGCCTCCCCCGGAACCAGGAAGTTTGAGATTTCGGTTAACTGCGGGTAATTCGGCGCCAGCGGGTCGCGCCGGCTTTGTTGGTGCTTTGGCGGTAAGGCGGCCTCCCGCGGTCACCGGGGGCCGAATGGCCATACCTTCTGAGGTTGGCTTCGGAGGCCCCGACGGAGGTGCTGGAATCGATGTGAGCGGTATCGGAGCCTGGCTGGTACCGGTCGAGGCCCCCACCACGGATTGCTGTATCTCGATGATGTGGCCACATTGACGACACTTCATCTTCACCGATCGACCGATGACTTTTTCGTCGGCGATTTGGTACTTCGCTTTGCAACTAGGACAAAGAAACTTCATGCCGACGCAACCACGGTCCGAAGAACTCTAGAGCCTGTGCATCCTCGCAAACCCTAGCGACATTCACAACAGGTTCAGTAAGTGCTCCTTGATGCTTTGGCGGGTCTCGTCATCGGGCGCAAGCCCGAGGGCTCGCTCCCATGTTTCGGACGCTTTGTGACGGAAGCCGGCTTTTTGGTAAAGGATCGCCAGATTCTTTGCGGCAGCGAAGTGTTTCGAGTTCAGTTCCATGGCTCGCTCGAGAGCACCGATGGCGTCATATACCTGTCCCTTTTTTCCATGGAGAAGCCCTAAGTGAAAGTGCAATCGGTAGGCCAATGGGTCGATATTTGTTCCCAATTTGAGATGAGCAATTGCGTCGTCCAGGCGACCGGCTTTATATGCCTCAATCCCCTTGGACAACTCGGCCTCGGCTTCGCCTGAAACGTCATGCTCTTCCGTTGCGGCGCCCGATTCCTTTATTCCCGCCAACGCCGAATCAACCGCGCCCAATAATTCTTCAATTCGAAATGGTTTCTCGATAAAGAATTCAACGCCGCATCCTTGCTTCAGATCTTCGGCAAAGCGCCAGCCCCGGTACACGGCACTAACCATGATTATTGGAGTATGTGCAAATCGCTCGCTATGTTTAATTCGACGAGCTATGTCAAAACCGTGCACCTCAGGCAACATCGCGTCAAGCACGATGAGTTGCGGGCTGTGTTCCTTGAGAAGCCTTAGTGCAAGATTGCCTCGATCGGCCTCGATCACATTGAGCCCTCTGCTCAGAAGGAGGCGAACTACCATTTTGCGGATATCGGCGTCGTCATCCACCACTAGCACGGTGGGAGCGTCGGAGTTTTGCGTCGGCGACATTGCGGCAAGTGGCAATTCCGTTACGACGCTTACCTCACGCGAAAGGTTGCCAAATTCGTCCACATTGATGTCTTGCTGCGAACTGCGTCGAACTGCGTCGTCCACGATCAATACTCTTGACTCGACCGACTGCGACTCGTCCATGAGAAATTCTGGAGGAACCGACACGTATTCTTCTCTTCGCATCGTCAGAAGGCATAATTGCCCGAGTATTCCGGGCTCCTGCGGAATCTAAGCCGAATCGAGCGAGTGTTTCCGGAGGGCAGCGATGCCCGATGTAGAATTCCTCGCCTCGCGCCTTTCTTGCATAAGCTGATTGGATAGCTTTGGTTATGACGCCCTCCAAGGCTACGTATGCAAAAACCTTCTTCCCAGTAACAAATTCCAACTCCTCAATGACCTTGGTTTCAGTGGGGTTGCCCATAGCAACGAATAATCGTTCGTCCCTAACTAGTACCGGTAAGATCAAGTGTTTTTCAGCAATTTCCTTGGGGAGAAGTTCGAGATCCTCAATTTTCAGGCAAATCTGTGTCAGATCAATGCCCGGAATGCCGTGTTGCTCGCTGAGTGCTTTAAGCGCCTCAACGTCGTCGATTACACCTTGCTGCGTAAGCCGCGATGCCAATCGGCCGCTCGCCGTCTTGTCCGCCAATGCCCTGTCGAGCTCTTCGGCAGATACGGAGCGTTGCTCCAGCAAGATTCGACCGATCGGCTTCTTGTCGTGGGACATCGGAGGGTTGATTATTCCACGAACGGGGCACGCCGTGCTATAAATTCTAGCTCTGCCAGCGAGCAAGCTGCGAAATCGCCCAGGGGTCAAACGTGCCATTGGCGATGGCGTTGCGCGCCTCAATCATAAGCCGACCGTAGAAATGGAGATTGTGCAACGTGAGCAATCGATGTGAGAGAATCTCACGCGACATGTATAGGTGCCTCAGATACGCGCGGCTGAACTTCGCCGTACAAGTGGGACATTGGCAGTTCTCCTCGATGGGCTGAGGATCGTCCTTGTAGCAAGATTGTTAATAACCAGCCGGCCTGAATTAGTGAACGCCTGGCCATTGCGGGCATTGCGTGTTGGAAGAACACAATCAAACATATCAATGCCCTGTGCGATCGCTCGGACCAAATTGGATGGCGTACCCACACCCATCAGGTACCGCGGCCGCAGTTCATCCACATGGGGAATCAGTTGGTCCAGTAATCTATCCGTTACGTGACTGGGCTCACCAACGCTGAAACCACCTAGGGCAAGCCCGTCGAGGGACAGTTGCGCCAACTCCATTGCATGCCGGCGCCGTAAGTCCAAAATCGTTCCGCCTTGGATAATGCCAAATAGTGCCTGACCGCGGTTTCGCACCGATATGCAGCGTTTGGCCCACCGGGTCGTACGTTCCATGGCCGAAAGGAACACCTCCGGAGTAGATTGTGCGTCAACGCAAACATCAAGCTGCATCGCAATATCGGAACCGAGCAATCCCTGAATTCGCATCGATTCCTCAGGTGTCAAGACTCGTCGTGATCCATCCAAATGCGATTGAAACGTAAAACCCTCTTCGTTGATTTTTCCGAGAGACGCCAGCGAATAAGCCTGAAATCCTCCCGAATCAGTCGCAATTGCATGCGGCCATCTTGAAAATCCGTGGAGCCCACCAAGGTGATTAACTACGTCTGGCCCAGGTCGCAGCCACAAGTGGTAGGTGTTCATAATTATTAAGCGGGCACCAGTTTCTGCAATCTCCTCGGGTGTCACCGCTTTGACCGTAGCGTGTGTCCCAACCGGCATAAATAGCGGCGTTTCCAACCTACCGTGACGCGTTAGAATTGAACCAAGACGAGCTCCTCCAGAGCGAGCCAGTACTTTGAACTTTAGGGTGCTGTCTTGAGTATCTGGGTTTTCTTTGGAATCCACATTGCGTCTCCGTAGGACAGAAATCGGTACTCCCGTCGGACCGCAATTTGGTATGCGGCGAGCGTGCGCTCCAGGCCCGCGAAAGCTCCAACTAGCGCAAGAAGAGTGCTTCTTGGCATATGGAAATTGGTAAGCAGTCCGTCGACCACCTTGAAGGTGTAGCCTGGTTGAATTAGAAGTTTTGTCGAGCCCCGCCGGACCAAGACGCAACCGGGTCGATGGGGGTCGGCAGCGCTCTCCAACGCACGCACGACTGTCGTCCCGACAGCAATGACTGGACTCTTGCGTTTGCGAGCTTCGTTAATTTCGGCGACAAGCTTGGCATTTATCTCAATTCTTTCCGAGTGCATCGAATGAGCATCCAGATCGTCTGCGACAATCGGCCTAAATGTACCAATCCCAACATGGAGGGTGGCAGTTCCAAGGAATATTCCGCGACGAGACAACTTATCCAGAACAGCTTGGCTAAGGTGGATTCCAGCCGTAGGCGCAGCCACCGAGCCACGTCGCTTGGCGAAAAGTGTCTGATAACGCTCTGCGTCGCTAGGCTCATCTTCCCTACCAAGGTAGGGTGGAATCGGAACGTGCCCGATTCGATCTACGACATTCTCTATGGGCTCATCCGATTCGAGTTCCACCAATAACTCTCCAGCGGAAAGTCGCTCTGATACTTTGGCCACTAGGGTTTGAAACTCGATGATAGTTCCAGTTGCTATCGGCTTGTTGGCGCGTCCGATTGCGTGCCACATTTGGCGCGTCCGTGAGCCCGATGGTCCGTCTACTTCCGCCAAGAGTAACAATTCGACTCGTCCACCAGTTGAACGCCGGTTGCCCAGCAACCTGGCTTTGAATACTCGGGTATCGTTGACAACCACCAAGGCCCCTTCGGGCAATAATTGAGGCCATAGGGACACGGCGGAATCAGCCGTGCCTGCCTCAGTAACCACTAACATCCGGGCCCCGTCACGATCTGCGGTCGGATACCGAGCAATGCAAGAGCCCGGCAATTCGTAATCGAGTCGGTCAGTTCGCAAGGATTCCTCGGCACGGAATGCGTCGCATAGCGGCAAGTCTGTTTTTGTGAAGCGACCCCGTTGCGCGCTTTGGGTCGAACCGGGCAGACAACGGTGATCGATTAGCCTTTCGTGTCGTAAGTAATTCCTAGTCGAGTCATTTTCCGCCACAAGGTTGTCGGGCTAATATTGAGAGCTTCGGCCGCGCGCTCGCGATTTCCATCGCTGACGCGAAGCGCCGACTCGACTGCCTCTCGTTCCGCGTCGTCCACAATGTCAGCCAATGTTTTGCCCATTGCACGCGGTAACCGTTTTGGCGCCTGAGGAAGCACGTCGTCGTTAGTGATGACACCTCCGGACGAAAGCGCAACAGCTTGCTCCACCATGTTCTCGAGTTCCCGCACATTACCCGGATAGTCATAGGTCATCATTAAATCAATGATGCCATCGCCAAAATTTGCCCGGGTATTCATCTTTCGATTGTATTTCTCCAGAAAGAAATCTGCGAGTAACGAAATGTCTTCGCGCCGATCGCGCAAGGGCGGCAAATGGAAACGAGCAACGTTCAACCGATAGAACAGATCCTGACGAAATCGACGCTCCTCAACCGCCTGACCCAAATCCACGTTGGTAGCCGCAATTACGCGAATATCGACGTTTATGGGGCGATTCTCACCAATGCGGCGTATTTCACTTTCTTGGATAGCGCGCAATAGCTTAGCTTGAAAGCTCACTGTCGTTTCCGCAATTTCATCGAAGAAGAAGGTCCCCCCATCCGCTTCCTCGAATAACCCTTTACGCGCGGAAACGGCCCCGGTGAACGCACCCCGCGCATGGCCGAATAGTTCGCTTTCCAGCAGCGTTTCAGTGATTGCGGCACAATTTACCGTCACGAAAGGCCTCTCAGAACGCTTGCTGTTGGCATGGACGGCACGAGCAATCAATTCTTTGCCCGTTCCGCTTTCCCCAGTAATGAGTACGATGGCATCCGTGGGAGCGATCTTAACTACCCTTGCAAGAACATCCCTAATTGCGTGAGAACGGCCGATAATGTTTCCAAAGTGATACTTCTCCTTGAATTCCTGAGCAAAAAGTTGAACTTGTCCGTGCAGCTTTCTGCTTTCGACGGCCTTGGCAACTTTGACAACTAACTCCTCTTCGGCAAACGGTTTTTGAATGTAGTCGTACGCTCCAAGGCGCATCGCCTCGACCGCACTTTCGATCGTTCCATACGCTGTCATTACGATAACTTCGGTCATTGCCTGTGCGGTTTTAATAAATCGGAGTACTTCTATCCCGTCAACATCACCCATGCGAAGGTCCGTAATGACAACATCGTACGCGCCGGCAGCCCCAAGTTCCTTGCCAATTCCTCCATTTGCCGCCTCGTCTACTTCGAAGCCATTGCTACGCAGCATCATCGCGAGTGTCGTTCGCATGTTGCGCTGATCATCTATAACAAGCACCTTTCCCATTACTTCCGGCCAAGGTTTAGCGCGCTCAGCCGCCATATCGCCAACCAAAGGTTTGCGTTCCGCGACGCGAGCAGCGCCTTTTTCAACACTTTGCGCTGGTGTATCTTTGGTTTGCATGACTAAAGCACCCAATAAGTCTTGAATCGTCTAATTGGACTCTTACTTCAACTCGGCCGAGCAAGGGGAACGATATGCAATCGGCCAAATTCAAAGAAACCGTAGACCTCCGGCCGACCGTCTGAGGTCCCCCAAGTTCTGGCCGATGTCCCAGCACTTTCGACTAAATGGTTTGCCCCGTGAGTTGACAGTGCAAATTCCAGTGATAACCGTCTCGCGCGGCGCTTGACGCCAATTTCGCGCAAATTTAAGTAGGTGAAACTTGACTACACTCAGAGAACGCCTGGGCGGCAGTGAGAAACGACAGCAGGTCCTTGATGACGCATGTCGAGTCCTGGATGAGGAGGTCGCCGACAAATCGGGCCTGGGTGGCATTGCTGTGAAGGCGGCCTACGCCGTGGTCAAAGGTATAAAGCCCGGGTTCATCAGGCAGGCGGTTGATCACCTGCTCGACGAATTCCTTGACATTTTGAGCCCTTTTGTTGACGAAGCACAGGAAAAAAAGGTCAATCCAGGTGCTCTAATACTGGAAAATCGGTCAAGGGTCGCCAATGCCTTGCTGGCCGTTACCGATCGTCGCGCGCAAAAGGCTGATAGCGGAGTGATCCGCAAGTCGTACGACAAGCTGCGACCTGCCGCGCAGAAGCATGTCGAAGCCGCTGCACCCCGACTCGCACAATTGCTTGATAAACACGCCGTGGCCAGTTGATATGGCATTAAGCGATTGGCGGGACTACGCTTAGTGCGCCGCGCCGTCTGGCGGGTACCTAGTTTCGTACTATGCACATTCCTTGCATGCAGTATTGCAGTCCCTTCGATCGGCGATGTGGGAGAGGGCCAGAAACTACGATCCGGTGATCTTCTGTTTCGTAGCGGGTTGGACAACGCGAAAGACTTGCGAAACGTGCAAGTCTGCCCAATCGTATCAGGGAACACGTAGGGCGGCTGGATTTCGGCTCTACACTTCCAGAACTCAAAACCCATTATCAGGCAAGTCGCGCGCTAGATTCGAAGGAATGCACGGCGGGCCGACAATCCCACAAGGAGCTTCGAATTTCTTGAACGTACAAGTGCAGAATGAGTCGAATATTCCGAGCAGAAAGCCCGAAATAATTGTCAACGGTGCGGTCATTCGATTCGCGGGGGATTCGGGTGACGGCATCCAGCTAACGGGGCAGCGGTTCATGAGTGCCATGGCGTTGGCTGGCAATGACGTGGCCACGTTACCGGACTTTCCGTCCGAAATTCGCGCGCCCGCCGGTACATTGTATGGAGTGTCCGGCTACCAGCTGCAGTTTGCATCGAAGGATGTGTTTACGCCCGGAGACTCGTTGGACGTCCTGGTGGCGCTGAATGCGGCCGCCCTGCAAACGAATTTGTCAGACTTAAAACCAGGTGGCCTGCTCGTTGTGGACAGCGGTGCCCTAGGATCATCGCAATTGAAAAAGGCGGGCTACTCAACCAGTCCGCTGGACGATGGCAGTCTGTCTGCCTATCAGGTCGCCGCAATCGATATTTCCACACTGACCCGGAAAGCCGTAACTCCAGTCGGTCTGTCTACAAAAGAGGCCGGTCGCTGCAAGAACTTCTGGACATTGGGATTGATATTCTCAATCTACGACCGATCACTCGATTCGACGCTCAGATTCATTGATGAGCAATTCAAGAATAAGCCGCAAATTGCAGAAGCCAATGCAATCGCATTGAAAGCGGGCTACGCTTACGGTAGTGTAAGTGAGCTATTTCATTACCGATATCGGGTTGCGGCTGCACCTCGGAGCCCGGGACTTTACCGCAACATCGACGGTAACACTGCATTGTCATACGGGCTAATAGCCGGTTCGGTGCGTGCCGGTCAACATTTGGTACTAGGCGCCTATCCGATCACCCCCGCCAGCGCAATCCTGCAGGAACTGGGTAAGCATCGTCACTTGGGCGTGACAGCAATTCAAGCCGAGGATGAAATCGCCGCAGCGTGCGTGGCACTGGGTGCCGCGTACGCTGGTGCGGTCGGGGTATGCTGCACTAGCGGGCCAGGCATGGCCCTAAAAACCGAAACCATCGGGCTCGCAGTAGCGACTGAATTACCAATGATTATCGTGGATGTTCAGCGAGGAGGACCAAGTACAGGGTTGCCTACGAAGCCAGAACAAACGGATCTCTTCTTGGCAGTGCATGGCAGGAATGGGGAGGCCCCGGTTTGCGTACTCGCACCCGCCACGCCTTCTGAATGTTTCAACGTGGCTTACGACGCCGTGCGAATCGCCATCCGCCACATGACCCCCGTAATCGTGCTAAGCGATGCGTATTTGGCGCACGGAGCTGAACCTTGGCTCATACCGGACGTCAACCAATTGCCAGAACTTGAGACTACCCCGCTGCCGCCGCGGGAGCGATTCTCTCCGATGTTACGCAATGACACAACATTGGCTCGCCCATGGGCCTCACCCGGAATGCCGGGCTACGAGCACCGCATTGGCGGGCTCGAAAAAGATTACGACACCGGACAGATATCTACGGAACCATTGAATCACGAACGTATGGTGCGGACCCGAGCCGAAAAGATAGCGCGAATTGCGGATGACATTCCCGAATGCCGCATAGAAGTTGGTGCGGCGCGAGGCGATTTGCTCGTCGTTGGCTGGGGCTCCACCTACGGGTCGATTAGAGAAGCCGTGGAGCTCGCCATTGGCAAGGGCGCTGCTGTGAGTCATCTGCATCTGCGAGCGCTTTGCCCGTTTCCGCGGGGGCTAGAGTCGATCATGACGGGATTCAAGAAAATCCTAGTAGCTGAACTTAATTCCGGCCAACTTGCTCATTTGCTCCGCGCGCGCTTCTGTCTGGACGCGCAATTATTCACCAAGATCCAAGGAAAACCGATTCGTACCGATGAGCTTGCGAAACGCATATTCACAGAGCTGGAGGGCTATTCATGACAATGGTGGTCGAACCCGCACGCCTTACGCAACGCGATTTTGCGTCAAGCGATGATGTCCGGTGGTGTCCAGGCTGCGGAGACTACGGAATATTGTCCAGCGTACTGAAAGTGCTGCCGGAGCTAGGTATCCCCAAAGATCAATTTGTTTGGGTGAGTGGCATTGGCTGCAGCAGTCGTTTTCCATATTATGTGGACACGTACGGTTTCCACTCGATTCACGGCCGAGCTCCCGCGGTGGCGCTGGGCATTAAGGCCGCAAATCCGCAACTATCCGTCTGGCTAGCCACCGGCGATGGTGATGGCCTTAGTATCGGGGGCAATCATTTGATGCACTGCTTTCGACGCAACCTGGATGTAAAGGTACTGCTTTTCAATAACCGAATCTACGGTCTTACCAAGGGCCAGTATTCGCCCACGAGCGAATTGGGAAAACACACCAGTAGTTCACCATTTGGCTCTGCCGATCGACCTGTCGATCCAGTGCGCTTCGCACTCGGGTGCGGTGCAACATTTGTGGCTCGTTCCTATGACACCGCGGGCACACATCTGGTTGACGTCTTGCGCCGAGCGGCCCGACACCGAGGAACTGCCTTCGTCGAGATACTGCAGAATTGCCACGTGTTCAACGACGCAGCTTTTGAACACATTACGAACAAGGCTAGCGCAAGTGCCAATCAATTGCGTCTTGAACACGGCAAACCGTTGATTTACGGTGAAGCCAAAGATAAGGGACTAGCGCTCGAAATCACAACGCTAAAGCTCGCGAAAATGGAAAGCTTGGAATCCAATGGATTGACCAAGAGCCTACTCGTGCACGATGAAACTAGCCCTATGCTTGCACAATTTCTCGCCTCGCTTGCCTTCCCCGAATACCCGGTGCCTCTAGGTGTTCTATATGCCAATTCCCTGCCGACATACGAGGACCAACTGCAACATCTTGATTTCCAAGCAAGCGAAAAGTCGCCCGGTGGCCTTGAATCTCTATTAAAGGGCGGTCGGGTATGGCAGGTGCCCGCAGCGTAGTCTCAACAACCCCAAGTCGGAATGCACGTCCTAAGTTCGCTCTTGTCGATGCGTCCAGTTGGATAAGCGAGCGTACTGTTTCCAGCTGGGAAGACTACGTATAGCAATTTGTCGCGACAAAACAAAAATGTTGCGCTATGGAGCGGACATGGGAACACCACAGGATTCAAGCGCCCGTCGTCGGGAGCGCCGTCGACGCGCTAGGAAGAACTCGCAGTGGGACTACAATCGCGCAAGGGAGAACGCCGAAGCCCAAAAACCAAAAGCCCCGCGAAGACCGCAACTTGACCTGTGGCGTCAAGCCCGGCGCGGTTTACTTTTGGCAATGCGTACTCACGGCCCGCCGTTGCATTTTAGAGTCCGGACGTGTCCCCGCGGATGGGCATTCGAGGTGTGATGGCTTCGGATGGCCGGAGGCCCGCTGGATATCTGGGGCTCATGTTCGGACGAAACTGAGGGTCGTCGATGACCCCACAGTCTTGATCGCACCTCGACAGCTGGTTACTCAATGGCAAACTTGCCGGAGTAGCTAGATGACAGTTCCCCACGATCACACCGCCATTGAATCTGGCGCTCAGGTGGACGTTCAGCATGAGCAGGCGCCTCGCCGAACCAGCCGCTTCCATGTGGTGCTGTACAATGACGACTACACCACCATGGAATTTGTCGTCGACACGTTGATGCTGTTCTTTTCAAAATCAGAGGTCGAAGCGACCCGTATCATGTTGGAGGTACATCATAAGGGTCGCGGAATAGCTGGCACGTACATCCGCGACGTTGCGGAATCCAAAGTCGATCAGGTAGAGGCTCATGCGCGAGCTCATGGGCATCCACTCAAATGCACTGCCGAACCTGTAGATGCTGGGCCAGAATCTCGGCCATAACCTGCAAGTTATCACCCAAGCGCAATGTCTTTAGCAATCTTTTGTATAGGTGGACATCGACCAGAACGCGAGCAATATCGGCGAATTCTGCCTTGGGTGGCTTCGAGAATTGGAGTCGTAGCATGCGAGTCAACCCTGATGTCGAAATCGCCTGCAGTCTGGCCGCGCAGGAAGCTCGCCGACGGCGGCACGATTTGTTGACCGTCGAACACTTGTTGTTTGCTTTACTCCATGACGGCACCGCAGTTCGAATTCTTGGGCACGTGGGCGCGAACATTGAGCGGCTCAAGCAACGCGTTCACGACGTTCTCGAGCAAGAATTGCCAAAATTGCCGGACAATACCTCCGCGGTCCCTAGCCCATCACGTGGATTTCAACGCGTTCTACAGCGGGCAGCGCTACATGTTGAATCCTGCGGCAAAGATGAGCTTCTGGTCCAAGACGTTTTGGTCGCGATATTCTCTGAAGTGGATTCATTGGCAGCCGCGCTCTTGGATGAAGCCCGCGTTCGACGACTGGATGTAGTCAGCTACGTATCGCATGGCCTCGGCGAGAGCACATCGAATTCTCCGCATATTGAAGGACAAGAATCCGACGCCCAGTCCGGAACTTCAGACCAGGAGTCCGCTGCAAATGAAGCTCTGAACCGATTTGCAGTAAACTTAAATGAACGAGCCAGTCGTGGTGATCTCGAGCCGCTTGTCGGGCGTGAGCGTGAGTTGTTGAGGGCCTTTCAGAGTTCTTGCGCGCCGACGTAAGAATAATCCCCTATTTTGTGGGCGACGCTGGCGTCGGGAAAACGGCGATTGTCGAGGGCCTGGCGAGTCGCATACAAGCGGGTAATGTTCCCTGAGCCATTAAAAGGCGCGGAAATCTGGGCACTGGATCTGGGCGCACTGATTGCAGGCACGAAATATGCTGGGGAATTCGAAAATCGCGTCAAACTTGTGATCTCAGCGCTTGAAACGCGGCCGGGCAGCATTCTGTTCGTGGACGAAATCCACTCCGTCGTCGGGGCCGGCGCAGCGAAAGGCTCGCTCGACGCAGCGAGCCTGTTTAAACCAGTATTGTCCAACGGGAAGGTGCGCTGCATTGGAGCAACAACCTTCGAGGAATATCGGTTGCAATTCGATCGTGACCGCGCACTGGCGCGAAGATTTCAGAAAATTGAAGTCGCCGAACCTAGCCTTGACGACACGGTCAAGATTCTCAAGGGGCTGCTTCCACATTATGAGAAGTTCCACCAGGTCACCTACGAGCCGGAGACCGTCAACGTCGCTGTAAAGTTAGCCGAACGCCATCTTTCGGATCGCAAATTGCCCGACAAAGCCATTGATCTCATTGATGAGTCGGGAGCAGATACCAAACTGGAACTGGGCTCTGGCGGAATTGTTGATGTGCACCGAATTGAAACTGTTGTGGCGCGAATTGCGCAAATTCCTGCGCGCCAGGTCAGTCATAGTGATCGAATTGCGTTAAGAAATTTGGAAGAGGAACTTTCCCGTGTCGTGTATGGACAAAGCAAAGCCATTCATCAGCTAGTTAGCGCCATCAAACTTTCCAGGGTAGGATTGCGTGCACCAGACAAGCCAATTGGTTCCTTCTTGTTTACTGGGCCCACCGGCGTTGGGAAGACGGAATTGGCTCGGCAATTAGCCGACGCACTGGGCATTGATATACATCGCTTTGATATGAGCGAGTACATGGAACACTACACGGTGTCACGTCTGATTGGTGCGCCTCCGGGATATGTTGGATACGATCGTGGCGGTCTGCTTACGGAAGCCATCGCGAAAACGCCTCATGCGGTGTTGCTCCTCGACGAAATTGAAAAAGCCCATACTGATGTATTCAATGTCCTTCTGCAAATCATGGACCATGCGACGCTCACCGACACCAATGGGAAGAAGACCGATTTTCGAAACGTAATTCTCATTATGACGAGCAACGTGGGGGCGGCCGATTTTGCCCGTTCTTTGGTGGGATTTCGGTACGCGGGATAAGAGTGGAAATGATGACCGCGCATTCAGAAGCACGTTCAGCCCCGAGTTTCGAAATCGACTCGATGCTCGCGTGTCGTTCGATGCGCTGGCACCCGAAACGATGGCCAAGGTTGTCGAGAAATTTATGCGCCAACTCCGGGCGCAATTGGTCGAGCGCCACGTCGATGTCGAAATCACCGAGGAAGCACATCAGTTACTGGCCAAACGCGGATACGACCCTGATTTTGGCGCAAGACCACTGCTCCGGCTTATAAAGAAGAAATCAAGAGACCATTGGCGGAAGCGATTTTATTCGGGCCGCTTGCTCAGGGCGGCGTCGCGAAGATAGAGAAAAAGGGCACAGAATTCGTGTTTGCCTTCACGGCGAGTCCCCCAGTCGGCATGCAAGAGAATTGACAAGGCAACCGTGAACGGGATTCTCTTGCCCAAAGTCGATACCCCGAAATACATCGTACCTGTCACGAAACGCATAGAGAGGGTCGGTACACCTTCTACTGATATACCCCCCCCCCGCAAATTGCAGTGTGCTAAGCGGCGTTTTCTCCAACATCCGCCGGGTGGATGTGGCCCGCGCCGGTGCAGCCGGGTAATCTAACGTCTGAGCGAGCGGCGAGGAGGTAACGATTGTTGGCGGCCGCCTGGTTGAGGAGTTGCGGGTGTCCGAGGCTCAAAGGCCTCGACGCGGCCCGAAAGCAGCTTGCCGTCTCGGTCGGGCATCCCATAGAAGAATCGTTGACGTCTGCGCATCCGCCCCGTATTACAGTATCAGTGTCAGGGCTCGCTAATTCTCCCGGAGGGTTGACATCATCATGAGCGAGTGGTGGGTCGGTCGCCATGGCGCAAATCCCGTGGGACCTGTCACAACTGATACGTTGATCCGCGGAATCCTAGAGAAAAAGGTTCCTGAGGATGCGCTCGTCTGCCGCGTGGGTGAACAACAATGGCAGCATATTGCCCAGGTGGAGGAGCTCTGGGAGCAAGTACATCCGGAGCAGTTTCACACGAGCGTGACAAAGCAGCCCTGGTTCGCCGACAAGGCCGAAGAGGAAGCTACTCTTCCTAGACTTGATGAATCTGATGGTGACGACGATTCGACTCGCATTTACAGCGTCCCCATCTTGCCCATACGCAAACTGGGCAGCAGCCCCAGCCATCCGGTGCCAACGGCTACTGGCGTCTCGCCCAGTACTCCGACGGTACCGCTTGCTGCAGCGAATACGGCTGCTGAATATTCGGCGCCTGAGGCCCAACCAATCCGCGCTTCAAGCGCTTTGCCGAGTACATCGCATGCACCTTCGCCGAAAGCGGTAATTGCACCTCCGCGCTTTGGTCTGGACAGGGTGGCACCTACGAACAGACAGCCGCTCATACCAACTCAGCCGGTTACGACGGCGACCAGACCCGAGCCTGCCGCCACCAAAGCGCCGGTTGCCCTCGGTCCACCATTGCCCAGCGCACCTCAGGCGGTTGCGGCGATGCCTGCTCGCGCGGCCGTTGCCGCCTCGCCACCCGTGGCGCTTCCGCATGCTCCGACCGCAGGGGCCTCGAGGGGTCAATCTGCAGTGCAGAGTCCGCCTGTCGATAACCGCGCCGATGACCAGGGGTCGGTCCCACTAATCCAATCGCGGCCCAATGTGCCCAGCGGCCCGCTGCCGAAGTCGGCAGCACTCCTGCCTGTCAGGCCCGCAATCCCCGTGGCCCAGCCGCTGCTCGCTCCAAGTCATGCGCCGGCGATGCAACCAATGCTTCAACATGTCGCGCCTCCGATTCAGGACGCGGGCTTTTCAAGCACAGCAGTTGAAGCCGAGGAGGACGCGGTCACTGTCATTGCCAAACCCTCCGCGGCGGTTCCAGTGTCACCTCCCGCGATTCCGCTCTCGACATCGCCGGTCGCGCCTTTGCCACTTGTCCCCGAAGTAGAGCCCGCCGAACTCTTTGACGAGGATTTCGAACCGCCGCCTCCAACCCCGTCCTCCACTTTCTCGTCACAGGTTCACTCGGCAGAGCGTGACGCGGTTATTCCCAGGCCGGCTGCAGGCACGCCGGCACCGCCGAGCGTAATCATTACTCATCGACCGCCAAGCATGCACGATGACGCGCTGGCTCATGCCGTTTCGCCGACACCTGAAGAAACGCGTCCGGCGATTCGGTCCATATCGACCTCCAGGAACAATTCAAATTGGCATTGGAACCCTGATTATCGGTGCCCTGGCGCTGGTTGTGCTGGTATTGTTGGTGGTGCTCCTCTTGCGCTAGTCCTGGTGATGAGTTGCCGGGCTCGCGATTCTGGAAATGGCAAATAGTCCGCGAATTTCCCCGAATAAACATTAAAGCGCCGCATGGCGCCGTAACCTTCGAAATCACTTGGGGCGATGGAACCATTAGTCGCATTGCACATAAAGTCTTGCGTGGATATTGCCCCTGCGCACAATGCCAAGGGCATCATGGAATCACTCGCTTCGTGGCTGGCGGTAACCTAGAGTTGCGTGAAATAACCCGCGTCGGAAACTACGCCCTCGGTTTGACCTGGGAAGACGGTCATTCTGGAGGCATCTTCACATTTGAGTACTTGCGGCGTTTGGGTGATCTCTTGGAGCAAATGGACGCGGACGGGCTGTGCGATCTCGATCATTTGCCCCCGTGAGGCAAAGCCAAGTGTCAATGAGGCGCCGTATTGCAGTTATTTCTTCTTCATATCCCAGCGACGCTGATGACTGCGCCGGACACTTTGTTAAAGCCGAAGTCGAGCGTGCGCTGAGTGAAGGCCATGAGGTCACCGTGTTTGTGCCGAAAGCACGCCGTAGCGGTGACGAAAGTGGTGCACGCGTAGTTGGCATTATGCACCTGGGAGCATTTGGAAACCCTGGAGCAATCGCCCGATTACGCTGGAGGCCGGATCGCTGGATTGGTGTCCTGCTCTTTGTACTATTGACCCGAAGGACGCTACGCAAATATGGCAGATTTGATGGCGGTGTGGCTCATTTCTTGGTCCCGAGTTTTTGGCCCATTTGCAGCCACTTCTCCGCCCCACTGGAGATCGTAGTTCATGGCAGCGATCTGCGACTTCTCGAAAAGCTACCCCGCATCTTTCGATTGATAATTCTGCGAGGATTAACGGGTAATGCTCGGACGGTTCGCTGCGTTTCGGAGGACCTTGCCCGGCGACTTTCGCTGCAAATTAGCGGGCAATTCGCGGTCCCCATTCGGGTTGAGCCTTGCCCGATTGCTATGCCCACCAACCTCAGCAAAAGCCTGCTACGTGAAAGCTTCGGGATTGGCACCGGGCCACTGGTCGTAATCGTGGGCAGGCTCGTCCCGGCCAAAAGAGTCGACGTCGCGCTTCGAGCTACCCTGCTAATGCCCGACGTAAGGGTGGTCGTATGCGGTAACGGGCCCGAGTATCGAAGGCTCAAGAAAAGCTTTCCGAAAGCAACATTTTGCGGCCACCTACCGCACCGCAAAGTACTCGAGTGGATCGCAGCAAGCGATTTGGTCCTGTGTGCATCCCGTGAAGAAGGCGCACCCACAGTTGTTCGCGAGGCACGAGCATTAGGAGTACCCGTAGTCACAACGGCAGCAGGCGACTTGGAGAACTGGGCCAAGTCGGATGACGGTCTGTGGGTAGTGCCATAAATTCGGCGTTAAGCCGTCAATATTGCCGTCAAAGAAGGCGCTGCACCTAAGGTCGGCGCGAGGGGCTTCAAACCTGTCACCCGAAGCAATTCGACATCGCTGCCCGGCTCCGGGTTGGGTGTCGTTAGTAATTGATCGCCATAGAAGATGCTATTCGCACCCGCATACAGGCAAAGGATCTGACCTTCGCGTCCGAGTTCCTGTCTTCCCGCGGCCAGCCTGACCCTTGATCTTGGGAATAGCACGCGTGCTGTCGCAATCATGCGCACAACATCGATCGGATCGACGGGGGGCCTCTCGCCCATTGGAGTGCCGGGGATTGGAACCAGACTGTTGATGGGTACACTTTCCGGATGGGGATTGAGCTCGCTCAGTTCGAGCAATAACCGGCAACGATCCTCCAGACTTTCACCCATGCCGATGATGCCGCCGCAGCACACGCCAATGCCGGCAGCGCGGACTGCTCGCAATGTCTGAAGCCGGTCATCATAGCTTCGCGTCGATACGACCATTGGGTAGTAATCTCGTGACGTATCTAAATTGTGATTGTAAGAATCGAGGCCTGCCTCTTTGAGCCGACGTGCCTGTTCATCCGTCAACATCCCCAGCGTGACGCAGGCCTCGAGCCCCTGCGCCTTGACGCCGCGAATCATCTCGAGCACGCGCTCGAAGGCGGGACCATCCTTGACTGAACGCCAAGCGGCGCCCATGCAAAATCGTGTCGCTCCGTTGAGTTTGGCCTGGCGTGACGCTGCCACGACAGCATCGACATCTAATAGCCGTTGCGGTTCGACAGGGCTTTTTTGATGTTTTGACGATTGAGCACAGTAACCGCAGTCTTCCGGGCAACCGCCAGTTTTGACGCTCAGCAAGGTGCAAAGCTGCAGCTCATTAATGGGATGATGCTGAATATGCACGCTACGCGCCTTATCCAGTAGTTCAAAAAGCGGAAGATCGTGCAATGCGCGGACTTCGGCCAGGGAAAAATTGTGTTGTGCGGGATCTTTAGACACGGAACGACTGTTTAGCGCCGGATATTCGTCTGGGCCAGTTTTGTTTCTTGGCGCCCCGAGTTCCCTGCCTTCCTACTCCTAAAACCCCAAATACTGCCGCGCTGTGTCGCGGTCGATGACGGCATCTTGCAATAGCTGCTTGATACTCATCTCGAACGTGTGCATGCCGTACATGCTTGCTCCCTGTTCCATCAGTTCTTTCAGAGCCGGATTGCCCTGAGGACGCTTGATGCTTTCGCGCACGCTGCCGGTACCGACCAATATTTCCGTGGCCAACACCACGCCCGCGCCGTCGACGCGCGGTAAGAGACGCTGAGCGACGATGCCTTGAATCGCGTCCCCTAGCCGTTCGCGAATATCTGTCACTGGCGCCCTCGGACAGAGCCAGCACGCGATTCATGGTACGCGCGACATCTGGGGTATGCAGTGTCGTCAAGACCAAATGACCCGTCTCAGCCGCCTTGAGTGCAATGTCCATGCTCTCGCTGTCGCGAATCTCGCCGACTTGGATCACATCCGGGTCTTGCCGCAAAACTGCGCGCAATGCCTCGGCAAAACTGGGAGTGTCGATGCCGATTTCACGCTGGCTGACCGAGCACCGATCATCTTCGTAGAGGTACTCGATCGGATCTTCGACGGTAACCACATGCCTCGATAAAGTGTGATTCATGTGATCAATCATGGCGGCCAGAGTGGTACTTTTGCCGTTTCCGGCAGCGCCGACGCAAAGCACCAAACCACGATCTTTCTCAGCGAGTGTCCGACATACGGGCGGCAGCTCCAATTCATCGATGCTGGGGATTTTGAACGGAATGATGCGCAGCACGATGGCCAACGACCCCCGTTGGCGATAGATGTTTACGCGAAAACGCGCCACGCCGGACACTTCGTAGGAACAATCGACCTCGCTGATGGTGTCTACCTTGCGTGCCGCATCGCGCCCGCGCAGCAAGTGTGCGGCCGCGGCCAAGGTGGCTTCGGGCGTCAGCCGATCCAGGCGGAAGTACACTAACCCACCCCGTACGCGCGCTCCCGGCGGCTGCCCCACTTTGAAGTGCACATCGCTGGCGCCCGCGGCCACAGCCTTCTTCAGGAGCTGATGCAGGTATTCTTCCGAAGAGAATGGGTTTGCAAGACCGATGTTCGGTAGACTTTCCACAGCTGTTTAGCATAACCCGAAAGAACCATAAGCCGCACAGCCAAGCTCCCCGAACCTCCTTGGCCGGCCCGCCCCACGAGCCGCGCCGATTACGAGTTGCGTCACCGGTCCGCACCGCGCTAAATACGCGCCGCCCAACAGGATTGCCGCAATGATCCCGGCAGGGTTTGCCCAGGTAGCTCAGTCGGTAGAGCAGTGGACTGAAAATCCACGTGTGGTTGGTTCGATTCCGACCCT